>NZ_JAOQHY010000068.1:0-240 GCF_025548475.1 Gaetbulibacter sp. NE | reverse complement strand
TACCTAACAACAAAAATTTATTAGAGTAAGAAAAATATAATAAAAAAATAAATGTGTAAAAAAAATGTTAGCCATAACCAAAAAAAGAATAGTAAAAAACTAAATCTATAAAAAAAAAAACACAAAAAATTAAAACTGTTTTTTATATTTTAATAATAAACAAAGTTAATTATACTTTAACCAAAAACCAAAAAAAAAACTAAAATAAAAAACGCGACTCTTACAAGTCGCTTTTTTTTG
>NZ_JAOQHY010000067.1:0-240 GCF_025548475.1 Gaetbulibacter sp. NE | reverse complement strand
CCTGCTAAGCGGCCTCATCGCGATATGGCTTTGTGGTTTGTATCTTCTCGCTTCATTGAATGTGAGAGATGAGAGAAGGATTGTCCGCCACATCTCGCCAGACGAACAGATGCGGCCGCAAGACGTGCGATCATCGCAAGCGGCGGTGGTGCGCAAGGGCGGGCTCTGGCTGATTGATGCGCTTTTCGTTTGGCCCCGGCATCGCTGTCGCCATGCGAGTGTTCGGACGCATCTTCAACC
>NZ_JAOQHY010000066.1:0-244 GCF_025548475.1 Gaetbulibacter sp. NE | reverse complement strand
CTGTGCGTTGAGTTGGATGCTGGATGGATAAGGATTATTCTCAGTACGTGGATCCATTCCTGATCCAATCCAATACCGGATTGTCTTCTCAATTTGCCTCATGTCGACCCTTCAAGTAGAGATACTTATTAAGTAGATCACCATGCCTGTTTTCTTCAGCAGTCCAAGCCCCTGTCCAAATTGCCCAAGGAGTAAGGCTAGCACCTGTTTCATCACGCACACCGTACTCACTCCACCATCAAGC
>NZ_JAOQHY010000065.1:0-244 GCF_025548475.1 Gaetbulibacter sp. NE | reverse complement strand
GAGGGCGTCAGCGAAAGCGTGATCGAGGACGACAAACGCGGCGACGAGGTCGGCGCGGTCAGGCGCTTCTGTTATCTCGGGCTCTGGGTCAGGCAACGCCTTGCCGGTCACTCGGACACGCAGCATTCGCTAACCTATGCCAGCATCGAGCCGCTGCCATTTTTGGCGGAGGTTAGTTCGGACGCGCCGCAGCCGACCCACTACGAGGGCACGATGCATCTGCTGCCGGTCGTTGAGGGCAACC
>NZ_JAOQHY010000064.1:0-244 GCF_025548475.1 Gaetbulibacter sp. NE | reverse complement strand
CCTCAAAAATGAACAAGCACACATCACTACAAAACCAAAAACCAAAAACCAAACACTAACAACCAAACACCAAACACTACAAACTAAACACCACACACCAACTAAACCCCATTCCTGCAACGCAGGAAAACCGCTGTCGTAAGCATAGCGCACAAAAGCTTCGATTACAGGAGCTTTGCGACGCGAAGTTTTGGGTGCGGTTCGCTGCAAGCGAAATGCCTACCGACAGTAAAAGCACTTTTTG
>NZ_JAOQHY010000063.1:0-245 GCF_025548475.1 Gaetbulibacter sp. NE | reverse complement strand
TGGAATTTTTTAAATAATAAAAAAAAAAAAAAAAAAAAGTAATTATTGGTTTTTATAAAAAAATAAAAATTATAAAAATATTTTTTAATTAATTTTTAAAATTAATTTTTTTTTGTTATTTTTTTTTTTTTAATGAAAAAAAATAAATTTTTTTTGTTTTAATTATTATTATTTAAATTTTTGTTTGTCGTTTTTATCCACGAGTTTTTCAAAAAAAAAAAGCGACTTGTAAGAGTCGCTTTTTT
>NZ_JAOQHY010000062.1:0-246 GCF_025548475.1 Gaetbulibacter sp. NE | reverse complement strand
ATTCCCGACGACGCGGCGCCCGGCCTCTATTGGTATCACCCGCATCTGCACGGCTTCAGCAAGACACAGGTGCTCGGCGGCGCCTCCGGCGCCCTCATCATCGAAGGCATCGAGCGCGCCGAGCCACAGCTCGCCGGGCTGCCCGAGCGCGTGCTCGTGATCCGCGACCAGGATCTCGTCAATCCCGACGCGCCGCCGTCGAAATTCGAGCCGGTGATGACCAAGAGCCAGCTCGACAGCGACGGC
>NZ_JAOQHY010000061.1:0-251 GCF_025548475.1 Gaetbulibacter sp. NE | reverse complement strand
GGCCAAATACGTGTTTCTCACCTCGCACCGGCCGGTCCAGATCGCCGGCCGCAATCTCCTGATCTCGACCTCGACCGACATCAGCGAGCAGAAGGCGTTCGAGGACCAGTTGTTTCGCTCGGCCTATTACGATGAACTGACCGGCCTGCCGACCCGGCGCGTGATCGAGCATCGCGTCAACGACCTGATCCGCGACTCCGCGCAGAGCCATTTCGCGCTCGCCTTCCTCGACGTCGACAATTTCAAGCACA
>NZ_JAOQHY010000060.1:0-252 GCF_025548475.1 Gaetbulibacter sp. NE | reverse complement strand
TGTTTTTTTTTTTTTTTATATAAATAATATAAATTTTTAAATTTATTATATTATAAATTAATTTTTTTTTTTTTTTTGTTTTTTTTTTTTTTTTTTTTGTAACTGCACTTTTTGTTAAATAAAAATTATATTATTTTTTTCATACAGTTTGCTGCATACCACCCACATTATTTTTAGAAGCTTTTTATGGTTTACTTATTTTTTATAACACACGACTCGGTTGATAGTCTTTTTAATATGGAATAAATTGTT
>NZ_JAOQHY010000059.1:0-252 GCF_025548475.1 Gaetbulibacter sp. NE | reverse complement strand
AGTCGTTCGCGGATCTGAAGGGTAAGACGGTCGGCGTCGGACCCGACACCAGCGGCAACCTCGCGTCGGTTGCCCGGTATCTGCTGCGGGCCGAAGGCATCGATCCCAACCGCGACGTGACGCTGTTTGCCGCCGGCGCGACCGAAAAGGCCTACGGCGCGCTCGAAACCGGCCAGGTCGACGCCACCATCATCCATCAGCCCTTCGCGGCGCTCGGGGAGATCGAGGGAGTCTCGACCACGCTTGCACGGG
>NZ_JAOQHY010000005.1:0-195317 GCF_025548475.1 Gaetbulibacter sp. NE | reverse complement strand
GCGTCGCAAAGCTCCTGATTTCGAAGCTTTTGTGCGCTATGCTTACGACAGCGTTTTCCTGCGTTGCAGGAATGGGGTTTAGTTGGGGTTTGGTTTTTAGATTATAAGGGATTAGGGATTAGTGTTTGGTTGTTGGTGTTTGGTTGGAAGTTGAAAAGGTATTAGGAATTAGGGATTAGGGGAAAGTGGTGAGGTTTTTGTTTTTTTTAGAATTTATATAAACAAGAGGGATGGTTATATTAAAGGCAGAACATATTAGTAAGCAGTATCGATTGGGATTGATTGGTACGGGTACTTTGGGTGATGACCTTAAGCGTTTTTGGTATAGGATGCGTGGTAAGGAGGATCCGTTTTTGAAGATAGGAGAGGTTAATGATAGGAGTACCACAGGTGCTAGTAACTATGTGTGGGCTTTACAGGATATTAATTTTGAGGTTGCACAAGGTGAGGTACTAGGTATTATAGGAAAGAATGGAGCCGGAAAGAGTACGTTGCTTAAAATTTTAAGCCGTGTTACTGCACCCACGACTGGTGAAATCAAAACCCGAGGTCGTATTGCGAGTTTGCTAGAGGTTGGTACTGGGTTTCACCCAGAGTTGACTGGACGAGAGAACATCTATTTGAATGGTGCTATATTGGGTATGACCAAAGCGGAAATACGCCATAAAGAGGATGAGATTATTGCTTTTAGTGGTTGTGAGCGTTATGTGGATACGCCCGTAAAGCGTTATAGTAGTGGTATGCGTGTGCGTTTAGCTTTTGCTGTTGCTGCTTTTTTAGAGCCTGATATTTTAGTAATTGATGAGGTGTTAGCAGTTGGTGATGCCGAGTTTCAAAAAAAGGCTATAGGCAAGATGCAAGATATTAGTAAAGGTGAAGGCCGTACTGTTTTGTTTGTGAGTCATGATATGGGAGCTATTCAAAGTTTATGTAATAGATTAATTGTGTTGAGAGAAGGAAAGGTTGCATTTACAGGAAATGTAGAAGACGGTATAAATAATTATCTTAATAATATAAAGTCAACAGAGTCTAATTACTTGAATGAAAATTGTATAGTTGGAATTGAAAGTTTAGAGTTTTATAATTCAAATGACATAGAAGCTAAATCAATTATAGTTGGTTCAAAAGTTAAGATAAAAATAAAATACAAAAATCCAGATTTCAGAAGTTTATCAATTTCGATAGGATTTTTTGATATGTTTGATAATTTTAAATTTTCTTGTAGAAGTGATGTAGTAGATAAACTCTTTGATAGTGGCTTTGGAGAGGCAACTTTAATAATTGAAAAGTGGCCATTAAGTGCCGGTTCTTATTATTATAATTTAGCAGTTCATGATAAATCTGTAATGATACAAAACGTGAAAGAAGCAGGAGTCCTAACTGTAGAAAGTGGAGATTTTTATGGAACAGGTAAATTGCCTGGGCATAAAAAAGCATTTTATATTGATTATAAATGGATATGAGTTTAAAAAAAATTATAAGAAAAAAAATACACCAAAAACTAGATTGGTTATATGCCTATATAAAAACTAGAACCTATAAGGAGTCTGAAAATAAAATAAGTGGGATAATAACAGAGATAAAGAGTGTTGGTTATGGTTTTAAGTACAATGGCACTAATTTATACATTTCAAAACCTAAAAAAGTCATTATTGGAAATAATGTACATATAGGAGATAATTTTTACGCCAAAACCGATGGTGGATTAATTATAGGGCACAATACACATATTTCTAGAAATGTAACTCTGTATACTGAAAATCATAATTATGAAGGGGTAGCTTTACCTTATGACCACACAAGTAATTATAAACCCGTAATAATTGGAGATAATGTATGGGTAGGTATGAATGTTTCTATAATGCCAGGAGTAACAATTGGCGAAGGTGCTATAATTGGATTAGGTACTGTGGTTAATAGAGATGTAAAACCTTATGAGGTTGTTGGTCCTGCATTAGCCCAAACTATTAAACTAAGGGATGTTGACCATTATAAATTATTAAATCTCAAAAAAGCATATGGTGGTGTTAATGGAGATTTATTAAGTAAAGAAAATTTAAAAGATTTTCTGCCAACATATAAAGATTTTAAGGATAAGCCCATTGTTTTTGTTTTAAGTACCGGTAGAAGTGGTTCTATGTCCATTACAAATATATTGAATCAGCATCCTGCTTGTAAGGCGTTTCATGAAGATATCATACAGTTGATAAGACTTAGTACGCAATTAGCTTATGATTTTAACAATCAGAAGCTTATGGTTGAGCTTTTGGCTATTTTTGAAACTAAAGTATGGAGTGCTCAATCAAACCAACTAATAGTTCATTCAGATCAACGTTTATGGAATTTAATACCATTCTTAGCAACGTTTTTTACAAAATCAAAATTTATACATTTGGTTAGACAACCTGAGCCTTGTATTTCATCAATGGTTGCTAGAAATTGGTATCAGGATGAAGAGTTTGAAAAGTTTAATAATCATGAGTGGGCTAAGTTTAGATTGCAAGGTGATAAAGTAGGAGCTTTTACTAGTGAGGAATGGAGTAAGTTAACCAATATTCAAAAATGTGTTTGGTATTATTTTTATATAAACGAGACTATTAATGCAGAATTGAAGAATATTTCTGATGATAGAACTATGTATTTAGAATTAGAAACTATAGGAGGATCAATCTATGAGCTCCAAAAGTTTTTGGGTTTAATGCCAAACGATTTAAAAGTAGTAAAAATGAATGCCGTTAAGCCGCAAGATAAAGTTAATCTTGAAAGTCTTTCAAGTCAAACTATTAAAACAGAAATTGACTTAATGAAAGCAGGATTTGATTGGAAAATTTAAAATGAAGCAAAAACCGACTATTTCCGTTATTATACCTGTATTTAATAGATCGAGTTTAATTCATTATACGATAGATAGTGTTATAGGGCAGACTTTTAAAGACTGGGAATGTTTAGTTGTAGATGATGGTAGTACAGATGATAGTGAAGCTGTAGTGCAAAGGTATTGTGAACGTGATACACGGTTTAAATTTTATAAACGCCCGAGTAGTAAGCCTAAAGGCGCTAATGCCTGTAGAAATTATGGTTTGGAATTGGGTGTTGGGACGTATATTGTTTTTTTAGACTCTGATGATTTATTGCATTCAACAGCTTTGGAAAAACGTCTTGAAGTAATGCAGCGGAAACAGAATGATATGGTGGTGAGTCACTCTATGGCTTTTAAAGAGCGTATAGGTGATATGGATTTGGTTTGGAATAGAATGGCTGAGACATCATCAAATGAAGCCTTATTAATTCGTTATTTTAATACTGATATGCCTTGGTGTACCAATGCTGTATTATGGTCTCGTGATTTTTTATTAAAAGTAGGTGGTTGGAATGAACAATTAGTTGCATGGCAGGATTGGGATATACATGTTAGAAGTTTAATAATGGATGCTAAAGTGGAGATTATGACTGGAGCGCCTGATAATTTTGTAAGACACACTACTGAAGGTCATATAGGGAGTTTGTACAGAACAAAGTCTTATTACATTAGTCTATGTTACATGGTGTCTTCAATAGGCGTTCAGCTTAAGAGAAGTATGTTTTCAACATCAAAGCCGGTTTTGAGTAGTTATCATGTTTTTGTTTTGATTTGGTGTGTTCAAAAACCTATTATTAGAGGGTTTAAGTTTTTGCCTATTAAAATGCTCTTTAAAAAGCGACTTTTTAATCAAGTCTCTGTTTTTAAGTATGTGAAAACATATATGATACAAGGGCTAATTGTTTATGGGCAAAGGAACAAATTCGTTTATAATTTGTTTAGAAGGCTTATAGAACATCAAGTTAGCGCTTTAGAAATAAATTCTACACATAATAAGTTGAAAATAGAGGATTTAAGTAGATGTTGAGATTATGTCAGGGTGTGTATGAAGTATATTAAAGGATTTGACGGCTTAAGAGCTATATCTATATTGTTTGTACTGCTTACTCATTTAGGTATGTATACTCAGCTGCCTAGTGCTTCTTTTTTAAAAACTAATTTTAATCTTATATCTGGTTCAACTGGTGTTATGATATTTTTTACAATTAGTGGTTTTCTTATTACTTTACTCTTATTGCATGAGAAACGTAGCTTTGGACGCATACAATTTGCTTCTTTTTTTGCCAGACGATTTTTAAGGTTGTTACCTCCCTTGTTGTTGTTTTATGCTGGTGTTTTGTTGTTAATGCATTTTAATTATTTGCCAGAGCGTTATTTGGCTGTTTTGCTTTCTTTTTTTTACGTTTATAATTTTGTGCCAGTTTCAGAGTATGTTGGAGAGTTAGGACATACATGGTCTTTGGCTGTTGAAGAGCAGTTTTATATTATATGGCCATTTATATTATCTGTTTTTAGGAAAATACGTTGGGTAGTATTATTTTCAGTATTACTCATTTTGATTTGTATAGGTGTAAAGCTATTATATAAAGCACCTATTTATTATAAAGACACTCCTTATTATTTGTTTGACCACTTTTTTCCTAATCGTTGGTTTATACCTGCCTGTTTACCTATAATGGTTGGTTCACTTACTGCAATAGCGTTGTTTTATAAAGGCACTTATCTTAAAAAGATAGTAGATGTTCGATTTTTATTATTGTTTTTACTATTGTTTTTTGCGCAGCTTTTATTTGATGGTTTAAGTTTTGTGATTATTGAGACCTTACAGCCTATAGCTGTTAGTTTAATTTTATTATGGATTTATTTTAATCAGGAAAGTTTAATTGTTCGCTTTTTGGAATTTCGTCTTTTTTCTTACGTAGGTAAAATTTCTTACGGTCTTTATGTTTACCAAGGTTTGTTTTTAAGAACTGGACCTGGAGGTGATTTATGGATTCAGAAGTTTCCATTTAATATTATTTTAGTATTTGTAACAGCAGTTTTGTCATATCATATTATAGAGCTTCCTGTTTTAAATTATAAAAAACGATTTAAACCTGTAAAAAGCACATAATTATTTAAGTTTGTCAATAATCAGAAAGTGAACCGTATGATTGTATCTCCTTTAATAACTGTATTAATGCCTGTTTATAACTGTGAGGCATTTATTGCAGCTACTTTAGAGAGTTTATTGCAACAAACTTTTAGTGATTTTGAGTTGTTGGTTATTGACGATGCCTCTACTGATGCTACGGTTTCTATAATAGAGGGTTTTGATGATTCGCGTATTCACTTAATAGTAAAACCTGAAAATACTGGTTACACTCATAGTTTAAACCGTGGTTTGAGTATGGCTAAAGGTGTTTATATTGCCCGAATGGATGCTGATGATATTGCATTGCCTGAGCGTTTAGCGCAGCAAGTGGCTTTTATGGATGCTCATCCAGAAGTTGTTGCTTGTGGCACCGCTTATCAAATTATGGACACCTCTCAGGTTGTTACGTTTCCAACTACTCATGAGGCTATACGGTTACGGCTTTTGGAACAGACTTGTTTTGCCCATCCTACGGTTATGCTTAGAACTTCGGTGTTGAGAGCCCATGGGTTACAGTATGCTGTTGCAAAAGAGCCTGCTGAGGATTATGATTTGTGGATAGCCTTGAGTCGTGTGGGGCAGTTGGCTAATTTAGATACTGTGCTATTGTACTATCGTGTTCATGATGCCCAGGTCTCTAACACGCGACGCGCTCGTCAACTTGCTAGTAAGGTTGACTCCAGAATTTTAATATTGAGTGATTTATTGTCGACTGTAAAAGCGACGTATGGCGTATTGTTGACAAAGGTTTTTACAGGTGCTTATTTGAGCTATGCTGAGGTTGATAGGTTTAGGGCTTTGGTGGCTTTGTTACTAGAGCGCAATGTTGCGTTGGGTGCGTTTGAAGCGGAGGGTTTACGTTATTATTTAAAACGATTAGAGCATAAACAGGTTAAGCAGTTGTTATTGCACCCTAAGCGTTTTGGACTAAAGCATTTGATGTATTATTGGCAGTGTCATTTTGATGGTGTTGTTTCGTTAGGTTTTAAAACGTCAATTATAGTTAGTGTAAAGAGTTTAATAGGTTATAGGCCTAAAGAAGTTGTGTTATGACCGTGTTAATTTGGGTAAAAACTTTCCCTGCAATATCAGAAACGTTTGTGCGTGACCATGTGGTTGGTTTAATTGACTCTGGTTTTGATGTTTTGATTCATACTAAGGATGGGCAATTTAATGAGGACGCCTTTAAAGCTTTAGAGGGGTTAGACACTTACCATTTAGATACTTGTATTGTAGATGTAGATGCTTATTATGAGCCACAACGGTTTAAACGCTATGTTAAAGGTGTTGGTGTTTTTTTTAATGGGTTGTTATCTCCTCAACGTAAGGCTTACTTTAATGCCTTAAATGTGTTTAAGTTTAAAGCAGAGGCTTGGTCTTTACGGTTGTTGTTTAGGGTTCATTTTATAGTTCGTAAAAAGGTCTCTATTATACACGCTCATTTTGGAGATAATGGTGTTATGGCTAGTTCTATAAAAGCTACAGGGTTGGATATACGGCTTTATACTACCTTTCATGGTTATGACATACGATTGGGTATTGCTAAAGGCGGAGGGGTTTATAAGCGTTTATTTGCTGCAGCAGATGGGATTGTTTCCATTTCTAATTACAATAAGCAGCATTTACTTGATTTTGGATTGGCAGCCTCTAAGGTTATTGATTTACCCAATGGTATAGATACAGAGGCTTTTAAACGTCCTCGACCAAATGTTTTAGATGGTACTACTATACGGTTGTTGAGTGTTGCACGATTGGTGCCAGAAAAGGCGTTACATATTGCGCTAGAAGCTGTTGCATTAGTGCAAGCACAGTTGCCTGATTATATTTTGGAGTATACTTTAATAGGAGAAGGTCCAGAGCGTAAGGCGCTTGAAGATTTAGTTGTGCGTTTAGGGATAAGTTCTCAAGTTCGTTTTTTAGGAAGCCAGTCGAGTATAGTTGTGCAAGAGGCTATGAAGACTCACCATGTTTTTTTGTTGTCGAGTAAGGTTGAAGCTTTGCCGACTGTATTGCTAGAAGCCCAAGCGGCAGGATTGGTTATTGTGGCTACTGATGTAGGGAGTGTTAGTACTGTTGTAAAAAGTGGAGCGGTAGTGTCAAAGTATTCTGTTGATGCTTTTAGTAATGCTCTTTTAAAGTTGATTGACGAAAATACATTATGGGTTGAAGACTCAAAAAAAGGGCAAGATTATGTTGCTGATTATTATGATGTACATCAACAGATAAATGCGCTAATTGATTTATATAAATTAAATTTATATGAGTCTAGTATAAAAAAGAGATAATATAATGTAATAAAATTTATGAGGCTTTTTGTTGTAAACGTGTTGGTTTTTATTGCTTGTATTCTTATAGGAGTTTTCATTGTGTTTTCAAAAGCTGATGGTTATACTGATGCATTTTATAAAAGGTTTACAACTCCAAAGCAAAGCAATTTAATTATTGGGATTTCACATGCAGCACAAGGTATTCAACCCAAGGTTTTAAAGTCTGAGTTAGATAGAAATTTTTTTAACTATGCTTTTAGTTCTGCTCATAGTCCTTATGGTCCAACTTATTTGAAAAGCATAAAAAGGAAATTAGACAAAACTCATAAAAACGGAATTTTTATTTTGACAGTAGACCCTTATAGTATTTCCAGTTGGACTAAAGACCCCAATGATTCTTCATCCTTTAGGGAATTGAATTTATGTTTAGCCAATACGCCTTATGTAAACATTGAGCCTAATTTCTTTTATCTGTTGAGAAATTATAATGATAAACATCTTAATCTTATATTAAAAAAGGATTCAATTCAATTTTTGCATGATGATGGCTGGTTAGAGATTTCAATTAATATGGATTCTGTTAATGTAAATAAAAGAATAGCCAGTAAGATTAAAACTTACAAAGAAGATTATCTTCCTAAAACTAATTTTTCTAATACAAGGTTAAATTATTTGGAAAATACAGTTAGCTTTTTGAAACAGCATGGACAAGTCTTTATAGTGCGATTGCCTGTACATCCACTAATGCGTGAAATTGAAAATACTTATATGCCAGATTTTGAAGAAAAAATTCAAAAAATTATTACTCAATCCGATGGTTATTTGAATTTTGAAAATGAAGATGCTGATTATATTTATACAGACGGAAATCATTTATATAAAACATCAGGAGAAATAGTTACCCAAAAAATAGCTGAATGGATTAAAAAGGTAGAACAGTAAATTAATGGAAAAACAACAATTAATATCTATCATTATCCCAACTTATAATCGTGCGCATTTGATAGGTGCTACACTAGATAGTATTGCAGCCCAAAGCTATGCGGGTTGGGAGTGTTTGGTTATTGATGATGGGAGTACAGATGACACGGCTGCTGTGGTGGGGGGGTATGAGGCTGCTGATGCTCGTTTTCAGTACCATGAACGTCCTGTGGATAAACCCAAAGGTGCTAATGCTTGCCGGAATTATGGGTTAGACCTTGCGCACGGGCAGTATGTTGTGTTTTTTGATAGTGATGATTTGATGACTCCTAATCACCTTGAAGTAAAACATGAGGCTATTTTAAAGCATGAATGTGATTTTGTTATTACCCAAACCCGTTATTTTAATAATGATGCTTTGAACAGGGTTTTAGAGCGTCAATACGCCTATGAGAGTTCAGATATTTCTTTATATAATTTTGTGACCCACAAAACCGTGTGGTTAACATTGGATGTATGTATTAAAAAAAATATAGCTAAGACTATAGAGTTTAATGAGCAATTACAATCAGGACAGGAATATAATTATTTTTCGAAATTACTTTGTGAAAGTGTAAATTGTATTTATTTAAAAGATGTACTTTCCCAACGGCGTCATCATGAATCGTCTATACGAGGTGGTTTGAGAACAGATGCTATAAAAACAAGTATAGGCTTTTATAAAACGTATTGGTATACTTTTCAGGATTTAAAAGATACAGCACCCAATATTGTTTTACAGTTTTTATTATATCGCTGTTATCGACTTTCATTAAAAATACCGAAAGCAGAACGTCCTTTTAGAGCGGATTTGTTAAAGGCTATGAGGCGTTATATGGGTTTAAAAGGGTATGGTTACGGTATGCATTTACAATTGAGATCCTAGTATGAAAAAGATAGCTATTTATACTGCTTTGTATGGTGACCGAGATACGATTAAAGCTCCAGTTGATTTTGAACAATTGGACGGTGTTGATTATTATTTGTTTACCAATCATAAAACATTGACTGTTGCACCATATACAACTATTTATAGGGATGCTTTATATGAAGATACTGCTCTTAATGCTAGGGCTTTTAAAATATTGGGAGATGAATTGTTGAAGGATTATGATATTTTAATTTGGCACGATGCTAATATACAATTGTGTTTAGCTCATCTACCTGAATTATTGTCTTATTCAAAGGATACTTTTTTAACTACATTTACCCACCCGCATAGGGATGATGTTTATAGTGAGGCTATGTCTTGTGCACGTGTAGGTAAAGCAAAGCCATTTGTGATTGCTAAACAGCTATTCAATTACTTTGTAAAAGGAGTTCCTGCACACCAGGGTATGTGGTCTACTGGGATTTTAATCAAAAACAATTTACACTACCAACCTGATGTTTTATCTCTTTGGTGGACTGAACTTAGGACTTATAGTAGACGAGACCAAATCGCTTTGGCTTATGTGGTTTATAAGTTAGAGTTGCAGATTGCAATAATTGATGCCAATATATTTGATTCTAAATATGCTAACTATTATTTACACCATTATCAAGATTATACCTCTATGCATGGTAGAACCTATAATTACAGTCGTTTTGAGAAGCGTGTAGCCTACCTGTTTATTAAATTATTACGTAAACTGAAAAAGTTATGACTCCATTAGTCTCCGTTTGTATTCCTACCTATAATGGTGCTCTATATATTGGTGCTGCTATGGCCTCAATTTTAGAGCAAGACTACCCGAATATGGAGGTTGTTGTTTCTGATGACGCCTCAGGCGATGCTACTCTTGCTATTATAGCTCGTTATGCAGAAAAGACTTCTATCCCTATACGTGTTTATCATCATAGCCCGAAGGGTATAGGTGCTAATTGGAATAATTGTGTTGCCCATGCGCAAGGGGAGTACATCAAGTTTTTGTTTCAGGACGATGTTATGGCTCCTGATTGTATTAGCCGAATGGTTGCTTTAGCCGAAGCTCACCCAACTGTAGGGTTGGTGTATAGCAAACGTTGGTTTTTATATGAGACTTTAACACCAAAGTTGACTTCTTTTATGTCTTATTATGGTGATTTGCATACCTATTGGGCTGATTTTAGTGTGGAAGCTGGTGTACTTCCTGGACATGTGTATTTAAAGGATCGGCAGTTTTTAAACTCGCCAAAGAACAAAATAGGTGAGCCCACCAATGTGTTGTTGCGACGTGGCTGTTTTGACACTGTTGGTTATTTTAGTGAGACTTTGGAGCAGGCGTTGGATAGCGACTATTGGTATCGTGTTATGACTTGTTATGATGTTGGGTTTATAGATGCTGAATTGGTAGGTTTTAGATTGCATGATGCACAAGCCAGTAGTGTTAACAAAGGACGCGCGTTACCGGATGCCACCTTAGTGTATGAACGTTATTATCGTTATTTGTACTCTTATTTGCACCCAAAGGCTCAACTGAAGCTATTAAAGTTATATCATCCTTTTTTTAGAACTTTAGTGCGATTAAAACGTTTTTTATATGGCCGCTAGACCGCTTGTGAGTATTATATTGCCTGTTTATAATGGGGAAGCTACCTTGGGTGCTACCTTAGATAGCTTATTAGCACAGACTTTTACAGACTATGAGCTTGTAGTAGGTATTGATGGTACTACTGATGGTAGTCAAGCTATTGTGGAGGGTTATGATGACCCTAGAATACGCTTGATTGTACACCCTGAGAATTTGGGGTTGGCGGAGAATGTGAATGCGCTGCTTGCAGCATTGCACCCTGAGAGTTTGTATGTTGCGATGGCAGAGCAGGATGATGTGTATGTGCCTGAACGTTTGGCATTACAGGTTGCTGTTATGGAGGCTGAACCAGAAGTGGGTTTGGTTTCGGGTATTGCAGCATTTAAAAGTCAAGGTGGTAGTGTGTTGTTTCCGGGGATTTTGGTAAAAGGGGAGGTTTTTCCGCAAGGAGAAGCTTTGTTTCAGTATCTTTATGAGCATCAACTTAAGGTTGTGAATACTTGTATGTTATTGCGTCGCTCGGTACATGAGGGTTATGGCTTGCGTTTTAAGGCTACTTATGGGAACTTTAATGTGGACTGGAATTATGTGTTGCGTTTTAGTTTGGTGTCTAAGGTATACGGCATTCCTAAAGTATTGGTGACTATGGACAGAGGGCTGACTAATGATTCGGTGACACGTGATAAAGCTTCTCAACATGAAGCCTCTCGACAGCTGTTGAAGGATTTTAGGGCAGAGTTTCCTGAGCTTGTTTCGGCAGGTTTATATCGAAAGGCTTTAAAGCAGCACCGCAAGATTGAGTTGGGGCACCATAGTAGGGGTAGTATTATTGTGAGGGGTTTGTATTATAGTTTGCGTTATATGGATATGTATTTTTTGAGGTATTTGTTTAAGCGTGTTAGATATTTTTTAAGCTATAATGAGTAGAGTGTCAGTTATTATCCCTACCTACAATAACCCAAAGCAATTGGAGCGTGCTGTGGTATCTGTATTTGCTCAAAGTTATACTGATATAGAGGTTATAGTTGTTGATGATGGCTCTACTGAGGATTATACTGTTACAATTTCAAAATTAAAGGAGGAGTCTCAATTTCCATTTTATTATTACAAAAAGACCAATGAAGGTCCAGGAGTTGCGCGCCAGTATGGGCTGGATAAGGCTAGTGGTGTTTTTTTTCAGTACTTGGACTCTGACGATGAGCTTTTGCCGGATAAACTGGAGCGTCAAGTTGCCATTTTAGAGTCTCATCCTGATATTGTTATGACTTATGGGTTAAGTATGCTGAATCATGACCGTAGTAAAATACATAGGGGTAAGCATATACGTAATGTTGAGTCGGATTTGTTGCAAGAAGTGTTGGAGGTTAGAAAGTGGCATACTTCGGCTTGTTTATGGCATTATCCTAAAGGGCAGTATTGGGAGTCGTTATTTAACGGGGAAGATGTGTTACACGATTTTAATGTAGGGATAGCTAGTAGAGGGCGCATTTTGTTTGCTAATACTATAGTTACCACTATACATACTTATGATGGACATCAGCGCTTATCTAATGCCAGTGGGCATAATAAGAATCATAGTAGGCTGATTGGCAACTTTACGCAAATGAATGTATTGATGTGTGAGCGTTTATTAGAAGCAGGACTACTCAAGCAGTCTTGTTATGCTAACCCACTAGCGGAACGTATGTTTCATGCTGCAATGCGAGTTAATTTATTAGGTGATGAGGCCGCAAGTATTGAATTAGTCTCTTTAGCACAAAAGACAGCCATTTCAAAAGTGAAGCGAGTAGAACTCCTCTTGTTAAAAGGATTAATTAGATTACCTTTAAAGCGTCGCCGAAAGGTTTATCAGCGTTTTTATGATATAAGACGACGTTTACATTCGGCAACAGTGCATCAATACCGTTATATTTAATTTATAAGATGGATAAAACGCTTACTTCAAAAAGCTATTGGGAAAACTACTACAAAGCTAATCATGCACAGCGACAACATATTATTGATGTTTGCTCTTACTACGATGGTTTTTGGTCTCAGTTTTTTGACGCTGAAAAGGGAAAAACGTTTATAGAGATAGGTGGTTTTCCTGGGCGTTACTTGGCTTATGTAGCTGCTAGATATGGTGTGACGCCTACTTGTTTGGACTATAACTCTAATACTAGTCAAATAACATCAACTTTTGAAGTCATGGGTGTTACTTCTTATCATATTTTACAGGAAGATTTTTTAAACTATAGTCCAAAACAAACCTATGACTATGTTTTTTCGAATGGGTTTATTGAGCATTTTGAGGATTTTGACCATGTCATGGATTTGCACTTGCGTTACCTAAAGCCAGGTGGACGACTAATGGTTATGGTGCCAAATAAACGTTATTTGAGACGCTGGTATGGTTATCTGTGTGATTATGATAATTTAAAAGCACATAACTTAAAATGTATGAAACTTTCAGTATTTAAAGCATTTGCTAAACGACATAATTTGGAAACTAAAGTGTTACAGTATTATGGAGGGTTTCCTTTTTCTGTGCATCAAAAGCTTAATGTGTTTCAGAGGTTATTGTTTAAGGTTACTCGTTTACTGTTTAAAAAAGGGATTAACCCTATATTAATGAAACATCCTTCAAAGTATTTTAGTTCTACGATCATAGCTCAATATGAAAAACCATTAGACTCTTGAAACCGCCAGTTAAAATCGCCATATTTTCAGGAGTCATTCCTAGTACTACTTTTATAGAGCATTTGATAGAAGGTGTTGCTGAGGCGCATGAGGTGTTATTGTTTGGGGTTGTAAACACCCGTAAACATTATGCTTCAAAACATGTGAAGATTTACAGTACGCCTAAGTCTCATATTGTGAATTTGGTGTTTACAGTTTATAGATTGTTTATTTTATTATTGAGAAGGCCTAGAGCTGCGTATTTGCTTTTTAAGGAAGTGTCAAGTTATACGCGTTTGTATGACCGTTGGATTTGGTTTAGTAAGTTTTTGCCTATAGTACTTTATCGCCCTGATGTGTTGCATTTGCAGTGGGCTAGGGATATTGAGTTTTATGCTTTTTTACAGGATGTGTTTCATATTCCTATCGTAGTAAGTTTTAGAGGTGCTCATATAAATTATACTCCTATTTTGCAGCCCGAAGTAGCCGCAATTTACAAGCGCACATTTCCAAAGCTACGTGCTTTTCATGCGGTGTCGGAAGCTATAGCTGTTGAGGCGCAACAGTATGGAGCTTCTTCAGAATGTATTCGTGTTATACACTCTCCTTTAAATTTTAAGGCTTTGCATTTTAAACGTGCGCCTATTCATTTTGGTGCTACTTTACGGTTGTTATCGGTAGGTCGATTTCATTGGAAAAAGGGCTATCGTTATGCTTTGTCTGCTCTTTCTTTGTTGAAGCAACAAGGGGTTAATGTGGAGTATACTATAGTTTCCTCCAATGCGATTAATGAGGAATTGTTATTTCAAATTCATCAGGAGGGTTTAGAGGATTCTGTTACTATTAAGAGTGGGTTGTCCCAGGATGATTTGTTTCGGTTTATGAGCCGTTTTGATGTTATGCTTTTACCAAGTTTAGAAGAAGGTATTGCCAATGTGGTTTTGGAAGCTATGGCTTTGGGAGTGCCCGTTATATCGACAGACTGTGGCGGTATGCGCGAAGTGGTTAAGCCAGGGGAAACGGGATGGTTGGTTCCTGTGCGTGATGCTGAAGCATTGGCCAATGCTGTTGTTGATGTGATGCAGACTGATGCGCAGGTTTTAGAACGTATTGTGCAACAGGCTCATGATTTTGTAAAGGCTGAGTTTGCTGCTGAGGATTCTATAGGGCAGTTTTTGGAGTTGTATGAAGGATTAGGGGTTAGGGATTAGTGCTTAGTATTAAGTGTAGTGTTTGGTGTTTGGTTTTGTAGTGACATGTGTTTGTTCATTTTTGAGGGACCACCTTTCGACAAGCTCAAGGCAGGTGAACCAAAAAGTCCTTTACTGTCGGTAGGCATTTCGCTTGCAGCGAACCGCACCCAAAACTTCGCGTCGCAAAGCTCCTGTTCTCGAAGCTTTTGTGCGCTATGCTTACGACAGTGTTTTCCTGCGTTGCAGGAATGGGGTTTGGTGTTTGGGGTTTGGTTGTTAGTGTGTAGTGTTTGGTGTTGTGTGACGGTGTTGTTCTTTTTTAAGCACAAAAAAGAACCAAAAAGTGCTTTTACTGTCGGTAGGCATTTCGCTTGTAGCGAACCGCACTCAAAACTTCGCGTCGCTACGCTCCTGTTCTCGAAGCTTTTGTGTGCTATGCTTACGACAGCGTTTTCCTGCGTTGCAAGAATGGGGTTTGGTGTTTGGTGTGTAGTGTGTGGTGTTTGGTTTTGTAGTGACATGTGTTTGTTCATTTTTGAGGGACCAAAAACGAACCAAAAAGTCCTTTACTGTCGGTAGGCATTTCGCTTGCAGCGAACCACACCCAAAACTTCGCGTCGCTACGCTCCTGTTCTCGAAGCTTTTGTGTGCTATGCTTACGACAGCGGTTTTCCTGCGTTGCAGGAATGGGGTTTGGTTGTTAGCGTGTGGTGTTTGGTGTTTGGGTGTTGCTGACGGTGTGTGTTATTTTAGTATTAAGTGTTGTGTGAATGGTGATTAGTTATTCAATTTATTTATATTAGTCCTGTTGTTATATGACCATCAAAACCGCTATTATACCCACAGAACAAACTATTGCCAAAGTGCATGCTGATAGGCAATTGCATTTAGAGGCCTTATGTGTTTTTGCTGCTATAGGTTTCTTTTTGGATACTGATACGTATTGGAAGGATGAGGTTGTTTTAAAGCCTGCGCATAGGCATCGCTTAGACGATGATGGGTATTTGCTAGACTCTAAGCCATGGTTTGAGTGGTTTTATGACCCTAAGCCCATGACTTTTGATGCTGCTGTAGATGGGTATGCCAGTTTGTTTGAGGAGGTCCTTAAGGAACAGACTCATGGACAGCGTGTTATTTTACCGCTTTCGGGCGGTTTGGATAGTAGAACTCAAGCCGCAGGATTGTATCGTATAGGCGCTGAGGTGTCTTCTTATAGTTATTCCTTTGCACAGGGTTATCCTGAGAGTGCTATTGCTAGTGCTATTGCTAAAGTTTGTGAGTTTGACTTTGAGGCCTTTACTATTGACTCAGGCTATTTGTGGAAGGTTATTGATGATTTGGCCAAATTGAATGGTTGTTACAGCGATTTTACGAGTCCGCGTCAAATGGCGGTCATTGACCAATTAGGCGCTAAAGGCGATGTGTTTTCGTTAGGGCATTGGGGAGATGTGTTGTTTGACTCTATGGGATTGCCACAGTTGTCAGACGCTGATCTAGTGGATTTACTTAGTAAAAAGTTGTTGAAACGTGGTGGTTTAGCATTTGCTAGTAAACTATGGACAACTTGGGGGCTTGATGGTGATTTTTTATCTTACTTTAAAGGACGATTAGCCACTTTGTTGGATGGTATTGCTATACCTGATTCCAATGCTAAGTTGCGTGCCTTTAAGAGTTTGTATTGGGCGCCTCGGTGGACCTCGGTTAACCATTCGGTATTTGCCTCGGTACAACCTATTACATTACCTTATTACGATGAGCGACTGTGTCGATTTATCTGTACTGTGCCGGAAACCTATTTAAACGGTAGGCAGTTGCAGATTGCTTATATACAACGTTATGCTCCTGAGTTAGCTTCTATTACTTGGCAAGACCAACGTCCGTTTGATCTAAACAATTATCATAAGAACCGGTTTCCGTATGCTATTCCATATCGAGTAGCTAATAAAGTAAAACGCACATTTAATAGTATTTTAGGTAAGCTTTATGTACAACGCAACTGGGAGTTGCAGTTTTTAGGAGCTAGCAATCAAGCTCATCTTAGTGCGCATTTGTTTGAAAGCGGACTACAGGATTGGATTCCTGAGGCTCTAGTGCGTGATTATGTTGCGGACTTTTATAACCAAGACGCTTTAAAGAATGCGCATGCTATCAATATGTTGTTAGTTTTTGCTAAGTTTAACCAATTAAATGCTTTGACCTTTTAGTTAGATACTTTGACAAGCTCAGTATGACGAAACGCATCCACATCTTATTTACCATTCCTAATTTTGACACTGCAGGTAGTGGTCGTGTTGTGTATGATTTGATAGCAGGTTTAGACCGAACTCGATTTGCACCTGAGATTTGTTGTTTTCATGGTAAAGGCGCCTATTTTGAAACTATTAAGCGCTTGGGAGTGCCTATTCATTTTTTTGAGTTTACTGCGCCTTATCGTCCTTTTTTAAGTTTGCCTTTTAGGGTATGGCGTATTGCACGGTTTTTTAAACGTCATCAGTTTGATGTGATCCACTCGTGGCATTGGAGTAGTGATTTTACAGAACCTTTGGCTGCTCGATTAGCAGGCGTGCCTTTTGTGTACACGAAGAAGGCTATGGGTTGGGGTAATCGTGCCTGGAGATGGCGAAGCCAATTGAGCCAAAAGATTATTGCTATTAATACTGATATGCAGCCACAGTTTTTTAGTGCTATGGCTGAAAAGGTGTGTTATATTCCTTTAGGAGTTGCTGTTGATTATTTTAAACCATTGCCTAAGCGTTATACCACTCCTGAGGGGTTAGCATTTAGCGATACAGATTTTGTAGTGGTGACTGTTGCCAATTTGGTACCCGTAAAGGGGATAGAAGTTTTGCTAGAGGCTGTGGGTATGCTTGATGATGCTCGTGTACAGGTATTGGTAGTAGGTAGTACTGAAAGTGCTTATGCAAGAACGTTGCAAGACCAGTATGCCTCTGAGCAGGTGCATTTTGTAGGTAAACAGCTTGATGTACGCCCTTATCTTGCGGTAGCTGATGTATTTGTGATTCCTACTAAAGACGAAGGGCGAAAAGAAGGATTGCCTATTGCTCCGATGGAAGCTATGGCTTCTCAACGTGTGGTTTTAGGGTCTTCTATTTCAGGTATTAAGGATTTGCTTAGTGCTTTTACTACTTGCTTGTTTCCGCCTAACGATTCTAAGGCTCTTAGTGTTTTATTGCAACAGTTTATATCGCTTCCTGCCGCAGCAAGAGCTGAACTTGCTCAACAAATGCGACAGTATGTTGAAACTGAATTGTCTTTAGCGCAGTTTGTTAAGGCTCATGATGATTTGTACCATACTCTTATAACCGATTAGCTATGCTGTTTAATTCTCTAGACTTTGCTGTTTTTTTACCCATCGTGTTTGTGCTGTATTGGTTTGTTGCCAAGCGCCATTTGCGTGTTCAAAATGCCTTGGTAGTTGTTGCTAGTTATGTGTTTTACGGTTGGTGGGATTATCGGTTTTTAGCTTTGATTGCTTTTAGTACTTTGGTGGATTATACCATAGGACTCCAATTGGAGCAGCAGCATCAGCCTAAACGTCGGTTGGCGCTTTTATGGATTAGTGTTTTTGTAAATATAGGGTTGTTAGGTTTTTTTAAGTACTACAATTTTTTTGTAGATGCCTTTGTAGATGCCTTTTCTCTTTTTGGGTTGTCTATACAGCCCAATACGCTAAACATTATATTACCTGTAGGGATTAGCTTTTACACCTTTCAAACCATGAGTTATACCATAGATGTGTATCGTGGCAAACTGAAACCTACCCGTGATTTTATTTCGTTTGCTGCTTTTGTGAGCTTTTTTCCGCAGTTGGTTGCCGGCCCAATAGAGCGTGCTACCCATTTATTGCCGCAGTTTTACAAAACACGTTCCTTTGATTATTCTAAAGCAGTGGATGGTTTACGGCAAATGTTGTGGGGTTTGTTTAAAAAGATTGTTATAGCCGATAACTGTGCTCAGTTTGTTACCATTATCTTTGATGGTTACGGTTCGTACTCCGGAAGCACTTTGCTTTTAGGCGGTGTGTTGTTTGCGTTTCAGATTTATGGTGACTTTTCGGGGTATAGTGATATTGCTATAGGTACCGCACGCTTGTTTGGTTTTGATTTGCGACAGAATTTTGCTTTTCCTTATTTTTCAAGAGATATTGCTGAGTTTTGGCGACGTTGGCATATATCGTTATCCACTTGGTTTCGAGATTATGTGTATATTCCTTTAGGTGGTTCGCAGGTTGGTGAATGGAAGGTACTGCGCAATGTATTCGTGATTTTTATTGTGAGTGGGTTTTGGCATGGTGCCAACTGGACGTTTATTGTTTGGGGTGCTTTAAACGCGCTTTATTTTGTGCCTTTGTTGTTGTTAAAGCGGAATAGAGTACATACTGGTGTAGTGGCTGAAAGCCGAACGCTCCCAAACTTTAAGGAGCTTATGGGTATAGGCGGCACCTTTTTTTTGACGGTTATTGCTTGGGTGTTTTTTAGGGCTGCTAGTGTAGAAGAGGCTTTTAGTTATTTACAGGGTGTTTTTAGTAGGTCGTTATTTTCGGTGCCAGAGGTTCGACCAAGTTTTTTGTTGGTGTTTATTGTATTGTTTTTGGTCGTGGAGTGGTTTGGTCGTCGTGAACACTATGCCATTGAGCGGTTGTGGTTGAGTTACCCTAGAGCTGTACGTTGGGGGATTTATTATGTGATTGCTATGTTGATTTTTTTGTATGGTGGTAAGGAGCAGGAGTTTATTTATTTTCAGTTTTAATATGAGGTTGTTTTTGATAAAGTTCTTGGTATTTGCTTTGATGATTTTTGTCAGTGTATATGTTTTTTATATGCAAGCTGATGGTTTTACAGATCCATTTTATAATAGATTGGTTTCAAAAAAGCAAACAAGCTTAATTATAGGAACGTCAAGGTCAGCGCAAGGTGTTGATCCACAGGTGTTAAATGCGTTTTTAAATAGAAATGATATTTATAACTATTCATTTACATTAGGACATAGCCCCTATGGAGAAGTCTATTTTGAAAGTATTAAGAAAAAAATTAATGAAGATTCCGATGAAGGTATATTTATAGTTACTGTTGACCCATGGTCAATATCAGTTAATATTAATAATAATGAGTATTTTCAAGAAGAAGATAGGTTTTTAAACAAAATACACTTTGTAAACCAATATCCAAATTTAGAATACCTGTTGTTTTATTTTAATCAAAAGAATATTGATATACTTTATAACAAAAAAAAATCTAAAACTTACTTGGATAATCGAGGTTGGTTACAAGTAAATTTAAAGTGGGATAGTGTTTCTATGAATAAAAGACTAAATGAAAAGGTTTTTAATTATACTGAGTTATCATCTGAATTGAAGGTTTCAAATATTAGACTTAATTGGTTGTTTAAAACTGTTGAGTATTTGAAGTCTAAAGGAAGTGTTTATATTGTAAGGTTACCAGTTCACCCCATGTTGTTTAAAGTTGAAGAAAAATATGATAGTAATTTTCAATCAACTATAGATAATGTAATAAAATTAAGTGATGGGTATTATGATATGAGTTTTATGAATGAGTTCTATAAATATAACGATGGGAACCATCTTAATAAATATTATGTACCAGATGTAAGTGCTAAAATTGCAAATTGGATTAATTCACAAAAAAAATGAAGCAATTTCTTATGAAATCTATCTTTTTTATTTGTGTGCTAACTTCCAGTGTTTTAGTTGTGTTTTATTTAGCCGATGGTACTACTGATGCCTTCTATAAAAAATTTACAAGCCCTAAGCAACGTTCTCTTATCATTGGAACTTCAAGAGCAGCCCAAGGGATACACCCTGAGGTGATTAATTTGCACATGGACGTTGGTGTTTATAATTATGCTTTTTCGAGAGTTCATACCCCTTATGGAGAGCCTTACTATGATAGTGTGTTGCGTAAGCTTGATACTACATCGACTAATGGAGTGTTTATTTTAGAAGTTACACCATGGACCATTAGCGATTATACTATTGCACATAGTATTGTTGATGAATCACAGTCCTTTTTGGGAACTGTAGGGTCAGTTGCCAGTTGTCCTAATTTTTCATATTTGTTTTATGGGTTTCAGGACCGTTATATCACCATTTTAGAGCGTCGTTTTTTTAAGCAAGACCCAGCAGAAGTATTTGTGCATGATGATGGTTGGGTGGAAGTTAGCTTTACGGATGAGCAGCAGAGTGCTATTGTAAAACGTGAGCATAGTACGTTGGATAGTTATACAGCATTAGTTAAAACTTATCAAGATGTTTCAGAACAGCGACTAGCCTATTTAGAGCGCCTGATCATGACCTTGCAGTCTTATGGGCATGTTTATCTTGTGCGTTTGCCTGTAGCAGATGGTATGCTGCGTATTGAAACTGAATATATGCCTGATTTTGATCGTGTAATTACAAGGCTTTCGGAGACCTATAAGGTTCCTTATATTAATGCTATGCCAGAACGCCATGTATATGGTTATACCGATGGGCATCATCTTGATATTTTGTCGGGGAAACGATTTTCTGAGTATCTTGTCAACCAAATAGAAGCATTGCATTGAAACAGATAGGAATTGTTTTATCCCAGCCGCCGAGTTATTCGGAAACCTTTTTTAATAGTAAGATTAAGGGGTTGCAGGATAGTGGTTATACAGTTACTCTTTTTGTACAGCAGAATAGAAGTGGTTATGCAAGTTGTAAGGTAATAGAAGCACCAAAGGTTTATCGGTCTAAACTACGCCTTTTACTTTCTTTTATTGGTGTTTTTTTTAGTTTGTTACCTTACCGTTTACGTGTTTTTCGCTATATGCGTTTAGAGCGTGCTGCAGGAATTGGTTTTGGGCGGATTTTAAAACATATTTATATTCATGCCCATTTGTTACGCTCCACTTTAGACTGGTTGCATTTTGGTTTTGCCACCATGGCTCTTGAGAGCGAGCATGTTGCAAAGGCTATTGGTGCAAAAATGGCTGTGAGTTGCAGAGGGTATGATTTGGATGTGTATCCGCTAAAATATCCTAACGCTTACCGTTTATTATGGGTACATACAGATAAGGTACATGCTATTTCTAATTATATGTTGCAACGCGCTTATGCGACAGGATTGCCACTTACTACCCCTAGTGCTATTATACCTCCAGCGGTATTGGTGCCTGAGTTGGAACCCTCAAGAGGTCTTATAAGCTCACCTGTTCAAATAACAAGCATCGCCCGATTACATTGGATTAAAGGATTAAGTGATACCTTAGAAGCATTGGCATTGTTGAAGCAAGACGGACTCCAGTTTCACTACCGAATTATTGGTGAAGGACCGGAATTAGCAAGTTTGAAGTTTGCTGTTCACCAACTTGGTTTGACCGATGAAGTTGTTTTTTGTGGTAGATTAGCGCATGATGCCGCTATGCGTGTGCTTGAGCACAGTTCCATTTATATACAGTATAGCTATTCGGAAGGTTTTTGTAATGCTGTTTTAGAGGCGCAAGTGCGCGGTTGTTTGTGTGTTGTATCAGATGGAGGTGCTTTACCAGAGAATGTAATTGATGAGCAAACAGGATGGGTTGTTGAGAAAAGAAATGCTTCAGCTTTAGCTAAAAGACTCCTAGAAGTTATACATTTGCCTGAAGCTGAACAGCATCGTATAAGGCAAGCTGCTATTGAACGGGTAACCACAAGGTTTGACCTTAAAGACCAACACCAAGCATTTTTAGCATTTTATGAATAGGGTTATTATTTTATTAGGACAACGAGTGCGCAGTGGAACTAACTTTGTAGGTACTACATTGGCTCAACACCCAGATGTGGTTACCTTACCCAAAGATGCATCTTTAGGAGAGTTTAACTTATTTAGGGATAGAGATATTCTTGATTGTAATTTTAAGTCGGTTTCGGAGATGAGTTTTGGGATGGGAATCACAGCTGCAGACTCTGCTGAATTTTTAAGACTCTATGGGGAGCTTTGGTTGCAGTTTTTAATTGATAAGTACGAAGTGCCGGAAGGGAAGACTATATTTTTAAAATCTTATGTGATTCATAATTTAGATTTGTGGCGACAAGCATTTCCAAATTCAAAGATTGCTTTAATATGTAGGGATGGAAGAGATAATGTTATTTCATCTATTAAAGCCTCTAATGATTACCGTCAATGGCATTCAGTTTCTACCCGATTAAAAAAACGTTTTAATTTTTATTCGGGACGATTGTTTATCAACCATACTAAACACTGGAAGTCTACAGCAAACGTATTTATGAATTACCAAGACGATTTGAATGTTAAGAAGTTTAAGTATGAACTTTTAAATAACTCAGAAGCTGGTGTTAGGTCTTTGTTGGATTTTTATGAGTTAGACCATACACCTCAAATTGTTACCGATTGTTTACATGCTCCAGTAGTAGGTAGTTCTTTTGGGTATGATACTAAGAAAGGTAAACCTAATTGGACTCCTGATACTAATAAATCGAATTATACCTTTACTCGCAAATGGGTAAGATGGGGATTTTTGAAAAAGTCAGCTTTTAAATTGTTGGCAGGACAAGCTTTGCAAGAATTGGACTATGAAACTTCAAAAGACTGGTAGTATGCTTTTTGAGTTTTTAAAGTATTTGCAGCCTACACATTATTTTTCATTACTTAAACGTAATGGTGAAAGTGTATTTCCTGTTTTTAAAGCGTTACCCGAAGCGCTGCAAGCACAGTTGGAGCCTGATGGGCATTACACTAGTGCTTTGGCTCGAGACTACGATTTGTCGTGGCAAGCCTTACATAAAGGCTATATAGGAGACACAGCTACTATAGTACAGATTGCATCTTTACCTGTTGTGGATAATTATGTTTTTATAAGAAAATATTTTAGTCCATTTTGGGTGTTGTATGTGTTGCTGTATCGCTTACTTAGTTTTAAGTCTCCGCTACGGGAACTTAGCGCTTATTTTAAGACTAGAGGGGTTCAACGAAGTGCTTATTTGAATACGCCTTTTAAGTATCCGGAATGGGATACTTTTGAATCTACACTTGTGGCCAGTGCACCTAAAGTGAGTGTTATAATTCCTACGTTAAACCGCTATGCCTACCTAAAAGATGTGTTGCGTGACTTGGAACAGCAAGATTATACCCATTTTGAAGTTTTGGTGGTTGATCAATCCACACCGTTTCAAGCAGCGTTTTATGAGGGCTATGACTTAGATTTAGATGTTGTGTACCAAGAAGAGCAGGCCTTGTGGTTGGCAAGAAATACAGCCATACGTAGAAGTACAGGAGACTATTTACTGTTATTTGATGACGATAGTCGTGTTTCAAGTGACTGGATTCGAAATCACTTGAAGTGTATTGATTTTTTTAAGGCCTCTTTGTCTTCTGGGGTGTCCATTTCTAAAGTTGGCGCGAAAGTACCAGAGCATTATGCTTTTTTTAGAGTGAGTGACCAATTAGATACAGGAAACGTACTTATTAAAAAGTCTGTTTTTAAAACATTAGGCTTATTTGATAGACAGTTTGAACAACAACGTATGGGTGATGGGGAGTATGGATTGCGTGCTTATTTACACGGATTTTTAAATGTGTCTAATCCTTATGCGAAGCGTTTGCATTTAAAAGTTAACTCTGGTGGTCTAAGAACTATGGGGAGTTGGGATGCTTTTAGAACCAAACATTGGCTATCACCAAGACCCATCCCTAGTGTGTTGTATCTGTTTAGAGGCTATTATGGTAATGCTGCCGCTAAACGCGCTTTGTGGCGTACCATACCACTATCCATAATGCCTTATCAATTTAAAACCCATAAAGGCTTGCAGATTATAGGGGTTTTTGTTTCTTTGTTTCTTATTCCTTTGGTGTTGTATCAGGTGTTTAAGTCTTGGCGATTGTCTAGTGAGAAATTGAAAACAGGCGCTAGGATTGAGAGGTTGGGTGACTGAAGATAGAAGTGCGAAGTGTGGTTGTTTGGTGTGTAGTGTTTAGTTTTTGGTGTTTGGTTGAAAGTTTAAAAAAGGCATGAGGCATTAGGTATAAGTGAGACGATAGAAGGTGGAAGTGAGGTGTTTGATGGTGTGTCTTTGTAGGATTGTTAGAGTAAATTATAACTTAAGGTATTATAAATAAACCATTTATTGCAGCGTAAACGTATCCTAATATTGACTTCAGAGTTTCCTCCACAACCAGGAGGTATTGGTACTCATGCCTATCAATTGGCACACCATTTACAAGAGGCGTCGCATACTGTTACGGTTATTGCCGATGAGCGTTCTGATTCTGGAGTTGAAGAAGCTGTATTTGATAACACTTTGTGTTTTAAGATTCATAGAATTGTAAAGCGTCGGTTAAGAGTGCTGATGTACTTTAAGCGTTTGTTTTTACTTTTTAAGTATTTGCCTTCCAATGAGATTGTTATTGCTTCAGGGAAGTTTCCTTTGTGGGTTGTCGCTTTTGCGAGTTTGTTTTATAAGCGTCAGTATATGGCAGTGCTGCATGGTAGTGAAGTGAATTTTACCCAGTCGTTGTTAAACCGTTCTATAAGGGTTTCGCTTCAGCGCTTTACAACCCTTGTTGCAGTCTCCCATTTTACCAAATCTCTTGTGCAAGATCATCATGATGCCGTAGTTGTCATACCCAACGGGATACCTGTTCGTCAATTTGAGGCTCAAGCTATTTTGCCAAAGGATTTAAAAGGCTATCCAAAACTGATTACCGTAGGGAATGTTACCGAACGTAAAGGGCAGTTGAATGTTATACGACAATTACCAGAGCTTATAAAAGCTTATCCAGAATTGCATTATCACTGTGTGGGATTGCCTACTCAACGTGATGCGTTTGAGGCAGAAGCGTCTTTGTTAGGCGTACTGGAGCATGTTAGTTTTCATGGACGGGTTTCAGATATGGAGCTACGTTCTTTTTTAAATGAAAGTGATATTTTTGTGATGTTAAGTAGTCCGACTTCAACAGGTGATGTAGAAGGTTTTGGAATTGCGATATTAGAAGCTAATGCCATGGGATTGCCAGCAATAGGGGCTTTAGGTTGTGGGATTGAAGATGCTATTGAAGACTTTAAATCTGGGCGATTGATTGCCTATGATGATTTAGCTGCTTTTAAAACAAGTATTGAGGATTTGATTACCCAAAATGTACGTTACAAAGAACATGCACGATCTTGGGCTTTGAAACATGATTGGGCTGTAATTGTAAACCGTTATATAGCATTATTTGAGAAGTGACTTTAGTAATAATATCCCATACCGAACATTATAAGACTGACGATGGTACACTTGTGGGGTGGGGACCTACCGTTAGTGAGATTAACCACTTGGTAGCACATTTTGATACCATTATTCATGTGGCGATGTTGCATGACGGTAAAGCGCCTCCTAGTGCTTTACCTTATACCTCTGAACGCATTACATTTGTTTCCATACCAGCATTAGGAGGTCGTGGGATAGGAAGTAAGCTAAAAAGTATTGTATACGCTCCAAAAGTTATACGTAGCGTTGCTAAAGTATTACGAGAGGCTACTGTGTTTCAATTGCGAACACCCACAGGAATAGGCGTATATTTAATTCCATATCTTACATTTTTTAACAAGGCC
Organism: Gaetbulibacter sp. NE; assembly: GCF_025548475.1. Taxonomy (NCBI): domain Bacteria; kingdom Pseudomonadati; phylum Bacteroidota; class Flavobacteriia; order Flavobacteriales; family Flavobacteriaceae; genus Gaetbulibacter; species Gaetbulibacter sp. NE. Next base: position 169,161 of record NZ_JAOQHY010000005.1, on the reverse strand, counting down.
AAAGGCTGGTACAAGTATGCAGGCAATTGGAATCAAAAACATCCACCTTTAGGCTATCGTTTACAACGCTGGATGCTTAAGCACCAATCGCGAAGCGTTACTATTAATGGGCGTTGGGAAGGACAACCTAAGCATTGTTTGACTTTTGAAAATCCTTGTTTAACAGAAGCGGAGGTTGCGCTAGGTGCTACCTATAGTGCCTCTCGTGAATGGCCAACCGTATGGAATTTTTGTTATGTAGGACGTTTAGAGTCAGAAAAAGGCGTTGGTCGTATTTTGGATGCGTTTAAGGCACTTTCAGCTGATGAAAAGGCTAAAATAGGAACTTTGCATTTGGTAGGCGATGGCCCTGAACGGTCACAGTTTGAAGCTATTTCTAAGGAGATAGGTGTCACGGTAGTGTTTCATGGTTTTTTGCCAAGAACCAAGGTGTTTACTATTTATAAGCAGTGTCACGGGTTTATTATGCCAACCACGGCTTCGGAAGGATTTCCCAAAGTTATTGCTGAGGCTATGAACTTTGGTTGTATTCCTTTAGTGTCTAATATTTCAGCTATAGGGCATTATATTCATGCTAAAAATGGATTTCTAATTTCACCTGTAGAAACAGATGTTGTAGTGGATTGCATCACACAATTTATTAATCTTGATGAAGCAAATTATACATCATTACTTGATGCTAGTAAGGATACAGTGCATTTGTTTACTTTTGAGCATTATGCCAATAGGCTTATGAATGATGTTATATAACTAGAGGATTTGATTATATTTAAGCTTTTATAATTTATACTTTGACTAAGGACACCAATCAAATATCATTATTGCTTTTCCATGTAGCCTTAGGATTGGCTATTTTTTTATTTGAACCAATAGCGAAGTTATACTTTATACTGGTATTAGCTTACTTTGCTTTGCGTATCGTGTTAGTTTCCAAAGCAGAGAAAGTACAAGCTGTGTTATATGCTTCGGCTTATTTTGTAGGTGCTGAAGTTTTATTTAGGATGACTAAAAGCGGATTGGCTTATGAGGCATCCAAGTACCTAGTTATTGTCTTTGTGATTATGGGTATGTTTTATAAGGGCTTGTCCGGAAAAGGGTATCCTTATTTTATATATCTTATACTTTTGGTTCCCTCCATAGTTGTTGCATCTGTAACTTTGACACTAGATGCCAATTTTAGAACCAATATAGCTTTTGTGTTAAGTGGACCAGTGTGTCTAGGAGCAGCAGCCTTATTTTGTTACGATAGGAAGGTAAGCTATCAGCAAATTCATAACGTACTCTTGTACATGGTGTTACCATTGATTACTACCACCGTTTATTTGTTTTTATATAACCCAAGTATTAAGGATACCTTATCAGGGACTGCATCAAATTCTGCAGCTTCAGGTGGATTTGGGCCTAATCAGGTTTCTACTATTTTAGGCCTTGGGATGTTTATTATGGTTGTGCGTTTGTTTTTAAAGTCTCCAAATCTTGCTTTAAAATTACTTAATCTTACTATTTTAGGTGGAATGACCTTTAGAGCTATTGTAACTTTTAGCCGAGGAGGTATTTTTGCAGCTGTTATTGTGGTTGGTGCTTTTTTATGGAGTTTGTTTTTTAAGTCTTCTTTGCGGCAAAAAAACCAAATTATAGGCTCTTTTATTTTATTAATCATTGCTGTTTCGGTTACTTGGGTTATTAGCTCTAATCAAACTATGGGTTTAATCGATAAACGTTATGCAAATGAAGATTCTTTAGGAAGGGAGAAAGGAGATATTACCACTGGTAGGGTTGCTTTGTTTATGGAAGAAATAGAAGGTTTTCTAGAAAGTCCGTTTTTAGGTATAGGTGCCAGTAGAGTTAAAAATATACGAGTGGAAACTACAGGTCAGCATTTACCCTCACATAATGAAGTAGGCCGTTTATTGTCTGAACATGGTTTTTTTGGGGTGATTATTTTACTCATCCTAATTATTACTCCCTTGGCTTATAGAGGTAGAAATAAAAAGAATATATTTTTTTATGCCTTTTTATGTTTTTGGTTTGCGACCATTAACCATTCAGGGTTGCGTATTGCTGCCCCTTCATTTATTTATGGATTAAGTTTATTACACGTTACTCATGAAACACGTTCTGTACATAGGCAACAACTTACAAAATAACCGTAGTAATGTGTCTTCCATTCAAAACCTAGGCGCCTTACTGCAGCGCGAAGGGTATAGCATGCATTATGCATCGAGCAAGAGCAATAAAGTGTTAAGGTTGCTAGATATGGTGTTTGCCTTTTTTAGGCTTCAACATCGTGTGGATACTGTAGTTATTGATACCTATAGTACACATAATTTTTATTTTGCACTTGTTATTAGCCAATTGTGTCGCGTTTTTAGGGTGGATTATATCCCTAGCTTAAATGGTGGAAATTTGCCTGCTCGTTTGCATAAGCACCCTATTATGTGTCGTATGATTTTTAAATACTCCAAAGTAAACGTTTCTCCTTCATTATACTTAAAGCAGGCTTTTGCGTCTTATGGCTATGACAACGTATTTTATATTCCAAATACAATAGAAATTGAGAAGTATCCATTTCAAACCAAAGACTATACTACAATACGACTGTTATGGGTACGTTCATTTTCGGTGCTTTATAACCCAGAACTAGCAGTTAAGGTCTTAAAAACACTGTTGGATAAAGGTTATAAAGCATCCCTTTGTATGGTGGGACCTGATAGTGATGGTACCTTAGCCAATGTAAAAGCCTTGGCTTCTATCTTAGGGATTGAAGTGACCTTTACTGGAAAGTTGAGTAAAGCGGCATGGACCCAACTGTCTCAAGACTACAATTGTTTTATTAACACCACTAATTTTGACAACACGCCTGTAAGTGTGATTGAGGCTATGGCTTTAGGTTTGCCTATAGTGTCTACTAATGTGGGTGGAATGCCTTATTTAATACAACATCAACAAGAAGGGTTGCTTGTAGCTCCTGAATCGGTAGAAGCTATGGTAGAGGCTATCCTTTATCTGTTTGAACACGCTACTGAACGCGAACACATGATAGCTAATGCTAGAGCAGTTGCCGAGTCTTTTGACTGGAATCGTGTTAAACAACTATGGAAAGATGTATTGTAACCAAAAAACTTGCTTCATTATTTGATATGTTAAACTTCTTGTTATATTTATACCCAAATCAGAGGCTTAGATGAGTAAACTCAAGACTGACATCCATTTTGAGATTTCCGAACGAAAGGTGTTGCTGCGTATACTGGATATTGTAATGGTGTTTTTAGGACTGTATCTTCTTGAGCAGTTTTTTGATTTTAATTACCTTACACTTCACCAAGAACATGGAGTCGCTTTAGTGGTTTTAGCCTTTTATCTTACTATTTTAGGGACTGTTTTTGAAATTTATGATTTACAAAAGTCCAGTACCCTAGATGTTACGTTTAGGAATGTAGTGCTTACCGCCTCAACAGTTGTATTGATATACATGTTAACCCCTTTCTTTACACCTTTTTTACCTGATAAACGTATTGAAATAGTATACTTCTATTCGTCAATTATTGTTATGGTGTTTTTGTGGCGTGTGGTATATGTGACGTTTATTACTAAGCCTAGGTTTTATAAAAAAGTACTGCTGGTAGGCGAGATTTCAAATATTGAAAGCATTATTAAACCTTTAAAACAAGCCGATCCTAATTACAAAATAGTTGGGTTTATTAACTGTGAACAAGAGCACGAAGCACCTATTAAGTTTAGAGGGCTTAAAGAGTTTCAGCCTCACGAGTTATTGTCAGTTATTAATGAGCAGAATATTTCGGAGATTCTAGTGGCAGCTTATAACTCTGAGACTATTACTAATGAGATATATGGTAGTCTTATGATGCTTTTAGAAAGCGGTTTTACCATTCGTGAATACACTCAAGTTTATGAAGAGATTACCCATAGAGTGCCAATTCAATTTGTAGGTAAGGATTTTTATAAATACTTCCCGTTTAGTAGAAGTCATCAAAATAAACTCTATCAACTTTTTCATCGTTCATTTGATCTTATTTTTTCTACTGTAGGATTGCTTTTTGGAGTAGCTATGCTGCCTATCATTCTTATAGGGAATCTTATCGCGAACAGAGGCCCTTTGTTTTATGTTCAAGAACGTGTTGGAAAAAACGGAGCTGTTTTTAACATTGTGAAGCTTAGAAGTATGATTGTTAATGCAGAATCGTCAGGAGAGGCCAAATGGGCTCAAAAAAATGACAGTAGAGTGACTCCGTTTGGACGCTTTTTAAGACGCTCGAGAATTGATGAAATTCCGCAGTTTGTTAATGTGCTTAAAGGTGAAATGAGTGTGATAGGACCTCGACCAGAGCGTCCTTATTTTGTTAACGAGTTGTCTCAGATTATTCCTTTTTATGAAATGCGTCACGTGATAAAGCCTGGACTAACAGGTTGGGCACAAATAAAGTCGAGGTATGGAAGTTCGGTTGATGATAGTTTAACGAAGTTGCAATACGACCTTTACTACATTAAGCATTGTAGCTTTTTTATGGACGTTAATATCCTAGTGAAGACCTTGAGTGCAGTGTTGTATTATAGAGGGCAGTAGGCAGTTTTCAGTAGGCGGTAAGCAGTTTTTAGTAGGCAGTGGGTTTAGTTTGTTGTGCTGTTTTTAAAGTAACGTAACAAGAATATATACCTTATCGCTAAGGCGATTAGTAAAGGTGTTAAGGTGATGGCGAATACTTGTACTCCTGTTAGCCAATGAAATACCAATAGGCAGAGCATAATTATTAAAAAAGAGAGGTATCTTAAAAACCATTTAGAAGGTGTTTGTTTTAGTACTTGTTGTATTACAAATACGTTAAGGGCAAATGCCCATAACAGATTATAGTTGTTTGCTGTGGCACTATGGTCGGTAGCAAACCAAAGCAGTAAAAGTACTATTCCAATACAACCAGTAACAGAAAAGATAATACCGTCTAGCAACTTGGTGCATTTCTTTTTCTTGTAATCTTTATAAGTAATTAGTATAATAAGTAATGCTAAAATACTAAGTATAAACAAAGGGCTAAGTAAGAAGTTAGATGAAACTTGTTGTTCTTTCTTTGTATAGAGTATCAGAGATTGTTTGACTAGAGGTTGTCCGTTTTGTAGTGTAGCAGTACTAAAAAACCTATAGATATTTTCAGGAAGAAAAAGTTGTTCGTTAGGTGTTGCTGTTTTATCTATAATAGATCCTAAGGCAATATCAATCCCTAAACTTCCCCAGCTGTTTTTGTTGAGGTTGTTTTGAATGAGCGTTCTAAAGGTTTGCTCTTGGTAATCTTCAGGTGTGTTGTAAGTAATATTTTGGTCTAAAGCAGTGTTGGCTACATCTCTTATTCTAGTCGCGCAATTGTCATAAAAGAAATCGTAAAGGTAGGCTCTGTTTTCAGGTTTGTAATTGTTCTGTAAATAATTGAAAAGTGCTTGTTGTTCTTCTGTAGTGATATTTAAAACCTGTTCTTTTACGGTTCTGTTGTAATATACATAGGCTCTGTAAAAGTCTTCAAAATTATGTTTGCTAATAAGGTAATTGAGTTTTCCTTGTGCGAATTTTAAATAGAAATTAGGCGCATCAAAATCGTATTGTCCGTAGCCGTAGACTACATCTAGACCTTGTGTTCTATCTTTGATTCTAAATCCGCTATGTCCAAAAGCATCGTTTAAAGACGTTCCTGGTCCTATTGTGAGGACACTAATTTCGGCATTAGGTGATAGTGCCTGTTGTGCGCTTGCTGTGTTTATTACTAATAATAAAACAATAAGGCTAAAAAGACATCTCATAAGTAGCTATTATTTATCTAAAGATACTAAAATCGAGTTTTAGGGAAAACACGTTAGAGTATAAGGCAGCGCTTTGGTCTCCTATGTCGGTAAACGCATAATCTAGCTGAATACCTTTGTATTTGAAGCCTACACCAAAATTAGGTTGGAAGGTTAAATCTTCAGAATCATCAAACTGTAATTCGTTTTGGAAATTCCCAGCGCCTAAACGTAAAAACACCAAGTCGGTATACCCAAACTCAAAACCAAGCGCAGGATTGACACTAGCAAAAGAGGTAGAGATGATGTCGTTGTTTTGTTCAAAACGCACATTAAGGTCTAAAGCTGCTAAGAGTGAATAGTCATAGTGAAATATCCATTGCTTAGACATACCTATTTGTAGCTTAGGGATCGTGATTTCTGAACTCTCAGGGAGTTCCTGGTTTTGTCCTTCAACCGCACCACTTATTTGTTCAAACTTTTCTTCGTCTATAGACCACGCATTAAACGTTGTGGTAATATCTCTTGCCATAATCCCAAACTTCCAGTCGTTTTCCGATTGAAATTGTACACCTAAGTCTAAACCAAATCCCCAAGATGAGGCAAAATCACCAATAATCCTTCTAATAACTTTAGCATTAACACCATAACTTAGTCCAGGAACAGGTAGGTCTCTTGCATAGGAAAAGGTAAGGCCATAATCGGCAGTTGAAAAGAGTTTAACTCTGTCGTAATTAATGTTTCCTTGGTCGTCAATAAGCTGAGTAGTGTCTAAAATATCATCGACTCCAAAACGTATTAACGAGATACCTACTGCACTTCTGTCGTCTAAAGGCATTGCAAAAGCAGCATAGTTGTAGTTGGCAATATTAGCAAAATAACTAGAGTGCATTAATGCCAATTGGTTGTCTTCGAGAGCTATTAAACCAGCAGGATTCCAGTAACCTGAATTGACATCGCTTGTGTGCGACACTACTGCATTGCTCATCCCTAATGCAGCAGCATCCACACCAATATTCATAAATTCGTTAGAGTACTTTCGGGTGGTTTGCGCGTTACTTAACAATGAAACTAAGGTAAGCGTAAGGAGTATGTACTTTTTCAATAGCAAAAATTTTTACAAATATGCACAATATTTTTCATCTATTAAACTAGAAATTAGAGGAGATATTGTATAGGAAGTGCAAGTTGCCTGAGTATTTTCAAAATAGTTTTCTATTTTTACACAAAACTAATTGACAACTTTTGAAACGACACATTCCTAACCTTGTTACGCTTCTGAATTTATTTTGTGGCGCTGTTGCTGTGATTTTTGCAGTGCATAACAATTTTGTAACTGCTGCAGTATTTGTTTTCTTAGGAATTTTCTTTGACTTTTTTGATGGGCTTTTAGCTCGAAAACTCAATGTGCAAAGTGAAATAGGACTTCAGCTAGACTCTTTGGCTGATATGGTAACTAGCGGATTGGTGCCTGGAATTATCATGTTTAAACTATTGGCTTTAAGTATGAGCGGTTCTGGTTTTTATGAGCCTACAAGAGATTGGACTTCTGCAATGCATTGGTATGACTTAAGCGTGTCGCCTTTTGCGTTTTTTGGGTTGTTGATTACTTTGGCTTCAGGGTATCGCTTGGCGAAATTTAATGTGGATGAAGACCAGCAAACCTATTTTAAAGGTTTACCAACACCTGCCAATGCCTTATTGATTGTTTCACTGCCATTGATTATGGAGTTTCAAAATCATTCGTTTTTAAACGCTGTGATTCTTAATCCTTGGTTTTTATTGGTGCTGACAGTTGTAAGTAGCTACTTGCTTGTATGTAACCTAAAACTCTTTGCGCTAAAATTTAAGGATTGGAGTTTTAAAAATAATAGTGTACGCTACGTCTTTATTATTTTAAGCGCTGTGTTGTTAATTGCTTTGCAGTTTGCAGCAATACCACTGATTATAGCTTTATATATTTTAGTTTCTCTATTCACTAAATAACCTCATTTACTATGCTTGAAAATATTTTTACCCTTTTAATGCTTGTGATGTTGCAAGCTGTACTTGGGTTTGATAACCTTTTATACATTTCGTTAGAGTCTAAAAAAGCACCAGAACAAGATAGAAAGCGCGTAAGAAAAGTAGGGATTTTAATAGCTATAGGTTTACGTATTGTGCTGTTGTTTTTGTTGGTGTCACTAATTGATTATTTTCAAGAACCATTTTCGTTTTTAACAGGAGACTTTAAAGATGTTGCAGAGTTTGCATTTAATGGTCATAGTTTAATTGTCTTAATAGGAGGTGGGTTTATTATTTATACTGCTATTAAAGAAATATGGCATATGATTTCTAAACACGACTTAACACAAGATGTTGATGCTGCTAATTCCAAACGTAGTAAATCTGCCAATGCTGCCATAGTGAGTATTGTGTTAATGAACTTAGTGTTTTCTTTTGATTCTATTTTAGCGGCTATTGGTTTAACTAGTGATATTGAAAATCCTACCACAGCCTTTATTATCATGGCTATTGCTATAGTGATAAGCGGATTGCTAATGCTTATTTTAGCGGATAAGATTTCGGCGTTTTTGGCAAAAAACAGAATGTACGAAGTGCTTGGATTGTTCATCCTATTTATTGTTGGTATCATGCTAGTTACCGAAGGCGGTCATTTGGCACACATTAAATTGTTTGGAAACGAAATAGTGCCAATGAGTAAAACAACTTTCTATTTTGTATTGGCTGTTTTGGTTATTGTAGATGTGGTTCAAGGTCGTTATCAAAAGAAATTATTAGCTGAAAGCCAACATGCTAAAATGAAACAAGGTGAAGGGTCGCATTAACATTAAGTACTTTGTTAAGCTATTTTTAATTATAGTTTTAACAGTGGTTGTTATACAAGTCCTTCACTTATTAACATCTAATAGTAGTGCTCCAGCAGGAAGTTTTATAAATACTCTTTTGGGTTATCTTGTTACAATAACGAGTTTGCCATTGAGCTTGATAGATAGAAGCTACCCGTTTTATGCTATGGGAAGTTTATGGAAGGTTTTATTGCTAGTGCTTATCAACCTACTATTGCAAACTACACTTTTGTATGTGTTATTAAAGACAGTGTTTAAGAAAGGGAAATAATTAAAACTCCAATCGTTTTTTACGAAGCTCAAAGTTTTGCCCTAGATACACTTTACGTACCATTTCGTCTGCAGCTAAATCTTCAGGGATACCAGCTTTAAGAATACTACCTTCAAACATTAAATAGGTTCTATCAGTAATCGCTAAAGTTTCTTGTACGTTATGGTCGGTAATAAGGATGCCAATATTTTTTTTGGTTAATTGGGCTACAATACGTTGTATGTCCTCAACCGCAACAGGGTCAACACCTGCAAAAGGTTCATCTAATAAAATGAAATTTGGGTCGGTTGCTAAAGCTCTTGCAATTTCGGTTCTACGACGCTCACCACCAGAGAGTAAGTCGCCTCGGTTTTTTCTAATATGTCCTAAACCAAACTCTTCAATTAAGGATTCCATTTTAAGATGCTGCTCTTTTTTGCTAAGCTTGGTGAGTTGTAACACGCTTAAAATATTATCTTCAATACTCAATTTTCTAAATACTGAAGCTTCTTGTGCTAGATATCCAATTCCGTTTTGAGCCCTTTTGTACATTGGGTATTTGGTGATGTCAGTGTTTTCTAGATAAATAGTTCCACCATTAGGTTTTATCAACCCAACAATCATATAAAAGGATGTGGTTTTACCAGCTCCATTAGGTCCTAAAAGACCTACGATTTCACCTTGATTAACTTCAAGGGACACATCTTTTACCACGCGACGTCCATTATAGGACTTCATTAAATTTTCGGCTCTTAATTTCACAGGCTTAACATTTTGAACACTGTTTACTATGACGGCAAACTTACGATTTTTAATTTGATTAGTACACGTTGTACTAAACTCCAAAAGTTACCAAAACGTATTTGGAGGTTTGATTTTAACTCAATTTTTGGGTCTATTGCAAAATCAGAACGTGTAAATGTATTGGTTTCAGGATACTGTAGTTTTTCAGTATTTGAAATGTTTTCTTGATGCACCAGTTGAATCCAAAGGCGTTTAGTATTGATTTGAACAGATGGTACCTCACTCCACAAATTATGACGCCTGCTTAATACCGTTTTAAAATTAGCTTTAGCTTCAATTAAACTTATAAAAGCATTACCTACATAATGCATCTTTCGAAGAGTAGGTTTTTTATTTTGCTTTAAGATAAGTTGATAACCCTCAGTGCAGTCGATAGTTAACTGTTCTTGAGGTTTAAAATGTGATTGAATAGTATCTACAAAGGTGTTATGGATCGCATCATCATTATCTAAACGTGTTGTGATAAGGTGTGTGTCCGTTTCAAGTAACGACTGATTTATAGTGTTAGAGATAGTTTCAGAAAATTGTTCTTGACCATCAATGTAGAGCAGCTGAATATTACTATATGTATTAGCAATAGCCTCAATCTTTTGCTTATAAACTTCAGGTGTTTTTGTGTCAAAACACAGTAACCAAACAAAGTTTTGATTGGTTTGCTGTTGTACAGAAGGTAAGCAATAGGTTTCAAAAAGCTGAAATCGATTAGCTAACCAAGTTTCAGAAAGCACATCATCACCATGTTTTGTTACAGACCATTCTTTAAGTCTTAAATTAAAACGTGTGATGATAAAGTGCTTAAACATTGGTCGCTAATTAGTTTTGTGCTTCTAAAGCATCCCAAAATTCATAGGCTCTTCGCAAATGAGGAATAACAATAGTGCCACCAACCAGCGTAGAAATGCTTAAAGCTTCAACTACTTCAGCTTTGCTTAAACCAGCTTCGTGACAGGATTGTAAATGGTATTTGATGCAATCGTCACAACGTAATACAGTAGAGGCTACCAAGCCCAAAAGCTCTTTGGTTTTTACATCCAAAGCACCTTCAGAAAAGGCATTGGTATCTAGGTTAAAAATACGTTTTATGATTTTGTTATTGTCAGCAAGTATGGCATCGTTCATCCTAGAACGATAGTCATTAAATTCTTTAATTATATCAGACATGTTTTGCTTTTTTATTTTGTTTTCTTACCACAAATTTTGAAATGTATATACTTACTTGGTACAGTATTAATATAGGAATAGCCACAATTACCTGACTTGTAATATCAGGAGGTGTTATGATTGCCGAAAGGATTAATACAATAACTAAGGCAAACTTGCGGTATTTTTTAAGGAATTCAGGTGTAACCAACCCTATTTTTGTTAGGAAATAAATAAGAATAGGTAATTCAAAAATAAAACCAGACGCCAAAGAGGATGAGCGTACCAAAGAGATGTAAGAACTAATATCTATCTCGTTTGAAATTTGCTGACTTACTGTATAGGTTCCTAAAAAGTTAATAGATAAAGGTGTTACAATATAATATCCAAAAAGGACACCAATAAAGAATAGTAAGGAGGCAATAATTATAAACCCTCTAGAATGTTTGCGTTCGTTTTCATGAAGTCCAGGACTTATAAATTTCCAGAATTGATAGATTACAAACGGAAATGCAATAACCAAACCAGCATAAATAGATGTCCAAATGTGAGCAGAGAATTGTCCGCCCATGGTTCTGTTTTGAATAATAAACGGAAACTCATCAGCACAAAACGTGGTGTCAACACCTACAAAGGTTGAAATGTCACAAAGTATTCTATAGGTAGGAAAGCTCATTTGTTTAGGACCAAAAATGATGGTTTCAAAAATGAATCCTTTAAAAATAAAAGCCACCACACCAGCAATTAATATTGCTACTATAGCTCTAATTATATGCCATCTTAAATCTTCAAGATGATCAAGAAATGACATTTCATTGATGTTCTTTTTTGCCATTAGATAATTCCTTCTTTGATGAGGTCGTGTAGATGTACAACTCCAGCATATTTACCTTTATGTTCTACTAAAAGTTGAGAAATACCGTATTCTTCCATAACTTCCATAGCATCAACAGCCATTGCGTTTTCATCAATACGTTTTGGATTGCTGCTCATAATATCTTTTGCGGTTAATCCAGAAAACGAATCGGTTTTGGTAAGCATACGTCTTAAGTCACCATCAGTAATAATACCTACAATTTTGTGGTCTTCTACCACAGCAGTTACACCGAGCATTTTTTCAGAAATTTCAACAATAACTTCTTTTACATTAGTATTGAGTGTTACCTGAGGTTTTTGATTAACCGAAGATAAATCGCTTACTCTTAAGTACAGTCGTTTACCAAGAGCTCCTCCAGGATGGTATTTTGCAAAATCTTTACTTGAGAAGCCTCGTAATTCCAGTAGACAAATCGCTAAGGCATCACCAATAACCAATTGCGCAGTAGTACTAGTTGTTGGTGCTAGGTTATTTGGGCAAGCTTCCTGCTCTACATAAGCATTTAAAATATAATCGGCTTGTTGCGCTAAAAATGAGGTGTTATTACCAGTAATGGCAATCATTTTATTTTTTGCATTCTTAATAAGTGGTACCAACACCTTAATTTCTGGTGTGTTTCCACTTTTAGAAATACAAATTACTACATCGTCTTCAAGAATTAAACCTAAATCACCATGAATAGCATCGGCAGCATGCATAAAAACTGCAGGAGTTCCTGTAGAATTTAATGTGGCTACAATTTTATTAGCGATAATGGCACTTTTACCAATACCTGTAATAATTACACGTCCTTTGGAGTTATAAATAAGTTCAACTGCATTTGCAAAGTCATCGTCAAGTAAATTACTTAAATTAGCGATAGCATTTTGCTCAATAGCGATTGTTTTTTTTGCAGTATTAAGGATAGAATCTTTAATGTTCAAAATTTATTAATTTTTGGGTTTGATGCGTCTAAAGAAATTGTTATCTTTAGTGTTATGCAAATGTATATAAAATACTAATAGGGATTAATGAGTATAAAAGAAATTGACTTACATTCAGCACTCAAACAATACTTTGGTTTTTCAAAATTTAAAGGGCTTCAAGAGCCTGTAATAAAAAGTATAGTTCAAGACAACGATACTTTTGTGATTATGCCTACAGGTGGCGGAAAATCACTGTGTTATCAGTTGCCAGCACTTATTAAAGACGGAACAGCAATTATTGTTTCGCCTTTAATTGCCTTAATGAAAAACCAAGTAGATGCCATAAGAGGTGTGTCGAACGAAGAAGGAATTGCACATGTTTTAAATTCTTCTCTCAATAAAACAGAAGTTAGAAAAGTAAAAGAGGATATTGTAAATGGAGTTACTAAATTGCTTTATGTAGCGCCCGAATCTTTAACCAAAGAAGAACATGTTGAGTTTTTAAGGTCTGTACAAATATCATTTATGGCTGTTGATGAAGCCCATTGTATTAGTGAATGGGGACACGATTTTAGACCAGAATACCGAAATTTAAGACACATTATAAAGCGAATTGGTGATAACATACCTATTATTGGTTTAACAGCAACTGCTACACCTAAGGTACAAGAAGATATCTTAAAGAGTTTAGATATCACCAAAGCCAATACCTTTAAAGCATCCTTTAACCGACCAAATCTTTTTTACGAAGTACGTCCTAAAACTAAAAGCGTCGATGCCGATATTATTCGATTTATAAAGCAAAACGAAGGAAAATCGGGTATTGTATATTGTTTAAGTAGAAAGCGAGTTGAAGAATTAGCACAAGTGCTTCAGGTTAATGGCATAAACGCTGTACCTTATCATGCAGGATTAGATCCAAAAACCAGAGTTAAACATCAGGATATGTTTTTAATGGAAGATGCTGATGTGGTTGTAGCTACTATTGCTTTTGGTATGGGAATTGACAAACCTGATGTGCGTTTTGTTATTCACCATGATATGCCAAAAAGTATTGAGAGTTATTATCAAGAAACTGGTAGAGCTGGTCGTGATGGTGGTGAAGGACATTGTTTGGCATTTTATGCTTATAAGGATATTGAGAAACTCGAAAAATTCATGTCAGGTAAACCTGTTGCTGAACAAGAAATTGGACAAGCCTTATTGCAAGAAGTGGTTGCTTTTGCAGAAAGTTCGGTATCTCGACGAAAATTTATACTGCATTATTTTGGTGAAGAGTTTGACAACGAAACTGGTGAAGGAGGCGATATGGATGATAATGTGCGTAATCCTAAAAAGCAGCACGAAGCCAAAGAAGACGTTGCAGTGCTTTTAGAGACTGTTGCAAAAACTAACGAGAAGTACAAGTCTAAGGATTTGGTACATGTACTTACAGGAAAATCCAACGCATTAATTGCTTCGCATAAAACTGATGCACAAGACTTTTTTGGTGTTGGAAGTAATCATGATAAGCGCTATTGGATGGCATTGATACGTCAAGTTTTGGTGGCTGGTTATCTTAAAAAAGATATTGAAACCTATGGTGTTTTAAGATTGTCAAATGAAGGCAAGGACTTTATAAATTCTCCTGTGTCTTTTATGATGACTGAAGACCATGTATTTGATGAAACTACCGATGATAGTATTATTACAGCCTCAAAAGGAGGAGGAGCAGTAGCCGATGAACAGCTAATGGGTTTACTTAAAGATTTAAGAAAACGCAACGCAAAAAAACTTGGAGTACCGCCTTTTGTGATTTTTCAAGACCCTTCGTTAGAAGACATGGCTTTAAAATATCCTATTACCTTAGACGAATTGAGTAATGTGCATGGTGTTGGAGATGGTAAAGCTAAAAAATACGGAAAGGATTTTATAGAATTAATCTCAAACTATGTTGAAGAACACGATATCATTAGACCAGATGATATGGTGGTTAAAAGTACTGGTACTAACTCTGCTATAAAACTTTACATCATTCAAAACGTGGACAGAAAATTACCTTTAGATGATATTGCTTCAGCAAAAGGTATGGATATGCCAGATTTTATAAAGGAAATGGAAGCGATTGTGTATTCAGGGACAAAATTGAATATCAATTATTGGATTGATGAAATTTTAGATGAAGACCAGCAAGAAGAAATCCATGAGTACTTTATGGAGTCTGAAACCGATAAAATTTCTGATGCTATAGAAGAGTTTGATGGTGATTATGATGATGAAGAATTACGCCTTTATCGAATTAAATTTATTAGCGAAGTGGCTAATTAGTTTTTAGTTACTAGTTTTTTGTCTGTAGCAATTAATTCTTTGTTTTAGAATAGATTAACATTTGCTTTAATCTTCTCACTTCTTGCTTCGTACTTCGCGCATACTTTTTTATCTTTGCACCTCATTTAAAATAAAATAGCATGCAAGACGGTTTATACGCAAAATTTAATACCTCAAAAGGCGAGATAGTAGTCGCACTAGAATATCAAAAAACACCAGGAACAGTTGGTAATTTTGTAGCATTAGCTGAAGGAAACTTAGAAAACTCAGTAAAACCACAAGGAACACCTTATTATAACGGATTAAAATTTCATAGAGTGATTCCAGATTTTATGATTCAAGGTGGTTGCCCACAAGGTACAGGTTCAGGAAATCCTGGATACCAGTTTGACGACGAGTTTCACCCAGATTTAAAGCACGATGGACCAGGAGTATTGTCTATGGCAAACGCAGGACCAGGAACAAACGGAAGTCAGTTTTTTATCACTCATGTTGAAACACCTTGGTTAGATAACAACCACACTGTGTTTGGTAAAGTGGTAGAAGGACAAGATGTAGTAGATGCTATTGCACAAGGTGACGAAATTAATACTTTAGAGATTGTAAGAGTTGGTGCTGACGCTGAAAACTTTAATGCTGTTGAAGCGTTTAGAACATTTGAAGGTGCAAGAGAAAAACGTTTAGCTGCTGAACGTGAAGCTGCAAAAGCTGAGCTAGATAAATTAGCTGCTGGTTTTGATGAAACTAAAAGCGGTTTAAGATATCAAATCATTCAAAAAGGAAACGGAAAAGCTGCTGAAGCTGGTAAAATGGTATCAGTACATTATAAAGGTCAGTTAGCCGATGGTACTGTGTTTGATTCTTCATACAAACGTAACCAACCGTTAGATTTTCAAGTAGGAGTAGGACAAGTTATTCCTGGTTGGGATGAAGGTATTTGCTTATTAAACGTTGGTGATAAAGCACGTTTAGTAATACCTAGCGATCTTGGTTATGGTAGTAGAGGAGCAGGTGGAGTTATACCTCCAAACGCTACTTTAGTGTTTGATGTAGAATTGATGGATGTAAAGTAGATTGCCACTTTTTACAGTAAACACGTAACAATACATTAAAAAAATCGTCTCATTTATAAATGAGACTTTTTTTTTGCTCTGGTCTCAACTAATAACCAATCCAACCAACTATTATGAAACGTAATACACTATTTCTTTTACTTACAGTAATTCTTCTAAGTGCGTGTTCTAAAAGCGTCAAATTTTCTCCAGAATTTAAAGCGCAAACTACAGGACGTTATTTGTATCATGATAATGATGTTATTGACGTCTTCTATAAAGACAATACCATATATTTTAATTGGCGTGAAGGTGTTATAAAGCCTGTCGTAATGGATAGCAATGAGTTTTTTGTAAGTGATTTGTATGCTAAGTTGAGGTTTGTAAAGCATCCAGAAACCGAGGTGTTTTATCTATCTGAAACTTCAAAGGACAATGAAGATTTAATTACTTATGATTTTATAAAGGTTGCAGATGACTACAAAACTCCACGCATGCACTTAAAAGATAAAGAGTACAAGCAAGCGGTTGAAGGTTTTCTTGCAATAAAGAAAAAAGATTCCACTAAAGATGTGGTTAACGAAGGTGAAATTAATCAACTTGGTTATCGCTTAATTAACGATAAAAAATACGACGATGCTATAGAAGTTTTAAAAATGAATGTGGCTATGTTTCCTGAAAGCTCAAATGTGTATGATAGTTTAGGTGAAGCATATTTAAGTGCAGGTGATAGTGCGCAAGCCTATAAAAACTACAAAATTGCGTTTGAAATGAATCCTCGCAACACGAGAGCACAAAACATTGCTGAAACACTTATTAAGTATCAAGATTCTTTAAAAACTAAGGATTAAAACTACTTTTTATCAAGGTTTTGTAAGCTTTGTTTTGGTCTTATCTATTTCAAATACAATAGATTAACTTGTTTTTGATTCATTACATCGAAAAACTATTATATGCTTTTTATAGTATTCGTTTTATTACTAATTTCAATCTATGATAAGTGTAAAACATACGCCTTTATACGAACAAGTATTGAAAGAATTCAATTATGAATTTGGAGATGTTTTTGTGTTTAAAGGGTATTTGATTTCTGAAATTTCTGAAGGTATTAATTTCACTTGGGAAGATCATGGTAACCGAATTGTAGAAGATGTTTCAAAATTCATTGGAGGCAATGGTGCAGATATTGTATATCTATCTCACCGAATACATTCTTATTCTGTAAAACCTAATGGTTGGGTGAAATTCTTTAAAGGAAATTATGCGCTAAAAGGTTATGGAGTAGTTGGCTATTCTAGTAAAAGCTTTCTTAATACCTTAATTGAAAGCTTATTCTTTACACAAAAAATAAGACGTTTTAACGATTTAGATGCTGCAGTACAATGGGCTACTCATGATATATTGACTAACGCAGACTCATAAAAAAAGCACTTTGGTAAAAGTGCTTTTAATACTCTATAATTAAGAAGTTACTTTCGTTTTGCCGCAAAGGTTCCGTTAGGTTGTATTGCTTTTAGTTCAATTATTTTACCATCTTCAGCTTCAACAAATTCTACTTTAAAACCTTCAAGGGTTTTAAAAGAGAACTTATGTCTATCAGTAGCCATGAGTTCATATTCTGGTTGACCAGGAACAAAAAGATAAAGTGTTTCTTCTTTAACATACACCTTTAAAGTGGTGCCAGCTAATTCATATTCACCAGAATATTGCTCAAGCGTTTTTAAGTCTATGTCAATAGTACTTGGAGTACGTTTAAATTCAATAGCATTAACCATTGGATCTAACTTTAGTTTTGCTCCTGAAATGTCTCCAGCATCATTAGTTTGAAAGTTTATCTTAAGCGCTTTACCATACTGCGTGGTGTCAACTTTATTGTCAGTAACATCAACCATTTCAAAAACATCATAATGAAAATGATTAAAATAAATTTTTTCTCCATTAGCTTCAGAAAATAACGAGTCGTTTTCTACATAAATTTTAAAATCGCCATAACCTTTGTTGGAGTAAGTTCCTGTATAGTCAAGAGTAATATGCGAAGGTCTTGTGTTTTTTACGTTTGAAATTGAAGATTCTTCTTTTGCTTCGGCTTGTGCTTGTTTACTTTTTTCAAGATTTTCTTTATGGCGTTCTGCCCAATCAGTTTGTTCTGCACCTATCATTCTATCAGCAATTGTATTTCTAACCAACGATGGAACCGCTGAACCATTTTGGTTGGTAAGTACAACAATTCCAATTTTATCAGTAGGGAAAAACGCTACGTTAGCCGAAAACCCATCAATATTACCACCATGTTCCACTCTATAATGCCCTTTATAAGACTGTAAGAACCAGCCGTAACCATAGTTGTTTAAATAAATATCAGGAAATTCTTTATCAGGAATATTACTACTAATAACCATTTGAGACCCTATAGCTTCTGTGATATAGCTTTCAGGTATAATCTCTTTATCATTAAATTTTCCATTGTTTATCCATGTAATCAACCATTTGGTCATATCATACACACTGCTGTTTATTGCTCCTGCAGGAGACATACCAGCAATATCATAGTATTTCATTTTACTAATGGTGTTGTCGTCTTTTAACAAATAGCCATAAGCAGCATTTGAGGCTGATTTCATTTCAGAAATAGATGCATTGGAACGATTCATACCAAGAGGTTCGAAAAACAACTCTTTAATATTGTCTTCCCAAGTTTTACCTGTAATTTTTTCAGCGATTACACCTTGAGCTAAAAAGCCAAAATTATTGTAATACCATTGTTGTCTTATACCTGTAAAAGGTTCTTGGTATTTTACTCTTGCCAATAAGCTGTCTTTGTCATGCGTTGGGAAAAAATACCATGAACCATCATGCCTTGGAAGACCTGTGCTGTGTCTCATAAGGTCTTTTATAATGATATTGTTGTTCATGTCATTATTATAAAACTCTAATTCAGGTATATGAAGTCTAGGATTATCATCAAAAGAGAGTTTTTCGTCAGCTCTTAAAACTCCTAAAATAGCAGAAGTAAATGCTTTTGACGACGACCCAATAGCGAATAGTGTGTTGATGTCTACAGGTGTTTTGTTTTCGTAGTCTCTGTATCCAAATCCTTTGGCATAAACTACTTTGTCGCCTTCAACAACAGCAACTGCAAAACCAGGTGCATTAGTA
This sequence comes from Gaetbulibacter sp. NE, assembly GCF_025548475.1. NCBI lineage: Bacteria > Pseudomonadati > Bacteroidota > Flavobacteriia > Flavobacteriales > Flavobacteriaceae > Gaetbulibacter > Gaetbulibacter sp. NE. Next base: position 150,037 of record NZ_JAOQHY010000005.1, on the reverse strand, counting down.
ACTTCGAGTATTTTATTGAGTTCCTTTTCTATGCCTCTAAGCAGTTTGTCTTGGGCATTAAAGGTTATTGAAAACAAGATACTGAACAGGAATAAAACTGATTTTTTCATTGTGTTGGTTTTTAGATAAGTAATAGCTACTTCATTAGTAGTAAATGTAGGCTTTTAGTTACTCATTTTCCCAATTTTTTACAATTCGTCATAAAAAACATACAATTCGGTGACATTGAATTTCAGTATTAATAGGTCTGTTGCAGTTTTGTGGCATCAATCAAAAAACGAACAGTTTAAATCAACTATTACAATGAAACAAATTATTACGTATTTAGTATTGCTTTTTACAACACTTACTATAGCTCAAACAACAGTTAGTGGTAAGGTAACCAATACTTCTGGTGAGCCAGTTTTTGGAGCAAATGTGTATCTAGATGGCACTTACGATGGTGCTACTACTGATGAACAAGGTAATTTTAGCTTTACTACAGAAGAAACAGGACAACAAACTTTAATAGTATCCTTTTTATCTTATGAAACAAAATCAATTACCAATGAGGTAACAACATTTACTGATGTTCAAATTAAGTTAAGAGAAGACGTTAGTGTATTGGATGCTGTTGTTATTTCAGCAGGAACTTTCGAAGCTAATGATAACAGTAAAGTTTCGGTACTTAAACCTTTAGATGTGGTAACTACTGCAAGTGCTTTAGGTGACTTTGTTGGTGCTTTACAAACATTACCAGGAACATCAACAGTTGCTGAAGATGGTAGACTTTTTGTAAGAGGTGGTGATGCTGCCGAAACTCAAATTTTTATTGATGGTATTAGAGTGTTTACACCTTATAGCCCAACACCTAACAATATGCCAACAAGAGGTCGATACTCTCCATTTTTATTTGACGGAATTACATTTTCAACAGGAGGATATTCAGCAGAATACGGACAAGCGCTTTCTAGTGTGTTGCTGTTGAACACTATTGACGAACCAGACCAAGAAAAGACAGATATTAGTATAATGACTGTTGGTGGAGGATTAGGTCACACTGAAAAATGGAACAATTCCTCATTGAGTGTTAATGCGTCTTACATAAATTTAGCACCTTACATTGCTTTGTTTCCAGATAGAAACGATTGGGAAAAGCCTTATAGAGGTGCTCAAGGAGAAGCTGTTTTTAGACAAAAATTTGACTCAGGTTTATTAAAGTTTTATGCTGCTTTTGATACTTCTAATTTAGAATTGAATCAAGAAGATATCAATTATGAAGAGGGAATTGATTTTAAATTAAAAAACAACAATTTCTATACAAACGCTAGCTACAGTGGTGTGTTAAACAATAACTGGTCTATAAAATCGGGTTTAAGTTATACAGTTGCCAATACTGATGTTGGTATTATTGATAGCGATATTGATAATAAAGAACATTCTGCTCATTTTAAATTAAAACTTAAAAAACGATTCAGTAGTCGTTTTAAACTAAACTTTGGTGCAGAACAATTTTTAACCGATTTTAATGAAACGTATACTGACGAGAGCATTAGTGCTAGCTACGGTTTTAATAATAATATCTCTGCTGTTTTTGCTGAAACTGATATTGTATTCAGTAAAAAACTAGCGTTAAAAGCTGGTTTACGAGGTGATTATTACAACACTACTAAGCGTTTTGATGTTGCACCTAGAGCATCTTTAGCTTACAAGACTTCAAAAAACGGTCAGGTATCATTAGCTTATGGTAACTTTTTTCAAACTGTTTCAGGAGATTATTTAAAGTTTGATAACGATCTAAAAACACAAAACACACAGCATTATATTTTAAACTATCAGCATGTAAGTGATGGTAGATTGTTTAGAGTAGAAGCCTATAGAAAAGCGTATGACAACTTGGTGTTGTTTGATACTGATATGGCAAGTTTTGATAGCGACTATACAAATGAAGGCTCTGGATATGCTCAAGGATTAGATGTTTTTTGGAGAGATAATAAGAGTTTAAAAAACATAGATTACTGGTTAAGTTATTCTTATTTAGATACCGAAAGACAATACCTTAATTACCCTGAAAAAGCGCAGCCAAGTTTTGCGAATACACATAATTTTTCAGCAGTAGTAAAGTATTGGGTAGATGATTGGAAAAGTCAACTTGGGTTAAGTTACAGCTACGCTTCAGGACGACCATATACTAACCCAAACAGAAACGGTTTTTTAAATGAAACTACTAAAAGCTATAACAGTTTAAGTTTTAACTGGGCCTATTTACTAAGCCAACAAAAGATACTTTACTTTTCAGTGAATAACGTCTTAGGGTTTAATAATATTAATGGGTATCAATATTCTAATACGGCAAATGCTAACGGTAATTTTAACAGACAAGCCATTTTACCAGCAGCAGATCAATTCTTCTTTGTTGGATTTTTCTGGACTATTAGCGACGATGGAAAGGATAATCAGTTAGATAATTTATAAAAATCACAATAGATTACAATGAATAGTAATTGCCAATAATAAATTTTCCTTGTCAGGTCGAGCGCAGTCGAGACCTTATTAAAAACTTATTGAGTTTTATTGACCTCTCGACTGCGCTCGAGGTGACGTAAGTAATGATAAATTACAAACAATAAAAATCACAATTCAGTAACCAAAATTCACAGTTCGGTATTATAGATTTTCAAACGGTTACCATACTTAAGATATTTGAATCAAATTAAAAACACAAACACTAAATCAATACAAAATGAAACATTTAATTATCATCGCAACACTAATGGTTTCAGGAATTATACATTCGCAAACCAATTTTGAAAAAGGAATGCAAAAAGCATTTAGCCTTTGGGAAGCTAACAAATGGGACGAAGCCGAAAATATGTTTGAACGCATTGCAAACGCTGAGTCAGACCAATGGTTACCACATTATTACATTGCTCAAATGAATAGCTTAAAAAGCTGGAGCGAAAAAGACGCTAACGTCCTTAAAGCACAGTTAGACAAAGCTCAGGAACACTTAAACACTGCTATGTCAATTAGTAAAGACAATCCTGAATTATTGGTAATGCAAGCACATGTATTAACAAACTGGGTTGCTTTTGATGGGATGACCTACGGAATGAAATACTCAGGAAAAATTAGCGAATTGTACAGTAAAGCCTTAAAAATTGCACCAGATAACCCAAGAGTAGTATCAGGAAAAGCCGAATGGGATATGGGAAGTGCTAAATACTTTGGACAAGATACAGCACCATTTTGTAAAGATCTAGAAAGAGCATTAGAACTTTTTGCTAACTTTAAACCAGAATCACCATTTCACCCAAATTGGGGAAAAGAGCGAGTAGAACAAACAGTTGCTGCTTGTAAAGAATAATTATATTAAACAAAAAACTAAAGTATCATGATCAAATCCTTCAAAAATGCAGCGCTTACGTTCTTTATTGGCTGTGCAGTTTTTATAGTAGGTAACTTATTTTATGATGGGTTTGATTTTGATAATTTCAACGACTTTTTGATAAGCTTTTGCTTCTATCAAATGTATAGTTTCTTGCTTGGGTATTCTAACTACTACTATTTTGCGTTCCTTGAAAAATTCAACTGGACCAAAAAGCAGCGTTTTCAAAGAATACTTATAGGTCTTGTTGGTTCGGTAGCTATTACCATGTTAGGTTTGTTTATTATGAATGCTTTTCAATACATCGTTTATCGTGGTGTGTCATGGGAAGATTTTATAGCCTTACAAAACTGGAACCAATATAGTTTTGGATTGTGGATTACAATGACCATTGTTGTTATTTTTCATCTAGTCTATTTCTATAATCGCTATCAACAGAATAAAGTAAAGGAGCAAAAAGTAATTGCAGGAACAGCAACAGCAAGGTTTGATGCGTTAAAAAATCAATTAGATCCACATTTTTTGTTCAACAGTTTAAATGTGTTAACCAGTTTAATTGAAGAAAACCCTGACAGCGCACAACGGTTTACAACATCACTTTCAAAAGTATATAGATATGTACTTGAGCAAAAAAATAAAGACTTAGTAACCGTTGATGAAGAGTTGGATTTTGCTCGAACCTATATGCTGCTATTAAAGATGAGGTTTGAAGATAGCTTAACGTTTGATATTCCTGAAAAGGCATCAAACCCTGAAAGTAAAGTGGTGCCATTATCGTTACAGTTACTGTTAGAAAATGCTGTAAAGCATAATATGGTAACATCTACCAAGCCTCTGCATATTAAAATATATGAAGATGCAAACGAAAACCTGGTTGTTGAAAATAATCTGCAACCTAAACAAATAGTAAAAAAGAGTAGTGGAGTAGGTCTCGAAAACATTAAACAACGTTATCAGCTCCTTACTACTAAAAAAGTATACATCAATCAACAAGCAAACCGTTTTGCAGTTGCAATACCAATGCTTACAAAACAAATATCAATCATGAGAAAGTCTGAATTACCATCGCAATTTGACGACAGTTACATACGTGCAAGAAAGCATGTAGATAACCTAAAAGAGTTTTACTACGGTTTAATTTCGTACTGTTTAGTCATTCCTTTTTTAATTTTCATCAATTACAAAACGTATTGGGGATTTCAATGGTTTTGGTTTCCAATGTTAGGTTGGGGAATGGGAATAGGTTTCCATGCTTACAAAGTATTTGTTAACGATGGCGTTTTAGGTAGAACCTGGGAAAAGCGTAAGATTGAGCAATTTATGAAAGAAGAAGAACAGAAAAAATGGAACTAAAAGCTATGGAACAGTTTAATTACAATCCTGAGAATAATCAACTCGAAGATAAAATACGTCATGAAGAAGCGTATTTGCGAGCTAAGAAAAAAGTAGAAAAAATAGTAGGCTTCTACTGGCATTTGGCATCATACATTATTATAAACATTGTTGTTATTTTTATTATAGTGTATAGTGGTGGCAGTTTAAAAAGCTTTGCTACGTATTCAACAGCCTTTTTTTGGGGAATAGGATTGCTTTTTCACGGATTAGGCGTTTTTGGACCAGACTTTTTATTTGGAAAGCAATGGGAAGCCAAAAAAATAAAAGAATTTATGGATAAAGATAAACAAGATTGGCAATGAGAATTATCATTATTGAAGACGAAAAACCATCAGCACGTAGGTTACATAGAATGATTGAAAGGTTAGACCTTACTGTAGAAACCATGTTACACTCGGTTGAAGAAGCCTTGGATTGGTTTCAAAATAACCAACATCCTGATTTAATTTTTTTAGACATACAATTAAGCGATGGTTTATCGTTTGAAATTTTTGAACACATTGATATAAAGTCTGCTGTTATCTTTACAACAGCTTACGATGAGTATGCGTTACAAGCCTTTAAACTGAATAGTATTGACTATTTATTAAAGCCTATTGACGAAGACGATCTTGCTAAAGCAGTAAGCAAATACAAAGAGCGTTTGCCACAGCAACAAGCCGTAACGTTAGATTTTAACGATATTAAAAAACTGTTGGTAAACCCAATAGAGCGAGAGTATAAAAAACGATTTTCGGTAAAAGTTGGTCAACACCTTAAGCTTATTAATATTGATGAGATTGAATGTTTTTACAGCGAAAACAAAGGCACTTATGCCTATACTGTCGAAGGTAGAAACTACTTGTTAGATTTAACCTTAGAACAGTTGGAAGACGAACTAGAACCGCAAACCTTTTTTAGAATAAGCCGAAAGTTCTTTGTCAATATCAATGCTATAAAAGACATGATTAGCTATACCAACTCCAGACTTCAGGTAAAGTTAAATAACTATAATGAACAAGAGGTTATTGTGGCTAGAGAGCGTGTTAAAGATTTTAAACTGTGGTTGGAGTAGTTGGGGTGAGACGGAAATTAATATATTGTTAGCTACTAGTTTCTGTTATTTTAGTTACTTGGTCAGTTATACTTTTTGTTTGTAATTCAATGCTGAATATTTCCAATTCTGTTTTTAAATCCATTTCCATTTCTAGATAGAATTTGGTGAAGAATTCTTTTTCTATATTATATTCTAATTGTCCTTTTCCAGTTCCGTCTAATTCCATTTCGTAATCTTTAGTTGCTGATTTTATAGTGTAAACTTGGTCAAGGTTAAAATATCCAATTCCGTTTTCTGCTTTTCTTAAAGTGTAAATTGAATTAATTTCTATTTCAATTGTAACATCTGCAATTGGGATTGACATTGGACTTTTTTGCTCAAAACTTTCTCCAACTTTAATTTTTCTGTTCGGATATTTGATTTGATTCATCATTGATTCCATTGCAGGAAGTAATGTTCTCTTTTTTTCTTCAGTCATTGTTGAAGAAGAAATAGAGTCAATTTTTGTTTTTCCGTCAACTGATTTTCCGAAAAATTTACTTCCACTTTTTAAAGATGGATTATTGGATTCTAACAATTCTATATCAATTGGAAATTCATTTCCTTTCAGACTTCCTGTTTTAGAAACACTTTTTAAAAGACTTGTATCTTTCGTTATTGTCGGATTTTCAACTCCATTATTTTTTAAGTTTTGAAGTATTTTATCTGATGCAATATATTTTACATTGTTTTCAGAAATCTGTTTTTGAGTCAACGTGTAATTGTAATTTGGTAAGTAACCAACTTTAAAATCAATTTCTTCTTGACTTTTACAAGAAACAATTGAGGTTGTCAATAAAATAAGTAGGATTGTTTTTTTCATCCGGTTTTTTCAACTTGCGGTTACATATTATTATACGTTTGTTTTTTATTCCACTTTAAATTTTTTTTCGAATGGAATATCAAATTTTTGTTCTCTATGATAAAATCGTAAAATTCCGTTTATTTCATAAATTCCAGTTCGTAATGAATTTAATTCAATATCAGCAATCGAGTAATTCTCTTTTAGTTTAAAATCGACTTCCTCCTCTTTTCCATTGAACTTGATTTTATTAATTAAAATGTGTCGATTTTCTTTTATTGGTTGCCCAAACCTCGAAGTCAAAGTAAGCTTGATTCCGTTGTCAGTTTTTTGTGAAATAACACTGTCTATGTCTACTTTATACAATCCGTCTACTGAATAGGTTTGTCTACTTGAATACTCGAAAACATAAGCCATTCCAATTACAAGTCTATTTTTTATATATTTTAAATTTAAATCATTAGACTCGGATTTCGGTTGTTTAATTTCAGGTAATAAATAATCTTTTCTATTACCGACAAGTTTCGGAATCTCGTTTAGAATTTCGTTTGATTCCGCAATAATGCTTTTTAAGTTGCCTTCTTTATTTGTGATGGCATTGTCTATTTTCGAAATTAACAGTTCAAACTGAGAATCCAATTCATTGAGTTTTTCAATTTTTCGCGCTGGCATTTCTTCAATCATTCGATAATAATCTCCTTTATTCTTATTTAAAGTTCTATTATTAAATTCATAATTCGCTTGTAAAAACGAATTCATTTCGGTCAATTCTTCCTGTTGGTTTTTACAAGAGAAAATGATGAAAGTAGCTAGAAAGTAAACTAAAAATTGGTTTTTCATTTAATCAATAAATATAAATGTTTTCGGTTTGGTCAAATTGCTGGCAGCGGTTGGACCATGGTTTCGTTACATGTTTCAGTAACTAATTTAGTGAAAAATCAGAAGCAATGAGCTATAGCCATTGTTGTATAGTGGTCTTATTTTATTTGTTGTTTAATTTAAGAATGAATTCAACAATTTCCTTTGCTCTTTGATATGTTATTCCATTCTTTTGGTCAATCGCTAACTGGTGATTCTCTTCGGTAATTTCTATTTCAGGGATAATTCCAGGGTCTTGTTCAATTACAATTGATTTTATGTTAATTGTGTTTTCGTATGTAGGGATTTGGTTTTGAATCCAACCAAAATAAGGTCCGAAATCTTTCCGATTTTCACTATCCCAACAATCCATTCTAATTTCGAAATTTTCTGGACTTATGGAAGTCCAAATGTCAAAATATAAGTCACTATCAAAGTCTAATATTGGTATCGTTACTCGACCTCTGTGAAAGAAGTGAGTTTTGTCGACTACGCACAAACTCTTTTCAAGCTCGACACGCTCATCAATTTCATTTGGTGGAACAGAATAGTAGTAGTCCGGAAAATCAGAACCGAAACATAATGGAATTCCGTTATATTCAGATTCACAACTATCACATTTTAAAGTTGATTCTTTATTCTTCTTAATTTTTTTGAATAATTTCATTAGTTGTTTTCAGCTTGCATACAATTATATAAGAACAACATGTATCTAATCCTCTTCAATACGATTGTCATCAAAAGCCGATGGTAACAATTTAGGAATAAATTTTATAAAAATAGGCAGTAAAAGCATACCACCTGGTAACATAAAAATGGCTAAGCTAGGTATGGATTTAAAAATATCTAGTAATTGGTCTTGTACTTTTTTTTGTTCGTCGTCACTAAGTGGTCTTGTGGTTGACTTGGTAAGCAATATCATGAGCTCTTTACTTTCTTTAAGCTCTTTGAGTAAGCGTTTGCTATTGCGTTTTATGAGTTTTCGTACCATTTTACTGGAGTTGTCATAAAAACTCTGAACCATGTTTTTAGAGTTCAGTAATGCAATTTTATCTTTATTGGTTTCATAAAACACATTAATGTGCTCAATGGAAGCCTCAATAATATCTTGTTTTACATCAAGGTCTTTACCAAGTTTTTGTAAAAACTGTTTCTCTTCAAGATCAATGGTTTTATCACTCCAAAACGCCATACATACAATATCAGTAATGTAGTATTTGCTGAGTCGTCCGTTTATAAAAGTGATCACTTCGTTATAGCTATGCGTTCTATTGTCCTGGTATCTCAATGATGCTTCAATGAGTTTAATAAGGCTTTTGTCGTATTTGGTTTTTTCCGATTTGTTTTCAAAAACCTCAATAATAATGGTTTCAATAGCTGCTTCAAGATTTTTTAAGTAGGTCTCAGAAACTACATCTGTTCTAAGGTACTTTTGATACGCAATAACATCAACAAAAAGCAGTGCATTGGTGATAAAGTAATTAAAGTTTTTTGTGAGGATATTGTCATCAATATGCACACGTTTATTCACCATAGCTTCCAAAAGCTCAGAAGATTTTTTTTCACCTAAAAGCTCTTCAAAAAAAGAAGATTTGTAAACATCAATAGTGTTGTAAAAGTTAATAACGCTTTCAACAAAATCTGCTTTGTCACCTTCCTTGTTGTGGATGTAATAAAAAGAGGCTAAAAGGTTTACTTTGGTCAACTCTTCATGAAGAAACTCTCTGTTTTCAATGCAATTATCTACAATAGAAATATTACTTCCGTAGATAAATCCGCTTTGCTTTAAGGCTACATAAAAGTCGTCCAACTTTAATTGACAAAAAGAGGTGTTGGCACTGAGCTCCTTGAGTAATTTTTTTATCCAGCCATTGGCAGAAGGATTCATGGGCTTAAGATTATAGAGTAAAGATAGTTTTAAATTTTAAAAGCGCTATAATTTTTTTGTTAACAAAAATTTAACAAAACCGCACTTTAGATTTTTCCGTAGGTAGAGCAGAGACAAAACAATTAATTAACAAAAATCTCATTATTATGAAAAAATCAAAAATCTTTTTAGGGATCGCAATTGTTGCAGTTGCAGGTTTCATTGCCATTGCAGCAGACCACATTGATGCGCCAGCAGTTCAAGGTGGTACGAACGATATTACTGACTTTTATGCTTTTCAGGGAGAAGACACAAACAACCTGGTATTTGTAGCAAATACACAAGGTCTTTTGAGTCCTTCAGCCACTGGAAGTGCTTCGTTTGATGAAAACACTCTTATAGAGTTTAACATTGACACTACAGGAGATAATGTTGAAGACTTGGTAATTCAAGCTACTGCAAGAGATGGAAAAATGTACTTTTTTGGACCAGCAGCACCTAGCTCAACAGGATTAAGCAGTTCTATTTTAACAGCTTCACCTCAAGGAGTTGTAGACATTACAAGTTATGGTTCTCCTGCTACTATTTCAACAAATGGTGGAATGCGCTTTTTTGCAGGACCACGAGACGACCCATTCTTTATGGACTTTGCTCAGTATAGCGCAATTGTTGGCGGAACAGCTACAGCGTTTAACAATCCAGGTGACGACACATTTGCTGGAACCAATGTAATGTCTGTTGTTGTTGAAGTTCCAAAATCAATGATTGGAGGAACAGGAACAATTAATACTTGGGTTGAAACTAAAAGAAAACAATAAACTTTAAACACATTAATATTATGAAACTAAATACTATAAAACTTTATGCTATTGCAGCACTTATAGCCTTAACAGCATATAACTGTAATAATGACGATGATAGTAATACCGAACCAATTGGACCTGATTTTTCGGGTACATATATACAAGAAGACCAAATGGGTAGACCAGCTGTAAACACAGTGTTTGTGTCTTCATCTAGTAAAGACGATTTTAATACTACAATACCTTCAAATCAAGGAGCAGCGTTTCAAACTATGTTTCAAACTAACTTGGAAGCCTTAAGTCCTGCTTATGCAAATCCTGGAGATACTAATGCACTAGGCTTAGACTCTGCAACATTTACAGGTCTTTTAGCTACTGATGTGTTGAATGTATCATTAGATGGAACAACTACATTTTATGATGGTACCAATGTGCTTACTGGTAGAGCACTAGCTGATGATGTTATTACAGTAGAACTGCTATTGATTTTTGGAGGTGAAGATTTTTCTGAAAACCCAACTTTAAGCAATGATAACGTTGACGCAAATGATAAGGAATTCCTTACCTCATTTCCATACTTGGCTTCGCCATGGTAATACAATTTTAAATAACCTTGAAATATTTAGTTAGTCGTATTTCAAGGTTATTTAACAACTAACAAAAAACTCTCAATACTCATGAACTCTCTATATAAAATAGTGTTGTGCTGTGCAATTATTGTATCTAGTTGCACAACACCACCAAAAAAAATTACTGATACTAATGATTATAATATTTACCTTGAATTAGCCCAGAATAAGGCGTTGCAAGCTGCTAAGAACGATAATGAATTTTGGAAACAAAAGTTAGAAACTACACCTAATCAGTTTCCATATTTAGGAAAACTTGCAACGTCATATTCTAATTTATTTGAAGTTACAGGCAAAATTTCATACCTAAAACAAGCTGAAAACTACTTGGTACAAGCCAATAAGGCAACCGAGCAAAAAGATGCAGGTTACTTAAGAGCATTAGCTTCAAACTATATTTCTCAACACAGATTTAAAGAAGCTTTACAACAGCTTACTAAGGCTGAGTTAATAGGAGAAAACCTTGAGGCAACTCAAAAAATGCTTTTTGATGCACATTTAGAATTGGGTAACTATAAGTTAGCACAAGGCTATCTGGAGATGTTTAAAGATTTTAGTGATTTTGATTATCTCATTCGTTTATCAAAATGGAGCGATCATAAAGGAAATCTGGATGCTGCCATTAAATACATGGAAAAAGCAAAATCTATTGCTGAATCTTCTAATCTTGACGGAATTAAACAATGGTCTTACACCAATCTTGCCGATTTTTATGGTCATGCAGGAAAAATCGAAGCTTCGTATACTCATTATTTAAAAGCATTAGAATTAAACCCAAACGATGCTTATGCTAAAAAAGGAATTGCTTGGATTGTTTATTCTCATGAGAATAATCCTGATGAAGCTTTACGAATTTTAAACACTGTTACTACCACTTTTTTTGCTCCAGATTATTACCTACTTAAAGCTGAAATTGCCGAATATAAACAAGACATAGCTTTAAAAAACGAGCAGCTAAAACTGTATAAAGAAGCTGTAAAAGATACTTCGTATGGTGATATGTATAACAAATTCAATGTGTTGCTATATGCTTGTGAAAAAGAAAATAGGGATGAAGCTATAATGATTGCTAAAACTGAAGTAGGTAACAGACCAACACCACAATCTTATGATTTGTTGGCTTGGGCTGAATTTAAAAACGGAAATCTAAATGGAGCCTTAAATATTGTTGAAAACCACATAGCTGATAAAACTTTTGAACCTGAAACACTATACCATATAGCTGAAATTTACAAGGCTTTTGGTAAGTATGAAAAAGTGAAACCTTTAAAAGAAGAACTCTTAGGAAGTCTGTATGAACTGGGACCAACCATGAAAGAAAAGATAGAGCAACTTTAATCACTCAACATTATGAAAATTAAACATACAATATTGGTATTACTAATGTTAATAGTGAGTTCTACTGCTTTTTCACAGCATTTAAAAGGTAAGGTTTTAAATACTTTTAGTCAACCTTTGGAATCTGCTTATGTATTTAACGTTACTACAAAAAGTCATGCGCATTCATCTGAAAATGGTCTGTTCACTATTGATAATACAAGTGAAGGAGACAGTCTAAAAATAGGATTATTGGGATATGAAACAAAGTTTGTTGTTGTAAGCTCTTCAAGTTTTGAAGCAACACAACCTATTACGCTTCAGGAAAAGGCGTTTCAATTAGATGAAATGGTAATTACTGAAGAATTAAATACAGCAAGTACTATAACTAGGTTGGATATGAATACCAATCCGTTGAATTCATCGCAAGAAGCACTGCGTAAAGTACCTGGATTAATTATTGGACAGCATGCAGGAGGAGGAAAAGCAGAACAAATTTTTCTTAGAGGTTTTGATATAGATCATGGTACTGATGTATCAATAAATGTAGATGGTGTGCCAGTGAACATGGTGTCTCATGCGCATGGACAAGGTTATAGCGATTTACATTTTCTAATCCCAGAAACGGTTAATAAAATAGATTTTGGTAAAGGTCCTTATTATGGAGACAAAGGCGATTTTACTACAGCAGGTTTTGTAGATTTTTCTGCAAAAGATTATCTAAAAGAAAGTGCGATAACATTTTCAATGGGAGATTTTAATACCTTAAGAACTCTTGGGATGTTTAATCTTCTAGAAAAGTCAAAACATCAAAATGCATACATAGCTACTGAATATTTAGCAACTGATGGTTCTTTTGAATCGCCTCAAAATTTTAATCGTATTAATGTATTTGGAAAGTATGTTACTTTTTCATCAGATAATTCAAAATTGTCATTAACTGCTTCTCACTTTACAAGCAGATGGGATGCTTCTGGTCAAATTCCGCAACGTGAAGTTGATAATGGAAATATTACACGTTTTGGAGCTATTGATGATACCGAAGGAGGAGAAACCCAACGCACAAATTTTAACATTGAATTCAATAAGTATATTACAGATAACACACGCTTAAAAACCAATGCGTTTTATTCGCATTATGCTTTTGAATTGTATTCTAACTTCACATTTTTTTTAGAAGATCCAGTTAATGGAGATCAAATCAAACAGCAAGAGGATAGACATATTTTTGGTGCTAATGCAAGTATTGTTAAAGAAACTAGTTTAGGGTCAACTCCTGTAACTATTAATTCTGGTTTAGGTCTTAGACACGATATTGTAAATGATATTGAACTGTCTCATACACTTAACAGAAAAACCACTTTAGAGCAAATACAATTGGGTGATTTAAATCAAACAAATGTAGATGCTTTTGTAAATGCAGAATTTGAGTTTGGAAAGCTTAAAGTAGCTCCTGCATTGCGCTTAGACTATTTTAAGTTTTTATACAACGATAAGTTACAAGTTAATTACACTACGCAATCTGAAACTAAAACAATTTTAAGTCCGAAACTTAATTTTTATTACGATGCAGCTAGTAACCTTCAACTGTTTTTAAAATCAGGAATTGGTTTTCACTCTAATGATACAAGAGTTGTTGTAAGTAATCAAGGAGAAGATGTTTTACCAAGAGCTTATGGATTGGATTTTGGTAAAGTATGGAAGCCATTTCCAAAACTAGTGCTTAATTCGGCATTGTGGTATTTGTTTTTAGAACAAGAGTTTGTGTATGTAGGAGATGCTGGAGTTATAGAACCTAGCGGAAAAACTGAACGTTATGGTCTTGATTTAGGCTTAAGGTATCAATTTAATGATTGGTTGTTTTTTGATACTGATGCAACAATTACTCATGCTAGAAGTACAGAAGATCCTGATGGACAAAACTATATTCCGTTAGCTCCTGATTTTACATTGGCTGGAGGATTATCGATTAATGATTTGAATGGTTTTTCAGGAGGAATTAGGTATAGATATATTGATGATAGACCAGCAAATGAAGACAATAGTATTGTAGCAGAAGGCTATTTTGTAACCGATTTTAATGCTAACTATAGTTTTGATAATATCACTTTAGGGTTTGTAATAGAAAACCTTTTTGATACCGAATGGAATGAAACACAGTTTGCTACAGAGTCTCGTTTGCAAAACGAAGCACAGTCTGTTGAAGAAATACATTTTACACCTGGAACACCTTTTTTTATTAAAGGAACTATTGCATATAGGTTTTAAATAGAAGATGTAATTTGACTATTAATTTGAGGGAAATAATGGTTGACAACAACTAGCAAAAAATAAATTGATATAGGTTGAATTAGTGGTAAACCATACTAGTTATGGTTGTTTTTAGAGTTTTTTTGTTAGTGGAAAGTGTCTGTTTATCTTGTGTAAGCAGGCATTTTCTTTTTTTAAATTAAAAAAGCATTAAACAACAGTTTAATGCTTTTTGCTATTTTCTAAAAGAGATTTTTTAAGGGGTAGATGGCGTAACAACACCAAGTGTATAAAGTTGTTCCATTGTTGGTGATTCGCTTCCACCTTCAGGTTCTAATGTGATACCAAACGCTTGACTTTCATAAGTGTTGGCTATAGCAAATATCTTGTTGTCATCAGTATTAAAATCATCAATAGTACCTAAACTAGTTGGTGTTAATGGGTTTAGGGTTAACGACCATACTTGCCAAACCTTGCCTTCAGGTGCATTAGGTAATCCTTGAGCATCTAAGTAAATGCTGTTGTCTGCTTTATTCCAGTATACTTTAGCATAAGCATTTTCAAACTCACCTTGTCCACCAAGTGGTACAGCGATGATGTCTTTATCACGTAGTACGTTTAAAAGGTTTTTTGTTGCTGCAAGATCGTTTTTAGCAGCTTCAATTTGCTCTTCTAAATAGGCATTTTCAATATCAGCTGTAGTAATATCAGCTTCTAATTGCTTGTTTAGGTTTAGTGTCCACAGTAAACCAGCTCCTACAATAAGAGCAGCTGCCCAACCAGTATAAGTAAACCAATTATATTTAGGTTTAGTTATTGAAACAACCTTAACCTCGTTATCACCAAGTTTTAGTTTTTCTTTAATAATATTGAAAATATGAGAGCTAGATTTTGGCGATACAGCACTTGTAAGCTTTATAACTGAAGCTTCAATTTCTAATACTTCCTGTAAAATTTCAGGATGCTTTAGCATAAGTTCATACACTTCTTTACTTTCTTTTTCAGAAAGTGATCCTGCAACGTAAAGTTCCAAAATTCCAGATTCTATGTATGCTTTAATATCCATTTACTTTATTAACATTTCTCTTAATTCCTTAATGCAATTTCTGTTTCTTGTTTTTATGGTACCTATAGGCATTTCAAGTGTTTCAGAAGCTTCTTTTTGAGTGTAACCTTTAAAATAAAGTAGCTCAATAACTTTAATACACTTTTTGGCAAGTTTCTTTACATATTTTGAAATACCAATGGCATCAGTTTTGTCATTAAGGTTTTCATTGTTTTCCAAGATATCTACGAAAAATTCCGCATCAAGGTTTTTCTTTGAGTTTTTAAATGCTTTTGACCTTGTTTTATCTATGGCTGCGTTTCTTGCAATGTTTAAAATCCAAGTAAAAAAACGTCCTTTTTCAGGTGAGTAGCTGCTAGAATTATGCCATACTTTTATAAAAACATCTTGCATGATTTCTTCAGCTATATCGTTGTCTCTAACAATGTTGTAGATAACTCCATGCATGCTTTCGCTATACATATTGTATAACGATTCAAATGCTTTTTCGTCTTTTTGTTGAAACTGAGATATAAGAGTTTCTAGTTGCATTGTTTGGTTTTAAGAATACCGAAAATAGTGAATTTAAACCAAAGAAAAAAGCTACACGAGGTAGCTTTAAATCTTTATATGAGTATTTAAATTTTGTTATTCAATAATTCCTCCACAGCTTACTCTACTACCTGCAGCTCCAGATGGTTGAGAGGTAAAGTCGTCTGTTCCTTGGTGAACAATAACAGCTTTTCCTAAAATGTCTTTAGTGTCATCGCCACAGCCAATACACCATTGGTCAGTACTAAAAGTAACGGTTCCTTTTCCGTTTGCGTTAGCACTAAAGTTTCCAATGTCTCCTTTGTGGTATCCTTTGTCGTCTCCCCATTTTCCATGAGGTTGAGCAGTTGGGTTCCAGTGACCACCTGTTGAGGTTCCATCTGCTGATGAACAATCGGCTTTTTCATGAAGGTGAATAGCGTGAGAACCTTCAGTTAAACCATCAAAAACAGCAATCATAGTAACAACACCTTTTTCTTCTTTAAAAAGAGCATTACCAGTAACATTACTTTCGCTTTTAGCTTCAAGTTTTACAGTTACTTTTTTTACTACATCAGTTGGAACGTAAGGCTCTGAGGTTGTCTTTTTTGTTTCGGTAGCTGTAGGAGTTTCGGTTTCAACATTGTCTGTTGCTGTTTCAGTTTCTTTTTTATCGCTTTTACAAGAAATATTGAAACTTAATACTAATGCAACTATAATAAGAAGTGTTTTTTTCATTTTGTATTTAGGTTTTTTAAATGAATAGTGAAGGTAAGCATTATTTCAAATAAATTAAAACAATAGCTAACTTTTATATGATAAATGTCATAGTATAACTGTTGTTGTGCGTCTACCTTTGAAGTATAAAATTACACAAATGAATCATAACGAATTAATACGCAAGTACAACATACCAGGACCAAGATATACAAGCTATCCAACTGTACCATTTTGGGATATGGATACATTTTCTCTTAAGCAATGGAAAGCCTCAACACAGCAATCGTTTGTTGAGAGTAATAACAGCGAAGGGATTAGTCTTTATATTCATTTGCCTTTTTGTGAAAGTTTATGCACATTTTGTGGTTGCAATAAACGAATTACCAAGCGTCATGAAGTAGAATCTCCTTATATAACTGCACTTTTAAAAGAATGGCAATTGTACTGTAATTTGTTTGAGAGCAAGCCTGTAATTAAAGAATTGCATTTAGGTGGAGGCACACCAACTTTTTTTTCGTCTCAAAACTTAAAGCGTTTAATTGAAGGAATTACCCGAAAAGCAGTTTTGGCAGACCATTATGAGTTTAGTTTTGAAGGACATCCAAACAATACTACAAGAGACCACTTGCAAACACTTTTTAACCTAGGATTTAGACGAGTGAGTTTTGGAGTTCAGGATTATAATGAAACAGTTCAAAAAGCAATACATAGAATTCAGCCATTCGAAAATGTAAAATATGTGACTGAAACCGCAAGAGAAATAGGATATACAAGCATAGGACACGATATTATTTTTGGGCTTCCGTTTCAAATAGTTGATCATATTAAAGAAACCATTGAAAAAACAAAACAGCTAATGCCAGATCGAATAGCATTTTATAGTTATGCGCATACGCCATGGATAAAAGGTAATGGTCAAAGAGGTTTTAAAGATACCGATTTGCCAAAAGCCGAAGACAAGCGATTGCAATATGAAATAGGTAAAGATATGCTTAATGTGGCAGGATATTCTGAAATAGGAATGGATCACTTTGCATTACCAACAGACACCTTATATGAAGCTATGACAACACAAAAACTACATAGAAATTTTATGGGTTATACAGCTTCAAAAACTCAAATGATGATAGGACTAGGTGTGTCGTCAATTAGCGACAGTTGGTATGGTTTTGCTCAAAATGTAAAAGGTATTGAGGAGTATTATCATTTAATTGAAGAAGGAATTATTCCTGTATTTAAAGGACATATATTAAATGAAGAAGATTTAGTTATTAGACAACATATTCTTAATTTAATGTGTCACTATAAAACCTCATGGAAATGTGAGTCGTTAAAGCTTAATGATTTAGAATCAATTAAAGCTAAATTATCTGAAATGATAAAAGATGAGTTACTAGTACTAGAAAATGAAGGTTTAAAGGTTACTAAAAAGGGAAAGCCTTTTGTGCGCAATATTTGTATGGCATTTGATGTGTTGTTGCAACGAAAACAACCTGAAAAACAATTGTTTTCTATGACAATTTAATAATCTTAAAAACTTGTGAGACACATAAAAAAGTTGTAAATTAATACTTACAAAAAACACAAAATTTAACCTTTAAAAACACCCTAAAAATGAAAAAAATAATAGTTCCAATAGACTTTTCTGAACACTCTGAATATGCTTTAGAAGCTGCTGCTGTAATGGCAAGACAAAATCATGGAGAGGTTTTGGCGTTACACATGTTGGAGCTTTCTGATGCAGTTTTAACCAAAGGAAGTCTAGAGCAAGGACAAGAAGCTATTTTTTATTTAAAACTAGCTGAAAAACGATTTGAAGAATTTTTAGATAAAGACTATCTAAAAGGTGTAACTGTAACTCCAATTGTTAAACACTTTAAGGTGTTTAGTGAAGTGAGTCAAGTAGCACAAGACCATAGTGCAGATTTAATAGTAATGGGATCGCATGGTACTAGTGGCTTATCCGAAATATTTGTAGGTTCAAATACTGAGAAGGTGGTAAGACATTCTGAAATTCCTGTTTTGGTTTTAAAAAACAAGTTAGAATCTACTGCTTTTAAAAATGTATTGTTTGCAACAGATTTCTCTAAAGAATCTATAGATGTTTACAAAACAGCAATTAATAAATTTGAAGGTATGGGAGCAAAAGTACACTTGGTTTATGTAAATACTCCTGGTAAGTTTTTGAATTCTACCGAAATGAGACAAAAAGTATCAGGGTTTTTAACAGCTGCAGCAGGCAATACAGATGCAATGTCGCAAACAACTTTTGTATCAGATTATACAGTTGAATCTGGTGTTTTAAATCATGCTAATGCTATTAATGCCGATTTAATTGCTGTAGCAACACATGGTAGAAAAGGGATTACACATTTCTTTGAAGGCAGTATTTCAGAAGATATTGCAAACCACGCAATACTGCCAGTAATGACATTTAAAATCTAATATAGTTATATATTACTTTGGTATTAATTATGAACAATCAGTAAGGGCAAGTTTAAGCTCTTACTGATTTTTGTTGTTGAAGACTCAGAAATTAAACGCTTTAAGAAGCTTTCCTTTTCAGTTATTAGTCCAACTAAATCAATTTCATTTAACTGCTGGTATGTCATTACAGCATCAGGTAGAGCAACATTTTTAATAATATTATAAGTGTAGTTTACTGCCTTTTCTTCAAGATGAAGTTTATCACTTTCGGCTAAAGTATCATCATTGTCAATTCTTAACACATGAATATTTGTGTGTTTTAAATCTATAAACTTTAGTAATCTGTCAAACTCGCTAGTATTTAACTTATCTGACTCATCTAATGGAATTAAAACATTTTTAATATTTTGATAGTGAAACTCCTCAGGAACAATTAAAGTAGGGTGTTCAATATTTCTGATAATTTTAAGCGTATTAGAACCAAAAACAGTTTCCATTAAGCTTGTAGCTCCATCATAACCAGCAACTATTAAATCAATAGTATTCAATTCGATAGATTGAGATATGGCACTCAATAAATCGTCATAATCTATAATGGTTGAAAATTGATGCTGCTTGTATTCATCTGTAAGTTTAGATTTATAATGTTCTAACTCTTGTTTTTCGTCTTTTATAATAGCATCAAAAACAGTATCGCTACTGCTAGTCATTAAATCGTCCATTATAAAGTTTCCAGACTTATACACATACATTAAGAAAAAGTGACAAGGACTGGAGTTAAAGTGAGACAACGCATAGCTAATAGCATTATTTGCACTTTTAGAAAAATCGGTAAGAAGAAGAATGTTTTTCATAGTATACTACCTCGTTTAACAAAGATACAGTTTTATAGTTCAATGTGTTTGTTATGAGGGTTTTAATTGTTTTAGTGGCAGTTAATGTTCCCTGAAACCATTTCCACAACAGGAGTAGGAGATATGTAAGGAATTCCTAATCCTAAACCTCTTAAAATAAATAACACACCAATAATAACTACAAAAACAGGAATCGCTTTTTGGATTCGTTGTTTAATAGTTGTGTTTAAAAATTTTCCTAAATAAATAGCACTTGTCATTAAAGGAATAGTCCCTAAACCAAAAAGAGCCATATACATAGCACCTTGTGTAATGGTGCTACTTACTAAACTCCCAAAAACAGCCATATAAACTAATCCGCAAGGTAAAAACCCATTTAAAAATCCAATAGTTAAAAAAGTGTCTGCAGTTTTCTTTTTTAAGGCACTACCTAGTTCACTTTTTACTTTTGAAATTACTTTGTGTAACGGTTTTGATAAGTTGTATTTGCTAAACGTTTTGTAGGGTAATAAAACCACAACAATCATTAATACACCAATGCATATTGAAAGTTGTTGCTGTAAACCAAAGATGTAAAGATTTTTACCAATAAGCCCAAAAATTAGCCCTATTGTACTATATGCTAACAGTCTTCCAATGTGGTAGGTTGTAATTTGACTTATTTTTTTTACGGAATTACTTCTGTCAACAGGTAACATAAAGGCAATAGGACCACACATACCAACACAGTGAAAGCTACCTAATAGACCTAATATGAATGCAGACCAAAGCATTTAGTAAACAATTTCTTTTTTAAAACGATAAGGAATTTCGTTATATTCCCAATCAATAGTAATGTTCCAACGACCACCTAACAAACGGTTGTCAGGTACGAGCAAATTGTGGTTTGATAAAGAAATTGGTGTTTCAAAATCAAATTGCTTGTTAGATGGTCTATATAGGAACACTTTTCCGGTTATTTTTGATGCATCAAGATCTTCCGGAAAGCTTATTAATAAACCTGTATTAGTTTTTTTGCAGGTAATATTATGTTTTAGCTGAGCTGCATTTTTTTCTTTGTTTATGTTTTTCTGAAGTTCTAATTCTTGTTTATAATAATCTTCAGTAACTAAATCATGATCGTACTTATCATTTGTACTCATGGTAACAACAAAGTACATGATAAAACCAATGAAGCCAATAAATGCAAGTACAATTCCAGTTCCCCAATTAAATTTCATAACACTATTTTTTAATGATAACTTCTTGGTCCCAAAAAGTTAACTGTTGTGGTTTCTATAAATTTGTCGTGACTATACACATCTATTATAAGCTTGTTTTTATCACCTTTTAAATGGCTTTTATTTATTTCAATAAATAATGTGCCTTCTGCTAAACCTTGTTCAGGAACCATAAAATCTTTAGTTGTTGAAACAAGCTTTATCTCACCCTCAAAATTTCTAAGTTTAAAACTTACATTGTCAATTTCTTGAGTGGTTTTGTTTATAATTTTATAAGTAAACACATTGCTTATAATGTTGTTGTCTTTTTTCTCGTAAAGTTGTCCTGGTAGTCTAAGAATTCTAGCTTCAACATCATTTCTTAATAAGAGCATACCTATTAAAACTCCTGTTAAAATAGTTAGGACAGCTATGTAGCCTTTCATTCGGCTAGTAAGCTTAAAGGTTTCTTTTTTCTCAATTTCATCTTCACTTGCATAACGAATTAAGCCTTTTGGTAAATTAATGCTTTCCATGATATGGTCGCATTCGTCAATACAAGCAGTACAGTTTACACATTCTAGTTGTGTGCCATTTCTAATGTCAATTCCAGTAGGGCAAACATGCACACATTGTAAGCAATCAATACAATCTCCATGTCCTAAAGCAGTTCTATCTTCATTTTTTCTGAATTTTTTACGACCATTTTCACCTTCACCTCGCTTATGGTCGTAAGCAACAACTACCGATTTGTTGTCTAATAATACACCTTGTAGTCTTCCGTAAGGGCAAGCAATAATGCACACTTGCTCTCTAAACCATGCAAAAACAAAGTAGAATACAGCTGTAAAAATGAGTAATGGAAATAATGTTCCTAAATGCTCTTGAGGACCATCGATAATATATCTTAAAAGTTTATCGCTACCAATAAGGTACGCAAGAAAGATATTAGCTATTAAAAACGAGATGATCAAAAAGACAAACCACTTTAAAAGACGTTTTCTTATTTTTTCGGCATCCCACTTTTGTTTGTCTAGTTTACGTTGTTTGTTTCTGTCGCCATCAATCCAATACTCAATACGTCTAAAAACCATTTCCATAAAAATGGTTTGAGGGCAAATCCACCCACAAAATATACGTCCAAAACCAACTGTAAAAAGTGTAACGAAAACGACACCAATAATCATTGAAATAACAAACAGGTGAAAGTCTTGAGGCCAAAACGGAAACCCAAAAATGTTAAAGCGTCTTTCTAACACATTAAACATTAAAAACTGATTGCCATTTACTTTAATAAATGGAGCAGAGAACAAAAAGGCAAGCAAAAAGTAGCTAACTATTTTACGTCTTTCATAAAATTTACCGCTTGGTTTTTTTGGATAAATCCAAGCGCGCTTGCCTTCATCGGTAATAGTACCAATAGAGTCTCTAAAGTTTTCGTTATTTTGTGTTTGTTGGCTCATTAAGCAACGTTTAATTCACAGTTGTAGAATCAGTTTCAGTAGAAATTTCTTCTGTTAAGTTGGTTTCTGTGTTCTCAGTTTTAGAACCTTCAGGTATCCAAAGTTCGCCTTCAGGGTCTTTTGGTTCAGCAGGTGTTGTACCTTGAAATGTGAGTACGTAACTTGCTACTTGTGCAATTTCAGAAGGTTTTAAGTTTTGTTTCCAAGCAATCATACCTTTACCATCACGACCTCCTTCTGATACTGTTTTAAATACATTTTTAATTCCTCCACCTAAAACCCAATATTCATCGGTTAGGTTAGGACCAATACCACCACCACCATCAATTTTGTGGCATGCAACGCAGTTGGTGTCAAAAATTTTCTTTCCGTTGTTTAAGTCTGAAGCTTCAGTAAGTAATTCAACAGTATTAAAATCAACCAAGTCTTTAGCCGTTTTTTTGTATTCTTCGATAGCTATTTTTGCTTCGGCATATTCTTGTGCTAATTCATCATATTGACTGTCACCATTAAATACATGGTATTTTAATAAGTACACAGCAGCAAAAGCAATTGAGATGTAAAAACTATAAATCCACCAAGGCGGAAGAGAGTTGTCTAACTCTTTAATACCATCATAATTATGGTCTAAAATAATTTCGTGCTCTTCTTCAATAGGTTTTGCGCCTAATAGTTTTTTATAAGTGTTTTGAATCCACTTAATGAATTTTGGTGTTCTTGTACGTTGTGCGTCGTATCTCGCTTTTGCTTCTTCATCTAAACTTTGATAAAGTACGTTATCCATAGAACTTACTATACCTTCAGTAGCAATAAGAATAAGTAGTACTAATACCAAAAACAGTGATAGCAATGGATACTCAATAAATGCTGGTTTATCACCTGAGTCAATCATATATTCAGCAAAAAAAGCAATAGCGAAAAATACGATTGGAACTCTAAGCCATGATGGAATAAATTGTCTCATAATTTTAATTGTTTTTTTTGTCTAATGGCAAATTGCTCACAGTAGTTATGTACTCTTTTTTAGCTGTTATAACCCACCAAAACAGTGCAACAAAAAAGAGGAAGAATATCATTAAGGATATTAAAGGATATATCTCTATACCAGTAATACTTTCCATGTGGTTTTTTACAAATTTCAACATGACTTATTGGTTTTGTGTTGTTAATTGTGCTTCTAGTTCTTGAACTTTTATGTCAGTTCCAAGACGTTGTAAATAAGCGATTAAAGCTGTAATTTCTCTATTTCTCATTTCAATAAATTCGCTTCCAGCTGCTTTTTTATCAGCTTCGTAGCTTTCAGCAAAATCAGGATCTGTATAAAGGTTTTTCTCAATTTGAGTACCTTGTTCTGTCATGCTCTGTTGTGCATTGGCAATATCCTCTTCGGTATAAGGAACTCCTAATTTTACCATAGCTTTCATTTTAGCTTCAGTCATAGACTTATCAAGTTCATCACGAATCAACCATTGATAAGCAGGCATAATAGAACCTGATGATGTACTTTGTGGATCGTACATATGGTTAAGGTGCCAGTTGTCAGAATATTTTCCACCTACACGATGCAAATCTGGTCCTGTACGTTTACTTCCCCAAAGGAATGGATGGTCGTATACAAATTCTCCAGCTTTACTGTATTCTCCATAGCGTTCTACTTCACTTCTAAAAGGACGTACCATTTGTGAGTGACAGCTTACACAACCTTCACGTATATAGATGTCTCTACCTTCAAGTTCTAAAGGTGTGTATGGTTTAACACTTGAAATAGTTGGGATATTAGACTCTACCATTATTGTTGGTATAATTTGAATAATACCACCAATTAAAATAGTAATAGTAGCTAGTATAGTTAGTTGTACTGGTTTACGCTCTAACCAAGTATGGAAGGTTTCTCCAGCAATTCGTCTTTTTGAAACACGTTGTAGAGCAGGAGCCTCAGCAAGTTCATCGCTTACCTTGCTGCCTTTTTTAATAGTAACAATTATGTTGTAAGCTAAGACAAACATTCCAATAATGTATAACGATCCTCCAATAGCACGCATCCAGTACATTGGGATGATTTCAGAAACAGTTTCTAAAAAGTTACCGTAGACTAAAGTTCCGTCAGGATTGAATTGTTTCCACATACTTGCTTGAGTAAATCCAGCAACATACATAGGTAATGCATATATAATAATTCCTAAAGTTCCAATCCAAAAGTGGAAGTTTGCCAATTTTGTTGAGTGTAGCTTGGTGTTGAATAATCTTGGAATCAACCAATAAATCATACCAAAAGCTAAGAAGCCATTCCAAGCTAAAGCACCAACATGTACGTGAGCAATAACCCAATCGGTAAAGTGTGCAATAGCATTTACGTTTTTAAGTGAAAGCATTGGGCCTTCAAAGGTTGCCATACCATAACCAGTAATTGCTACAACCATAAACTTCAACACAGGGTCAACACGTACTTTATCCCAAGCGCCTCTTAATGTTAATAGACCATTTATCATTCCTCCCCAAGAAGGCATTAATAACATTACCGAAAATGCTACACCTAAATTTTGAGCCCACTCTGGTAAAGCAGTATATAATAAGTGATGTGGTCCTGCCCAGATATAAATAAATATTAATGACCAAAAGTGTACAATAGATAATCTATAAGAGTAAATAGGTCTATCTGCCGCTTTTGGAACAAAATAGTACATTAACCCTAAGAATGGAGTTGTTAAGAAGAATGCTACTGCATTGTGTCCATACCACCATTGTACTAAGGCATCTTGAACACCTGCATAAACTGAATAACTTTTTAATCCGCTGATTGGTAATTCTAAACTGTTAAAAATATGAAGAACAGCAACTGTAACAAATGTGCCTAAATAAAACCAAATGGCAACATACATGTGACGTTGACGACGTTTTAAAATAGTTCCTATTAAGTTCCAACCAAATACAACCCATACAATAGCAATGGCTATATCAAAAGGCCATTCTAATTCGGCATATTCTTTACTAGTTGTATAACCTAAGGGAAGTGTAATTGCTGCTCCAACAATTATAAGTTGCCAACCCCAAAAGTTGATATTACTCAAAGCATCACTAAACATTCTCGCTTTTAGTAAACGTTGAGAAGAGTAATACACACCTGCAAAAATGGCGTTACCTACAAAGGCAAAAATAACAGCATTTGTGTGTAAAGGTCTCAATCGACCAAAGCTTAACCACGAAATACCGTCGGTTAGGTTAGGGAACAAGAACATAAAGGCTAGTAGTAATCCTACAAGCATACCCACAACACCCCAAAGCATGGTAGCGAGTAAGAATTTTTTAACAATCTTGTTGTCGTAATAAAATTGTTGTACTTCCATAATAATTAGTTAGACTTTTGATTTTTAATGGATTTATTGGTTTTGTTTTTAACCAGTTCGTCTTCAAACAGCATGCGTACAGATGGTGTATAGTCATCATCGTACTGTCCTGATTTTACGGCTTTTATAAATCCAATAAAAAAGACAATAGCAATGATAATGCTGATAGCTAGTAATACATAAATAACACTCATACCTACTTGAAGTTATAGTTCAAAATTACGTTGGCATCTCTTTTTAAAAGATGATATTTGTCATGTTTCATTAATTTTTTCATTTTAATTTTCGACCTAAAAGGTTTGTTGCAATTGTGGTAAATACAACAATACTTATGGAGCTTAAAGGCATTAAAATAGCTGCAATCACAGGCATAAGTTGACCAGTAATGGCAAAGTATAAACCAATAGCATTGTAGAAAAAGGAGAACACAAAACTCCATTTTATGATTTTAATAGCTGCTTTTGAAGCTTTTATATAGTTGTATAATTGATTGAATTTTGAAGCATCTAAAATGGCATCGCAGGCAGGCGAGAACACATTAATATTTTCTGAAATAGCAATGCCAACATTACTCTGTGCTAAAGCACCAGCATCGTTTAAACCATCACCAACCATGAGTACTTGAGCGCCATTGTTTTGATGATGCTTAATGTATTCTAGCTTATCGTTTGGTTTTTGGTTGAAAATAAGTTTAGTCTTACTAGGCAATAGTTTTTTAAGATTGTTTAATTCACTTGCATTGTCTCCCGAAAGTATCGCTAAATCGTAGTCTTTTTTTAGTTTGTTAAACAGTTTTGAAATGCCTTTTCGGTATGCATTGTAAAAGGTAAACTTTCCTTTGTATGTGTTATTGGTGCTAATATGAACTGCTGTACTTAATTCGGTTTCTGGTTGAAGTTGTCCAACATATTTTGCAGAACCTATTTTTACCGATTGATTATTGCTTTTGCCATAAATACCTTCACCTAAATGTTCTTCAAAATGGCTTAGGGTTATAATGTTGTTTTGCTTAAGCAAGTTGTATAACGATCTACTCAATGGATGGTTAGAATGTCTAAGTGTACTACTTAAAATAACTGTTTCCTCTTCCGTAAGCGTTTCACCTTTATAGGCTGTTTTACTTTTTTGGTTGGAAGTTATGGTACCTGTTTTGTCAAAAATAATGGTGTCTATTTTTGCCAACTGCTCAATTACCGAAGCATTTTTTAAATAGAATTTCAACTTTCCAAAAATGCGTAACAAATTTCCTAAAGTGAATGGAGCAGATAACGCAATAGCACAAGGGCAAGCAATAATTAACACAGCAGTAAATACGTTAAGTGCTTTACTTGAGTCGGCAAACAGCCAGTATGTTGTAGCTAAAAAAGCAATGCTTAACACAGCAATAGTAAAGCGTTTGCTTATGGTATTTGTTAAGGTTGTAAAGCCATCTTCTTTGTTTTTGTTAAACACATCGTTGCTCCAAAGTTGGGTCAGGTAGCTTTGTTCAACTGCATTTAAAGCTTCCATTTCAATACTGCCAGAGGTTTGTTTGCCACCTGCAAAAAGTTTATCACCAGACGATTTTTTTACGGCTTCAGATTCTCCTGTAACAAAACTGTAATCTATATTAGCGTTTCCGTTAATTAAGATGCCATCAACAGGAATTAACTCTTCGTTTCTAATTAATAATCGGTCGCCTTTTTTAATGTCGTAAACCTGAATTGGTGCTTCAATTCCGTTTAAAATTTTAGTCACAGCAATAGGGAAGTACGATTTGTAGTCGCGCTCAAACGATAAGAAATTGTAGGTGCGTTGCTGAAAATATTTCCCAAGTAATAAGAAGAACACCAAACCTGTTAAGCTATCGAAAAAACCTGTGCCTAGGTCTAGAATAATTTCGGCTGTACTTCGTATAAACAACACTAAAATACCAAGCGCAATAGGAATATCGATATTTAATAGTTTTGATTTTAAACCTTTGTAAGCCGAAACAAAATAATCTTGAGCCGCATAAAAAACTACTGGCAGCGAAAATGTAAACATGAGCCAACGAAACACAGGTTTGTACTGCTCTAACCAGAACTCATTGACTTCAAAATACTCTGGAAACGATAAAAACATCACATTGCCAAAAGCAAAACCAGCAACACCAAGTTTGTAAATTAAACTGCGGTTTACTTTGTTTTTTCCTGTATTGAAATCTTCAAGTGAAATGTAAGGTTCGTAACCAATTTTACTTAATAGAAGTACAGCTTCTTTTAATGAAAAAGCTTCAGTTTTATAAGTTATTCTTACAGTCTTTTTTCCAAAATTTACTTGAGAAGCAGTAATATTTGCATTGAGTTTGTTGAGGTTTTCTAAAATCCAGATGCAAGAACTACAATGAATATGCGGAATGGTTAAGGTTGCAATTTGGTGTTTATCATCATTAAATTCGGTGAGCTTTTCAATTATAGCGTCATCCGACAGGAAATCATATTTACCTTGAATTTCTTTAGGTGTAGCTCCAGGAGCTTGTTGTAAATCGTAATAACAGGTTAAATCGTTTTCAGAAAAAATTTCGTAAACAGTTTTACAACCATTACAACAAAAGTCTTTTTCGTTGTAAACAATATGTTCAACTGTACAATTATCACCACAATGAAAACATGTAGCTTGTTTCATAATATTTGCTCATTTATACCTAGTGCAAAGGTTGAAAGCAAAGGCTAAAAAAAATATGATATTTATCAGTTTTTAGTTATTTTTACAGAACACTTCAAAATAAGGTATGAGCAAGTGCGAACAATGTATTATCAGGCAGTTTAATGCTTTAAGAGCGTTACAAAAGGATGACCTTATACGGCTTTCTGGATGTAAAACAACACACACTATCAAAAAAGGAGAGATTATTTTTGAAGAAGGTGATAATGTTAATGGTGTTTACTGTATAAAGGATGGTGTTTGTAAACTATCTAAGTTAAGCGCAAACGGAAAAGACCAAATTGTAAAATTAGTTGTTAGAGGAGATTTGTTAGGGCAACGTTCTTTAATTTCTGATGAGGCTGCTAACCTAAGTGCTGTAGCTATAAATGATATGCAAGTGTGTTTTATTCCAAAGCACGAAATAATACACGACCTAACACATAACATTAATTTTTCGGTGGAAATGCTAAAGGATATGGCTGAGGAACTAAAACTTGCTGATAAGGTTATTGTTGATATGGCCCAAAAATCGGTGAAGCAGCGTTTAGCTGAAACACTTTTGTATTTGCAAACCAATTTTGGAGAAGATGATAATGGATTTTTAAATATAGTACTTACCAGAGATGACTATGCTAATATTGTTGGTACTGCTACAGAATCTGCAATACGAATATTGTCTCAATTTAAAAAAGAAGGGTTAATTTCTACAGAAGGCAAACAAATAAAGATAGAAAATAGTAAAGCATTAAAGCTTATTGAATAAAAAACGGCTAAACTAAGTTTAGCCGTTTTTGTTTTGTTTATTCCGTTTTTGGATCTATTTCCGTTTTGGGAGTTTCACCATCTAAAGGTGCATTTTCTTTTTTAAGATGTTCATCTAAGAATTTTAAAATTCTGCTGTAAGCTTCAATTTGGTTTTCCTTTTTTATAAATCCATGACCTTCGTCCTCAAATAAAACATATTCAACAGGAACGCCATTTTTTCTTACTCCAGCAACAATTTCATCAGACTCAACCTGTAATACTCTAGGGTCTTTAGCTCCTTGTAAAACAATTAAAGGTTTGGTTACCTTATCAGTATGGAAAAGAGGAGAAATTCGTTTTAAACGTGTTGAATCAGCAGAATAAGGATCGCCTAATTCTAAGTATAATGATTCTCTAAACGATTCCCAATAAGGCGGAATGCTTTTTAATGTTCGCATCCAGTTGGTAACACCATATATATTAACACCAACATCAAACTCTTCTGGAGTGTAAGTTAATGCTGCCATAGTCATATATCCACCATAAGACCCACCAATGATTCCTATTTTTTCAGAATTAATTTCAGCTTGCTCAGCTAACCAATTTTTTCCTTCAACACAGTCTTGTAAATCTTTTTCGCCATGGTTTTTATCATCCATCTTAAAAAACGTTTTACCATAACCACTGCTTCCACGATTATTCACAGCTAAAACAGCATATCCATGATTAACCATATACTGAATTAAAGAGCTGAAATTTTGACGTGTTTGACCTCCAGGACCACCATGAACCCAAACCATTGCAGGCACTTTATTATCTGCAGATGCTTGATGTGGTAAATAATATATGGCAGGAATTGTTGTACCATCAAAAGACTTAAAACGAACAACTTTAGCAGTAACTAAATCGTCAGGATTAATCTCTTTGTTTAAAACATTGGTGAGTTTGTGCTGTTCTTTGGTTTCTAAGTTGTAAGTGTATAAATCAGAAGGCGAATTGGAACCACCAACATACAGGCGCATCCATG
The DNA here is from genome assembly GCF_025548475.1 of Gaetbulibacter sp. NE. Taxonomy (NCBI): domain Bacteria; kingdom Pseudomonadati; phylum Bacteroidota; class Flavobacteriia; order Flavobacteriales; family Flavobacteriaceae; genus Gaetbulibacter; species Gaetbulibacter sp. NE. The sequence continues at coordinate 119,653 of NZ_JAOQHY010000005.1, read as the reverse complement.
TTTCATCCTTTGAAAAACTTACACTGGTAATACTTTTATTATCAAAATTAGGTAGTGTTATTGGTTGTAATGTGTTGCTATCTAAAACTTCAATAGCATTTTTACCATCTTCGTTTACATAAACTACTAAGTAAGTCCCTTTATCAGTAAAACCAGCTCCACTAACATCCCAAGGTTTTTGTACAATTTTAGTTTTTGTTTTAGACGCTAAATCATATTTCATTAAGTATGAAAACTCTTCGCCATCATCAGTAGTGTAATAAAATGCACTACTATCAACTGCAAAATCTTCAGATGCATTTGCACTTAGGTTGTCATTGATTTTTGTTTTTTCGTTAGAACTTCTGTCGAATAAATACAAGTTGCTATCGTTAGTGTTGACAGATTCAACTAAAGCAATATAATTTTCGTCATTAGAAATTCCACTGAAATTTAGACCATCATTATTTTGGTAAATTAATTCAGATGAAAAATCAGCGATACTCATTTTGTACACATCAAAATAGCGAGCGTCTCTTTTGTTTGACCCAAAATAAAAACTGTTTTTATCAGCAGACCAACCGTAAAATGAAGATTTTGCTCCTTGTTCAGGTGTTAAATCTTTAATCTCACCATTTGTGTCTCTCATATAAATATGGTCTATTTCGTCACCATTCCCGTCGGCTGAAAGTAGCATACGCTCATCATTAGGGAAGTAAGAAACAGCAAAGTATGAAATGCTATCTGATGCTGTGATTTGTGTGTATTCACCACCTGTTGTAGGTACTGTGTACGCATTGAAAATACCAGAGCGATTACTTGAGATTAAAAGCTTGGAGTTGTCAGGAGAAAAACTTCCTCCACTTACAGCTTCGTTGTTCATGAACTGTTCAATGCTGTACTGTTCAATACTTTTAGCTTGGGCATCATTCTTGCTCTCAGTGTCTTTTTTACAAGACAGCATAGTAGCAAAAAACACTAATATTAAAATGTTTTTCATAATTAATTGAGTTTAAAGGTTGATATGTCTTTAAACGGATTAGTTTGTAACTGTTCCATTTTTGTTTGATACGATTTCCAGTCTTCATTAAAGAAGGTGTTGGTTTTTTCAAGCACACTATTTAAAGCGTCTTTAAAGTTTTTAATTAACCTAGTTTCGGTAGTTGTGATACCGTTTTGACTATCTTGAACATAGCCTCTTGCAAGACTAAGTCTTGTGTTGATAGTAACTTCTGGGTTTCTGGTAATACCTTGTCTTTCGTCAACTTTTCCTAAATAAATATCAATAATTTCATCTATTTTTTTGACGATGTCTTTAGATGATTTTATATCGTCTTTATATTTTTCTTTATCTAGTTTTTTAAGTTCAGACTGAAATTTCTCAGCTATTTCTTTGCTTTCAACAAGTTGTTTTACAGCATTAGCCATAGTTTCTTGAGCGCTTTCTAAATCTTTTAAAGTGTTGTAAACTTCATTGATGTTTGCTGTAGAAATATTTAATCTTGGGTCATACATCACTGTAATTTGTTTTTCTGAAGATTGGTCTCCAAAACTTAAAACAGCTTTGTAAGTGCCTGGTTTAACAGTAATACCTCCTGGTTCACTATTTCTGGTTCTATTTCGTCTAGAAGCTCTTTCAACACCAGCTTCATCCATATACCATGTCCATTTGTGAATACCTGTTTCTTTAGGTGCTTTTTGCTTTAATGTTCTTATCAAACGCTCTCCATCATATATTTTTAATGTTAAAGAATCCCATTTTACTTCATTGGTTTTTTCAGCAGAAGTTTCTTCGCCTTCATTTGAAGCTTCCTCTTTTGCGTCTTCTTTTTGAGTATCAATATTTACATAATATGACAATTGAGCACCATAGCTTCTGTTTTCTCCATTGTATAAAGCATCAGCCCCAAAGCGACTTCCTGTTGGTTGTTGGTATGCAGCTTGAATAGCTGTAGGAGGTTGAAATAACTCTACTTTTTGTTGTAATACTTGTTTGTTTTTAGCCAGAGCGCGTAAAGGTCTTATGTCATCTAAAACCCAAGCAGCTCTACCAAAAGTACCTATTACTAAATCGTGCTCTCTTGGATGAATTACTAAATCTTTTACAGATGTAGTAGGGAAGCCTTCTGTCCATTTAGTCCAACTTTCTCCTGCGTTTAAGGAAATGTATAAACCGTCGTCAGTTCCTAAAAATAACAGGTTTGGTTCTTCAATATCTTCAACAGTTGAGAGTGTATAGCTTTTTACATCATTTTCATCTACTATGCGTGTCCATGTTTTACCATAGTCTTTGGTTCTGTATGCATAAGGTGTGTAATTAAAACGTCTGTAATCATTAGCTATTAGTAATGCTTCTCCTTTGTTTTTGTTTGATGCTTTTATTTGAGGAATCCAACTGCCTTTGGGTAATCCTTTTATGTTTTTGGACACATCAGTATAGGTTTGTCCACCATTTTGAGTAACGTGAACACGACCATCATCAGTTCCTATCCACAACATATTTTTTTCAACAGGAGAAGGTTCAATGACCAAAATGGTACAGTGGTTTTCTGCTCCTGTAGCATCCATTGTTAATCCGCCACTTTCTGATTGTTTTAGTTTTTCTGGGTCGTTAGTGGTTAAATCCTCTGAAATGACTGTCCAAGTTTCACCTTTATCAGTTGATTTATGAACAAACTGACTTCCAAAATACAGTGTACTATTATTAAAAGGATCAATATTAATTGCAGAATTCCAGTTAAAACGTAACTCTACATTTGGGTCAGGATGTGTTGGTCTTACTAAAAGGTTATTACCAGTTTCCCAATCGTATCTGCTTACGTAACCTTGTTGACTCATTGACCAGCCAAAACGAGAGTCGTCTTTATCAGGAACGACATCAAACCCATCACCAAAACTTATTTCTTGCCAGTAGCTATTACGAATACCTTGTGTTTTCCAAACGTAAGCAGGACCTCTCCATGAACCATTGTCTTGCATGCCTCCATATACATTGTAAGGGTAGTCGTTATCTACATTGATGTGATAAAATTGAGCTACAGGAATATTGCCAATAAATCGCCATGTTTTTCCACCATCTTTAGTGATATTTAATCCACCATCGTTACCATCTATCATAAAATTACCATTGTTAGGATGAATCCACCATGCGTGATGGTCTGGATGAACACCATTATCTACACCATAAGCAGGCATAAGTTGGTCAAAGCTTTTTCCGCCATCTTCAGATACGTTTACGTAAGTGAAAATGGTATACACACGATTTTCATTATCAGGAGCTACATATATTTCGGCATAGTAAAAGGGTCTGTTTCCTATTTCGTTTAAGTTGTCATTTACTTTTTTCCAAGTAAAACCTCCATCTTCACTTTTGTAAAACCCATTTTTCTTGGCTTCAATTAATGCATATACAATATTAGGTTTGTTTGGTGCTATTGCAAGACCAATTCTTCCTAATTCTCCTTTTGGCAATCCGTCTTCATCAGTTATTTTTTTCCATGTTTTTCCGCCATCATGTGTAATGTGTAAACCAGAACCTTCACCACCAGATTTGAAAAACCAAGGGTCGCGTTTGTGTTCCCATAGAGCGGCAATTAATTTATTTGGATTTGTTGGATCCATGATTAATTCTGCAGCACCAGTTTTATTATTGGCAAACAAGATTTTTTCCCATGTTTCTCCTCCGTTTGTGGTTTTAAAAATACCTCTTTCAGGATGTTCTCCCCAAGGAGAGCCAATTGCAGCAACATAAACTACGTTAGGATTAGTTGGGTCAATAATTACTCTATGAATGTGTCTTGTGTTTTCAAGTCCCATGAGCATCCAAGATTTACCTCCATCAAGCGATTTGTATATGCCATAACCACCATTAAGACTATTTCTCGGGTTTCCTTCTCCTGTACCAACCCATATTACACTTGGGTTTGATTGTTGTATAGCAACAGCTCCTATTGAAGCAGTAGCTTCGTTGTCAAAAATAGGTTCCCATTTTATACCTCCAGAGGTTGACTTCCATAAACCACCAGATGCTGTACCAACGTACATAACGTCAGGATTATCTGTAACTACATCAATGGCTGTAACACGACCAGACATTCCACCAGGACCTATATTTCGTGGTTTCATGTTTTTTACTAAATCCATTGAAAACTCTTGGGCAAAAAGTAATGAGGCACTTAAGAAGAGAATGATTGAGAAGACGTTTTTCATGTGTTTATTATTATTGAGTTTTAAATTTACGTAAAAAAGCAATCAAGCGTTTATATTCTAGTCTTTTAAACGTTTGATTTGTTTGGGTTTAAGCCATAACCAAAATCCGCTAAACGATAACAACATCAATCCTAAGGATGTGATAGTTGAATAGAAAAGCTTAAATGGTGTGGATTGATTTTTAAATAGAAAGTCCATTATTGAGCCATCATGAATCATTTCAATAATATCAGCAGTTCTTTGTTTTACTGATAGGACTTCACCTGTGTAACAGTCTATTTGAATTTCGGTAAAGTGGTTTTCAAACCTCACTTTAGCAACACCTTTATTTGGTCTGTAATCAATTCGGTTGATTTCAGGTGAAAGGTTTAAAGATTCTATATGTTTTATAGCATTGTCTCTAATTATATCTAATGATATTAGAGATAATGTGTTTGAGGACGAAGCGTGTGTTTTGGGTTTAAATTGAAATTGTTCTTTCCAAGTTAGAAGTAAGCCTGTAGCTCCTAAAAGAAACATAAAAAACACTAAGGGAATTGCAACATAACGATGAAGTTTTCTGTATGTTCTAGAGGTTTTAGCGAGTTGTTTTCGTTTTTGTTTCAAGCTTAAGATTTACAAAAAAGTTAAGAAACACTAAAAATATATAATATTCCTTAAAAATATCTTAAACTCTTGTTAATGCGAGTTTACTCTTTTAAGATTAAAGTTGGAACACTAGCTTTGTTTTTATCTTCTTCATTATTGTTTATAATCCACTGCGTTCCATAAACATCTTCATAGGTGATTTCATAAGAAATATTTTTCGTTTCTAAAACCTTTAAAAACATTTCAATATTTCTTTTGCCATTAATTTCAATTAAGCTAATATATTCATTTGCTGGTAGTACAAAACCATTCACCAATGCGCTAGTTACTTTTGGTATTGTGTCAATCTCTTTAGAGGAATTGAAGATTTCATTAAATAAATCGTCAGAGTTATTGAATGTTTTAGAGTTGTTTAAAGTTAGTTTTACTTTTTTAATAAAAGCAGGACCAACACCTTTATTACCAAGTATAAGCTGGAAGTGATTATTGTAATTACTCTGCCATTGGTTTAGATATGGTAAGACACTTGCACTTTGCTGTTTTTGAGTAAGTTTATTGTCTTCTCTCGCTAAATAAGATTGATAAATTAATGCAATTAAAGAAATGACACTGATAAAAAGAGCAGAGGTACTCATTACTTTTTCAGTGGTCCAGTTAACTTTCCATTTCCTTTTTTTTGGTTGGGTAGTTTCTTCAGACATGGTTAATTGATAAATAGCTAGAGTTAAAGTTACTAAAATATTACCTACTACTTCTTGATTTTATGTTTTTACTACACAATTCAATAATTTCAGAAATTCGTTTTATTCTTGTAGCTTCTCGTTTAGCTTGATTGAGCCAATATAAATATCCTTTTTTGTATGATGGAGCAAAGTTTTGGTAGTTGGTAAATGCTGTTTTGTTTGCATTGAAAGCAATTTGTAAATCTTCAGGGATAATACCATTTTCAACATCATCGAGTACAGACCAACTTCCGTTTTCTTTTGCTATTTCAATAGTTTTAAGACCTGCATCATGCATTAAATTTTCAGTAATTAGATCAACTATATAACGCTTGTTTAAAGCGCTCCAAACACTTTTTGGGTTACGAGGTGAAAAATATTGTCTGCGTTTTCCGTTACCGAGACTTTTAACTGTAGAATCTATCCAGCCATAACAAAGGGCTACTTTTACAGCTTCTTCCCATCGCATACTTTCATTTTCGTGTTCTACTTTGTAGAAAATAAGATATATACCTTTGGATAGTGAATGGTTTTTATGAAGCCATGTTCTCCATTCTTTGTCGGTTTTGAAATAATGTTCTTCTATTTCTTTAATTGTTTTTAAATTTAAGTGTTGTTATTATTTTGTGAATTTACGCAACAAAGTTCTTACTTCATCAGTATCTTTAACATAATATCTGGCTTTGGTTTTTTTGAAACCTACTTTTACAGTATATGCTGATTCTGGAAGTTCTTCAAACATGTATTCGTCTGTCCAGTCATCACCTATTGAAAATATAAAATCATAAGACTTCTCGTTAAGCAATCTTAGTGCTGCTCTACCTTTGTTAACGTTACTGCTTTTTATTTCAATAACCTTGTTGCCTTTGAGAACTGTTAAGTTATCGTTGGAAATTAAACTGGTTAATACAGTATTTAGTTCTATAGTTCTTATTTGAGCTAATTCAGGATCTGCTTTACGATAATGCCATGCAAGAGAATATTTTTTCTTTTCAATAAATGTACCTGGAGTTCTATCGACAAAAGTTTCTAAAATAGGTTGAATATTTGCCATCCAATCATTCTTTAAATGCTCGAGCGCTTCCCAATTGGTATGTTGTTTTTTTAACCAAACACCATGGTCGGTAATTAACGTATAACTTTTTTTGCTGAACCATTCATTAAATGTATCTTGGTCTCTACCGCTGATAATTACTACATCAGTGTTTTCTTTTTGATCGATGGTATCTAGGAGTTCAAAAAGCTCAGCATCAGGTTTAGCATCTTTTGGGTCGTTTTTAAAACCAGCTAATGTACCATCGTAATCTAAGAGTAGTAGTTTGCTAGAAGCGGAACTGTAATCAGATAACATTTTCTTTTGAAGCGCATCGTCCAGTCGTGTAGAAACCATTACTGTATCCTTGATTTTTGTAGCGTTTAATGATTTCATAAACTCATCTGCCCATTTTTCAACTGTATAACGTTTTAAACGCTTTTGTAGAATTTTCATACGCTTACTTTGTTCTTCAGTAGGCATTTCAATAGCTTGCTTTAAAGTGTCGGCTATTTCTTCAAAATTATTAGGGTTGATAAGTAAAGCCTCATTCATTTCTTTTGAAGCTCCAGCCATTTCACTTAAAATAAGCACACCGTCTTCATTTGTTCTTGTAGCAACATACTCTTTAGCTACTAAATTCATTCCATCTCTTACAGGTGTTATCAATGCAATATCCGAAGAAGTGTAAAGATCTATAAGGTTTTCAAAAGGCATTGAGCGGTAAAAATACCAAATAGGAGTCCAGCTTACTGTGGCAAACTCACCATTAATTCTACCAACAAGTTCATCAGTATCACGTTTAAGTTTTTGGTATTGAGGAACATTGGAACGCGAAGGAACAGCAAGCATAATGAGGCGTACTTTTTCTTTAAATTGAGGGTATTTGTTTAAAAAGTACTCAAAAGCTCTTAGCCTGTTAGGGATGCCTTTGGTGTAATCCAACCTATCAATTGAAAGTACCATTTTAGCATTAGAAGTAGACTGAATGTGGTTGTCTAGTCTTCGTTGTAATTCTGATTTTTCTTTAGGATTTTGATTGGTATGTGATAATGCAGCATCATGAAATTTATTGTAATCAATTCCCATAGGAAACGAATCTACAGTTACAACTCTATCATGATAATTTATTTTGTTGAACTTTACATCTAGCCTTAATATTCGTTTTACCGAACTTAAAAAATGACGTTCATAGTCATACGTGTGGAATCCAAGCAAATCCGCACCTAACATACCTTCAAGCAATTGTTCTCTCCATGGGAAAGTTCTAAAAATTTCATACGATGGGTAAGGTATGTGTAAAAAGAAACCTATAGTCGTATTAGGCTTTTTGTCTTTAATAAGTTTTGGTAATAGTAAAAGTTGATAATCATGCACCCAAACATTGTCACCATCTTCAATATGCTCTAAAACTACGTCAGCAAATTTTTGATTCACCTCTTGGTAAGATTCCCATTGGTCTTTTTCAAATTCGGTGTATTCCATAAAATAATGAAACAAAGGCCAAAGTGTTTTGTTGCTAAACCCAAAATAGAAGTTTTCTACATCTTGTTCGTTTAATGAAACAGCGACGCATTTTTCTTTTTTTACAGCTTCGTCAACCTTTTTTTTAGTGGCGCTATCTATCTCTTCTTCAGTGAGTCCAGACCAACCAACCCAAATTCCGTTACCTTCAGCATGTACCGATTTCATTCCTGTGGCTAATCCGCCAACACTAGGTGTGATTTTTAAAGAATTGTCGTTTTCAAGTTTAATTTGAAGTGGTAATCTATTGGAAACAATGATTGTTTTACTCATAATTATGGTTAAGATAATAGGTTTTAAAGTGTATTTTGTTAATTTAATGAAAAATTAAGTGTTAACCATACCTAAAGCAGTATTTAATGGATAATTTAGATTACGGTATTATTGGAAATTGTAGAAGTGCAGCATTAATTTCAAAAACAGGAGCTATAGAATGGTGTTGTTTGCCAGAGTTTGATTCGTCTTCGGTTTTTGCAAAAATTCTGGATGAAAAAATAGGAGGAAGCTTTGATATTTTAGTAGATGAGAGTTTCTCTGTAACTCAGGATTATATTGAAAACACTACTATTTTAGTTACTAAATTCAGTAACGGAATTGACACTTTTGAGGTGCACGATTTTATGCCTCGATACTACAAGCCTAATGGTGATTACCAATCTCCACCAGAAATTATCAGGTATTTTAAGCATATTTCAGGGAAACCAACATTTAAGGTTAATTACAACCCTAAACTAGAGTATGCTAAAGGAAAGACTGAAATATATGTGAAAGACCATTTTATAGTAAGCCTAACCTATGGTGAAAAGTTTGATACTTTATTTTTATATACCAATTTTGATAAACAAAAAGTTGTTAATGGTAATGAAATTGAATTAACTGCTGATGGATATTTTCTCTTAGGTTATAACGAAAAAGTGTTTGAGACTACTGTGGATAGTATCTTTTTGGAGCACCAACGTACTAAGGTGTATTGGTTAAACTGGATGGATAGAACACCAACCTACAAGCTATACCAAAAACAAATAGCTAGAAGCGCTATGACCTTAAAGTTGCTTACTTATGATAAAACTGGAGCAGTTTTAGCTGCAGCTACAACCTCATTGCCTGAAACTATTGGAGAAGTTAGAAATTGGGATTACCGTTTTTGCTGGATTCGAGATGCATCAATGGTAATTAAAGTGGTTTCAAAATTAGGACATAAAAATATAGCTAAACGCTACTTAAAATTCATAATAGATTTAATACCTGATAAAGATGAAAAACTTCAGATTATGTATGGTATTAATAAAGAGAAAAAACTTACCGAATTTTCATTAGACCATTTAAGCGGTTATAAAAACTCAAGTCCTGTAAGGGTTGGTAATGCAGCTTACAAACAAAAGCAGAATGACATTTATGGTATTTTGATGGATGTAATTCACCAACAGTTTGTAAACTTTTCAATGGATATTGAAAATACCGAAGAGTTGTGGACAATTACTAAAGGTATTGTTTGGGTTGTTAACAAGCACTGGCGAGAAGCTGATAAAGGCATTTGGGAATTTAGAGCAGAAGATAGACATTTCACATTTTCAAAAGTGCTGTGTTGGGTAGCAGTTGATAAAGCAATTAAAGTTGCTGAGTTACTCAACAAGACTAATAAAATTATGAAGTGGAAGCTTATAGAATCTGAAATACGAGAAGATATAATGCAAAACGCATGGAATAACGATGTAAAAGCCTTTACGCAATCTTATGGTTCGTCAGATTTAGACGCATCTGTATTACTAATGGAACCTTATGGATTTATTGATGCTAGAGATCCTAAATATGTAAGTACAGTAAATGCTATTGAAAGAGAGTTGAGTAATGATGGTTTATTGTATCGTTATAAAAACAAAGACGATTTTGGGTTACCATCGTCGTCATTTACAATATGTACGTTTTGGTTTATAAATAGTTTATACAAAATAGGAGAGGTGCAAAAAGCCAAAAAACTATTTGATAAACTATTGTCTTATAGTAATCATCTTGGGTTGTTTAGCGAAGATATAGACTTTAAAACCAAGCGACTTTTAGGTAATTTTCCACAAGCGTATTCGCATTTAGCGTTAATTGAAACAGCAATTAACCTATCTAACATCACAGAGCAGGAACGTGTTATGGATACAATACTTAAATAAAATTACTTTTTATAGTTGAATTTTACGACTTCTATTGAACCATCTTTTTGGTGAATGTCAACATAAACATTCATTTCATTGTCAGAGATGCGTTCAAAGGTCATACCTTCAAAAATCACTTTGTTTGGTGTGATCTCTTTTAAAGGGAAATCTACAGTTTCATCCTTGGTTTCCCAACCTCGTAATTGGCTATCAAAATGTTTAAGCTGAAGGATTAAGCTGTTTTCAACCTCTCTAATAATTTCAATTTCGTAAAACGAAACTTTGTTGTCGTTAATTAATTTAAACGTCGCCATCATTGAGCCACCTGATGGTTTGCTCCAGTTTTCTTCTGTAATTCCACCAAATGCTTCACCTTTCCAATTGCCAGCTATCCAAGCACAATTTTCTAATTTTGGTTCGAGCTTGGTTTCAGTGTTTACAGGAATTTCTGCTTGAGTAGTTTCAGCAGCAATTAATAATTTGGTAGCTTCAGGATTGGTTGTTAATCTTGTAATAGTTGTAATTCCGTAGGAAGATAAATCAGTTACGGTCTTCCAATTGTTGTCTTTGTTTAATGTGAATTTTTGTAAACTACTTCCTTTACCAGAAAGAATAGTTATATGATTAAGCCAACAAATGTCCTCAACACCTTCAATGGTGTTTGCAATGGTTTTTATAGCTCCTGTTTTTGGGTTTAAAGACTTAATTTTCCATTGGGTTTCATCCTCTTTTGAAATAAAGCTTACTAAGTTTGAATTGGGAATTTTATGAAACGAACGACCAACATTTGTTGCGTATTTTTTTGAAATACCTTTATTAACGTCAGTGATATAAAGGTTTAATTCGGTGTCTTCAATAACAGCTGATACAATTGTGTTTTCATCGTACCAAGTGTAGTAAGCAACTACAAGGTCTTTGATTATTTCAGTAGATTCTGAAGTTTTTAAGTTGTACGCATATAAACGCTGTTTACCATCAGGATCTAATCTTACTGCTGAAACTGCATCTTTATTCGGAATTTTTAAAGGTGTGTATTCTCCACCTTCTGTAAAGTTTAACCACGTTTTTGAACCATAGTTTGTATGGTATTTTATAATGTCTGTTTGACCATTTCTGTTTGAAGAAAATAAAATATAGTCTTTGTTCATAAAAGAAGGTTGATTGTCATACCCTTCATTATTAGAAATGTTTTTTCCTGATGTTGCACTAATATTAGAACTTGAAGATTCAATGTTGAATAAAAATATTTCGGTGTCTTGTTGAGAAAAAGCAAAAGCAGATAGCAAAAAAGTAACACTTAATAAGACGATTTTTTTCATGGATTCAGTAATTGATTTTTAAAGGTAATAAAAAAGTCGGCTATAATTAGCCGACTTTTCAACATTTGAACTAGCCTATTGTTTTAAAAACAATATTTATTTTCTGCTTTTACTTTTTCAGCAATTATATTTCTTAGCTCAACTACATTAGGGTAGTTTGCGTATTTTGTAAAACGTTTTAAGCCCATAAGCATTGCTTTTTGCTCGTCACCGTCAGCAAAGGATACAATACCTTCTAAACCATTTTTCTTAACAAGTTCAACAGCATTGAATAGATACAATTTAGCCATTGCTATTTGTTCTTTTTGCTTGTCTTCACCAAAACGTTTAACGTTTTTCTCAGTTCTTAAAATTGTTGACTCTGCCATATATATTTCAATTAAAATATTAGAAGCAGCCATCATTAATTGTTGATGCTTTTCTAAGTCTGGTCCATATTTTTGAACTGCAGCACCAGCAACCATTAAGAATACTTTTTTAAGTTTAGCAATCATTTCTTTTTCTTCTGAAAATAACACAGAATAATCTGGCATATCAAAAGAAGGAATACCCATTAATTCATCTTTTACAGCCATTGCAGGACCTAATAAGTCGACATGACCTTTCATAGCTTTTTTAACTAACATTCCTACTGAAAGCATACGGTTAATTTCGTTTGTACCTTCGTAAATACGAGCAATACGAGCATCTCTCCAAGCAGATTCCATAGGCGTTTCCTCAGAGAATCCCATACCACCAAAAATTTGGATACCTTCATCCGCACAACTTTGTACGTCTTCAGAAACAGCAACTTTTAAGATAGAACACTCAATAGCGTATTCTTCAACACCTTTAAGTTCTGCTTCTTGATGACTATTGCCTTGAGCCATTCTTATAGCTATACGGTCTTCAATATTTTTTGCAGCTCTGTAACACGCAGATTCACCAGCATAGGCATTAGTAGCCATTTCAGCTAATTTAGATTTTATGGCTCCAAATTCAGCAATAGGTGTTTTAAATTGCTTACGTTCAGTTGCATATTGTACACCGCTTGTAGTTATACGTCGTTGTGAATCTAAACAAGCAGCAGCTAATTTAATACGACCTACGTTTAAGGCATTCATAGCAATTTTAAAACCGTTACCACGCTCTGATAACATGTTTTCTACTGGTACTTTTGTGTCGTTAAAAAATACTTGACGTGTAGAACTCGCACGAATACCAAGCTTGTGCTCTTCTTCACCTAAAGTGATACCATTTTCAGGGTTGTTTTCCACAATAAATCCTGTAATGTATTTATCGTCTTCAATACGAGCAAACACAATGAAAAGGTTACAGAATCCAGCATTTGAAATCCACATTTTTTGACCATTGATGATATAATGTTTACCATCATCGGACAATTTAGCGGTAGTTTTACCAGAGTTAGCATCACTTCCGGCACCTGGTTCGGTTAAGCAGTATGCTCCGAACCATTCACCAGAAGCCAACTTTGGCACATATTTTTGTTTTTGTTCTTCAGTTCCATAAAGTGTAATAGGCATGGTTCCAATTCCAGTATGCGCACCAAAAGCAGTACTAAAAGATCCTGTACCACTAGAAATGTAATCGCATACTAGCATAGTAGAAACAAATCCCATTCCCATTCCGCCATATTCTTCAGGAACAGCAACGCTTAAAAATCCCATTTCACCAGCTTTTCTCATACATTCTTCAGTTAAAGCATAGTCTTTTGCTTCAAATCGAGCTTTGTTAGGGATAATTTCTCGGTCGTTAAATTCAATTACCGATTCCTTCATCATTTGTTGTTCTTCTGAAAAATCTTCAGGAGTAAAAATGTCTTCGCAGTTAGTTTCTTTAACTAAGAATTGACCACCTCGTAAAATATCTTTTTCTGTTGCTTCCATTTTTTTAGTATTAAGTATTTTGTATCAAGTATTAAGTGTGAAGAAATTTTGTTGCGTTTTTCTTTGTGCTTAATACTTACATCTTTGTTCTAATTAGTTTAAAAATTCAAAAATTCCGCAAGCACCTTGTCCTGTACCAACACACATTGTTACAGCTCCATATTTACCTGCCATATTGCGTTTACGCATTTCGTCAAACAGTTGAACTGAAAGTTTAGTTCCAGTACAACCTAATGGATGACCAAGAGCAATAGCACCACCATTAACATTAACAAGGTCTGGGTTTAACCCAAGTTCACGAATTACAGCAATAGACTGTGATGCGAAAGCTTCGTTAAGCTCAATAAGTTCTAAATCGTTTTGTTTCAAATTTGCTTGAGCTAATGCCTTTGGAATAGCTTTTACTGGACCAATTCCCATAATACGAGGTTCAACACCAGCAGCAGCATAACTTACTAATCGTGCAATAGGCTTTAAACCTAATTCGTTAACCATGTCTTCGCTCATTACCATTACAAAAGCAGCACCATCACTCATTTGTGATGAATTTCCTGCAGTTACGCTTCCGCCTTGAGCGAAAACAGGACGAAGTTTAGCTAAAGCCTCTAGGTTTGTACCTTTTCTAGGACCTTCGTCTTTATTTACTGTATAAGTTTTTGTAGCCTTTTTACCGTTTTCGTCAATGTATGTTTGCTCTACATTAATAGGAACAATTTGATCTTGAAAACGGTCTTCAGCTTGCGCTTTTAAGGCTTTCATGTGAGAATTGTATGCAAACTCATCTTGATCTTCACGAGAGACTTTAAACTGGTTTGCAACAGCCTCTGCTGTATTTCCCATTCCCCAATAATAATCTTCATGACCCGCTTTTACGGTATCGTAATTTAATTCTGGTTTGAAACCTGTCATAGGTACTGCACTCATACTTTCAGCTCCACCTGCAATAATACAATCGGCCATTCCTGCTTGTATTTTGGCAGTAGCCATACCAATGGTTTCTATTCCTGAAGAACAAAAACGGTTTACAGTAACACCAGGAACATCTACAATATCTAATCCCATTAATGAAATTAAACGTGCCATGTTTAGTCCTTGTGCACCTTCAGGCATAGCGTTACCAACGATAACATCGTCAATACGTTTTGGGTCAAGGTTAGGCAGTTCTTTCATCATGTATTTGATGGTTTCTGCTGCCAGTTCATCGGTTCTTTTAAAGCGGAACAGTCCTTTTGGTGCCTTGCCAACTGCTGTTCTATATGCTTTTACTATATATGCTGTTTTCATGTTTTCTTAGTTTCTTAAAGGTTTCCCTGTTTTTAGCATGTGCTGAATACGCTCAAGTGTTTTACGTTCGGTACAAAGACTTAAAAATGCTTCACGTTCTAGGTCTAATAAATACTGCTCGCTTACAGCTGTAGGTTCACTTAAATCACCACCAGCCATTACGTAAGCCAATTTATTGGCGATTTTTTGGTCGTGTTCACTTATATAGTTACTTGCTTCCATAGAGTCAGTACCTACTAAGAACATACCTAGCGCTTGTTTACCTAACACCTTAACGTCTTTACGTTTTATTGGTTGCGTGTAACCTTGTTCTGCCATTAATTTAGCATAGGCTTTTGCAGTTGCTATTTGTCGATCTTTATTCACTACAACAACATCTTTTCCTTTTTGAAGTATACCTAAATCAAAAGCTTCGTAAGCAGAAGTTGATACTTTTGCCATACCTATGGTTAAGAAATATTCTTGAAGTACGTTAAGTTTTACATCGCCTTTGTGGAATAAATCTGAAGCACGTAAAGCCATTTCTTTAGAACCTCCACCACCAGGAATTACACCTACACCAAACTCTACAAGTCCGATGTAAGTTTCGGCCGCAGCCACAACTTTATCAGCATGAAGCGATAATTCGCAACCACCACCTAGTGTCATACCATGTGGTGCAGCAACTGTTGGAATAGCCGAGTAGCGCATACGCATCATCGTGTCTTGGAAGTATTTGATAGCCATGTTCAATTCGTCATATTCTTGTTCTACAGCCATCATGAAAATCATACCAATATTGGCACCAACCGAGAAATTTGCAGCTTGATTACCAATAACCAAGCCTTGAAAATCTTTTTCAGCTAAATCAACTGCTTTGTTCAATCCTGCAAGTACGTCGCCACCAATGGTGTTCATCTTACTTTGGAATTCACAGTTTAATATACCATCTCCTAAATCTTCAATAACAACACCTGTGTTTTTGAATACTTCTTTGGATTTTCTGATGTTATCTAAAATGATAAATGCATCTTGACCAGGTATTTTGGTTTGTGTTTTTGAAGGAATATCATAGAAATACGAAGCACCATCTTTTACTGTATAGAACGATTTACTACCAGAAGCTAACATGTCGTTTACCCATGAAGCTGGCTCTAAACCTTCAGCTTTCATAATTTCCAAACCTTTTTCTACACCAATAGCATCCCAAATTTGAAATGGACCATGTTCCCAACCAAAACCAGCTTTCATAGCATCATCAATCTTGTAGAGTTCATCGGTAATTTCTGGAATTCTATTAGAAACGTAGGCAAACATAGCAGCGAAATTTTTACGATAAAAATCACCTGCTTTATCTTTTCCGTCAACTAGAATTGGAAAGCGGTCTATAACTTTATCTACTGTTTTGGTAAGTTCTAAAGTGGCAAATTTTGCCGATTTTTTCGATCTGTATTCAAGTGTATCAAGATCTAATGATAAAATTTCGCTTTTGCCATCATCACCTTTTACTTTTTTATAAAATCCTTGACCTGTTTTGCTTCCTAACCATTTGTTTTCCATCATGGTGTTGATGAAATCTGGTAATTTAAACAGTTCATGGGCTTCATCATTAGGACAATTGTCATAAATACCGTTGGCAACATGTACCAAAGTATCTAATCCAACCACATCAACAGTACGGAAAGTAGCCGATTTTGGTCTTCCAATAACAGGACCAGTTAATTTATCAACTTCTTCAATAGTTAAACCCAAATCTTTTACTTGATGGAATAACGATTGTATACCAAAAATACCAATACGGTTTCCAATAAAAGCAGGAGTGTCTTTTGCAACTACAGAAGTTTTACCTAAGTATTGTTCGCCATAACCATTTAAGAAATCAAGAACATCTTGCGATGTTTTTGGTCCTGGAATAATTTCGAATAATTTTAAGTAACGTGCTGGATTAAAAAAGTGCGTTCCGCAGAAATGTGCTTGAAAATCATCGCTTCTGCCTTCACTCATAAACTTAATAGGAATACCAGACGTGTTGGAAGTAATCAAAGTTCCTGGTTTACGGTGTTTGTCAAGCGTTTCAAACACTTTCTTTTTAATATCTAAGCGCTCTACAACCACCTCAATAATCCAATCTACATCAGCAACTTTTGCAATGTCATCTTCTAAATTACCAGTAGTAATTCTGCTTGCAAAATTTTGATGATAAATAGGAGAGGGTTTTGATTTTAAAGCGGTTTGTAACGAGGTGTTAACCAAACGGTTTCTAACCACTTTGTCTTCTAGTGTTAAACCTTTAGCTTTTTCGGTATCGGTAAGTTCTCTAGGAACGATGTCTAACAGTAGTACTTCCACACCAATATTGGCAAAGTGGCAAGCAATACCACTACCCATTATTCCGGATCCGATAACTGCTACTTTATTAATAATTCGTTTACTCATTATTATATATTGTTATTTGTCTTGTTTGTATATTTTTTTGTTTGAAATCATATCGTTAATCAACTCAGCAACTTCATAAAAGTGATTGATTTTTTCTTGTGTGATATTTTCTCTAACAGCTTCGTTGAAGGTTAGTACCTTTTCGCGAGAATAGGCTCTTTTTTCTCTGCCAAACTCTGTGAGGTGAATTAATACACCACGACCATCTTCTGGGTTTGGTTTGCGCTCAATTAAACCACGAGTTTCCATAGTTTTTAATATTCTGGATAATGAAGTAGCTTCCATTCCCATTTTTGGACCTAATGAGGTTGAAGGTGTTCCTTTTTCAGGATCAATACTTAATAAGGTAAAACCTGTAGCCATTGTGCTTTCAAATTTAGAGGCTTCTTCGTTATACATTTTGTTTACTGCTAACCATGTGGTTCGCAATACGTAATCTATGGTCTTATCTTTCATTCAAAAATTTTAAACTTTTCAAATATAATAAAATTTATTATGCATGCATAATAAATAATGATAATTTAACATAAAAAAACACCTTGTATTAAGGTGTTTGTAATTTTAAAGCTTATTAATTGTAGATTTTATCGTAAAGATCCTTATGAATGTTTTTGATGACATCTCGTTTCATTTTCATAGTAGGAGTGAGATGACCACTATCAATTGACCAAATAACTGGTGTTAATTCGAAACGTTTTATTTGTTCCCATTTACCAAAGTGTTTGTTGCAATTGTCAACTTCTTTTTGAATTCTATTTATAACTTCTTCTGAAGCACAAATAGCTTCGGGAGAATTTTCAATGTTTTTCTTTTTACGTTCTATCCATTCAGAAACAAACTCAAAGTTAGGTTGAATAAATGCAGCTGGCATTTTTTCGCCTTCACCTATAACCATTGCTTGTTCAATAAAGCGGGATTGTTTTAAGTACCCTTCTAAAAGTGGTGGAATAATATATTTACCACCTGAGGTTTTAAACATTTCTTTTTTGCGACCAGTAATTTTAAGGAAACCTTCAGGGTCTATTTCACCTTTGTCTCCAGTATGAAAATAGTCGTCAGTCATTACACTAGCTGTTTTTTCTGGATCTTTATAGTAACCCATCATAACGTTGGGTCCTTTTATTAAAACTTCTCCATCATCAGCAATTTTAACTTCAACGTTGTCTATTGGTATACCTACACTACCAACTTTAAACATGTTGTCTGCGTATTTACCAACCGACACAACTGGCGAAGTTTCAGTAAGTCCGTAACCTTCCATGACTTGCATTCCTGCGGCACAAAAAATTCTTGTTAACCTAGGTTGAAGTGGAGCACTACCAGACACCATTGTGCTTAGAGTTCCGCCAAGAGCTTCTTGCCATTTGCTGAAAATTAATTTACGAGCAATACTTAATTTGAATTCATACCAAAAGCCATTTTGTTTATAAGGTTTCCATTGCTCGCCAAGTTCAACAGCCCAATAAAATAGTTTTTGCTTGATACCTGAAAGATCTTCGGCTTTAGCCATAATTTTATCGTATACTTTTTCAAGTAAACGCGGAACAACACTCATAAGGTGTGGTTTTATTTCTTTAGCATTATCACCAATTTTATCTAAACCTTCGGCAAAGTAAATGGAGGTTCCTGCATATTGATAAATGTATATGAGTACGCGCTCAAAAATATGGCAAATAGGTAGGAAACTTAAAATTCTAGTTTCTCCTTTTATGATGGGTAATCTTTTAGAGGAGTCTAATGCATTACTAGTAATATTCCAATGAGACAGCATAACTCCTTTAGGTCTTCCTGTAGTACCAGAGGTGTATATAATAGTTGCTAAGTCTTCAGGTTTTACTGAGTTTTTTCTGGCTTCAACTTCTTCTTGATTACTTGTGTCTTTACCTAGCTCTAATAATTCAGAATAATGCTTACAGCCTTTAATGTGATTAAAAGAATAAACATCTTTTAGCTTAGTATTTCCTATTACTTTATTTACTTTTTCTAGAACTTCTTCGTCTGATACAAAACAATAAATTGATTCGCTATGGTTTAATACATATTCGTAATCTTCGGCAGAAATTGTTGGGTAAATAGGAATATTTTGTGCACCTAATTGTAACACACCAATATCAACTATGTTCCATTCTGTTCTGTTGGTTGAAGATATTACAGCTATTTTATCGTTTTTTTGTATTCCTAATTTTAATAGTGCTCTGCTTAGTGCATTGGCTTTGTCAATATATTCTTGAGTAGATGTTGCAATCCATTCACCATCATATTTTGTCACCAAAGCTTTTTCAAGGCTATTGTTTTCCAATTGATAGTATGGAAAGTCGAAGAGTCTAGTAATTTCTGTCATTGGGTTTCAGTACTATTGAAGACTCGCAAATTATGAAATTACAAATGATTTTCAAATATGTTGTTAAAAAAAAGGGTGTTATTTTAAGATTTTGATGTTTTATAGTCTTATAAATTAAGGATATATTAAGAGTGCTAGTTTAGAAAAAGAAAAAAGGTCAAGTTTAAAAACTTGACCTAATGCATGATTAATAGCTATATTATTCCCTAAATAATTAACTTTAAACTTCAAAATTACTTGTTTAGAGCTAAGGTTTTATGTAAAAAATCGTCAAAATGAAAGTTTAATATCTTATCTTCTTGTAGAGCATGTCCCTGAGTATTGGGTGTTTAGTGCCAAAAAGTTGTTTAGGTGTTTTGCCGCTAAACTGCTTTACATCTCTTGAGAAATGGGAGTAATCATAATATTTAAATTCTTCAATAGCGCTAAGCATATCTATATTATTTGCTTCTAAATGTCTAACAATGTAATTGAACCTAATTAGTCTTAAAAATTTATTGGCAGTCACACCTGTTGCGGTTTTAAAATAACGATTTAACGATGAGTGTGAAATATGAAATTCGTCAATTATATTAGTTACATTAAGCAAACCATTATTGATGAAGATGTAGTCGATAATATCTGAAATTTTACTTTTTTTAATCCACTCAGCATAAAAAGGTTTTAAATGCTTGTCAATTATTAAAATGTAATCGATGTGCGCTGCTGTTTCAATTTCACGATGTAAGTCATCAACTACTTTTTGAGAAACGATATGACTTATTTTAGAAATAGCGCCTTGAATATTTACGTTGGTTTTGGAGATTTGATAAAATCGATCAGTATTCATCCTAATAACAACAAACCAGCTGTTTTTTTTCGCAACAATATTGAAATTAGGCATTATTGAATTTATAAAAACCTTAGGAAGAGTATAGTTTTCTTTTTTGTTGTTAATTGAAATATCACCATAAACCAATACTAAATAACTATAGCCTGTTGAAGTAATAATGGTTTCAAAGTTTTGCTCGTATTCAAGTTTAACCATATTTGAAAACAAAGGATGGTTTTTAATTTCTTTGGATAGAGATAATTTAGGCAAAGTTGATGCAGTTTTTAATGTATGTAATTAATACACTGGTGCTTGATGATATAGTAAATGTATTAAAATTAAAAGATTTAAAAAAGGCCAAAACAATTTATAGTCTTGACCTTTTTTTTAGTTGATTAATAGCATCGTTTAATTTTTACTGCTTAATAATTTTAAAACTTTCAGTTTTATTATTGCTTGCTAGCTTTAGTATATATATTCCTGTTGGTAATGATGTTACATCTATAATTGATGTTTTAACGCTATTTGATTTTAGAACTTCTTGGCCTTGTATATTGTATATACTGTAGTCAAACTGCTGATTCTCTGTTTTTATGTTTAGTATATTACTTACTGGGTTAGGATAGATTTTAAAATCTGTAGTTGAAACATCACTAATAGTTAAAGTCGATTGAAGTTCATAAGCGCCAATATCTATAGTGCCGTCAAATAGTCTTGGATTACCTGCTAAATCTAGATTAATATCTGGTATAGTGGCATTTGTTCCTGCGTTGACTAGAGGAGAAGATGTTGTTAATGCGTAATCACCGTTTAAATTAGGAGCAGTGTTGGCTAGTATAGGATTAACAAATGCTGGATTTGTAGTCATCATCAAGTTTCCAACTCCAGTATTGTTAAAGTCTCCGTTTAATGAGTAACTTATATCGCAGCTTGTACATTGTCCCATATTAGGAAAAGCAAACCCAGCATCATTTCCACTTACTACTGAATTTGTCATAGTAAAGGACTCTCCTATATTTCCACTAGTAGGCACGTAAGCAAATATTCCACCATTGTAATTGTCTGCATAATTTCCTGAAACAGTAATGTTTGTAACAGTAGTAGTTGATGTAAATAAATACATGCCACCACCTTGACTTATTGCTTTGTTACCAGAGAATAGAGCGTTTTCTATGGTTGTGTTTGCATAGCGAGTTTCAATAGCACCACCTGTTGCAGCAGAATTGTTTTGAAACGTTGTGTTAAAAATTACTAATTCACTCATTGTGATATCTGCTAGTACTTCGCCTGATTGAGGTTGTACTCCGTGGAATGCAATAGCTCCTCCAATACTAGCTGTGTTACTAGTGAATTTACAATTAGAAATAATCATGTTTGCTTCAGAAGCATATATAGCACCACCAGATGTTTGTTCAAGACCACCAGTTGTTGGAACATTTCCGTTTTGAAAATGAATGCCCTCTATAATAGTACCTAAACTTTGAATATTGAAGATTCTAGAATTATTATTGCTACTAATTATTGTGTTTTCTATACCGTTTCCAAAGAATGTAAGTGGTTTGTCTATAAATATTTCACCTGAAGTTAAAATAATGCTACTTCCATTAAGTGCTGGATCAAAAGAGATTGTTGTGCCATCGCAAGCATTTTCAATAACATGACGCAAAGACCCTGGACCACTATCTGCAGTAGATGTAACCATAACAGAATTTTCGCAAGCTATGAAAAATTCATAAGCTCCTAAATCTACAGTTGAATTGTATATTCTTGGGTTTCCATCTAAATCTTCAGTTAAGTCTATAAAATTATTGTCGCCAGCATCTATGGCTGGAGAGCTATCGGTTAATTTGTAACCATCAACATATATAGGGTCTGCGTTTTCAATGTTATTTCCACCATCATTTACATTTGGAGGAATGCTACCATTGTTTCCAGAAGTAATATTAAAGAATAAACAATGTGATACAATAGGTGAGTTTGCTCCTCCATTATTTATATTTCCGTTGCTGCCACTGTTATTAGTGAATATACTATTTGTAGCTGTAACGTTACCAGCAAATAAATGAATACCTCCACCGTGAGAGGCAATATTGTTTGATATAGTACAATTTATTGTTACAAGACTTCCACTTTCGGCTGAAATTGCGCCACCACCAGCAGTTGCAATGTTGTCAAAGAACAAGCTATTGGAAATAGTCGTTGTGGTTGAACTGTTACCAAAGTTTATTATAGCACCACCAACACCATTATTAATTCCGTTTCCGTAGGCGGTATTGTTTTTAAAGATGCAGTTGTTTATGTTTATGTTTTCAGCATTTCTAATATAAATACCAGCTCCAGCACGACCAATGGCTACTTGCGAGTTATCAGAATCATCATCGGCATAACCATTTTCAATAATAAACCCATCTAGTGTAACATTGTTTTCGTTTAAGGTTATAATAGTATGTGAATCTCCAGAATTTGACGTGTTGTCATTGTTTAAATCTCCTGAAAGAATAGTTAGATTTTCTGACCAGTTACGTTCACTTGCTGTAGTTTCGGTGCCATTAAAACCTCCAAGAATGGTTATATTATTAGGAATGATAAAACTGTCGGTTTCAAGTAAACCTGGTTTGTATGTGCCAGATGCTACCCATATTTCATTAGCGCATATAGCATTGTTGATAGCATCTTGTAGGCTCGTGAATGCGTTGTTCCAATTGCTTCCATCATTTGCGCCAGTTGCACTAGCATTTACATAAAGAACATTAGGTGAGCCAATACAAGAATCAAACTCATAAGCACCTCTGTCAATATTAGAGCCAATAATACGCTCATTACCATCTAAATCAAATGTTGAATTGTTATGTGTTGAAAGGCCCGAATCTATTGCACTTGAGGTTTCCGAAACTCTAAAGTTTTTATTTAAAGCATCAACAAACAAAGGGTCGTTAGATGAATTTGAGTTGGTATTGTAAATGTTGTTTATAATACAATGGGTTATGTTTGAATTAGGAGCGTAAATTTGAGTGTTAATTTGTGTGTTGTTTGGGTCATTTGCTCTTGTGTTGTCCCAAAGAATTGAATTGTGAATGTTTACAGTTGCTGTAGTTCCGTTCCAAACTCTAATGCCAGCTCCAGCTTCAGAATCGCCATCATTTTCTGTTAATGTGCAGTTAACAATATTATAGGTTGTTACACCATTATCTAATATGCTTATTCCGCCACCTGTTCCTACATTACCATAAAATAAACTATTTGTGATGTTTACAACACCATCTTCATTAGCGTTTTGTCTTGACCAAATAGCACCTCCATTTAGATTTGCTGAGTTGTCATTAAAGATGCAGTTTTCAATATTTACATTTAAAGTGGCTTCACCAGAGAATGTATTTATAGTTATCGCTCCGCCACTACCATTATTGCCACTAGAAGTGCCTGTTGAGATGTTGTCTTTAAATGTGCAGTATTCAAGGTTTATACCTACAGTGCTTCCTGTAACACCATCTAAAAACAATGCTCCAGCCGAGGTTAAAGATTGGTTGTTTTTAAATATACAGTTTTTTACAGTTGGAGTAGAGGTATCACTACCTGATGTGGTTCTGTTTAACCAAGCACCACCTCTTTGGCCATATGTTTCTATTTTTACAGCATTTCCTTTTTCAATGGTAAACCCATCTAATAGCATATTGTTGCCTACGTTTGTTGTTTTAATGATATTATAACTGTTGTCATTAATTTGATTTGGAGCGTTAATGTCTCCACTTAAAACAGTTATATTATTTTCCCAATCTCTTTGATTAGAGTTGGTTTCAGTACCGCTAAAGCCGCCAAGTATTATTATGTCTTCAGGAAGATGAAATGATTCATCGCGATTACCTGCTATTTGGTTGTTACCATCATCTGGATAGTAGGTTCCTTGAGCTACCCAAACTTCTTGTAATGTAATTCCACAACTTGAATTGTACATATCCAAAGCGTTTTGTAATGACGAAAATGCATAAGCCCAAGAGCTGCCATCTTGATAAGTACTTGTATTGTTTGCGTTGACATATATTACATTATTGTTGAATGTTGGACATTCAGACGAGCCATTTTCATATGGTCCTAAATCTATGTTACTACCATTTAATCTTAAATTATTGTCTAAATCCCTTAAACTGTTATTGTAAGAGTTATTTCCTGCTCCAATTGCGGGAGATGTATTTTGTAATCTGTAATCTTGATTAGGAGCATCCTCAAAAAGCGGATTAGAATCTAAAATATTTGTTCCGTTACTATAACCACCTTGTATAATATTTGTGTCTGCAATACCATTAAAGCTTTGAATATTGGTTGTGTTATTCCAGATAATAGAATTGTATAAAGTATTTCCATTGGTAGCATTTAAGCGTAAGGCAGTGCTATTGTTTGAAAATGAAGAATTGGAAATATTAATTATTCCATTTCCATTACTTAAAGCAATAGAAGCATTGTCGTTAAAAAGAGTGTTTGTTATTGTTAGTGTTTTATTATCGTTTAAATTTATAATATAAGGTATGCTATTGTTAGAGAATTGACACTTGTCAATAAGGATGTTACCATATGGATTAATTACAGAACCTAAACTGTGTACAGATGAATTACCAGAAAAAGTACTTTTTGATATTGTTGCGTCTGTACCATTGAAATAAATAGCAGAACCACTTATACCATTATTTGCTGTATGTGAATTGTTAGTAAAAGAGCAATTTTCTATAACAGGTGGTAAACTACTACTTCCACTAGTATAAATAGCTCCACCACCTGAACCTGAGGAGTTGCCATCAAAAATTGAATTTTTAATAACTGTGCCTTCCGTTGTCCCCATATAAAAAGCGCCACCTCTACTTGCTGTATTTGATGAAAACGTACAATTATCAATAATAGGACCTCCATAGTCCCAGTTTAAGGTGTTGTTATAAATTGCACCACCTTCGTTTGCCATGTTTGTTTCAAAAGTACAGTCTCTTATTATTAAGCTTCCTGGTTCAATTTCTACAATATATATAGCGCCACCTTTAGCGTTGTAGGAAGTAGTATTTATTGCTTTATTGTTTATGAACTTGCAATTTGAAATAACGGTAGCGTTTGCTCCTCGTGCAAACATGCCTCCGCCCTCATTACTTCCATAGCCACCTGAATTATCTGCATTGCTATTTATAATTGTAAAACCGTCTATAACATTGTAGTCGCCAGATGTTCTAAAAATGGTATAGACAAAGTTTTGGTCATTATTGTTTTGTTGTATATCACCATTTAGAATTGTTGGGTAGAGTTCTGGGTTTCTAGAGTTATTACTTGCGTTATAACCACCTAAAAGAGTAATGTAGTTTTTGTTCAACAAAAAATAACTAGAACGATCGTTGTCGGTTTGGGTAGCTCCTAAATCTGGATAATAATTTCCTTGAGCAACATGTATTTCATCATAACTACTGGCTGCATTTAAAGCGTCTGTTAAGTGTTGATATGCATTTGCCCAAGATGTGCCATCGTTGTTTCCACCAGAAACATTAACATTAACATAAATAGTGTTTTGAGCTATAGGTGTTAATGAAAATAGTAGAAATAGTAATTGTAGTAGTTTTTTCATAACTATATAGGTTGTTGATTCGATATGCTAAATTATATTAGTGTAGAACTCTATTCAATACGTAGGTCTACGTAGTGTAATTAGAATTAAAAAAGAAAGAGGCCAAACGTTTTTAAATTTTGACCTCTCAAAGGATTGATTAATAGCTTAGTTTAATTTTGTTCTGCAGGCTTATAAGTACCACAAAGGCAAGGGTAGTTTAGCCCATTTATAACTTCTTGTTCTACATTAAAGAATCGAGGTATTGTTAAACCTCCACCGTTTCCTATACTTGTGTAGTTAAAAGTAATGGTACCTCTAACTCCTCTAGATTCATCTGCAGCGTTTTCTGAAAAGTTTTGTGAATTATTAAAACCAGAATCATTAAAAGAATCTCCTTTAGTAACAGAAGAGGTGATAACCCAAAAAGGAACGTTGTCATAATTTGAATTAGATGAATAATTACCAATAACAATAGCTTGTGTTATTTGTTCGGCAGTAAATGCTCTTGCATATGGTTCTTCAGGATAGCTATCCTTACACATTTCATTTGCTGCTTGCCAACCAGTTTTACCATTGTAACTAAACTTTCCATCATCAGATGGGTAGCTTCTACCTAAAATATAAGGTTCCATTAGGACAGGATTGGTTACTGTAGATGCTGTCTTAGCATGTAGCGCATATGGTACACTTAATAACTGACTTGTAACAATAATAGTATAGTTTGTGCCTCCATCGGGATCTGTTTCGGTTTTAATAAAATAGGTATCAGATGACCAATCAATAGTACTTAAGTCTCCAGATATTACTGATCCACTACCTATTTCTATGCTTATCAATCCGTTTTGGTTTGTTACTGGTGCATGTGTTTCTGTATAAACCGCTGTACCTGTAGAGCTTCCTTGCAAAATGCTTATTTGCGTACCAACGCTAGCATTGCTAACAAGTTCGTTAGATGCATTTCTTATAACTGCTTGATAGCTCATTTTTTCAGGACTTTGAGCATATGACAAAAAATAGCAAAACACACATGCGATAAGGTATAGTTTTCTCATAATATTAGTTTTTAATGATTTTGAATGTTTTTATAAGATTAGATTGATGATATATGTTTAAAAAGTAGGTGGCCGAAGGTTTCTGCTTCATATTAATAATTGTGCTATTAGAGACTATTTTCTCTATGCTAATTGTTTCACCTATGAGGTTGATAAGTCTATAAGATAAATCAGGATTGTCGTTTTCTAACTTAAGTTGTAATGTATTGGTTGTAGGATTTGGAAAAGCAACTATTTTTAATGATATAGCACTTTCTTGTGTTCCTAATGTTTCTGAAATTGAATACGATTGTTGTACACCTTGCTCAATACTTCCGCTTGAAGACGTGCTACTGGTGTAGGCAATCTGTCCTATAGTATAACTTACGCTACCTTGAGAGCTATTTGCTGTGTTGCCACTGCTTACTGTAGCAGTCTGTGCAACTATTTTTGTATTAAAAAGCAAGACTATAACTATTAAAATAAGTTTTTTCATAACTATATAGGTTATTGATTCTATATGCTAAATTATACTAGTGTAGAGCTCTATTCAATACGTAGGTCTACGTAGTGTAATTAGGATATTTTGATACTGAATAAAAGAAAGTCCAACGCTACGTTTAAACAGGTTTTCAATGTTTTTGGTATCGCATTGATAGCGTTTAGAAAGTTGTTTTAGTGATGTGTTTTCGTTTAAAAAGTGTAGGTGAAAAATAATACTATCTAATATTGAAGGTGTAAGATCTTTAAGTTTAGATGTATTTAGTTGTGCTAAAAATTCATCAGAATTGGTAGCCTCTATAGTTATATTATTCTGAGTAAGATGATCTACATATGTTGGTCTGCATTTAACTACAAATTGAGAATGTTTTAATTGTAAAGGGGTTGCAAGTGGCTTGTGATAGGTTGTGTTGTTTTCTTCAGAATATAAAATGTAACTATATCCATCGGGTTGTAATAGATGATAGTCTTTATTGCTTATGCTTACATAAAAGATATCTACAACCCAATAATTAATAGGTAAATGGTATTTGTGCTTAGTGATAATAGGATGTTACAATTTTATAAGTTTCAAAATTATAACATGTTGTTTGGTAGTAAAATACGTAGGCTTACGTATTAAAAAGGTCTGGGTTTTGTTTTAACCAGACAAAAAGTGCATTTTGGTTGGTGGTATCTATCTCTAGCTTTTTTATAATGTTACTTCGGTGTTTTTCAACAGTACGTTTAGAGATAAATAGCTCTTCGGCAATCTGTGTGCTGTTGAGGTTTTTTTCTAAGTATTTTAATATTTTTAATTCGGTAGCAGTTAAAGTTTCAATGGATGTATTAGTGCTGCTATCAAAATGAACTGTGCTTTTTAGCTTCTTTCCTATGTAAGTGTTGTTATTGTTAATACTATCTAAGCATAGCTCTAACTCTTCTAAAGCACTGTCTTTTGTAATGTATCCATGTATAGTTTTTCCCACTTCGTTTAGTAACGATTCTTGCTTATGAAGTGTTAAAATAATAACTTTAGTATTTATCTGATTGCGTTGTATTTCTTGTGCGACTTCGAGCCCATTTAGTTTAGGCATGTCAAAATCCAGTATAGCAATATCAGGAACTTGTTTTGAAATTTTGTTGTACGCAGTATTTCCGTCGGTTGCAGTATCAATAACTTTAAACCACTTTTTTTCTAAAAATTCTTTTGTTCCATTAAGTAGTAATGGGTGGTCATCTGCAAGAATGATAGTTGTTGGCATTGTTTAACGTTTAGGAACTTTTATTTGTATCGTTGTGCCTTTTCCTTTAACAGAATCAATACTCAACTGAGCACCGATTATTTGGGCACGCTCTTTTAGAGTTTTTAATCCAAGGCTATCTATAATTTGACTGTTTTCAGACACATCAAACCCAATACCATTATCTTTTATTTGAAATAATACAGAATCGTTTAGGTTTTCAACCATGATGTTACAAGCTTTTGCTTTAGAGTGTTTTTCAACATTGTTTAAGCATTCTTGTAGCATTCTAAAAACAAAAATTTCTTTGTCTTTAGAAATTTCTAACTTTTCGATTTCAATAACTTCTGAATAGAAGATGTCAGAGTTTTTCTGAAAATTCTCAACCGTATTTTTAATTGAAGCTAATAAACCCAATTTTTCAAACTGAAAAGGATGAAGACTTTGAGATATATGTCTCACTTCATCAATAGTGTCGTCTATAATTTTGGTGTCTTGGTTTTGTGTATCGTTGAGCAAAACTTTATTTTTTATAAGTAACAGACTTTGGCCCACACTATCGTGAAGTTCGCTAGAAATGCGTTTGCGTTCAGTTTCTACATTTCTAATTAAATCTTGTGCAAAGGTTTTTTGTAGTTGTGCTTTTTTTTGTGAAAATCTTCGAGAACGCCATAAAACGATAATACTAAACAGTGCTATTAATGCTAAAATGCTAAACCATAAGGTTTGTTTTTTGCGTTTGTTTTGTTCATCTAGAAGTGCAATTTCACTATTTTGTTCTTCTATCTTTTTGTCTCGTTTTGCAGTTTCATAAAGCGTTTGGTAATAGGCTAGTGCTTTGGCTTTTTGTACCGACTGTATCGAGTCTTCAATTTTTTTTGAAGCTTTATAAAACGAAAGTGCTTCATTAGGTTTATTTAATTTTTCGTAGACTTCAGATAAGAATTTCTGAGCCTTTCTTTTTCCTTTAATGTCATTACTTGTAGATACAATGTTTAAGTGCTCTATACCAAGTGTCTCTGCCTTTTCGTAGTCTTTTTCAGCAAAAGCTAGTTTTTTTATGGCTTTATAATATCTAGCTTTATGGATGCCTTGTGTGTTTTGTTGGTCTTTTTCAACTTCTTTTAAATAGAATTTCGCCTTTTCTAAACTATCATTTTCGGCATAAGCAATAGTGAGCGCATTCAATAAAATAGGGTTGAAGTAATTGAAATGATTCGATTTTTTACAAACCACCATAGCTTTGTGAAGATTCTCAATACGTTGGGTTTCTAAACCTAGCTTTTTTAAATCGTTTGCTTCGTTAACATACAGTGAGATAAGCTGTCCGTAACTTTTAGTTTCGGTGGCTAATTTTATAGTTTCTTTGCGTTCTTTTTGAGCTTCTTCTATAAAACCATTAGCACTATACAATATGGCTAAGGAGTTTTTAGCAGCTATAATATTGAAAGTGTCTTTTTCTGTGGTGAAAATTTCTGAAGCTTGTTTTAGAGTTTGCGAAGCCAGCGCAAATTTTCCTTCATCAGAATAGGCGTAACCTTTATACAGAATCGCAAATCCTTTAACCCGATTATCATTAGCTTTTTCGGCATAAGTAATGGCTTTGTCGTAGTGAGACATTGCAGAGTCTACTTGCTTGGTAAAGTAATAACTATCGCCAGAGTCTATATATAAACCTGCTAAATTTCTAGCACTAATATTATTTTTTAAGGCTTTAAAATAAGTATTGAAAATAGCAATACCTGTTTTAGGTTTTCCTAAAAAATTATTGTGATAATTAATAAGGTTTGTAGTGTTGTAAGCCGCAATATTAAAAGAGTCTAGCTTTATAGCGAGATCTATAGTAGTACGTGCAATAGAGTCGTATGGAAAACTAGATTTATCTCTAACAACCGATGTTAGGCTATCTAAAAGAAATAACTTTTTGGCATCGTCCTTTTCAGATTGTATTTCAGTTTTTAGTTGATTTACGAGTGGTTTTAAATCTGAATCTTGAGCATTTACAGATAAAAAAAATAGTAGAGAAAATACGAGTGAAAGTTGTTTCATTTGGGGTAATTTCTCTACTAAATTAATTAAAAAAAATGATTACTTGTTTTCAATCCATTTTCTAGCATTTACAAAGGCTTCTAACCAAGGCGACACTTCATCTTGTCGTCCATCAGGATAATTTGCCCAGTTCCATTGAAATGTAGAACGCTCAATATGTGGCATAGTCACCAAATGTCTTCCAGTTTTATCAGTCATCATAGCTGTATTAAAATCTGAACCATTTGGGTTATGAGGATATTCAGCATAACCATATTTTGCAACAATATTGTATTGATCTTCAGCATAAGGAAGGTTGAATTTTCCTTCACCATGAGAAATCCAAACACCTAGTGTGCTACCTGCTAACGTTGAAAGCATAATAGAGTTATTCTCTTGAATTTTTACAGACGTAAATGAGCTCTCGTGTTTATGAGAATCATTATGCACCATTTTACCATGCTGCTCATGCTCTGGATTAATAAGATCTAGTTCCATCATTAACTGGCAACCGTTACAAATACCAACAGAAAGCGTGTCTTCTCTTTCAAAGAAATTTTTAATGACTTCGTTGGCTTTGTCATTGTATTTAATAGCACCAGCCCAACCTTTAGCAGAGCCTAAAACATCAGAGTTTGAGAAACCACCAACAGCACCAAGGAACTGAATGTCTTCTAAAGTTTCACGACCAGAAATTAAATCGGTCATGTGTACATCTTTAACATCAAAACCTGCTAAGTACATGGCATTTGCCATTTCACGTTCAGAGTTACTTCCTTTTTCACGCAGAATTGCAGCTTTAGGTCTTGGTTTGCTACCGTCAATACTAGGCAATTTACCTGTAAAATGACTTGGGAATGTATATTGAAGTGGTTGTTGTTTGTAGTTGTTGTAACGTGCTTCAGCCAAACCATTAGCAGTTTGTTTCTGGTCGAGTAGGAAAGAGGTTTTGTACCACATATCTCGTAATCTCGAAACCGTCATGGTAAATACTTCGCTTGCGTTGATGATGCTTAATACATCAGCATCAGTTACTTTTCCAATGTTATGGAAGGTAATTCCAGCATCAGACAATGTGTTTTCTATGCTATTATCTGTAGATTGAATAACTATACCTGCGTTTTCAGCAAATAAAACTTTGAATGAATCTTTTTCAGCCAATTCAGTAATATCTAATTCTGCACCAAGATTGTTATCTGCAAAACACAATTCAAGTAAAGTTGTAATCAATCCACCAGAAGCCACATCATGACCAGCAACAATTTTATTATCTTTTATTAATTGCTGAATCGTGTTAAACACAGTTTTAGTATAAGCTGCACTTTTTACATTTGGTGTGCTGTTTCCTACTTTATTATTGATTTGTGCAAACGAGCTACCACCAAGTTTAAAGTCGTCTTGAGATATATTGATATAATAAATATCGCCTTTATCCTTCTTGAAAACAGGTTCTACAACCTTAGAAATATCGTTACAATTTGCTGCAGCAGAAATGATAACTGTACCAGGAGAAATAACGTCACCATCAGGATATTTTTGTTTCATAGAAAGCGAATCCTTTCCTGTTGGTACATTGATGCCTAAATCTATTGCAAATTCAGAAACAGCTTTAACTGCTTCATATAATCGAGCATCTTCGCCTTCGTTTTTACAAGGCCACATCCAGTTGGCTGAAAGCGAAACACTTTGCAAACCATCTTTTAATGGTGCCCAAATAATATTTGTTAAGGCTTCTGTAATAGAATTACGACTACCAGCAACAGGATTTATTAATCCTGAGATAGGTGAGTGGCCAATACTTGTGGCAATACCTTCTTTTCCTTTATAATCTAAAGCCATTACACCTACATTATTTAATGGAAGTTGTAATGGACCAGCACACTGCTGTTTGGCTACTTTACCACCAACACAACGGTCTACTTTGTTAGTTAACCAATCTTTACAAGCTACAGCTTCGAGTTGTAATAGTTGGTCTAAGTAATCGTAAAAGTTATCTGAATTATAGGATAGATCACTGTAGTTTTTGTCAACCGTATGATCTGTCATTATAGTTTTTGGAGAGCTACCAAACATGTCTTCTAAAGCCAAATCCATTGGTTTGTCACCATTGGTTTTAGACTCAAAAGTAAAACGATGCTTGCCAGTAACCTCACCAACATCGTAGATTGGTGAACGTTCTCTGTCTGCAATTTTATGTAATGTGTCTAAGTGTTTTTCTGAAATGACTAATCCCATACGCTCTTGAGACTCGTTACCAATAATTTCTTTGGCAGAAAGTGTAGGATCACCCACTGGTAATTTATCTAAATCAATGTGTCCACCTGTGTCTTCAACCAATTCTGATAAACAGTTAAGATGTCCACCAGCACCATGATCGTGAATAGAAACAATTGAATTTTCATCACTCTCTACCATACCACGAACCGCATTGGCAGCACGTTTTTGCATTTCTGGGTTAGAACGCTGTACGGCATTTAACTCAATACCACTGTCAAATTCGCCAGTATCAGCAGACGATACAGCAGCACCTCCCATACCAATTCGGTAATTATCACCACCTAAAATTACGATTTTATCACCTTCTTTTGGTGTGTCTTTTATGGCTTGATCTGCTTTTCCGTAACCAATACCACCAGCTTGCATAATCACTTTGTCATAACCGATTTTATCGCTGCCTTCTTGGTGCTCAAAAGTTAAAACAGAACCACAAATAAGAGGTTGCCCAAATTTATTTCCAAAATCAGACGCTCCATTAGATGCTTTAATTAGAATATCCATTGGAGTTTGGTACAACCATTTGCGCTCAGGAAACGCCTTTTCCCAAGGACGCTCTTCTTCTAAACGCGAATACGATGTCATATAAACTGCTGTTCCGGCTAAAGGAATAGAACCTTTACCACCAGCAAGTCTATCTCTAATCTCTCCTCCAGAACCTGTTGCAGCACCATTAAAAGGCTCTACAGTTGTTGGGAAATTGTGTGTTTCTGCTTTTAATGAAATTACAGATTCAAAATCTTTAGTTTGGTAATATTCAGGAACATCAGCACGTTTTGGAGCAAATTGTTCTACAACAGGTCCTTTTATAAACGCTACGTTATCTTTGTATGCAGAAACAATATCGTTTGGATTTTGTTTTGATGTTTCTTTAATCAATTTGAATAAAGAAGTTGGTTTTTCTTCACCATCAATAACAAAAGTTCCGTTGAAAATTTTATGACGACAGTGCTCTGAGTTCACTTGTGAGAACCCGAATACTTCAGAGTCTGTTAATGGACGACCAATCTTTTTTGAAACACCTTCAAGATATTCAATTTCTTCGTCGCTAAGCGCTAGACCTTCTTGTTGGTTATAAGCTGAAATATTTTCAATATTTTGAATCGCTTCAGGTTGAATATTTATGGTAAAGATGTCTTGATTTAAGCTTGAAAACTTTTCAGAAATCATTGGGTCGTACCCTTTAAAATCTTCAGATGTAGAAATGAATTCTTCAATTCTAATGATGCCAGAAATTCCCATGTTTTGAGTAATTTCTACAGCATTTGTACTCCAAGGCGTTATCATGGCAGCTCTTGGGCCAACAAAAAAAGCATCGAGAGATGCTTGTTCTATTTTTGGCTGGTCGCCAAATAACCATACTAATTTAGAAATGGTTTCTGTTGATAATTCTTTTGTGGCTTGAACAGCAAATACTTTGCTGTTTTGGTTTCCGAAGAAATGAATCATTATGCGTATGTTATAGTTGTGTTTTGAAAGTGCAAAAATACACTTTTTTTCGTGTAATGATGATTATTTCAATTATTGATTGTAGGATTTATTCACGAGGTTTTGAACAAAAAAAAGCGACTTGTAAGAGTCGCTTTTTTAAGTTTAGTTTTTTATGAGCTTTTTGCTTAAGGTAGAATTACCTTGTTTAATTCTTAAAATATAAACTCCTGTTGAAAGTTGTTCTGTATTTATTGTACTAGAATTGTTAATTACTTTTGATAAAACATGCTTACCTAAAACATTAAATATGTCGATTTGAGTTTCGATTTGACTGTTAAGTTTAATGTTTAAACTATTTTTTACTGGATTTGGATAAATTGAAATAGCTTCTATACTATTTTCAGGTAAACTTAAACTTGAATAACATGTCCAAGATAAATTATCCATTCCTACTCTGGCATCACCAGAGTTATTATCCTCAATAACCACAGTTACATTTCCATCAACATTAATATCAGTAATAGTTGTAGTTTGTACAGTGTCGCTATAAGGGATTGTGCCTACAAGATTTCCATTTACCATTACATTTAAGGTTCCATCTGAACCAGAAAAGATACGTTGAGTAGTAATCGTAAAACTTCCAATACCACCACTAAGAGTAGGTGAGGTTAAAGATGCGCCATCAGTAGTGCCTCTATAATCGATTAATATAGCTCTACTGCCTTCTATGGTTTGGTCTGTTCTAGCTTCGGTAGCGTTCCAAGTACCACTATCTCCTGTCCAGGTTCTATCAGTATATTGCGAACTGTTTGCTGGTATGTCTTCAAAATCTTCTGAGGCACACTCATCACCATTAGCTCCAGCTTCAGTTGTGGTGCCATTTACTGAATTACTTTGAGAAGATTCGTTTCCTGCATCATCTTTTGCAATTACATAAAACGAATATGTAGTTTCTGGAGTTAAGTTAACTACAGTTGCTGAATTTGTGGTAACCGTCATATTATATACACCATCTACATAAACATCATAAGCAGTAACACCTATATTGTCAGTTGATGCAGTCCAATCTAAAGAAATTGTAGTTGAACCTTCGTTAGTAACCATAAGATTGGTTGGAGTAGAAGGAGCTTCGGTGTCAGGAGTTATGTTCCAAATCATTTCAACGTACTCAGGATGGTCAACAAAAGGGTT
Organism: Gaetbulibacter sp. NE; assembly: GCF_025548475.1. Classification (NCBI taxonomy): domain Bacteria; kingdom Pseudomonadati; phylum Bacteroidota; class Flavobacteriia; order Flavobacteriales; family Flavobacteriaceae; genus Gaetbulibacter; species Gaetbulibacter sp. NE. The sequence goes on along the minus strand of NZ_JAOQHY010000005.1, from coordinate 84,144 downwards.
TCTGTTACTCTGATGGTTGTAATAGATATTGTTATTTCTATCTATTTCTTTTTGAGAAACAGGGTCCATTTGGTGCCATGTTAGAAGTATGTTTAAAAAAGGATCGTCTAATACTTTGTCTGAACTTCCGTCAAACATAGCATAGCTTCCCCAACTACTAATTTGATCTTCGTATCGCGTTACAAAATAGAAGTAGATACGAGCAATGTCTCCTTTAAATTCATCAATAGGTTCAAAAACTGTATTGGTATAACCAGCAGAGTAACCACTATTGAGGTTGCCTCCAAGTTTAGAGCCATTTTGCGTTGGATTAGAAATATTACTTTGACTAACTAATTGACTGTTATCAACAACTCCGAAAGGGTAACTACTTCTAAAACCATTAACACGACCATCAGTAGGTAAGAGGTGATGAGCGTCACTTCTCATTGGAGTATTTTGGCTGAAAACAGATTGTGGAATGACATGCTCTTTGTTATAGCAATCGCCTTCTACACTGTAATTTCCGCATTCGTCACTAACCGGAGAGAATGTGTAAGGGTCTGATCCTGATGGATTTTCTGAATAAGGGTCTAAAATCGTATTACTTCCTGTTTCATAGTAGTTGTCTAAATCATAAGAAGCAATAAAACCATCCATAGCATCATAACCTTGATCGTTATGGTTGTCTATAATGTTGTGTAGTTGCGTTTTTAAAGTGTAGCCAGTTCCTGTGGCACTATCGTAATAGCCTGCTGGAATTTGTGCAAAAGCTACAGTTGAAAAAATTAAAGTAGCTATTAAAGTGTAGAATTGTTTCATCTATTTAGTTTATTTTTTCTTTTCAAGTAATGCCATGTAAAACCCATCAAAACCTGATTTATGGGCTAAAATCTTTTTGTCTTTTACAAAGGTAAAGTCTTTTCCAGATTCCGATGTTAAAAATTTGTCAACTTGTTTTTGGTTTTCAGAAGGTAAAACCGAACATGTAGCATACACTAGTTTGCCACCAGGTTTTACCATTTTAGAGTATTGTTGTAATACCTCTTGTTGTGTTACTCTTATGCTGTCTAGAAATTCAGGTTCTAATTTCCATTTTGCATCAGGATTTCTACGTAAAACACCTAATCCAGAACAAGGAGCGTCAATTAAAACTCTATCGGCTTTGTCATAAAGTTTTTTGATAGGTTTTGTAGAGTCAATAACACGCATGTCAAAATTATGAACACCATTACGCTTGGCTCTGGTTTTCAGCTTTTTTAACTTACTTTCATAAATATCCATTGCAATCACCTGACCTTTGTTTTGCATCAAAGCAGCGATGTGTAATGTTTTACCACCAGCTCCAGCACAAGTGTCTACAACTTTCATTCCTGGTTGCACATCTAAAAAGTCGGCTACTAATTGAGACGATGCATCTTGTACTTCGAACCAACCATCTTTAAAAGCTTCGGTTTTAAATACATTAGCGCGTTCTTTTAATTTTAGAGCGTAAGGATAGTTGTTTAAAAACTCGGTTTCAATATCTTCAGACTGAAGTTTTAACTGTAAGTCTTTTTTGTTGGTTTTTAAAGTGTTTACACGTAAGATAACTTCGGCTTGCTCATTTTGCATAGCAATTTCCTTAGTCCATGTATCTTCACCTAATTCTGCAATTCCAACTTCATCAATCCAATCAGGAATGGACTCGCGGAATTTTCTAATTTTTGATAATTCATCAAAACGACCTTTAATTTTACGTGTTGGCGTATTTACAAAATACTTCCAATCAGGTAGACGAATACCTTTTAAGGTTGCCCAAACAGCAAACATTCGCCAAAGGTTGTCTCTGTCGTAAGGTGCTTTAACTTCAGCTATTTCAGCATATAAACGTTTCCAACGTACAATGTCGTAAGTGGTTTCGGCAACAAACGATCTGTCTCTGCTTCCCCAACGTTTATCACGCTTTAAAAGTGATTGAATTACCTTGTCGGCATATTCACCTTCGTTAAATATCTTGTGTAAGCCGTCAATAACGGCAAAACATAAATTTCTATGTAATCGCATTGTAAAAAGTTCAGCATGCAAAGATACGGTTAATATGTTGATTTATTTTAAAGTTGTGTTATATTTCTGTTTTTAAGAAAAATATATTTGAAATGAGAATATTAGTTGTTGCTGTATTGCTAGTTATGTTAAGTTCATGTAATGGTAAGGAAGCTAAAAGAGTTAATAGTTTTACAAGTGTTGAAATTGAAACTATTATTACAGAAGATTCATTATTAGATGTTAGAGCAATTAAAATTGCGAATGGCAAAGTTTGGTTTGCTGGTTCTAATGGTAATTTTGGTTTTGAATCAATTGATGAAATGAATAAAGAGAATTCAAATGTATTTGGTTCTTCAGATTTTGGTGAAAGATTGTCCTATTGGTCAAGACTTTTTAAATCAGATACTTCAGCGCTAGCCATTAGATCAATAGATAAGATTGAAGATGCATTATTTGTGTTATCAATAGCTTCACCAGCCATGTTATATAAATTTGAAGACAATGAAATTAAACTTGTTTACCAAGAAATCCATCCAAAAGCATTTTACGATTCTATGGATTTTTGGAACAACCAAGAAGGTATTGCTATTGGTGATCCAACTGATGATTGTATGAGTGTAATAATTACCAGAGATAGTGGAGAAACATGGACTAAATTGCCTTGTGAAGATTTACCGAAAACTATAAATGGCGAAGCAGCTTTTGCAGCAAGCGATACTAATATCGCTATAGTTGACAACCATACTTGGGTTGCTACAGGAGGAAAAGCGAGCAGAATTTTATATTCACCAGATAAAGGGGCAACTTGGGAAGTTTATGATACTCCAATTATTCAAGGAAAAGAAACTACAGGAATGTACTCTTTGGATTTTTATGATGCACAACATGGTTTTGCAATAGGAGGAGATTATACCCAACCTAATGATACTATAGACAATAAAATACGAACAGAAGATGGAGGAAAAACATGGAGTGTGGTTGCTAACGGAAAAGGACCAGGTTATAGAAGTTGTGTGCAATATGTACCAAATAGTAATGCCAAAGAATTAGTTGCTGTAGGTTTTAATGGAATTGACTACACTAATAATGCAGGAGATTCATGGAAACATCTTAGTGATGAAGGGTTTTATACCATAAGGTTTTTAAACGATTCAGTAGCTTATGCAGCAGGAAAAGGACGAATTTCTAAACTTACTTTTAAGAACTAAAAAAAAAGAGCCTGAAAAGGCTCTTTAATTATTTAGGGTTTGTTTTTTCGTTCTTGTCTACGTTTTTTAAACTCTTCAAACATTTTTCGTTTAAAGTTTTCTTCAGCAGTTTTAAGTTGCAGGATTTTTTTTGAACTAATCACTTTTCTTAAACTGTCAAAAAAGTCAGTTCTTAAATTGTGTTTTTCGTTTTCTAGTTTTATAAGATCATCTAAAATAGCTTTAGCTTCAGCTTCAGAAATGTCATTATTTATTTTTCGCTTCTTTTCTCTAGATAGTTCACGTAGCATGTCTTCTTCTAGCTCATAAGCATTATATATAGGCCAAAACTTTTGTGCTTCACTTTCGGTAAGGTTTAAGTGTTCTGTTATAAATGCTATTTTTAGTGCGTTAATGCGTTCTTTTTTTTCTTCATGAGATTGAGAAAAAGCAGTAGCAAAAAGGCAAATAAAACAAAGGGATACTATTAATTTTTTCATTATTAATCAGTAATTAAATCTTCAACAGTTGTATTTTCAATAATATAATTTTCAAGGGTGTTTTCGGTTATTGATAGTTCCGAAAAGTCGTAAATGCTAATATCATCATTGGTAACTAAAGAAGCAAAGTCCTCATTGGTAAAATCTTCTTCACTAATGTAGCTTTCAATAGATGTTAGCTCAAGGTCATCAAAACTTATTTGGTCTTCAGAACCAAAAAACAAATTAAAAGCTAAAACCATACATGCTGCTATTGCTGCAACTGATGCTGCTTTTTTCCAATTAAACAACTTTATAACTTTGGTTTCTGGTTGCGTTTTCACAGCATCTAACACCTTTACATCTAAATTTTCAAAATAAGACTCAGGCACTTTAAATCCATTAGTATCTATTTTTGAAGATAGCTTAGCTTGATTTAGTATAGAATCGTCTAAACCTTCAAAATAGTTTTTTGGAGTTTTAAAGCCAGTTGTTTTAATATGTTCTAATTTTTTGTTTTTCATTTGTTTATTTGACTAAAATATACTCAAAAGGTTTAATTTGAGGTTAGGTAGCCTTCTATTTTTTTTACTGCAATATGGTAGGATGCTTTTAATGCTCCTTCGCTTGTATCTAGTATTTCAGCCATGTCTTTGTATTTTATATCATCAAAATATTTCATATTGAATACAAGTTGTTGTTTTTGAGGCAACGTTGCAATGGCTTGCTGTAATTTTAATTGTATATCGTCTCCTTCAAAGTATACATCAGCTTTTAAATTGGAAATTGAGTGTTGCTGAAACTCTTCATTACTAATTTGAAGGTGTTTCGCATTTTTGTTTAAATGAGTTATAGATTCGTTGGTAGCGATACGATACATCCATGAAAACAATTTACTATCTCCTTTAAAATTATGAATGTTCTTATACACTTTTATAAATGTATTTTGAAGTACATCATCAGCATCATCGTGTGAAATCACAATTTTTCGAATATGCCAATATAAGCGTTCCTTGTAAAGCGATAGTAATTCTTTAAAGGCTTGTTCTTTGGTGTTTTCGGTTCTTAATCTAAGTAATAGCTCTTTTTCGTCAGTCACTTATAAGTTTATTATTTAGACTTTTGAAAATATGAAAAGTTTAATTAAAAAAAGTGGTTTTTTATTTTAAAATTTAAAATACTGATTTGCAATATGTTAATATAATTTTTATCGATTAAGTGTAACTTTATTACGATGAAATGCATTTTTTTCTTGCTTTGTAAGAATTTTTGTTTTATGTTTACATCACCTAACCTACTAGCTTATTGCCAGTGTCCCCAAATCTGGTAATATAAAGAAAGGGATACATCCTAAATAGATGTATCCCTTTTATATTTACTTATTTATTTTAAGTGAAATAGTAGCTTATTCAAAACTTTGCATGTCTACAAGTTTTTTGTAAACACCATTTAAAGCAATAAGTTCGTTGTGTTTGCCTTGTTCGGCAATTTCACCTTTTTGCATAACTATAATTTCATCGGCATTTTGAATGGTAGACAGCCTATGCGCTATAACAATTGACGTTCTGTTTTTCATCATGTTTTCTAATGCAACTTGTACTAAGCGTTCACTTTCTGTATCAAGGGCAGAAGTTGCTTCGTCTAAAATCATGATAGGAGGATTTTTTAGGACTGCTCTGGCAATGCTTAAACGTTGTTTTTGACCACCAGATAATTTTCCTCCAGAGTCGCCAATGTTGGTGTCTATTCCGTTAGGTAAATCTTTAACAAACTCCCAAGCATTAGCTACCTTTAAGGCTTCAATAATTTCTTCATCAGTGGCATCTTTTTTACCAAGAAGAATATTATTTTTTACAGACTCGTTGAATAATATTGAATCTTGAGTAACCAATCCCATAAGGTTCCTCAACGATTTTTTAGTAAGGTCTTTAATGTTATCACCATCAATTTCAATACTACCTTTAGTAACATCATAAAAACGAGTTACAAGATTTGCAATTGTAGATTTTCCGCTACCTGATTGCCCAACTAAAGCAATGGTTTTACCTTTAGGTACTTTAATGGAAAAGTTTTTAAGCACTAGATCGTCTTCATATTTAAAAGACACATCGTTTATCGCTATTTCAGAATTAAAATCTGATTTGTTTTTGGCGTTAGGTTTATCTTCAAGTGGAGAAGGTGTGTTTAGAATTTCCAGTACTCGTTCGGCAGCCGCATTTCCTTTTTTCACACTATAGCTTGCTTTGCTTATAGCTTTTGCAGGTGTTAAAATATTGTATGCTAATCCCATATAAACAATAAATAAACCTGCCTCTAAGCTGCCATCAATTAAAACCATTTGACCTCCATACCATAGTAGAATGGAAATAACCAAAATACCTAAAAACTCACTAGTTGGCGATGCTAAATTTTGACGGTTAAGTAGGTTGTTTGAAAACTTGTTGAATCGTGTTGTAGATTCTTTAAACTTTTCGCCAAATATTTTTTGAGAGTTAAAACCTTTAATCACTTTAAGTCCACCAAGAGTTTCTTCAATGATAGATAGTAATTGACCTTGTTCACTTTGAACTCTGTCAGAACGTTTTTTTAAGCTTTTTCCAATTCTGGAAATAATAAAACCAGAAACAGGAATAAAAATAAAAACAAACAACGTGAGTTTAGCACTAATGAGAAACATGGTAATGATTGTAAATAGTATCATTAACGGTTCTCTAACAATAAGCTCTAGTATCGACAAGAATGAAGTTTGTATTTCTTGAACATCGGTTGTTATTCTAGCAATAGTATCTCCTTTTCGTTTTTCAGAAAAGTAAGCGATAGGTAAATCTACCACTTTGTCATACAATTCATTTCTTATGTCTTTTAAAACACCGTTTCTTAAAAAGGTGATAAAGTACATTGCTAAATAGCTAAATAGGTTTTTTAGTAAAAACATACTTACTACCAAAACTACCATAAAAATAAGGACATCGTCATGTCCTTCATTAGCTTTTTGAGTAACAAAGTAATTTAAATAGCTTTCTAAATAATCTTTAATTTTAGAAATGCCTTCCCAAGTTGGCTTAGTGTTTATTTGTTTGGTTTTATCAAATAACACATTAAGCATTGGAAATAGAGAAACCATAGCTAAAGTACCAAACAATGCATAAAAAACATTGCTTATAATATTGAGTACAGCATAACTTTTATAAGGTTTCGCAAAGCGAAGTATTTGCTTAAAGTAATTCATTAATTTATTTTCATGTCGTCAACAATGGCGTCAATTTTCGATTCCAATTTTTGTTCCACTGTTTTAAAGTCTGACACATTGTCTAATGTAGTGTTTACGCTGATGTAAAACTTAATTTTTGGTTCGGTACCACTTGGTCTAAGTGCTATTTTACTACCATCTTCGGTATAGTAAATCAATACGTTAGATTTTGGAATATCAATGGCTTCTTCAGTATTGTTTTTTACATCTTTTGCAATAGATAATTGGTAGTCTTCAATTCTAACTACTTTTGAGCCATTAACTTCTTTTAACGGATTTTCTCTAGCATCAATCATCATTTGCTTAATTTCTTGAGCGCCTTCAATTCCTTTTTTGGTTAATGATATTAAACGCTCTTTATACAATCCGTGTTCAGCGTATAAATCAATTAATGCTTCATATAGTGTTTTACCTTCAGCTTTAGCCTGAGCAGCAATTTCACAAGCTAAAAGGGTAGAGGTTACAGCATCTTTGTCTCTTACGAAATCACCAACCATGAATCCAAAACTTTCTTCACCACCACCAATAAAATCCATATTAGGGAAGTCTTTAATCATTTTAGCAATCCATTTAAAACCAGTTAAACCAATTTTGCATTCTACATCATAAGCATTTGCTAAAACCGACATCATAGGTGTAGATACAATTGTAGAGCCTACAAATTGATTACCATTGATTTTACCAGAGTTTTTCCATTGTTTTAATAAGAAATCAGTCATTAAAATCATGGTTTGATTACCATTTAAAATCACCAATTCATTATCTAGGTTTCTTACAGCAACACCCAAGCGGTCACAATCAGGATCAGTGCCAATTACAATATCTCCATTTACTTTTTCAGCAAGTTCCATAGCCATTTTTAAAGCTTCGGGTTCTTCAGGATTTGGTGATGCCACAGTAGGGAAATCGCCATTAGGTTGACGCTGTTCTTCTACTATGTTTACATTGGTATAACCAGCTCTTTTTAGAGTTTCAGGAACAGCAGTAATTGAGGTTCCGTGTAAAGAGGTAAATACAATATTTAAGTTTTCTTTGGCTTCTGTGGAGGTGTTAAAACTTCCGTTTTTTACTGAGTTATCAATAAACACATTATCAATAGCTTCACCTATGTATTCGATTAAATCTGTATTTGCTTCAAATTTAATTTCAGAATAATCCAACTTGTTTATTTCAGCAATAATTTCGGCATCTTGTGGTGGTACTAATTGTCCGCCATCTTGCCAATATACTTTGTATCCATTGTATTCAGGAGGATTGTGCGAAGCAGTAAGTACAATTCCGCAGTGACAACCTAAATGTTTTAGCGTAAATGATAGTTCAGGAGTAGCTCTTAAATCTTCAAATAAATACACTTGAATTCCGTTTGCCGAAAATACATCTGCTACAACTTTGCCGAAAGTATTACTGTTGTGTCTACAATCATAAGCAATGGCAACTTTTATAGTTTCTCCAGAAAATACTTGTTTTAAGTAATTGCTTAGTCCTTGTGTGTTTTTTCCTAACGTGTATTTGTTAATTCGGTTAGTGCCAAGTCCCATAATACCTCTCATTCCTCCAGTACCAAACTCAAGGTCTTTGTAAAAGCATTCTTTAAGCTCTTTTGGGTTGGTTGCAATTAAATGTTTTATCTGTTCTTGAGTGTTATCGTCAAAAGTTGGTGTTAACCAAGTGTTCACTCTCTCTAATAATTCTGGTTCAATATAAATCATAAGTTATCTGAAATTGTATATAACAAAAATAAACAATTAGGTAAATGTTAAAGTTTAATTAGGCGTTAATTTATAAGAAAAGGATTATAAATTTAGTTCATCCTTAACCAAATAGCGTTTTTTGTCTTGCTTACTTCTTAAAATAATCTCACCTAAAAACCCAGCAACAAAAAACTGTGTTCCAATAATCATTGTGGCTAGTGAGATGTAAAATTGTGGTCGTTGGGTTATGAGTCGACCTGTTGGGTTTAAAAAGAGTTTATCTATTCCTAAGTATAACGCAAACCCAAAACCAATGGCAAACATAATCACTCCAAGAGCGCCAAAAAGATGCATAGGACGTTTACCAAAACGCGATAAAAACCAAATGGTGATAAGGTCTAGAAAACCATTAATAAAACGTTCCATTCCAAATTTGGTTTCGCCATATTTTCTGGCTTGATGTTGCACCACTTTTTCACCTATTTTAGTAAAACCAGCATTTTTGGCAAGCACAGGAATGTATCTGTGCATTTCGCCATTAACATCAATATTTTTTACAACTTTATTATTGTATGATTTTAAACCGCAATTAAAATCGTGCAGTTTTACGCCTGATGTTTTTCGTGCAGCCCAATTAAAAAGTTTGGAAGGTAGATTTTTAGAAATTACTGAGTCGAAACGTTTCTTTTTCCAGCCAGAAACCAAATCGTAACCCTCTTTAACAATCATATTGTAAAGCTCAGGGATTTCGTCAGGATTGTCTTGTAAATCGGCATCCATAGTAATTACTACGTCACCTTTTGCTTTTTCAAAACCAGCGTGTAGTGCTTGCGATTTCCCAAAGTTTTTAAGAAATCTAATGCCTTTTACGTTTGGATTTTTATTAGATAACGATGTAATGGTCTCCCAAGAGCCATCAGTACTACCATCGTCAATAAATAGAATTTCATAAGAAAAATGATTGGATTGCATAACATTTGCAATCCAATCATGTAATTCTGTTAAAGAGTCGCTCTCGTTAAGTAGTGGTATGACTACTGATATGTTCATGTAAATGATTTCTATATTCTATCGTTCAAAAATAAAGAAATTATTTAAGCTACGTTAGGATCTTTCTTTTTCATTGACAATGCAACAATTAATCCAATTACTGCGTAGAAAATTAATTGAAAAGCAACCGATTTTAGCTGATTTCCTATAGCAAATTGATTTTGGTCAGCCATTTCTGCAATAGCTTTGTCAATCTCAGATTGAGGAGCTCCAAAATTTTCCATCATTTGTCGAGAAGCTTCAATGACATTTTCTTTTAAAATTTCAGCAGCTTCAGGATCAATAACATTAAATAATAAAACACTCACTGCTGTACTTAAAATAAAGCCTATTGCTATTGTAATGAAATACGAGGAAAATGCTTGTTTAAAAGAAATAAATCCTCCTAAAAGGCTTTTAGATTTTGCTGTAGATACAATTCCAAAAATTAAGATGACCAAGAATAATATGATACCTAACCACCATTTAGTCAACATTTCTAGGTTAACAGCATAAAATAAAACTGTTATTGTAGAAAGAAATAAACCAAGGTATAAGCCATAGTTTATTGATGAAGATTTAATCGATTTTTCCATAAGTTTTAGTTGATTTATTAGTTTATATATCTAATATGTATTCAAAGATAACAAAACGTTACATGAATTTTAAGAAATAAAAAACAATAAAAAGATTGTACAATAATAAAATTTGCTTAAATTTGCACCTCGAAAAAAACGAAACGATAATAAAGCATTAGAGATGAAAAAAGGTATACATCCAGAAAATTATAGACTTGTAGCATTCAAAGATATGTCTAATGATGATGTATTTTTAACGAAGTCAACTGCAGATACTACAGAAACTTTAGAAGTAGATGGTGTAGAGTATCCGTTAGTAAAATTAGAGATTTCTAGAACATCTCACCCATACTACACTGGTAAATCTAAATTAGTTGATACAGCAGGACGTATTGACAAGTTTAAAAACAAATACGCGAAATTCAAGAAATAAATTTCTCGAAAATATATTTATAAAAGCCTTTCAACTACTGAAAGGCTTTTTTATTTTAGGTAATTAAGTTACTTTTGGATAAATGAAAGTTTAGGTTTTAAAAGACAACTCTAAACTTTAAACTTTAAACTTTTATTATGAATTATATTCTTTTTGATGGTCCTTGTCGTAACAGTTTGTTGCCATTTACATATACAAGACCAGTTGCCGATATACGTGTAGGAATTTTAACCATTAGAGAAAAATGGGAAATGTACCTTGGTTATACTACCACAACTTTAACCGAAGATTACTTATCCAATAAATACCCAATGGTTGAAATGGATGAGAATGTAATGATTAATGCATCGTATGTGCCAAACTTTGAGCTTGCAGAAATGGTGAAAAGCCTTGAGGAAAATCAGGCGATTTTTAAGGATGAAGATGTTATTGCATTTTTTACTAAAGACACGCAAGATGATGTGGATTTTGAAAGCTATGAAGCGATTGAGTTTAATGCCGAAGTTATAAAGGTTGAACACACTTGGGATATTTTCTCTAAAAACGGTAATGCTATAGCTGAAGATTTTGAGCTTTTAACAAAAGGTCGAAAATCGCAACCAATACCTGCAAGTAACAATACCATTGAAGCAAGCAACATTTTTATAGAAGAAGGTGCAAAACTAGAGTTTGTAACTTTAAATGCTACCAATGGTCCAATTTACATAGGTAAAGATGCCGAAATAATGGAAGGTAGTATTATAAGAGGCCCTTTTGCGTTATGTGATTATGCTACTGTAAAATTAGGAGCCAAAATTTATGGTCCTACAACGGTTGGTCCACATAGTAAGGTTGGAGGAGAGGTAAATAACTCGGTGATTTTTGGATATTCAAACAAAGGACACGATGGGTTTTTAGGGAATTCAGTTTTAGGAGAATGGTGTAATCTTGGTGCAGACACCAATAATTCCAACCTTAAAAATAATTATGCTGAAGTAAGACTGTGGAGTTATGAAACCGAAGGTTTTGCAAGAACAGGCTTGCAGTTTTGTGGCTTAATGATGGGAGATCATAGCAAATGTGGTATTAACACTATGTTTAATACAGGAACAGTAGTTGGTGTGAGTTCAAATATTTTTGGTAGTGGATTTCCAAGAAATTTTGTGCCAAGTTTTAGCTGGGGAGGAAATAGCGGATTTACAACATATCTAACTAAAAAAGCATTTGAGGTTGCAAAGGTAGTTATGCAACGTAGGTCAATTGAATTTACTCAACAAGATGCTGATATTTTAGAGCATGTGTTTGAAATCACCCAAAAATATAGAACTAAATAAATTAAATATATATGTTAGGAATAGTACTCATCTACTTTATAGGTCGTTACTTTTATAGGTTAGCAGAAGAATACAATAAAAACAAATGGTTGTTTGCCATTATTGGTGTGTTAAGTTATTATGTTGGAACCTTTGTTGGTGGAATAATTTTAGGTGTTTTAGATGGGATTTTCAACATTGGAATGGATTGGGACAATAGCTTAATGCTTGGTCTTTTGGCGTTACCATTTGGAGTGGCAATGGTGTATTTGTTTCACTTTTTGTTAAAACGACACTGGGAAAAAACAACTATCAAACCAGTTGATGAGATTGAAACTATAGGGAAATCTATTGAAGAGTAGTTTTTCTCACCTTTTTTAATTCCAATAAATTAATAGGGTTAATCCCTAGTCCGTTTACATTTTTTCTTGTAAAACGAACGACTTCATCGTAAAACATAACCACAACAGGAGCGTCTTGCATGATTAAACTATCCATTTTGGTGTAAAGTGCTTCACGTGTTTTAGTATTGGTTTCAGTAAAAGCTTGTTCGTACCAAGTGTCAAATAATTCATTTTTAAAATGTGTGTAGTTTGGACCATTAGGAGCAAAATTTTTGCTGTAGTAAAGAGATAGGTAGTTTTCAGCATCAGGATAATCGGCAACCCAACTTGCACGAAACATATCTAATTTACCATTTGCCTTAGCGTCTTTTAAAGTAGCAGCAGGAATAACATCTACATTTACTTGTAGGCCAACTTTTTGAAGTTCACGTTGTATATATTCGCAAAAACTCAAATAATTACTAGTAGTTGTAATGGTAATGCTTGGTTGGGTAATTCCTGTTTCAGCTTTAAAATCATCAATAAGTTGTTTGGCTTTTTCAGGTTGATAACTGTAACCTGTCTGTTCGTTGTAACCAGGTAATCCCTTTGGGATAAATCCACCATTGGCAGGAATACCAATACCATTTCGCAAGTAAGTCATCATTTTATGTCTGTCGAACCCATAATTTACTGCTTGTCGTAATAGTTTGGATTGAATTTCGCTAACTTCAGAATCTAAATAAAACGCTAAATATTCAGTATTAAGATAAGGACCTCTAATGATGTCAACGTCTGTTTTGTATTGATTTCTAAGTTCTCCTTTTGAGGTTAAAATTTCATCTTTATAAGAAGCATCTAAACCAGAGACGTAATCAATATTTCCTTGAGCAAATTGTAAAAATTCACTTTGTTTGTCTGGTAAAAATGTAATAGCAACTGCTTCTAAATACGGAAGTTGGTTTCCGTTTGTATCCTTTTCAAAATACAAATTGTTTTTCCTAAATACGAGTTTAATATTCTCTTCCCAACGTTTAAATTTAAAAGGACCTGTTCCAATAGGATTACTTCTAAAATCAGAACCGTAATGCGCTACAATTTCTTTAGGAACAACCGAACAATATTTCATAGTAAGCAATCCTAAAAAAGCAGGAAAAGGTTGTTTTAGCTGTATTTGAAAAACAGTATCGTTAACCGCTTTAAAATTAGCAACTTTGTTTAATACCCAACTTCCTGGAGAGGCAACTTGTTTGTCTTGTAATCGGTTTAAGCTGTATTCAAAATCTTGAGCAGTAACAGTTCTTGTAGAGTCTTTTCCAAACAACTCGTGCTTGTGAAAATAAACGTCATTTCGTAAGTTAAACGTGTAAGTTGTTGCGCTATCTGTAACAGTCCAGTTTTTAGCAATACAAGGTTTTACGTTAAGGCTGTCATCCATTTGTACCAAACCGTTAAACAATTGGTTGGTTGCCCAAATATCGGCATTGTCTTTTGAAAACGCAGGATCTAAAGAACCAATGTTTTTATGTTCATTGTATCTAAAAACTGAATTTGAATCACTTTGATTGTTGCTTTCACATGAGATTAGAATAAAAATTGCACAACATATTGATATGTAATGTGGTAGTTTTGAGCTACTAAGAAAAAAGCGTTTTACCATTTTATTTATTAGTTGTAAATTTGCAACTTGGTAAAAGTACAAGAATGAACGGAAGAAAAAAAGTAGCATTTTACACTTTGGGTTGTAAGCTTAATTTTTCTGAAACTTCTACTATAGCAAGAGGTTTTAAGGATGAAGGCTTTGATCGTGTTGATTTTTCTGAAACAGCAGATATTTATGTTATCAATACATGTTCTGTAACCGAAAATGCTGACAAACGATTTAAAACTATAGTTAAACAAGCTCAAAAATCTAATCCAGAAGCTTTTGTTGCAGCGGTAGGTTGCTATGCGCAATTAAAACCTCAGGAATTGGCAGATGTAGATGGTGTTGATCTTGTGCTTGGTGCTACCGAAAAATTCAAAATTACCGACTACATTAACGACCTGAGCAAAAATGACTTTGGAGAAGTACATTCTTGCGATATTGACGATGCCGATTTTTATGTTGGTTCCTATTCTATAGGTGATAGAACAAGAGCATTTTTAAAAGTACAAGATGGTTGCGATTATAAATGTACTTACTGTACAATACCATTAGCTAGAGGTATTTCGCGGAGCGATACCATGGATAATGTTATTAAAAATGCTAAAGAAATCTCTGAAAAAGACATTAAAGAAATTGTACTTACTGGTGTTAACATTGGCGATTATGGTAAGGGCGAATTTGGTAACAAGCGTCATGAACATACGTTTTTAGATTTAGTAACCGAACTTGATAAGGTAGAAGGTATTGAGCGTTTACGTATTTCTTCAATAGAACCTAACCTTTTAAAGAATGAAACTATTGAGTTGGTTTCGCAGTCTAGAGCCTTCGTACCTCATTTTCATATTCCATTACAAAGTGGAAGTAACGATATTCTAAAAAAAATGAAGCGTCGTTATATGCGAGAACTTTATGTGGATAGAGTTGCCAAAATACGAGAAATAATGCCTAATGCTTGTATAGGTGTTGATGTTATTGTTGGTTTTCCTGGTGAAACTGATGAGCGTTTTTTAGAAACGTATAATTTTCTGTCCGATTTAGATATCTCGTATCTTCATGTGTTTACATATTCTGAAAGAGATAATACCGAAGCTTCAAAAATGGATGGCGTTGTTCCTAAAAATGTAAGGTCAAAACGTAGTAAAATGTTACGAGGTTTATCGGTAAAAAAACGTAGAGCATTTTATGAAAGCCAAATTGGAACACAACGACAAGTGTTATTTGAAAGCGAAAATAAAGAAGGTTACATTCATGGGTTTACCGAAAACTACGTAAAAGTAAAATCGCCTTGGAATCCACATTTGGTAAATACGATTCACGATGTGGAGCTTACCAAAATTGATGACGATGGTATTGTACGTTTTGATTTGATAAATCAGGAAGCGGTTTAAATACTGTTAATCTTATATTTTTAGCGTTTCATCTAAATTATAACAGCTAACTTGTTAGAGGTTATATATTTACTGCAAATTAATTGGTCCCATATGAAAAGCCTACTCTCACTTGCAGTACTTTGCATTTCGTTTACTACACTATTTTCTTGTTCTAAAGACAGCAATAACGATTCAAACCTTGTTGGTATATGGAAATTAACTAACTATGATATTGGTGTTTCTACTGATGTGGATAAAGATGGAGTAGAGCACAAAAATATTTTAAATGAAATAGTTTGTAGCGTCAATGAAACATTAGAGTTTGAAACTAATAAATCTATGACTTCTAGCGATTCTTTTCATCACGAAGTAAAAGTATCTAAGGTTGATGATTCCTATTTAGTAAATGTTGAATGTAGAGATGGTTATATAAGTTCTATTAATGTGCTTACTGAAGAAGAGTTTACCGAGTACGAATCGTATATTGAA
Source organism: Gaetbulibacter sp. NE (assembly GCF_025548475.1). Lineage (NCBI taxonomy): Bacteria > Pseudomonadati > Bacteroidota > Flavobacteriia > Flavobacteriales > Flavobacteriaceae > Gaetbulibacter > Gaetbulibacter sp. NE. Next base: position 68,368 of record NZ_JAOQHY010000005.1, on the reverse strand, counting down.
GGTAACCAGCTAACCTTAGTTTATGCAAATGCAGTTAAAGTTTATAACGAAGACTTCACAGAAGTGATTGAAACCAAAGATTTAATAAAAGTTTACACTAAGTAACAACTTGAGAAATATAAAAAGTGTGTTAATCAAATTGTTTTGCTGATTTTCGTGTTCTATATTTCAAGTGAAATTAAAAACTATAGATTATGAAAAAAATTATTTTAAGTATTTTGACTTTAGGAGTACTGACCTTAACATCATGCTCAAGTGATGATGATGGAAGTATTAACATTGAAAATGCTAGTATATCAATTGATAATACCTTAATGGATTTTGATGTTGCAGTACAAAACATACAATCTTTTCGTGTAATGTCATTTTCAAATTCATCTGATGATTCTAAATATTTTATTATAACATTAGAGAGAGATGAAGTAGGAAATGAAGCTGTTGCAAGTGTTAGCTATCTTACTGTTGATGGTACTTATCGTTATGATAAATATACAGTCGATAATCCTGCGACAATTTCAAGTGATATTGAAATTAATACTTCAAATACATTCAAAGGAACATTATCTGGTGTTTTGTCAAAGTATATAGAAGGAGTCGGTTACGAAACGATTACTGTAGAGAGTGGTAATTTTGATGTGACTTTTTAGATGCTTAAAATCGTATAATAAAAAAACCGAAGTAAAGCTTCGGTTTTTTTGTGAGTCATATTCTAATGCCAACTGGTAGCATTTTTTTGTAGCGTCTATTTCTTCTGATAAATTTTGCAATTTCAGGACTTGTAGGAACTACGCTTATATTTCTTTCTTGTATGTTTTCAAAAACAAGTTTTAAAAAATCCTCTTCAAACCCTTCAGAGTTAATACATTCTGGAATTATTAGTTTTGTTAAAAAAATCTTTCGATCTTGGAGTGAATATTCAATTTTTGCTAATTGGTCATCAATTTTTAGCTCAAATTGACGTAAAAAGTCATTGTCTATTAGTTCAGCTGCATCAATCATAATAAATTAATTTTAATCTAAGGTCGGTAAGGATAAAAACTACAATTTGTATAGTTTTGCAATGCAAATTTATAAAAAATATCGCACATATTAAAGTATAGTGATGGTTAAATGCTTATGGAATAATCTATTAAGATTTTTAAAACTACAATAGCTCTAAAATGAAACAAGATATCATACATGTTTACTTTATGCCTGGTATGGCAGCTAACCCATCAATTTTTGAGTATATTAAGCTCCCTGAAGACCAATTTGAAATGCACTGGTTAGAGTGGGTGTTACCTTTAGATAATGAAACTTTGGAAGGCTATGCGAAACGTATGGTAAAAAAGATTGAGCATAAAAATATTGTGCTTCTTGGAGTGTCTTTTGGAGGTATTTTGGTTCAAGAAATGAGCAAATTTATAGACTGTAAAAAAGTAATAGTAGTTTCAAGTGTAAAGTCAAAACACGAGTTACCTAAGCGAATGAAAGTAGCAAAGTTTACTAAGGCTTATAAACTGTTGCCTACACAACTAATGAGTAATGTAGAGCTGTTAGCAAAATACGCTCTTGGTAATACAGTAAAGAAAAGAGTGGAACTGTATAAAAAATACCTTTCAGTAAATGATAAAAAGTACTTGGATTGGGCAATTGAGCAAGTGATTACCTGGAAACAAGAAAAACCACATCCAAACGCTATTTATATTCATGGAAATAAAGACATGGTTTTTAACCATTCGTGCTCTGGAGACTGTATAGTTATTGAAGGAGGAACGCATATCATGATTATAAATAAGTATAAATGGTTTAACGAAAATTTACCAAATCTTATATTAAACTAATTTTGAAAGCATTGTAGATTTCTCTACATTTATAAAAACAAATTTGTGAAATATTCATTGTGTCGAAGCGTTGTAAATGCTGAAAAAATGAACACTTCACCATAAAAACGTCAAACAAATAAGTGTTACTTATGAAAACTTTAAAAAATATATTAGCTGCTGTAGGTTTAATAGCGTTGTCTGGGCTTTTTATTTTTGCAGCCCAAAAATCACCTTCTGATGATACAATACAAGAAGAACAATCAAAATTAATCAACGATTATAATGTGTATGCTTTAGCAGTTCCAGATCATCTGGAGTTTGCAGGTGAAGCTGTTCCATTAGAAGATCCAGATGTTTTAGAGCGTATGGATAGAGAGCTTTTAGTAAATACGTATTGGCAATCTAACGGATTGTTAATGTTTAAGAGAGCTGAAAAATACTTTCCTGTAATTGAGCCTATTTTGGAAAAACATGGTGTTCCTGACGATTTTAAGTATTTAGCAGTTATTGAAAGCGGATTAACAAACGCTGTATCTCCTGCTGGAGCAAGAGGTGTATGGCAAATTATGAAAGCAACAGGAAGAGAGAATGGACTTGAGGTAAATGATAATGTTGATGAACGTTACAATTTAGAAAAAGCTACTGAAGTGGCTTGTAAATACCTTTTAGACTCTAAAGAACGATTAGGGTCTTGGACATTGGCTGCTGCTGCTTACAATGCAGGAAACGCTGGTGTTTCTAGAAGATTAAAAGAACAAGATGTAACGGATTACTACGATTTACTTTTAGGTGAAGAAACAGGGCGTTACCTGTTTAGAATTGTAGCGCTTAAAGAAATTTTAAGCAATCCTAAAAAATACGGATTCAATTTTAAAGAAAACGATTTGTATAAAAATATACCAACCTATAAAGTGTCAGTAGATACTGTGGTGACTGATTTTTCAAGATTTGCAAAACAGTTTGGTATCAATTACAAAATATTGAAAATCCATAATCCTTGGTTGCGCGAAGATCATCTTAACAACGCTTCTAGAAAGCAGTATTTTATTGAAATACCTAAAGAAGGATATTATCCTACAACGCCTTAATGATTGATTTTGTTAAGCACAATTTTTGGAACATTTTAATTGTTCTTAATTATGTTGTGGCAATTTCTGCTGCAATAACTATTCTTCTAAAAAATATTAACCCAACCAAAACCATTTCTTATATAATGGTTTTGGTTTTTTTTCCTTTTTTAGGGTTGTTAGTTTACTATTTCTTTGGGCAAGAATATCGAAAGAACAAAATATTCAACCGCAAACATATTCTAAATAAAAGAGTTGTAAAAAACATTAATAAAGAGTTACAACTTAATAACAAAGAAAAGAGAGAAATTAAGCAAACTCTTGACGAAAAAGTAAAACTTGTAAAGCTGCTTTACAATAGCGAACAGTCGCCTTTAACGCTCAACAACAAAGTTAAACTGATTAAAAACGGAGAAGAAAAATTTAAACTATTACTTAAAGACTTAGAGCAAGCCCAATCTCACATCCACATGGAATACTATATCCTAAAGGATGATAAAATAGGAACACAAGTTTTAGATATATTGTGTGAGAAAGCTATAGAAGGAGTGAATGTAAGATTAACTTTTGACGATGTTGGAAGCAAGCTTTCAAAAGCAATAAAAAAGAAACTTAAAGAAAGTGGAGTAGAGTTTGCGCCTTTTATGCCTGTGTTGTTTCCAAAATTCACAGGAAAGATGAACTACAGAAACCATAGAAAAATTGTGGTTATTGATGGACGTATTGGTTATTTAGGAGGTATAAACATTTCTGATACTTATGTAAACTATGAAACTGATAACTCATATTGGAGAGATACACACCTGAGAATAGAAGGTGAAGCAGTAAAACCGTTGCAGATAAACTTTTTAACCACTTGGAATTTTGTATCTAATATTGATTTGTCAATTTCTAAAACCTTTTTTCCTGAAATAGAAGTTACTGAAGAAGTGCCAGTACAGATTGCAGCTAGTGGTCCAGATACTGATTGGGCAAATATTATGGAGACTATTTTTACAGCTATAGTTACTGCGCAAAAATATGTGTACATAACCACGCCTTATTTTATTCCTAATGATGAAGTTATTACTGCAATGCAAGTAGCTGCAAAAAGCGGTGTAGAGGTGAAATTATTAATTCCAAAACATTCTGACTCTTGGACTGCAGAACACGCTACAAACTCTTATTTGGAGTCGTTATTAGAAGCAGGAGTGGAAATTTATCGATACAAAAAAGGATTTGTTCATGCTAAAACATTAGTTGTTGATGACATTTTTTGTACTGTAGGAACTTCTAATATGGATTATAGAAGCTTTAATATCAATTTTGAAATAAATGCTTTAATCTATGATGAAACACAAAGTAAGGCGCTTAAAAAGTTTTTTAATGATGATATTAAAGATAGCGAACAATTAACTTTACAAAGCTGGCAAAAAAGACCTAGGTTAAGTAGGCTTAAAGAATCTTTTTGTAGGCTTTGGGCTCCTTTATTGTAAAAATTATCTTCTGCTACGTCTGTTTTGTCTAGCCGAAGTAGGTTGACCATACTGCTGTTTAGGAATAGCAGTTTTTTTCATTTGCTGCTTAAACATTTTAATTTGGTCGGTCAACATTCCTCTTTTATCAAGAGTTTCAGCCTCTTTTAATAACATTTGAGCCTCTTGTTTTCTGCGTTTAGAAAAAGCAATTCCTGCTAAGTTTAATTTAGCCATTGCCAAATCATGATCCATAGATAAACCTAGGCTAACCGCCTTTTTAAAGTATTTTTCAGCTTCATTCATATTAGTTTGAGAAACCATAATACCATGTAAATAGTTGTAGTAGCCTTCTTGTTTTTTCACTAAAGCAGCTGAAGGGTTTTTAATTTTATTAAGCCATTTTTTTGCACCATCAAAATCTTGCTTACGAAGTTTTAAAAAGGCTAGAAGAATAAATTCGTTTTTAAAATAAAGGAATACAAAAATAAGTGAAAGTAAAATCAACATAATACCATTACCAATGTAGCCTTCGGTAAATTGATAAACGGCATAACCAATAATTAAAACAGCAATTACTAACTTTATATTTTTATTGTACATATTTTCTATTAAATTTTTGAGTGAGCAAAGTTAGTAAAAACAATTGGAAATATTTTTAACTTTTGATTTGTCAAAGTAAAAAGTCTTTGTATATTTGCAGCCAATTTTGAAACAAACTTCAAAAGTAATTAACGGAAACTAAGATTATTTTTTTAAAGATATAAGACAATGAGTAAAAGAACGTTTCAACCGTCAAAAAGAAAGAGAAGAAACAAACACGGTTTTAGAGAAAGAATGGCTACTGCTAACGGTAGAAAAGTACTTGCTCGTAGAAGAGCTAAGGGAAGAAAGAAATTGTCTGTGTCTTCAGAATCAAGACATAAGAAATAATGATTAACAATTGTTAATATTTTGAGGTGTTACTTAGGTGTAGCACCTTTTTTTGTACCCAATAGATACCTATTTTTGTAAACCAAAAAAACACAACACAATGCCAAAGAATAAAAACATAAGCTCTGTATTAATTATTGGATCAGGACCTATCATTATTGGTCAAGCATGCGAGTTTGACTACTCAGGATCTCAAGCACTACGATCGTTAAGAGAAGAAGGAATCGAAACCATTTTAATTAATTCTAATCCTGCAACAATCATGACTGATCCAAAAATGGCAGATCATGTGTATTTGTTGCCGCTTACTACAAAATCTATTGTTAAAATATTAAAAGAGCATCCGCAAATTGATGCTGTTTTACCAACAATGGGAGGACAAACTGCTTTAAACCTTTGTATTGAAGCAGATGAAAAAGGGATTTGGGAAGACTTTGGTGTAAAAATTATTGGTGTAAATATTGATGCAATTAACATTACCGAAGACAGAGAGAAGTTTAGAGAGTTAATGTTAAAAATTGGAGTTGGAATGGCACCACAAGCTACAGCAACTTCGTTTTTAAAAGGTAAAGAAATAGCTCAAGAGTTTGGTTTTCCATTATGTATTAGAGCATCGTTTACCTTAGGTGGAGCAGGAGCTTCAATTGTTTACAATGAAGAAGAGTTTGATGAAGCCTTGACTAGAGGTTTAGAAATCTCACCAATTCATGAGGTGATGATTGATAAAGCGATGATGGGTTGGAAAGAGTATGAGTTGGAGTTATTACGCGATAAGAATGATAACGTAGTTATTATTTGTACTATTGAAAATATGGATCCAATGGGAATTCATACAGGAGACTCTATTACTGTGGCGCCTGCAATGACACTTTCAGATAGTACATTCCAGAAAATGCGTGATATGGCTATACTTATGATGCGTAGTATAGGTGATTTTGCAGGAGGATGTAACGTACAGTTTGCGGTAAGTCCAGATGAAGAAGAAGAAATTATCGCTATTGAAATTAACCCTCGTGTATCGCGTTCTTCAGCATTAGCGAGTAAAGCAACAGGTTATCCTATTGCAAAAATTGCTGCTAAGTTGGCTATTGGGTATCATTTAGATGAATTAGAAAATCAAATTACCAAGTCTACTTCGGCATTGTTTGAGCCAACTTTAGACTACGTAATCGTAAAAATACCTCGTTGGAACTTTGATAAGTTTGAAGGGTCTGATAGAACATTAGGACTTCAAATGAAAGCTGTTGGAGAAGTGATGGCAATTGGTCGTTCATTCCAAGAAGCACTTCATAAAGCAACACAATCATTAGAAATAAAACGAAATGGTCTTGGTGCAGATGGTAAAGGGTATAAAGATTATGACCAAATAATCGAGAAACTTACTTATGCAAGTTGGGATCGTGTATTTGTGATTTATGATGCTATTCAAATGGGAATTCCATTAAGCAGAATTCATGAAATCACAAAAATTGATATGTGGTTCTTAAAGCAATACGAAGAATTGTATATGTTGGAAAAAGAAATTTCAACATTCACTATAGATACTATAGACAGAGACTTGTTGCTAGAAGCTAAACAAAAAGGGTATGGAGATCGTCAAATTGCGCACATGCTAAACTGTTTAGAAAGTGAAGTCTATAACAAGCGTGATGAGTTAAAAATTAATCGTGTTTATAAACTTGTAGATACATGTGCTGCTGAGTTTAAAGCACAAACACCATATTACTATTCTACATTTGAAAACGAATTAGAAACAGCTGATGGCAAACTATATTCAGCTAATGAAAGTGTAGTTTCAGATAAGAAAAAAATAATTGTTTTAGGTTCTGGACCAAACAGAATTGGGCAAGGAATTGAATTTGATTATTGCTGTGTGCATGGAGTATTGGCGAGTGCTGAATGTGGTTACGAAACAATTATGATTAATTGTAATCCTGAAACCGTTTCAACCGATTTTGACATCGCTGATAAACTGTACTTTGAACCAGTATTCTGGGAACATATTTACGACATCATTCGTCATGAAAAACCAGAAGGTGTTATCGTTCAACTTGGCGGTCAAACAGCACTTAAACTTGCTGAAAAATTAGACCGTTACGGAATAAAAATTATCGGAACTACATACCAATCTTTAGATTTAGCTGAAGATAGAGGAAGCTTCTCTACCTTACTTAAAGAGAATAACATTCCTTATCCAGAGTTTGATACTGCCGAAACTGCTGATGAAGCCTTAGCTGTAGCTGATAAGTTAGATTTCCCAATCTTGGTAAGACCATCTTATGTATTAGGAGGTCAAGGCATGAAAATTGTAATTAACAAGAAGGAACTAGAAGAGCATGTCGTTGACTTACTTCGTAAAATACCAAATAACAAACTCTTATTAGACCATTATTTAGATGGTGCTATTGAAGCAGAAGCTGATGCTATTTGCGATGGTGAAAACGTTTACATTATTGGTATAATGGAGCATATTGAACCTTGCGGAATTCACTCAGGTGATAGTAATGCAACATTACCTCCTTTTAACCTTGGAGATTTAGTATTAGAACAAATAAAAGATCACACCAAAAAGATTGCATTAGCTTTAAATACTGTTGGGTTAATCAATATCCAGTTTGCTATTAAAGATGATAAAGTTTACATAATAGAAGCTAATCCTAGAGCGTCTCGTACTGTGCCTTTCATAGCAAAAGCGTATGGCGAACCTTATGTAAACTATGCTACTAAAATCATGTTAGGCGATAAAAAAGTAACCGATTTTGACTTTAATCCTAAGCTTGAAGGTTATGCAATAAAGCAACCAGTATTCTCATTTAATAAGTTTCCAAACGTAAATAAAAAGTTAGGACCAGAAATGAAGAGTACAGGAGAAAGTATCTTGTTTATTGATAGCCTAAAAGACGATGAATTTTACAACTTGTACTCAAGACGTAAAATGTATTTGAGCAAATAGCAGTAAAAATCGATAAACGGTTAATACAATCTCCTAAAAATTACTACTTTAGCCTTGTGTAACTCAAGTAGTATAGAATGAAGCTAAAAGGCTTTTTGTTAATAGTGAGTGTATTAGTATCAGGTTTTGCTTTTTCTCAGCAAGATATTTTTGATGCAGCTCGTTTTGGTACAATTGATGATGTAAAAGAATTAATTGCTAAAAACCCAGACACTATTAATGTGGTTGATGCTTCAGGATATTCTCCATTAACATTGGCATGCTACAGAGGAAATGATAAGGTCGCTATATTTTTAGCATCAAAAGTTGAGGATATTGATGGCGAAAGTAAATACGGAACACCATTAATGGCTGCAGTTTATAAAAACAGGGAAGCAGTTGTTAAAGTACTTTTAGAGCATGGTGCAGACCCAAATTTAGCAGATGCTAATGGAACCTCTCCTTTACATTATGCTATTATTATGAGAAACAAAACCATAATTAAACAATTGGTTGAGGCGAATGCTGACACGAGTACTAAAGACAATAGAGGAAATACAGCAATAGATTACGCGAATATGACTCAAGATGAGGAAATTATTAATCTTATTGTAAAATAATATAAATATGAAAAAAACTACTTTGGCTTTAATAGCTTTTTTAAGTTTAACAACATACACTTTTAGTCAAACCTATTCCACTGGTATGATAGAATTATCTACAACACCAGGATTAGAATACTCAGCGCAGATTGATGTTACAACAGATGAAGTAACATTAACGCTAATTGGACCAAGTGATAGATGGTTAGGTTTAGGCTTTGATGCAGTAAGTATGACTTCTGGTAGAGATGTTGTTATTTTTGATGGTACAGACCTTACTGACAGGCATTTTGGGTATCCTGGTCAGCCTAATGATGAACCTGCAATAGGTTTTACGCCAACTTTAGATGAAAGACAAGATTGGACTATTATGTCTAATAATGTTACTTCAGGAGTAAGAACATTAGTTGCAACAAGAGATAGAGATACCGGAAATGTTAATGATTATGTGTTTACAACATCTGCGTCATCTATAAATTTGGTTTGGGCAAGAGGGTTTGAATCAAGTTTTGTTTTAGACTATCATGGATTTTCTAATAGAGGAATCACAATGCAATCTTTTACTTTAAGTAATGAAGAGGTTGTTGCAACAGAGTTTTCAATAGCTCCAAATCCAGCTAAATCAAGATTTAATATATCTGTGCCTAGAATGGATGGTGTTGTAAAAATGGAAGTGTTTGATGTATTAGGTAAAAAAATATACACTAAAGAGCTTAATCAATTATCGACTACTATTGATATTTCAAAATGGAATAGTGGTGTGTATTTAGTGAGGTTAGCTACAAAAAATAATATCTCTACTAAGCGCTTTGTGAAGCAGTAGGTTGATAGTCAGTTAAATAAATTTAAGCCATTGATTTTAGTCAATGGCTTTTTTGATTAAATAAAAACTTATCTATCAATCACATAATTTATTATATTAGCTGTAAATAAACCTATTTATGAAAAAAATTACGCTTTTTTTAGTTGCATTTTTAATGACATCATTCGCTTTCTGTCAAACTTATTCTACAGGAGAGATTGTATTATTAGATGATGGAGAGTTGTATTACTCTGCGCAAATTGATGTCACTTCAACCTTAGTAACTTTAACATTAGATGGTCCAGATAATCGGTTTTTAGGTTTAGGATTTGGAACATCAAGTATGATTGCAGGTGATGATGTTATTATATATGACGGAACCTCTATTTCTGATAGATATTTTGGTTTTCCAGGGCAACCAGATGGTTCTGATGCTATTGGAATTGAACCTTCTGTTGATGCCAATCAAAATTGGACAATAACATCCAACACATTAGATGGAGAGCAAAGAACAATAGTAGCTACTAGAGCTTTAGATACAGGAGAAACAAATGATTATGTGTTTTCTACATCTGATACTTCAATTGAATTAGTTTGGTCTTTTGGGTTTAGTTATACTATAGGCTATCATGGAGAAAATAAAGGTGTTACTATGCAATCGTTCACATTAGGGGATGAAGAGGTTTCTCAAGCAAATCAAGAATTCACAATCTCACCTAATCCTGCTACGACTAGGTTAAATATTCGTTTACCACAAGGACAACAAAATGCTGTTGTAAATGTGTATGATGTGCTAGGAAAAAGGGTGTATTCTAAGGAACTTAACTCACTAACAGCTTCAATTGATGTTTCTAAATGGAATACAGGTGTTTATTTAGTAAAAGTATCTGCTAATAACTTTACACAAACCAGACGATTTGTAAAGCAGTAATACTATTAGCTTTCAGGTAATTCTATCTTAATCTTGTAGCCTTTTAAGTCTTCAATATAATTGTCAAGTGCAAAGGAATCACTACTAAACTCTTGTTGACGATGTATTTTAGTGTCTTTACGTTTTATGGCTTTTAAAAACCGTTTTACTTCGGTTTTATCGTTTAAAATTAAACCAGGAACATCAACAGTTTTTCCATTATCATCTTTAGCAACCATAGTAAAGTAAGATGAATTACAATGCTTTACAGTTCCGGTTTGAATGTTTTCAGATTCCACACGAATACCAACAACCATGGATGTACGACCAACATAATTTACAGAGGCTTTCATGGTAACCAACTCACCAATTTCAATAGGGTTTAAAAAATCAACCGTATCAACCGATGCTGTTACACAATAGGCTTCAGAATGCTTTGAGGCACAAGCAAAAGCAATTTGATCCATTAAACTTAAAATATAACCACCATGAATTTTTCCACCAAAATTAGAGTGCGAAGGTTGCATGAGTTGTGAGATAGAAACTCTAGAAGAATCAACGGGTTTAAAATTGTGTTTACTCATCGTCATCGTTTATAGCGCGTTTTAAAATTGGTTCTGGTAGTGATTTTTTGGCTTTGGCACCCATTTTTTTAAGTTTTTCTACACGACCAATAATGTTTCCTTTGCCTTCTACTAGTTTATTCATCGCTGCTGAATAGTCACTTTTTGCTGCATCTATTTTTTTGCCAACACCTGTTAAATCAGAAACTAAACCTTCAAATTTATCATAAAGTGCACCTGCTTGTTTTGCGATTTCCAAGGCATTACGTTGTTGCTTTTCGTTGCTCCACATCGTGTCAACAGTTCGCAATGTTGCTAAAAGGGTAGAAGGTGTAACGATTACAATATTCTTCTCAAAGGCTTTGTTGTAAAGTGTATTGTCTTCGTTTATAGCAATGGCAAAAGCAGGTTCAATAGGAATAAACATCAATACAAAATCTGGAGATTCCATATCGTATAAATCCTCGTATTTCTTTTCTGAAAGCTGATTAACGTGTTTGTTTATGGAGTTAACGTGCGCTTTTAAATGCATTGCTTTTTCGTCATCTTCAGCATTTGCAAAACGTTCGTAATCGGTAAGTGATACTTTACTATCTATAATCATGCGTTTGCCATCTGGTAAATGTAGGACAACATCAGGCATAACACGCGAACCATCTTCACGATTAAAGTTTTGTTGAACAAAATATTCGCGGTCTTTTTCCAGTCCAGATTTTTCTAAAACACGCTCTAAAACCAATTCGCCCCAATTACCTTGCATTTTGCTGTCGCCTTTTAAAGCTTTGGTTAGGTTATTGGCTTCTATGGTCATTTTTTGATTAAGATCTTTAAGTCCTAAAAGTTGTTCTTTTAAAGCCGAATGCATGCTGATGCTTTCCTTTTGAGAATCTTCAACTTTCTTTTCAAACGTTTGGATTTTTTCTTGAAGCGGATTCAGAATTTGTTTAATGTTTTCTTTATTCTGAATGGTAAATTTTTCACTTTTTTCATCAAGAATTTTACTCGCCATTAATTCAAAATCTTTACGTAGTTGCTCTTGTTGTTTAGCAAGCTCTTCGTCGCGTTTAAGGTTTTGTTCTTGAAGGTTTTCAAGCTCTGTATTTCTTCTAGAAAGTTCGGTGTTTAAAAGGTCTTTTTCTTTTCTAATGGTTTCGCGTTCTGTTTCAATTTTAGAAATAGTGTCTTTTAAATCTTGTAATTGCTGATTAAAAAGTGCGTTTTGTTTTTGGTTTTCAGATTCGGTATTTAATTTTATGTCTTCAAGCTGTTTGCTTAAGTTGGTATTGCGTTCTTCAAGCGTGCTAGTATTTCCTTTGCTTTTTAATTGAGCAAATTTTAAGCCCAAAAAAGCACCTATTCCAGCAGAAAAAATAATAGCGATAAATAAAATGAGTGTTTCAGTCATACAGTGAAAAGAATTTTATCAAAGATAAATGATTTAGTCTGAAATTGAAATCGAATTTGAAACAGAAACCTAAATTACGGTTTTAAATTTGTTTCATTTTCAAAGCATTACTTTTTCACTCTAAAACTTCCAGTTTTCTCATCAAAAGCGATCATATCTTCAGGAAATAATTCATTAAAAACACCTTTTGAAATTAAGTTACAAGGTGTATCAGAAATTACTTGTGAATGTGTCATCACTATCATTTTATCACACAGTTGAATGGCTAAATCAATTTCGTGAGAAGAAAACAAAATGGTTTTGTTGGTGTCTTTTGCCAAGGTTTTTAAAAGCTTTAAAATATAGGCTTTGTGATACATGTCTAGATGGGTTGTGGGTTCATCTAGAATAATTAAATGTGTGTCTTGAGCCAATGCTCTCGCAATCATAACTTTTTGAAGTTGACCATCGCTTAATTCAAAGCATTTTTTGTCTTTCAACTGCTGAATGTTGGTTTGTAATAAAGCCTTTTCTATAATGGAAATATCATTTTCAGAGAGATTGCCAACCCAGTTCGTGTAAGGTTGTCTGCCTAAAGCAACCAATTCAAAAACGGTTAAATTTTTTGATGCAGGTTGTTCGGTAAGTACTACGCTCAAGCTCTTGGAAAGCTCTAAATGCGAGGCGTTGTCAAGTAATTTATCATTAATAAAAACAGAGCCATTTAATGGTGATTGTACTTTAGTAAGTGTTCGTAATAAAGTAGATTTTCCAATACCATTGGCACCAACCAAACCTACCAATTCACCTTGTTGTAGCGCAATGTTTACATCATCAGCAACAACGGTTTGATGTTTTTTTTGTGCGTAACCGATGGTTAGACTTTCAGTTTTTAGAATAGTATGTGGTTGCGTTTTTGTCACAAATATTTTGTTTTGTCATTCTGCGCTACGACGCAGAATCTATTTTTTTTGGATTCCGCATCAAGTGTGTAATGACAGTCTTGGTTCTTTTGTCTTGATTCTTGTATCTCATTAAAACAACATTTTACGTTTACGTACCAATAACCAAATCACAACTGGCGCACCGATTAATGAGGTTATGGCGTTAATAGGTAAAGTGTAATCGCTTGTAGGCAATTGCGCAATACTATCACAAATAAGCATGACTATGGCACCAAACAAAAACACAGCAGGTAATAACACTTTGTGGTTGGCTGTTGTAAAAACTTGACGAACCATATGCGGAATGGCTAATCCTATAAAAGCAATTGGTCCAGCAAAAGCCGTAATAGTTCCTGCTAATAAACTTGTTGCAATTATAATGATAAACCGACTTTGATTAATGTTCAACCCAAGACTTTTAGCGTAATTTTCACCCAATAAAAGTGTATTTAAGGCTTTGATTGAGATGATACTCATAAATAATCCTAGGAGATAAATGCAGAAGAAAATAAACAACTCGTTCCAAGATAGGTTTCCTAAACTACCAAATCCCCAAAAAATGTATTGCTGTAGTTGTTCGGCAGAACTAAAGTAGGAGAGTACACTGACAACCGCAGAGGTAATGCTACCAAACATTAACCCAATGATTAAAATAGCCATGGTATCTCTTACTTTTAAAGACACAGCTAAAACAGATAGTAACACTAAAAAACTACCTAAACTAGCCGCAATAACCACGCTCCATTTTGAAAGTAAAAGTGTAGCAAGACTGCCACCAAAAATTCCTGCACCAAGAATTATAATAGCGACTCCTAAGCTAGCTCCAGAGCTAATACCTAACACAAACGGACCAGCCAATGGGTTTCTAAACAAGGTTTGCATCAATAATCCGGAAATGCCTAAGCCAGAACCTACTAAAACCGCTGTAAATGCTTTCGGTAATCTGTAGTTGTGAATAATGTAATGCCAAGAATCGTTGTCAATGGTGGTAAATAAACTTTTAAATACGGATGTTACAGGAATAGATACCGAACCTAGGCTGATATTACCTAAAAAGCATACCAATAACGTTACAATTAGAATTGTAAACGGCACTTTGTATGTAGTTTGATTAGTCAACTATTCTAACGGTTTAAAAAAATGAGTTTCGTATTCTGGTAATAATTCAGGGTGACACACTTTTATAATGTCTTTTAAAACCAAATCAGGTCTTGCAGTACCTTCTTCATAGTAGGTAACACCACCAGTTGCTCCTGTAACATTTACAAATGAATATATTGTTTTGTTTTTAAAGGCGTCAAATTCGGTGTAGTGTTCGTTAGCGTTTTTTAAAGCTTCTAATGAATTATAATACGACGGACTTAACCAAATATCTGCCGATTTTCCTTTTGTAAAAACAGCTTCAAAACTTAATGCTAAACTGCCTTCACCAGCAACGTCTTGCCAAAGGTAATTTACGTTGGCGTCTTTTAAAAGTTGTGCTTCAGGGCTTGTGCCACTAGGTAAATACCAAACATCTTTATGAAGCGCACCACTTAAAACAGTTGGTGTGTTTTTAACCTTTGAAGCCAATGTTTTTGCATCGTTATACGCTTTTTCAATACTGTTGAAAATAGAATCGGCTTCAACAGTTTTGTTGTAAAGTGCACCAAAAAATTTAATCCATTCGGCTTTTGCAAGTGGTGATTTTTCAACCCAATCGCCATTGTACATGACTGGAATACCAGATTTTTTAATGGTTTCAAAGGTTTTATTATTGCCATCAATACCAAAACCTACAACAACTTCAGGTTGTAACTCTAGCAAAACTTCGGTGTTGATACCTTCATTCTTTCCTAATTCTCTAATGCTTTCAGCATTTATTAAAGCTCTGGTTTTTTCAGATGAAATATAATCGGTTCCAGGAAAACCAACCAAGGTTTCTTCTACACCCAACAATTCTAAAGCAGGAATATGTGTTGTAGATGTCACGACTATTTTTTCAACAGGTGTTGCAATAATGCCATCGTACTCATCACTATTTAAGGTAATTGTAGCAAGATTTTCTCTTGGGATTAAAGCATATTTAAACGATTTTTCAGCTTTAGGCCATGGACTTTTTATAGTTAAAACTTTGTAGTGGCCATGATTTATAATACTAAAGCCTTCAGCATGCAAACGTATAATTTCTGAATAGTCTTTTGCAGGTAATCGGTCTGTGATACTGTTTTTATTGTCTTTACATGCAAAACAGATAATTAAAAGTAGAATTGGAAATAGTTTTCTCACTGTGTATTTATTTTCATTCAAAAGTAATATTATTTAACCTTATAGGTAAAACATTAAACAAAATGTTTAATTTTGCGGCGAATTTTGGTTCGAGATTGTTGTTTTAATCTCGATTAAAAGGGAATCTGGTGAGAGTATTATTTTCAAGTCCAGAACTGTTCCCGCAACTGTAAGCATATTGCTCAATTTAATTGGGCATCTCTTTAGCGAAGAGTTGTTGTGCACTTCAATAAACCACTGGTGAAAACTGGGAAGGTAACACAACAAAATGTAAGTCAGGAGACCTGCCAATTTCAAAAAAATAATAAGTCGAACTTTCGGGATAAAGGTTTGAGTATGCATTACCATACTTTCTCGAACAATTAATTTTAAAATGAACAAAAAAACATTGTTTTTTGGTGTGTTTTGTGCTACTTCAATTTTTGGATTTGCACAACAACAAACTGATTCTACGCAAGTAGAACAACTAGATGAGGTCGTGATTACCGACTCAAAATTCAACTTAAAACGTGAAAATTCAGGTAAAGTAATTACCAAAATCACCCAAGAAGAACTTCAGCATTTACAAGGAAAAACCATAGCTGAAATTATCAATGCTACAGCAGGAATTGAAATTAACGGAACAAAAAGTAATGCTGGACAAAATTTAGCATATTACGTTAGAGGTGGTAGAAACCGTCAGGTTTTGGTGTTGATAGATGGTATTGCATTAACCGATCCTTCGCAAATAGCTAACGATTACGATTTACGTTTGTTAAATCCAGATCAAGTAGAGAGTATTGAGATTTTAAAAGGGGCTTCTAGTACATTATATGGTACTGGAGCTGCAACAGCAGTCATCAATATTAAATTGAAAAAAGCTTCAAAAGATACTGTTTCAGCAAACTTTAGCAGTGTTTTTGGAACTAACCAATCACATGATGATAGTAATTATGCTATCGAAGATTTTAGAAATAGTGTGTCAGTAAATGGAACCATTGGTGAGTTTAATTACTTAGCTAGTTTTGGTAATCAGTTTACTGATGGTTTATCTGCAATGGAGGCTGGAACCGAATCTGATGCTTACAATGCTATAAATGGTAATTTGAAATTAGGATACACATTTTCCAAGCAATTTAAACTGAATGCTTATGGAAGTTTTGATAAGTTTAAAGCCGATTTTGATGACGCTTCAACGTTTTCAGATGCAAACAATCATTCTACAAGTAAGCAGTATCGTATTGGGATTGCGCCAGAGTTTAGCTATAACAAAGGAAGCATTACTTTAAACGCTGCATATAATGATGTTGAACGTATTGTAGAGTCGAGTTATCCTGCTGAATACTATGCTACAAGTTTGGTGGCAGATCTTTTTAACAGATATAATTTTAATGACAAGTTCTATACTATTTTAGGTGTGAATTTTCAGGAGAACGATATGGAAAGCTATGTGATTCCTTTTGGATCAACCAATTTAGAACAAAGCATTGATCCAGAAGCTGCAACTTTCAACATTGTTGATCCTTATGCTAATGTGGTGTATGTTTCTGATTTTGGTTTGAATGTCAATGCTGGAGCACGTTTAAACAATCATAGTGAATATGGAAGTCATTTGGTTTACAGTTTAAATCCATCCTATAGAAAAAGTTTCAATTTTGGATATTTAAAAGGAATGGCTAGTTACAGTACAGCATATATTACACCTTCATTGTATCAATTATTTGAACCTGCTTACGGAAATGCCGATTTAAAACCTGAAGAAAATGAAACTATAGAAGTTGGTGTTGAAGCAGGAATTAAAGACAAAGCTACGTTCAGTTTAGTGTATTTTACTAGAAACGAAATTAATTTTATCGATTTTGTGGACATGGGTAATTTTGTGTACCAATACGATAATGTAGATAAGGATTTTACAGCAAGCGGTTTAGAATTTACAGCTAATTATAGTATTACAAACGCGCTAAAATTAAACGCTAATGTTACCTATACAAAGGTAGAAGATGATTTGAATTTAAGAATTCCTGAATTGAAAGGAAATGCACGATTGGATTATAAACTATCTGATGCTACATTTTTAAGTTTAGCGTACCAATATAATGATGATAGAAATGATGCCTATTTTAACAATACTACTTTTGCAACAGAAGACGTTACTTTAAAAAGTTATAGCTTATTAGATTTTTACGTAAGCCATACTATTTTGGAGAGCAAGCTGAAGTTGTTTGCTAACGTAAACAATATCTTTAATGAAGATTACCAAGAATTATTTGGGTATTCAACACGAGGAAGAAATGTTAATATAGGTTTTAACCTAAGTCTATAAAACAAAAAAATCCGCTCATTTCGAGCGGATTTTTTTATTGATTAAATTCTTTTTTAATGATGGATATAAACTCATTATCTATATACATTTCATCTTCAAAAGGTTTTAGATTTATATCTTTTTTTACAGGAGTTAATTGAGGTGTATTTCTTATACTTTGGTCAATGCTATATCTTCCTAAGCTACTTTCAATATCAGCTAAAGCAGCAGCAAGTAAAGGCTCGTTTTCATCACCTAAAATTCCGAAATTTAATACGCTTTCGTTGATTTCAAAACCAACATCAGGAACTAAACCACTAGAAGGGACCACACCATCATTAGCATTTACTGAAATAGCTACCAAAGGTTGCATAGCATAAGTGTGGTTTGGGTTAACATCATTAGGTCCTAGGTCAGGAGAATCGTAAATAGTTACCGAAGCTTGTGATTTTCCTGTTGTGTTGTCTCCAATATGAACAACATCAATATACTCGCCTAAACTGTTTATAATCATTTCGCTGGCAGAAGCAGATCTATTGGTAGTAAGAACATAAACTTTATCAAGATTTAAACTATTAATGGAATTGCCATTAAAGCTATTAGTAAAATTAAAAGTTGAATTTAGTTCTTGTAAATCATCGTTATAATTCAATTTTGAAAACACAGAACCGTTAAATTGACCAGTGATCATACTTCCTAATAACCTTGCAGTGTCTACAGATCCTCCTCCATTATATCTTAAGTCTAAAACTAAATGTTGTACGTTGTTAGCTTGAAAATCTGCAAAGGCATTATTTAATTGGTTATTAAAATCGGCAGTAAAACCATTGTATAATAAATACCCAACATTTTCACCTCCAACATTAATAATTTCAGTAGTATGAACAGGGTTTTCGGTATATTCAACTTTAGTTAAACTACTTGTAGAACCATTGGAAACAATGGAGTCGTCATCAGTCTCAGTAGTTCCATTGTCATTATAATCAGCAAAATGAAGTGTGTAAGTGTCTTGACCAAAAAGTGAGCTTAAATTACTTTCAGTAAGTTCAACACCATCAACGGCATGTATAATTTGTCCACGTTGTAACCCAAGATTCGAAGCTTCACTATTGTTAAGTACTAACCTTATAATTCCAAATACATCAGTAGTACTTCCTGGTTCATAATAAAAATTGAACTCAAGTCCGTTGCTTTTACTCACACCACTTAGCGCTTGTTGTAAAGCAATATAATCATCAACTATAATACTAAACCTGTCAACTGTTTGTCTTTGATAAATTAAACTTTCAAAGAGTTCTTCGGGTGAAGAAAAGCTATTTAGGTAATTGCCATATTCTTCATTACTTGTAAATCTGTCATTCGCCAAATCGGGTATTTCAGCTTTGTATAAATACACAGCATTCATACCTTTCCATACAAAATCATGTATACTGCTTGATAAAATAACATTGTCATCTCTATCTTCAAAGCAACTTGTGGTTAGACTACCAAAGATGATGGCAATTAGTAGGGTTCTCATAATTTTCATAATAATTCTTTTTTCAAAACATACATACTATATATGTCTATTAAACTCTAAATTTACTTACAATATTGTAAATTAAAAATTAATTGTAACAAAATTGAAAGTGTATCGTCGTAATGATAGAACGGGATAAAAACCGTCTAACTAACCAAACAAAATGACACAAACTGATTTTATAAAATTAGTAATGCCTTTTAAGGATAAGGTTTACAGGCTAGCAAAACGCTTGTTGGTATCTAGTGAGGAAGCCGAAGATGCTACTCAAGAGATCTTACTGAAGTTATGGAAAAACAAAGTAAAAATTTCTGAGTATAAAAATGTAGAAGCTTTTTCCATGACCATGACAAAGAATTTTTGCCTTGACCGATTAAAATCCAAACAGGCACAAAATTTAAAGATAGTACACAGTAACTATCAAGATAATAATGTGTCGTTGCAAAAACAGGTAGAGCTTAATGATAGTGTAGACTGGGTGTCTAAAATAATGGAAGAGCTACCAGAACAGCAAAAAATAATTTTGCAACTGAGAGATATAGAAGAGTATGAGTTTGAAGAAATAGCAAAAGTGTTGGACATGAATGAAACAGCCATACGAGTAGCACTCTCAAGAGCAAGAAAAACAATAAGAGAAAAATTAACTAATACACATAGTTATGGTATTAAATAACATAGAAAAATTACTTGAAAAGTACGAAAACGGAGAAACTACTTTAAAAGAAGAGCAACACTTAAAACACTATTTTGCACAAGAGGAAGTCGCTCCACATTTAGAGTCTTACAAAGCCATGTTTAACTACTTTCAGGTAACAAAACAAGAGCAGTTTACCAAAGACGTTCCATTAAAATCTAGAAACAAAAATTTGTATAAATGGATTTCTGTCGCAGCAGTAGCAGTTCTTATGGTGTCGGTTTTTACCTTCACCAATAAAGAGGAAGGATTGGGAAGCCTTAATGAAGAACAATTGTTGGCCTACAATCAAACCAAAGAAGCGCTAAGTCTTTTATCATCTAAGTTTAATGATGGAGCAAGTAGCTTAAATGCTTTAACACTTGCGTCTCAAAATTTAGAAAAAGGCGTAGACCACATGAGCTTAATTAATGAGTTCAACACATCGACAAACAAAATTTTTAAAACAAACTAGAAAAACAGAAAAAAATGAAAAAATTAGTTGTAATTGCAGTTTTGGCTTTGATGCCAATAGTATCTTTCGGACAAAGCATTTTTGATAAATACGAAGATCAAGAAGGAGTCACTTCGGTTATAGTAAACCAAAAAATGTTTAGCATGCTTGCTGGTATTAACATAGATTTAGATGACCCAGAAGCACAACAATTTTTAGAAATGGCTAAAAAGATAACAGGATTAAAAGTATTTACTACAGGAGATGAAGCCGTTTCAAAAGATATGAATGCAACAGTAACATCTTACCTAAAAGGTTCTAGCTTACAAGAATTAATGAGAATAAAAGATGGAGACCAAACAGTAAAATTCTACGTAAAAGAAGGTAAAGATGAAAACCATGTTAAGGAGCTATTAATGTTCATTAATGGGTTAAAAGAAGTAACTAAAGGTGCTGACATTGAAATAAACGGAAAGAAAAGAGAAATTGAAACCGTTTTATTATCATTAACAGGAGATATAGATTTACGTCAAATATCTAAGTTAACAAGCAATATGAATGTACCTGGTGGAGAGCACTTAAAGAAAGCTAACAAAAACTAATCAACCAATGATAACATCAATCAAAAAATCAATTATGCTGATGGCTTTGGTTACAACTTTAGTAAGTTGTAACCAAGGTCCAACATTACAAACCTATTTTGTAGACAATGAGTTAAGTCCAGGATTTATCTCTGGAGATGTGCCTGCAAGTATTATTAATATTGAAGAAATTGAGAATCTTACTGACGATCAAAAAGAAGCTTACGAGTCTATTGATAAGCTTAATATTTTAGCATACCAAATTAATGAGACTAATAAAGAAGGTTATGAGGTGGAGCTTAAAAAAGTAAAAGAGATTCTTAAAAATGATAAGTATGAAGAATTGATGAGAGGTGGAAATACTTCAGACGGAAAGTTTGTAATAAAATTTATTGGTGAATCTGAAACAAGTATTGATGAGCTTATTTTATTTGGTGATGCTAAAGATAAAGGATTTGTTGTTGCCAGAGTTTTAGGTGATGATATGAATGCAGGAAAACTAATGAAACTATCTGGTGTTTTGGAACAAGCAGATTTAGACAATGACCAATTAGAAAGTTTTAAAAACTTTTTTAAATAAACTGATAGTTATTTAAAATGTTAATAGAAAATCACCTTGTATTATTCAGGGTGATTTTTGTTTTCTATATCTTTTAAAAAGTGAATCACCAAATACACTGCAAAAAGTGCAAACCCTACAAATAATAAGGTTTTAATCATAAAATTATCTAGTACATTAAAAATGCCTGCCACAAAAAAACATAAAGTTAATACTGAGGCATATATTAAAGCTAGTGTATCTTTACTCATAAGATAAGTTCAGTAACTTACTTGCTAAATTAAATTCCGGTATAGTTACTTGGTGTAATTTGTTTTAGTTCTTCTTTTATAGAATTAGGAACATCTAAGGTATCAATAAAATTTGAAATAGAGTCTTGGGTTATTTTTTCGTTGGTTCTTGTCAATCCTTTTAATGCTTCATAAGGATTAGGATAAGCTTCTCTTCTTAAAATAGTTTGAATTGCCTCAGCTACAACAGCCCAATTGTTTTCTAGGTCTTCAGCAAATTTGGCTTCATTCAATAACAATTTGTTTAACCCTTTCAACGTGCTTTTAAGACCAATTATTGTATGCGAAAAAGGAACACCAACATTGCGTAAAACAGTACTATCAGTTAAATCTCTTTGTAGCCTAGATAAAGGCAGTTTTGCAGCTAAGTGCTCAAAAACTGCATTAGCAATACCAAGGTTACCTTCACTGTTTTCAAAATCTATTGGGTTCACCTTATGAGGCATTGCACTACTTCCAACTTCACCCTTTTTGATTTTTTGTTTAAAATAGTCCATCGAAACGTAGGTCCAAATATCTCTGTCTAAATCAATGATAATCGTGTTTATACGCTTTAAACAATCAAACAAAGCAGCCATGTGGTCATAATGTTCAATTTGAGTAGTAGGGAAAGAGTGTTGTAACCCTAACTTTTCTTGCACAAACTTACTTCCAAAAGCTTTCCAGTCAATAGTAGGATAAGCTACTTTATGAGCGTTGAAATTTCCTGTTGCTCCACCAAATTTTGCAGCACTTGGTATATCGTTCAATAAATTAAATTGCTCTTCTAATCTTACAACAAACACTTCAATTTCTTTACCTAAACGTGTAGGCGAAGCAGGTTGACCATGAGTTCTTGCTAGCATTGATACCGCTTTCCACTCATTAGAAAGTGATTTTAATTCATTAAGTACTTTAAAGTATTCAGGCACATAAACATCATTCATCGCTTCTTTAATACTCAACGGAATTGCAGTGTTGTTTATGTCTTGAGAGGTTAATCCAAAGTGGATAAACTCTTTGTATTCCGAAATATTTAAAGCATCAAATTGTTCCTTAATGAAATATTCAACCGCTTTTACATCATGGTTTGTAACACTTTCAATAGTTTTTATTTTAAGTGCATCATCAGCAGTAAAGTTTTTGTAAATAGCTCTTAAATCATCAAATAAATTAGCGTCAAAACGTTCTAATTGTGGTAAAGGAATTTCGCATAAAGCGATAAAATATTCAATCTCAACTAGTACGCGATACTTTATTAGAGCTTCTTCTGAAAAATAGTTTGATAAGGCTTCAACTTTACTTCTGTAACGACCATCAATTGGAGAGATGGCATTTAATGATGATAACTGCATGAGTGTGTTGTTTTTTGAAGTTGCAAAGATACTTTTTTTCGTTGGAAGACCGAAGCCTGAAGCTTTAGTTTTTCTACCTAGTTTTTTATCTTTTTTAAAATATGTCTAGCTCTTGCTTTAAAACCAGAACTCTGCATTTGAAAATCACGTTCTAAAATAAGCGCCAACTCAGGATGTATCCAATCATAATCAGTTCCTAATAAAAATAAGGTATTCATAGCATAGGCTTTTGGTGCAATTTTTTCGTCATTTATCATATAATCAAAGCACACTTCAATAATTCGTTCTTTATATTCAGGAGTTAAGGCAGTTTTAATTTTAGTTTCATGCTTAGAATAGTAAGCTTTAGTTAAGTATTCGCAAATTTTAGCTACAGGTCTTACTGCTGGGTCAAGATGTACTTTGTGCATATTTTTGGTAAACGCATCAAGATGAGGTATTATGGCTTCTAGTTGCTCGCCACACATAAATTCTAAAACCCAAGCTGCACGACAGGAAACTTTATCGTCTACCATAAATAAAATATCCAATAACTTAGGAATCAAATCAGGGTTGTCAATCACCAAATTAGCATACTTCAAACGCTTTTCGCGAGAGTGATTAACATAATTTAACTCGTTGTATAGGTGTTCTGTAGTCAAGTTTTTGTTATTTTTAAGTTTCTAAATTAAACTAAAAATGAAAATACTTAAAAAACTTCTGTTAGTTTTATTGCTGATTTTTGTTGTAGCACAATTTTTTGGTCCAGAAAAAAATGAAGGCGATTTAGTATCCTTAAATGCTTTTTATGAAGAAACTAATCCTTCTGATAATGTGAAGTTGATATTAAAAGAAGCGTGTTTGGATTGCCACAGTAATGTAACTCGTTATCCTTGGTATAGTAAAATTACACCTGTTAATTATTGGATGGCAGAGCATGTTAACAATGGTAAAAGACACTTTAATGTTTCAAATTGGGATACCCTTTCCGTTAAACGAAAAGACCATAAATTTGAAGAGCTTATTGAAATGGTTGAGGACAAAGAAATGCCTTTAGAATCTTATACTTGGGGACATCCCGAAGCTAAATTAACCGACACGCAAATTAAAGACTTAATAGATTGGGCTAAACAAGTAAGACAAAGTTATGCCGTTGAATCTCATTAAAAATGATTTGAGATAGTATGAAAGTATTAATAATTGGGTTTGTATGGCCTGAACCCAAAAGTTCTGCAGCTGGAAGCAGAATGATGCAACTTATTCAAATTTTTTTAGCTGAAAATTATACAGTCACTTTTGCGACATCAACATCAAAAACTGAAAACGCATTTAATTTAAAAAGCTTAGGAATAGACGAGCACACTATTGAATTGAATAGCTCAACGTTTGATGATTTTATTTCTCAGTTACAGCCTGATATAGTGTTGTTTGATAGGTTTTTAACCGAAGAGCAGTTTGGTTGGCGAGTCGCACAGCAATGTCCAAAAGCAATACGAATTTTAGATACCGAAGATGTACACGGTTTGCGTAAAGGACGTGAATTAGCTTTAAAAGACAATACACCATTTAATGTCGAATATTTACATAACGATACCTCAAAACGTGAAATAGCTAGTATTTATCGTTGTGATGTAAGTTTGATAATTTCTGAAGCTGAAATGGAACTCTTAACCCAAGAGTTTGGTGTTCCTATTGAGTTGTTACATTACATGCCCTTTTTGATAGAACCTATTGCTGAGGAAAGCAAAAGGAAATTACCAGCGTTTGAAGACCGAAATCACTTTATAACCATTGGTAATTTTTTACATCCACCAAATTTAGATTCGGTAAAGTTTTTATACCAATCTATTTGGTCGAAAATTAGAACTAAACTTCCAAAAGCTGAAATGCACATTTATGGAGCCTATCAAAATAACAAAGCGCAACAGTTTAAAGCCAATGATAACGGATTTATAATTAAAGGCTTTGCTGAAGATGTAGATATTGTTATGCAACACGCAAAAGTGTGTTTGTCACCTTTACGGTTTGGAGCAGGATTGAAAGGTAAGTTTTTTGATGCCATGCGTAACGGAACACCTTTTGTAACCACATCAATAGGAGCTGAAGGTATTTTAGAATCTAGTTATATGAATACCCTTAATTCAGAAGATGTAGATGCTATAGTAGAGTATGCAATTAGGGTGTATAGTGATAAAGCACTTTGGAAAGAGCAGCAAAATTTAGGTTTTAACGTACTCAAAAAGCGGTTTGATAAGCAATATCATGTTGAAAGATTTAAGCAAAAGCTTCAGTATGTAGTTGAACACTTAAAAGAGTGTCGTCAAAATAATTTCACTGGTCAAATGCTCATGCACCATACTTTACAAAGTACAAAATATATGAGTAAATGGATTGAAGAAAAGAACAAAAAAGACTAAAACTAATTGAATTTAGAGGAGTTTTTCAGATTATTATACTAAAATATTACTAAAAGAGATATGTTTTCCTACATTTACAAATCACAAAATTTCCATTGCTAACTAATGTCTAAAAAAATTTCAGTTCTAATCATTTTTTGTGTTCAAGCTATTTTAACATATGGTCAAGCCAACGTTCCACCAACAATTGTAGCTGATGGCAACCAAATGTATTGTCCGTTGAGCCAAATAAATGTGGTTACAAATTTTGATATTATCGATCCTGATGATACAGAAATTGAAGCTGTTTACATACAAATATCTACAGGTTATGATGTAGGTAATGACCTATTATCTTTAACAGGAACACATCCAAACATTGTAACCAATTGGGATGCTAATCAAGGTAAATTGACATTAAGTGGAGTAGGAGGAGTAAATGTAAGTTATACTGATCTTATTGCGGCTGTATTAGATGTGGTTTATGAAAGTGTATCTGATACTGTGTCAGGTGAAAAGTACTTTTCGTTCACCATTGGTGATGCCAATTATTTACCCTCTACAGGTCACTATTATCAATATGTAGCCGATTTAGGAATTACCTGGACTGATGCAAAACAAGCTGCTGAAAATAGCACCTATTTTGGTTTGCAAGGGTATTTGGCTACAATCACATCTACAGAAGAAGCTCAATTAACTGGTGAACAGGCTGCTGGAGCAGGATGGATAGGAGGAACAGATTTTGAAACCGAAGGTGTTTGGAAATGGGCAACAGGACCAGAAGAAGGAACCGTATTTTGGAATGGAGGGATAAATGGTTCAACACCAAATTTTGCTTTTTGGAATACGAACGAACCAAATAATCAAGGAAATGAAGATTATGCGCATGTAACAGCACCTAATGTGGGTATTGCAGGTTCGTGGAATGATTTACCAAATGGAGGTAGTGATGGTGATTATGAGCCCAAAGGTTATATCGTAGAATATGGCGGAATGCCTGGAGATCCAATACTTGATATTTCAGCAAGTACAATGATTACTATTCCTGAAATTGTAAGCACTACTGATAATTCTAATTGTGGTTCAGGAACAGTTACGTTAGAAGCCACAGCATCATCAGGGACAGTAATTTGGTTTGATGCTGATACAGGAGTTCAGCTATCAGTTGGAGATACCTTTGAGACTCCAGTTTTAAATGAAACAACAACTTATTTAGCAATGGCTTCTGTAGATGGATGTTTAGAAGGGAATAAAGTACCTGTTGTAGCAACTATTTATAGTTTGCCTACTGTACAAAGTCCAGTAACATTAAAAAATTGTGATGAAGATGGTGTTGCTGATGGGTTTACAGATTTTAACTTAAACGAACTTGATGACTTAGTGACCAACAATAATAGTTCAGGATTTAATATTACGTATCACTTGTCGCAAAACGATGCTGAGTTTAACATCAATCAACAAGCTGCTTTTCCGTTTAATAATGCACAATCTGCAACAGTCTACGTTCGTATTGAAGGAGGTAATGGTTGTTATGAAGTTGCAATTGCCAATTTAGAAGTGTCTACAACGTCTTTTCAAGATGGGTTTTTGCATACAATAGAGCAATGTGATGATGATGTGGCTGATGGGTTTATTTCATTTAATTTATCTGAAGCGTCTCAAGTTTTTCTTGATCAATTTCCTTCAGGACAAAATTTAAGTGTGCATTACTATAGTAGTTTAAACGATGCTCAACTAGAGCAAAACGAAATTCTCCCACAAACTAATTATACAAATCAAACAGCATTTTCAGAAACCATATATGTAAGAGTTGAAAGTGATGATAATGGAGATTGTTTTGGTATTGGACCACATTTAAGATTGATTGTACATCCTATTCCTGAGTTTGAAATTGAAGGAGAAACAGTGTATTGTTCTAATGGAGATCCAGTAGTATTAGAAATTGTGAATCCAAATGGGAATTATCAATATGAATGGACTGACCAAAGCGGAACAGTAATAAGCAACTTAACTTCAGTTGAGGTGACTTCAGGAGGAGTGTATTCAGCAACAGCTAGTTCAGGATTTAACTGTAGCTCATCTCCTGTTACATTTTCGGTTTTAGAATCTTCAGTGGCTGATTTAGATATAGATGATATTACAATTACTGATTTTACAAGTAACAATACAATTACTATCGATCCTTCAGGATTAGGTGTTGGAGATTATGAATATGGGTTAAACACTAGTGTATATTATCAAGATGAACCTTATTTCGATCAAGTTGCTCCAGGAGAGCATATTTTATTTGTTAGAGATAAAAATGGCTGTGGAGTAGCTGCTTTAGAAATTTATGTTTTAGGGTTTCCTAAGTTTTTTAGTCCTAACGACGATTTATATAACCAAACCTGGAATATAAAAGGGTTTAGTGAAAGTTACAGCTCACGTTCTTTAGTACATATTTTTGACCGTTACGGAAAGCATATTACAAGCATAAAACCTAGTGGAATAGGTTGGGACGGAACTTTTAAAGGCAAACAATTACCAAAAACCGATTATTGGTTTATCGCAGAAATGATAAAACTTAATGGTGAGGTTAGAACCTTGAAGGGACATTTTAGCTTACTTCGATAATAATTCAATCCATTTTTTAATACCTGTTGTAGCTGGTTCTGCAATGACAGTAACGTGTTTTGATGAATCTAAATTTGGTTTTGGATCAATATAGTATGTAGGTGTATTAGGTGTTACGTAATGCATTAAGCTTGCAGCAGGATATACTTGCATTGAAGTGCCAATAATTAATAAAATATCAGCAGTTTCACAAATAGCAATTGCTTTTTCAATCATAGGAACAACTTCACCAAACCACACAATGTGAGGTCGCATTTGGTGTCCTTTGTTGCACAAATCTCCAAGAACAAGGTCTGTTTTCCACTCAACAACATCATTTTCATCAAAAGTACTACGCGCTTTTAATAATTCACCATGTAGATGAACTACAGTTGAACTGCCTGCACGTTCATGTAAATCGTCTACATTTTGTGTTATAATAGTCACTTTGTATTCAGATTCTAAATCTGCCAAAACTTTATGAGCAGCATTGGGTTTTACTTCAAACAGTTGTCTGCGTCTTTGGTTGTAGAACTCTAAAACCAGTTCCGGATTTGCCTTAAAGCCTTGTGGTGACGCAACTTCCATTACATCGTGTCCTTCCCATAAACCGTCGGCATCTCTAAAAGTTTTAATACCACTTTCGGCACTCATGCCTGCTCCTGTAAGTACAACTATATGCTTCATAGCTGCAAATTACTATTTTAAAATTATATTTGAACTTATGATTGATATTAAACTTTTAGACTATTTAGAGTCCTACTTAACCGAAAACAGAAGAACGCGTTTTAATAAAGTACTGTCCCAACGAACAAAACATTTTACGGTTGCAACTGAAGATGTGTATCAACTTCACAACACAAGTGCAGTAATACGAAGTTGCGATGTGTTTGGGATACAAGAAGTAAACATTGTTGAGGAAATTAACTCTAAACGAATAGATAGAGAAATTGCTATGGGAGCCCAAAAATGGGTAGATTTAAACCGATTCCATACAGTGAAAGATTGTATTAAAGATTTGAAATCCAAAGGCTATCAAATTGTGGCGACGACACCACATACTAACGATTGCCTACTGCATGAGTTTGATGTTACTAAAAAATCATGCTTTTTCTTCGGAAGGGAAACAGAAGGATTATCGCAAGAAGTTCTAGACAATGCAGACTGCTACTTAAAAATTCCAATGAGTGGTTTTACTGAAAGTTTAAACATTTCAGTGTCAGCAGCAATTATCCTTCAACATGTTACTACAAAGTTAAAACAGTCAGAAATTAATTGGCAATTAACAGAAACTGAAAGGCTCGAAAAACGCATGGATTGGATTAAGAAAACTATAAAAAGCTACGATAAGATTGTGGAAAGGTATTACTCAAAGCAATAATTTTTGTAACTTTAAAAGAACTAACTAAAATCTGTTGTGCATTTTGATGAAATTCTGTCAATTCGAGTAAATTTTACGATTGAAATAAGTAAAATTTGTATCGAGAATAGGAATTTTAGACATTGAAAATAGTTCTCGATACAATTTTTTTTCAAAAAATCACTCGAACTGACATTTTTGGAATTAATTAAAACCAAAATGTACAAAGGGTTAACTAAACTAAAAAGATGATAATAGCACTTTACGTTATTCTAGGTATAATCGCCTTGATAATTATTTTAGCATTAATTGCACCAAAAGCTTATGATGTTAACCGAAGCATTCTTATAAATGCGCCAAAAGACGAAGTTTTTAAGTATTTGACCTTTATAAAAAACCAAAACGATTGGTCGCCTTGGAAAAAGAAGGATCCAAACATGAAACAAGAATTTATAGGGACTGATGGTGAGGTTGGTTTTATTTCTAAATGGGAAGGTAATAAAGATGTTGGAACAGGTGAGCAGGAGCTTATCAGTATTCAAAAGGAAAATGACAAAATAGAAGTTCAGTTGCGTTTTTTTAAACCATGGAAATCACAATCGATAGGCTATTACACAGTTGAAGAACTTAATCCTAATGAAACTAAAGTAGTTTGGGGATTTCAAGGGAAAAACCCAATTCCGTTTAATGTGTTTATGCTGTTTTTCAATTTTGAAAAGGCAGTAGGAAAGGATTTTGATGAAGGCTTAACAAGTCTAAAACACAAATTAGAAGGTAAATAATTTTGGTATGAAACATAATATGGTAGGTTGGTTCGAAATTCCAGTAAATGATATGGATAGAGCCAAAGCGTTTTATGAAGCTGTTTTCAAAATTGATATTCAAATTGTTGATTTTGGAGGCATGTTGATGGGTTGGTTTCCTTATGAAGAAGGAAAAGAAGGAGCAGCAGGTACTTTAATAAAACAAGATACATACATTCCTAGTCAAGAGGGAACCTTGGTTTATTTTATTTGTGAGGATGTACAAAACGAACTTGACAGAATTGAAGCTGCTGGTGGAAAACTATATCAACCAAAAACCCAAATTTCTCCTGAACATGGTTTTATGGCAGCGTTTATAGATACTGAAGGCAACAGAGTTGCGCTACATTCAAGAAGATAAAAGTGGAATTAAAACCTGCTAGGTCTGTTTCTATTTAAGACCTTGTATTCTTCATAGCATTCGCTAATAGCATCTAAGATTTGAAGGTCGTTTGCAGTTTCAATAAAATCTTTTGAATAATTACAATGACTAACAATTTCGTCAAGGTCGTGTTTGTCAACCTGTAGCAATACGGTTAGCATTTCTCTATCAAAACGACTTGCTAAGTTATTTCTAATTTCGTCATCTTCTTTCATTTGCCTTAACTTTCTAAGTTCTTTAGGCTTTTTTCCGAAGATATTATATAAGAAATCAGCAGGATTAAAAATAGCACCTAACACCTTGTTTACAGCGTTAGGTGAATTATTTCCTGCTTCATAACCTTTATTTGGTAAACCTGAAATGCTATATCTATAATTGGTTTTTATAGGCATTTGTTTAATGTCAACTTCTAGATATCCAGTAAGTTGTAATTGATTAACTACAACCTCTTCAAGCGCTAATGCCAATTCGGTTAACTCAATTTGAGTGTCTCCAAATTTTATCCAGTCGTTAGTAACACGTACTTTAATAGACTTGTAACCTAAGTATGACAAGTGTAGTGTGTCATTGGCTTCGGCTTTAATTTCAAAACGACCTTTGTCATCGGTTGAGGTACCAACAACTTGGTTGAGGTTAACAATATTTACACTTTCTAAAATACCACCAGTACTAGAACTTACAACAGTTCCTTTAACTGTAGTAGGGTCTTGCGAAAATCCTAGAGTTGTAAATAAAAAGAGTAAAATAGTGATATAATAATACCTCATAGCAATCATTTATGATATAAAAGTACTAAACAAAAAACATTTATAAGATTATACTTAAAAATTTTGACTAAAAATTAACAAGAAGGTTTAAAACCATTAACGTCTTGATCGTCTTGGACGTGATGACATTTTGCCGCTTCCTGAACTCTCTGAACGTCTCGATTTCCCTTCAGATTTTCTTCTGCTGCTTCTGTTTCCAGAATCGTTATTAAAACCTGAGCGTCTTTCTGATCTTGGTTTGTCGCTACGTCTGTTTTTTCCACCACCATCACGACGTCTTTTGCGTCTGCTAGTGCCTCGTCCTTTGTCTTCAGATACTTCAACATTTACAAAACGTCCGTTGTATTTAAAGTCGGTAAAAAACGATAATACTTTCTCTTGTAATGTTTTTTCAGTATTAAAAAATGAAAAACTGTCTTTTACATCTACTTTAAAAACATCGTCTCTACCAAGTTCTAAAACTTCTTTTAAGAAATCTTTTAAACTCATCCAGTCATAGCCATCTTTTTTACCTACGTTTATAAAGTAACGTGTGGAGTTACCATCGTTACTGCTATCGCGTTCGCTACTATGTTGTGCAGAAACATTAAGGTCGCTGGCTTTTTGATAGTAATTAAAGAAACGTGTAAACTCTACTGAAAAGAATTTTTTAATCAGTTCGTCTTTGGTAGTATCTTCAAACAATTGATTGATGTTTTCAAGATATTCATCAATTTCATGGTTGATTTCAGTATTGTGAACTTTATTGGCTAGCGACATTAATTGTACTTCGCAAATTTCCATTCCGCTAGGAATTTCTTTTTGCTCAAAGTTCTTTTTAATGATGCGTTCAATACTTTTTATTTTTCTTAATTCACTCTTAGAAACAATTACCATTGATACTCCAGTTTTTCCTGCACGACCTGTACGACCACTTCTGTGCGTGTAGGTTTCAATTTCGTCAGGTAACTGGTAGTTGATAACGTGTGTAATGTCGTCAACGTCAATACCACGAGCAGCTACATCAGTAGCAACAAGCATTTGTATTTGGTTGTTTCTAAACGATTTCATAACCAAGTCACGTTGGTTTTGGCTTAAATCACCATGAAGTGCTCCAGCATTGTAACCATCTTCAATAAGTTTTTCAGCAACTTTTTGAGTGTCGCGCTTTGTTCTACAAAATACTACCGAGAAAATGTCAGGATTAGCATCAGCTAGTCTTTTTAAGGCAGCGTATCTATCTCTTGAATTCACTAAATAGTATTCGTGAGATACTTGGTCACTACCAACGTTTTTGCTTCCTACGGTAATTTCTATAGGACTATGCATAAACTTTTTAGCAATAGTGGCTACTTCTTTTGGCATTGTAGCCGAAAACAACCAAGTGCTTTTATCTTTTGGTGTGTGCGATAAAATGTCAGTGATATCTTCATAGAATCCCATATTTAACATCTCATCAGCTTCATCTAAAACTGAATATTCAATTTTAGAAATATCAACCATATTTCGGCTAATCATGTCTTTCATACGACCAGGAGTTGCTACAATAATTTGTGCTCCTTTTTTTACCGATTTAGCTTGGTCAGTAATGCTTGCTCCTCCATAAATGGCAACAACATTTAACCCTTTACAGTATTTACCATATAGGTTTAATTCGTTTGCAATTTGTAAACAAAGTTCGCGAGTAGGAGAAAGTATTAACCCTTGAGTGGTTCTGCTTTCAATATCAATTTTTTGTAACATAGGAAAACCAAATGCTGCGGTTTTACCAGTTCCTGTTTGTGCTAGTGCTACTAAATCACGTTCTTCTTGTAATAAAATAGGGATTGCTTGTTCTTGTACATCACTAGGGGTTTTAAAACCCATATCAGTAATAGCTTGTAATAGGTCGTCATTAAGACCTAAATCTTGGAATGTGCTCATTCGTCTTTTGTAAGTATTCGATTATGTTATGTAGTGTTACAACAGAAGCGAATCGACATACTTAACCTGAAACTTCTTGGTAACACATCCTCACCTTGAGGAATTTACAACGCATCTTTTTGCGTTTCAAGCGGCAAAGATACACTAATATTCCAATAAACAATATAACCTAAGTTAATGTGTTGTTGAACATTAAGTTTAAAAAATAAATCATTAACGTCTTTTATGACTATTGGTTTTGTTATATTCGGTTCTTTAAACTATAACTATGAAGAAATTATGTATTGTATTTGCCATGTTATTTATGGCATTTAATGTTCAAGCTCAAGAAACAACGATGTCTGATGCAGACCAAGAGAAGATGACTCGAATGATGGAGTTAATGAGCCAAACTATTGAAATGGATGTGAATACCGAATTATTTAGTAAGGTAAGCACAAACGCCTATGTCTCTGAAGACCCAAAAGCTGTTATCATGGCTATGCTAACACCTGAAGATTATGAGACTTCAAAAGAAAAAATGAAAAATGATGTAGGTGACAAAATGGATATTAAAGATAAAGGTGAAACTGAAATTAATGGTGTAAAGGTTTTATACATGAAAGGAACTACTGAAGCAGAAGGATCTGATCTTAATGTTGAAATGTACTGCATGGGAATTGATGATGAAACCTCTTTAATGTTTATTGGAATGGTTGATAAAACTGCAGATGCAAAATATGCTGAAGCTATAGAGAAAGCAAAAAACTCAGTAATTAAATAATCAAACCGAAATTATAAGTATAAAAAAATCCAGCCAGCGCTGGATTTTTTAGTATATAGACGTTTAAAACGGTTGTGTTTTATTGGTGATAAGCAGTATTGTGAGCTAAAGCATTACCACAGTTGCTACAGCTTCCGGCAGCACCAGCACCTCCAGCACAACCATTATTGCAAGTGTAATGCCATACACCATTTGCATTTTGGCTTGGTTCGGTTTTTTGTGTTGTTGTAGGTGTGGTTATAGGTAAAGTTGTAGTAGGAGTATTGGTGTTAGGAGTGTTATGTGTTGTTGAATTATTCGTGTTATTGTGATAAGCTTGATTATGCTCTAACACGCTTCCGCAGTTACTACAATTTCCAGCAACAGCAGCTCCATTAATACAACCACTACTACAGATGTAGTGGAAAAAATTAGCAGCAGTAATTTTCTTTTTTTCAGGTGCTTCAGATGTTTTTGTGGTTGCTTCAGTGTCTTGAGAAGTGGTAGGTTTAGCTTTGTCTTTACAAGAACTCAAAGTAATCATTGAGATACATAATATTGAAGCGATAATTTTAAAATAGTTCATAATCTTATTTTTTGGCTTGGACTAGTATACGCATTTTTTCTATTCTTTTCTAAAGAAGTATAAATTTTATGATTTTTTAAAACTAGTACTGGAGAGCGTTTTAGTGTTTGTTTAAAAAAGAAATCAATTGGGAAACAGCTTTACCTCTATGTCCAATACTGTTTTTTTCTTCCAGAGTTATTTCAGCAAAAGTTTTGTCATAACCACTAGCTTTAAAAATTGGGTCGTAGCCAAAACCAGAATCGCCATATTTAGTTTCGGTAATGCAACCTTCACAAATACCAGTAAAGGTGTTTAGAGTCCCATTCAATACTAATGCAATAACGGTTTTAAAATGAGCGTTTCTGTTAGGCTTGTCTTTTAAGTTTAGTAGTAACTTATCCATGTTGTCGTTTGCATCACGTTGTGGTCCTGCATAACGAGCCGAAAATACTCCAGGAGCACCTTGTAGAGCTTCAACTTCTAAACCAGTATCGTCAGCAAAACAATCGTAGCCATAATGTTGCTTAACGTATTCGGCTTTTTGTATCGCATTGCCTTCAATGGTATCTTGAGTTTCAGGAATGTCTTCAAAACAACCTATATCTTTTAAACTTAATAATTGTATGGTGTCAGGAATAAGCTTTTGTACTTCGTTGAGTTTATTAAGGTTGTTGGTGGCAAATACAAGTTGCATTTCTTAGTGTTTAATTTCAACCAAAAGTACAATTATATACGTTGAAACAAAAACAGAATACCTGTATGAATTTTTAACAGTAAATAATAGTTTTTGAATGTTATCTTTGTTGAAACAATAACACATTTTTTATGAAAAAACTAGTTTACTCATTTTCACTAATATTACTTATGAGTTGTTCCGATAAAGAAGAAAAACCACAAAAAGAACTTTCAGCCGATAATCCATTTAATGTAGAATTAAATCAACCGTTTGATTTTGCAAATGTAACAGGAGCTGCTATTGAAGAGTATGTAGATGTTACTATTGACAACTCTGTACAAGTTATTGAAGAGATTAAAAAAGGAAGCACTCCTACATTAGCTAATACATTTGAAGCTTATGATGGTGTTAGTAATGAATTGTCCAAAGCGTATAGTAATGCGTTTTTGATGTACTGGACTTCAACCGATTCAATAACAAGAGCAAAAGGTTTAGCATCTTCACAAAAGATAGACTCATTAATGACTGTGTTAGGAGCAGATAAAGCGTTATTTGCACAGTTCAAAAAGTTTAAGGATTCTGATGCTTACACTCAATTAGAAAATCGTAAAAAGCGATTTGTTGATGGTGTGATTGAAAATTTTGAGCAATCTGGTGTTAATCTTGACGAAGCAAAACTTGAAAGATATAAAGCTTTACGATCTGAAATTACTGATTTGACATCTCAGTATTCTACAAACATGAATACTGCAGATTTGGTATTAAAGCTAGATGAAAAAGGAGCTAAAGGTTTACCTGAAAGTTTTAAAGCAACTTATAAAACCGAAGCAGGTTACGAAATTCCAGTAATGTCTTCAACTAGAGGTCCTGTTATGGATAATGCAGTTGAAGAATCTATTAGAAAAGAGTTTGATAAACTTTATGCAAATAGAGGAGCAGATAAAAACCTTGATGTGTTAGAGCAGTTGGTTAAAAAGCGTTATGAATTAGGACAGCTTATGGGTTATAACTCATTTGCCGAATATAACTTAGTAAATAAAATGGCTAAAAACCCTGAAACTGTTTGGGAATTTGTAAACGGTTTAGTAGCAGAATCTAAAGAGAAAGCAATTAACGATATAGAGGTTTTAAAAGCACAACGAGCTAAAGCTTTTGGAATTGATGAGAGCTTGCCTATTAATTCTTGGGATTTAAGTTTTTATAAAAACGAAATATTAAAAAACAACTATAAAGTAGACAACGAAAAAATACGCGAATATTTACCAATGGATGCGTGTTTAGGTGGATTGTTTGATATTTATCAAGAGCTATTAGGTCTTGAGTTTAAAAAAGATGAAACTGCTACAGTATGGCATGAAGACGTTGAAGCTTATGAAGTGTATGAAGGCGATAAATTGAAAGGACGCTTTTATTTAGATTTATATCCAAGACCAAATAAAGAGTCCTGGTTTTACTGTGTACCTCTTTCATCAGGAAAACAAACAGCTGAAGGTTATGAAGTTCCTGTAGCGATGTTATTAGGAAACTTTACAAAACCAACCGAAACAATGCCTTCATTGTTAAGTCATAATGAATTAAATACTTTGTTTCACGAGTTTGGACATATAATGGATTCTATGTCTTACGAAGGTGAGTATAGCTTACAAGAAGGTACAAAATCTGATTTTGTTGAAGCTATGTCTCAAATTTTTGAAAACTGGACTTGGGATTACGACATCTTAAGTTCGTTTGCAAAACATTATAAAACTGGAGAGGTTTTTCCTAAAGAGTTGTTTGATAATATGGTAAACGCAAAAAATGTATCTTCAGGTCTTTCAGCACAAGGATCATTAAGACGTTGTATTTATGATATGAATTTATACGATAAATATGATCCAAATCAACCATTAGATACAGACCAGTTATGGAAAGATATTGATGCTGAAATGAATGTAATGGATTGGTATGTTGAAGGAACACACCCTCAAGCAAGCTGGATTCATATTAATACACACCCAACTTACTATTATGGTTACTTGTGGTCTGAAGTGTATGCACAAGATATGTTTACAGTTTTTGAGGAAAACGGATTGAGAGATCAAGAAACAGGAGTTAAATACAGAAAATTAATACTTAGCAACGGAAGTCAAAGACCTGTTAATGAGGTTGTAGAAGAGTTTTTAGGTAGACCATCAAACAATAAAGCATACATTAAAAGCTTGGGCTTAGAGTAGTCTTTGTAACATTTTGTTGTTTTTGACGTCCTATAAGTATGAGAAAAATAATACTTATAAACGCAATTGTTTGGGCAGCTTTAATACTTGTTAATTCATTTTTGTTTAAAGATCATGATAATTGGAAATATATGTTTTTGTTCCTTATATCAGGTTTTACAATAGTAAACTCTCTATTATTAACTAAGCATAAAAGAAAAACAACTTGTAAATAAAGCAAGAACAGATAAAAAAAAGATGCCATTTGGCATCTTTTTTTATCTATGATGGTAAGGTTCGTTTCTTAAAATAGTAAAGCCTCTGTAGAGTTGTTCAACCATAAATAATCGCACCATTTGATGCGAAAAAGTCATTTTAGATAAAGACAGTTTGCCTGCTGCTTTGCTGTAAACTTCTTCTGAAAACCCATAAGGTCCACCAATTACAAATACAAGCTGCTTAATGCCTGAGTTCATGTGTTTTTGTAAGTAATTGGCAAAAGCAACAGAATTTAGTTGTTTTCCTTTTTCGTCAAGTAAAATTAATACATCTGTTGGGTTAAGTTTGTTTAAAATAAGTTCGCCTTCTTTTTGCTTTTGCTGTGTTTCGCTTAGGTTTTTTGAGTTTTTGATATCTGGTATAATTTCAAGCTCAAACTTAATATAGAACCCAAGACGCTTTGTGTACTCGTCAATTAATGATTGAAGCGCTTTGCTATCTGTTTTGCCTATGGCTAAGAGTTTTATGGTCATTAGAAACAGTGGTCTTTGTGGTAATAAACGTTATGTTTTTCAAATATTCCAAACCCATTAATAATATACTTATCTATGGTTGTTTGCAAATCGTTTTTGTAAATACTCCAATCAT
This sequence comes from Gaetbulibacter sp. NE, assembly GCF_025548475.1. NCBI lineage: Bacteria > Pseudomonadati > Bacteroidota > Flavobacteriia > Flavobacteriales > Flavobacteriaceae > Gaetbulibacter > Gaetbulibacter sp. NE. Next base: position 29,787 of record NZ_JAOQHY010000005.1, on the reverse strand, counting down.
CATTAGTAATTAACTCCTTTATACTTTTATCACTAAGATGACCACCACTTAAAAGATATTCTCCATTTGGTTTTAATATTAGTAAGTTAAACTGTGAGACGTTAGTGAAGAATTTAAGTTTTAAGATGCCTTTGTTTTGTATTAAATCTATATCCTTATACTTTTCAGCAAGATTTTGGTCAAGATTATACATGTAATTGATGCTTACTGGGTGTTTCTTTTCAAATTTCTTTTTACATTTTTTAGACTTTTTTATTCTTTTTTTTATAGTCTTATTATGAGATGTTTCAGTTAGCTTGAATTGGCTTGTTCGATAACGATTTTTCAATAAATCTTGCACAGAGTCGGGCAGTCTTACGTGACTGTCATACAATTTTTTTTGGGCTTCATAACTATAAAGATTGTCAATGTATTTTACAATGATAATTTGGTTACTTTTTGTAGTGCCTTTTGTTAATAGTTTATAAACTTGTTCATACTCTTCAGGTTCTATTTTACCAAAGTCATATTTAAGAGTAACTTTATATATATCTAGAGTATCTGTTGATTGTCTTAGACATTTATAGGCTAGTCTATTGCATTTTTTGTAAAACTCTAAGGATTCAATTTCTTTAGAATTTTCATCATAGAATTTACTCTCTTGCGAGAAACATAAGCTAATGTTAAGTGTAAAGAATAGACAAATAAATAAATTGAACTTCATTTTGAGATTTATTGATTAAATATTACCATAAAAATAGCATTTATATTTGTTGTTTTTTTTAGAACTGTTCAATGAGTTTATTCTTAAATTTTTTAAAAACCCTTTAGGTGTTTTGGTGTTTTTAGTTTTAGCATTTTCAAGTGCTTCAATATAGGGAGTCCAATCATTAGTGTCAAGAAGTTCTAAAATAAATTTCTGATTGATTTCAGTAAAATAAAAATAATGACCATTTGGTTTTAATATAAGCATACTGTCTTGATTGTTGTAGAAGAAAAGCTTGTTAAGTAGCTGAGATATTTGCTTCCAATTAAAAGTTTCAGTGTCGTAAAAATAACCAGCAAAGCTTCTGTAAAAATAGAGTCGAACTCTGTTGTTTGACGTAGCTTTTTCTATACATTTTTTTTGATCAGAAATATATTCTTTTGCCTTTATGTGATAATTGTCTTTTGTAATTTGATGGTTTGGGTGCATTTGTCTATAGTGTAAATGATTCAGAAGGTTATCTCTGTAAGTGATAATTAGTGTTTTGTCATCTAATTCTAAAATTTCAGAATCACGTTTTAATACTCCTAAAACTTGTTGGTAATCTTTGGTATTAAGTTTTCCAAATTTATAATTTTCAAAAACTAAATATCCTGTCATGGAATCATTCTTAATGGTTTGGCAATTAAATAAGAATGAATCGCATTTTTTGTTGTAGGTTGCTTTATCAATTAACCCTAAATTTTCATCTAAATAAATATTGGTTTGAGAAAATGAAGAAGGCAGACTAAAAAACGCGACAAAAATTATAACTATTTTTTTTAAAGACATTCGAATATTTCTGTTAAAAATACTATATTTTCGTATAGTCCAAAATAACAAAAAAATGATAAGCGAAGCTCAATTCCATAAAGAAATAGAAATAATTATTACCAATGCCATAAGAGAAGATGTTGGTGATGGTGACCATAGCTCACTAGCATGTATTCCACTTACAGCTAAAGGAAAAGCTAAACTATTGGTTAAAGATAATGGGATAATAGCTGGTGTAGAGTTTGCGAAACTTATATTTAAGCATGTAGATAAAAACTTAAAAGTGCAAACATTTATCAACGATGGACGTAATGTAAAAAAGGGAGACATTGTGTTTTATGTTGAAGGGTCTTCGCAATCTATTTTAAAGGCTGAGCGACTTGTGCTTAATTCTATGCAACGTATGAGTGCTATTGCAACCAAAACAAAACAGTTTGTAGACTTACTTGAAGGTACAGGAACCAAAATTTTAGATACTCGAAAAACTACACCAGGAATTAGAGCTCTTGAAAAATGGGCTGTAAAAATTGGTGGAGGCGAAAACCATAGGTTTGCTCTTTATGACATGATTATGCTTAAGGATAACCATATTGATTTTGCAGGAGGAATTACTAAAGCTATAGAAAAAACCAAGCAATATTTACAAGACACAGGAAGAGATTTAAAAATAATTGTTGAAGCTAGAAATCTTGATGAAATTAAAGAAATCTTGCAAAGTGATGGTGTTTACCGAATTTTGATTGATAACTTTAATTTTGAAGACACTAAAAAAGCTGTAAAGCTAATAGGAGATAAATGTTTAACAGAGTCTTCTGGTGGTATCAACGAAAAAACTGTTAGGCAATATGCACTTTGTGGTGTTAATTATATTTCATCAGGTGCATTGACGCACTCAGTTTATAACATGGATTTAAGTTTAAAGGCTGTAGACTAATGAGGAATTTTTTTTCTGTTGTTTTTTTGAGCATTCTGTTTTTAGGTTGTAAATCTGCAATGAGCGTTAAGGAAAACAATTTGTATGTAACTACAACTGCATTAAAGTCTAACGCAAGTGTTGTGGTTTTTAAAGAAGGAGTGAATATTCCTGATAGTATTAAGCGAGTAAAAATTGGAGACTTTAAGATAAGAGATGGAGGCATGTCAGTAGACTGTGGCTATGAAACTGTTATTAATATAGCAAAAGATAAGTCTAGGTCAGTTGGAGGAAATGTGGTTAAAATTACTAACCATAAGCTTCCAGGTTTTAGCACGTGTCATCAAATAGATTTTGAAGTTTATAAGATTGATGATGTTACTCCGTTTGAAAAAGAAATATTATGGAGTGATAACCGTACTTTAAATTGGGATGATTTTAAAGATGCTCCAAAGCTTAGTTATCCGTTTTATACGTGTTTGTATATTGATGCTTACTTTGATTTTACTAAGTTTTTATCCAATAAAGGGAGGTTTGTAGTTGAAACTGAATTTAATACTGAGTGTTCTTGGGTACAACCAGATTATAGAACCAACAAAGGATTAGATTTGGTTAATATTCATTTTGACTTAACAGAAATTTATTCAATTAAACTAAGAGAGTCGTTTAAAGAAAAACAAGTTGATGACTATAATAATTGGGTTAAGTATGCTAGCGATGCGTACAAGGAAATAAATAAAGCTTATGAAACAGAAGTGTATAATCTTTACACCCAAACTGCTTTTGGAAATAATGAGGCTGAGTTAATAGCTTGGAAATTTAAAATTAATGAAGAATTAAAAAAAGCTTCTAATCAATGACCAAACCCATTGAAGATAAACTTGAAAAGTTGCCAGTAATCAACCTACTTGTTAGGTTTTTAAAACAGATAAAATTGCCAGGTCTTGAAGGCTTATCTGTTTATGATTTAATGGAGCTTTACTTTATGGGAATTGTTAAAGGTGCTCTAACAACAAGAGCAAGTGCAATTGCTTTTAGTTTTTTTACCGCTATTTTCCCGTTTTTGCTGTTTGTCATTATTGTAATTCCATACATTCCTATTGACGATTTTCAAATTAAGTTTGAGCAGTTTCTAAATTCGTTTTTACCTCCTCAAACATCAGATTTTTTCTTCTCAAATATTTTTGAAAACATTAGCGGAAGTGGAGGAGCAGGTTTATTATCATCGGTTTTTTTACTGTCTATGTTACTAATGGCAAATGGCGTAAATGCTGTATTTTCTGGTTTTGAAAATTCTTATCATGAACAACTCACAAGAAATGTGTTTCAGCAATACCTCTACGCACTAGGGATTGCTTTAATCTTAGCATTTTTAGTATTGCTAACCGTTGCAGTGTTTGGATACTTTCAAATTTATGTGATACAGCCCATATACCAAGGCATTACAGGAAAAGATGTCTTAGAGAGTGACTCTGGTTTGGGATGGATTGTATTTGCAAAATACATGTTTTTTGTTTTAATGGTGTATTTAGCAACAGCTACTTTGTACTATTTTGGAACTAAAGAAGGTAGAAAATCTCGTTTCTTCTCGATAGGCGCATTATTAACCACTTTATTAATAATATCAACGTCGTACCTTTTTGGTATTTACATAAATAACTTTTCGCAATACAATGAACTCTATGGTTCTATTGGAGCTTTGTTAATACTGTTATTGTACTTATGGTTAAACTCCAATATTTTATTATTAGGTTATGAACTTAATGCTTCTCTACATGTATTGAGAAAGTACAACATTAAAAATGATTAACTAAAGTGTTTTAAAAATAAGTGTTTATTTTCAGTAAACAGTTTACCTTTGGCTTATGCCAAATTTTATAGACGTCATACTTCCAATTCCTTTAGAAAAACTATTTACGTATAGTATTACTGAAGCCGAAGCCAATTTTTTAAAATCTGGTATGCGTGTGTCTGTGCCTTTTGGTAAATCTAAAATTTACACAGCTATAGTGCATAGTATTCACAATACTGCTCCAGTGGTTTATGAGGCTAAGGACATTCATCAAATACTCGATGAAACACCTGTAGTTACGCAAACTCAATTACAACATTGGCATTGGATTTCTAGATATTATATGTGTTCGGTAGGTGAAGTTATGCGTGCAGCATTACCAAGTGCATTTTTGTTGGAAAGTGAAACTATAATCACAAAAAATAAAGATAGGATTGTTAATGACGAAGATTTAAAAGACGATGAGTTTTTGGTTTATGAGGCGTTACACCATCAGTCATCATTAAAGATTCAGGATTTGATGTCTATTTTAGATAAAAAAAATGTACTTCCTGTTATTAAGCGTTTACTCGAAAAAAATGCAATTACTGTTGAAGAAGAAATTTATGAAAAGTACAAGCCTAAACTAGTTCGTTATGTAAAATTACATTCTAGTTTTTCTTCAGAGAAAGCACTTCAAAATTTGTTAGAAGATTTAGGAAGAGCGCACAAACAAAAAGAAGTTGTGTTAGCCTTGTTTTCCATTTCTGCACAAACCAAAAAGCCAGTTAAAGTTTCAGATTTAACCAATCAAAGTGGCGCGTCTTCAACTATTGTAAAAGCTTTAATAGATAAAGGTATTCTCGAAGAGTATTTTATTCAAACCGATAGAGTGCAATATGAAGGTGAAGAAAATGAAAGTTCAAAACAATTAAACGAACATCAGGAAAAAGCGTTAGAGCAAATAGAACAGTCTTTTCAAAGCCAAAATATAACACTGTTGCATGGTGTGACATCTTCAGGTAAAACTGAAGTTTATGTCAAGCTCATTGAAGAGGTTTTAAAACAAAACAAACAAGTATTGTATTTGTTGCCTGAAATTGCTTTAACAACCCAACTGGTAAATAGGCTGCAAAACTATTTTGGCGAACAAGTATCGGTATTTCACTCCAAGTATTCGGTTAACGAGCGTGTTGAGGTTTGGAATAATATGTTAGACAATTCACCAAAAGCACAAGTGATTTTAGGAGCTCGGTCTTCGGTATTGCTACCGTTTCATAACCTAGGATTAATTATCGTAGATGAAGAGCACGAGCAATCCTATAAACAATTTGATCCTGCGCCAAGGTATCATGCACGAGATGCAGCTATTGTTTTAGCAAACATGTTTAAAGCAAAAACACTTCTAGGTTCAGCAACACCAAGTCTGGAGAGCTATTACAATGCAATGCAAAATAAGTATGGTTTTGTAGAGTTGAATCAGCGTTACAATAATGTGATGATGCCAGATGTTGAGCTAGTCGATATTAAAGATAAGCACAAAAGAAAGCGTATGAATGGTCATTTTAGTGATAGAATGATTGAAGAAATGACCGAAACGCTTGAAGAAGGTCATCAAATTATATTGTTTCAAAACCGAAGAGGGTTTTCTCCAATTGTTGAGTGTAATACCTGTGGGCATTCACCACAATGTCCAAATTGTGACGTGAGTTTAACCTTTCACCAATATAAAAATGAATTACGTTGTCATTACTGTGGCTATCACATGGCAATGCAACAGCAATGTCAAGCTTGTGGAAGTGTAGAAATTGATAGTAAAGGATTTGGTACTGAGCAAGTAGAGGAGGAGGTGAAAGCGTTGTTTCCTAACCATAAAGTAGCTCGTATGGATTTAGATACAACCAGAGGAAAATATGGTTATGAAAAAATCATTACCGCTTTAGAGCAACAGGAAATAGATATTTTGGTAGGAACACAAATGCTTACCAAAGGATTGGATTTTAGAAATGTAAAGCTTGTAGGAATCATGAATGCTGATAATATGCTTAATTTTCCTGATTTTAGAGCACATGAACGCAGTTTTCAATTAATGTTACAAGTTGCAGGTAGAGCAGGAAGAACCGATAAGCGAGGAAAAGTACTCATTCAAACTTATAATCCTTATCATCGTATTTTACAGCAAGTCTCAACTAACAATTACGTGGAGATGTTTAATGAGCAAATGAATGATAGGCATAATTATAAATATCCACCATTGTATAGGCTTATTAAAATTACACTGAAGCATAGAGATTTTAATAAAGTCAATTTTGCAGCAGATTGGTATACAAAATCATTACGACAAGTTTTTAGAGATAATGTGTTAGGGCCTGAGTTTCCTCCTGTGTCTAGGATTAGAAATTTATATCATAAAAACATTTTAGTGAAAATACCACCAAAACAGTCACTATCAAAAACTAAAGAAGCTATTATTAAAATTAATAATAGCTTCCAAAGTGTTAAAGATTTTAGACCTGTAAGAGTAGTTTTAAATGTCGATAATTATTAAAGTTTAAATGTTGTTTAACGCATCAACAAGTTGTGTCTTTTTATTTCTACTTAAAGGAATTTCATAAGCTCCAACTTCAACATTCTTACTGTTAAATCGGTCTACTTTGTCAAGATTTACGATATACGATTTATGAATTCTTAAAAACTTACCTTCAGGTAGTTCTTTTTCAAAAGCTTTCATTGTAGATAATACTACTAAGCTATTTTCTTCGGTTACTAATTTTACATAGTCACCAAGAGCTTCAATCCATTTTATATCTTTAATGTATACCTTACGTTTTTTAAGGTTACTTTTAACAAAGATGTGCTCGCCATCAGTTTCATTAAAATCTAGCTTTAATTTATGCTGTTCTAATGCTTTTTCAACAGAAGTGTTAAAACGTTCTCTAGTGATTGGTTTTTGCAGATAATCGGTAGCATCATAATTGAAAGCCTTAAATGCGTATTCTGTTTTTCCTGTAACGAAAATAATTTGGGGTTTGTTGTTAAGTACGTCTAAAAGTTCAAAACCATTTAAAACAGGCATTTCAATATCTAAAAAGATAAGGTCTACCTTATGAGTATTTAATCCGTTTTTTGTTTCTAAAGCACTACTATATTCTGCAATAAGGTTAAGTGAGGAGTGGTTCTCAATTAACTTTACAATAGATAATCGTTGGATTGCAGAATCATCAACTACTACACAATTTAAAGTCATAACATTATTATATTTTAGGTTAAGATATCGACAATAGTACGAAAAATTCGGATAAAAACCAAAAAACATCGGTAAAGTGTTTCTTTTAACAAAATTTTAACACTATTGCGATAACTGCATTTTTCCTTTCAAAAATGTTGCCAGAATTAGAAATAATAGTTATTTTTGCACCCATTTTTAATTATAAAATTATATTTATATGAACCATTATGAAACTGTTTTCATCTTAAATCCCGTTTTATCTGAGACTCAGATAAAGGAAACAGTACAGAAATACGAAGATTTTCTTGTTTCTAAAGGAGCGAAGATGATAGCCAAAGAAGATTGGGGCTTAAAAAAATTAGCTTACCCAATTCAAAACAAAAAAAGTGGATTTTACCACTTATTTGAGTATACTGTAGATGGCGAAGTAATTTCTCCGTTAGAATTAGAATTTAGACGTGATGAGCGTTTTATGCGTTATTTAACAGTGAAATTAGACAAGCATGCTATTGCTTGGGCTGAAAAGAGAAGAACTAGAAACAAACAAAAAGCGTAAATTATGTCTTCAATTGAACAACAAGCAAAAGGAAAAAAAGATGGAGAAATTAGATATTTAACTCCATTAAATATAGATACCTCTAAAACGAAAAAATATTGTCGTTTTAAAAAGTCTGGAATTAAATACATCGATTATAAAGACCCAGATTTCTTATTAAGTTTTGTAAACGAGCAAGGTAAATTATTACCAAGACGTTTAACAGGAACTTCTTTAAAATACCAAAGAAAAGTATCTGTAGCAGTAAAAAGAGCGCGTCACCTTGCATTGATGCCTTATGTAGCAGATTTATTAAAATAAAATAACATAACTATGGAACTTATATTAAAACAAGACGTTGAAAATTTAGGATTTAAAGACGATATTGTAACAGTTAAGAACGGTTATGGTAGAAACTTTTTGATTCCTCAAGGACATGCTGTTATGGCAACAGCTTCAGCTAAAAAAGTATTAGCTGAAACTTTAAAGCAAAGAGCTTTCAAAGAAAAGTCAATTATTGAAGAAGCTAACAAAACTGCAGAGTTACTTAAAGGATTAGAAATTAAAATCGCTGCTAAAGCTGGTGCTGGTGCAACTGCTGGTGATAAATTATTTGGTTCTATTACTAATATAGACCTTGCTAATGCTTTAAATAACCAAGGACATGCTATTGAAAAGAAATACATTTCTATCAATGGTGGTAACATCAAGCGTTTAGGTCAATACGAAGCTGTAATCAGACTTCACAGAGACGTAACTGTAGATTTACCGTTTGAAGTTGTAGCAGAAGCTTAATATTCAAAAATAATATCTTTAAAAGCCTCAACTATGTTGGGGCTTTTTAATTACAAAAAACATTAGCAATGAAATACGCTAGACTTACTAAAGAACAATTTGAAGAACTCCATAAAGAGTTTATAAACTTTTTAGCAACCCAATCTATCACTGCAGATGAATGGGCAGACATAAAGGTTAATAAACCTGAAGTTGCCGAACAAGAGTTAGATGTGTTTAGTGATTTGGTTTGGGAAGGTGTGTTGACTAAAGTTAATTACCTAGAACATATATCGCCTCAGCAAATGCATTTGTTTCATCTTAAAGAGAACGAAATGGAACTAATTGCTATTAAAATTAAAAATGAGACTACTGACTTAACAACAAGCGAAGGTTTTGACTGGTTTAGAAACAACCTCTTGTCTGATGATGTTGAGTTACTCACTGCAAAAAAGACTTATACTGAAGACAAAGCCTTAGATAAATTTAAATTAATACAACAAGGAGGCGTAATTACTAAAGGTGATTTATATAGGTATTTCGAAAACCTAATAAAGAAGTAAATAGATTTCTTTATTTTTCAGCTAACAGCTAACAGCTAACAGCTAACAGCTAACAGCTAAAAATTATTCATATCTCAACGACTCTACAGGATCTAGTTTTGCTGCTTTAACAGCTGGTAGTAATCCTGAAACTATAGCTACAACAAATGCAATAGTGAATGCACTAAACATCGCTAACCAAGGTATAGCAAATTGAAATTTAGCTACTGTTGCTACTATCAACCCAATACACGTACCTAGAATAATACCTAAAATACCTCCTAGCTGTCCAATGATAATAGCTTCCATAAAAAATTGAAACGCTATTGTTTTTCGTTTAGCACCTAAAGCTTTTCTAACTCCAATTTCACGAGTACGCTCAGAAACCGAAACAAATAAAATATTCATTAGTGCTATTGATGACCCAAAAATGGTAACAATACTTATTATCCAAGCAGCCAAGTAAAGGTATTTGGTCATTTCACCAATACGATTAATAAGGTCATCGCTACGCTCTATTCCAAAGTTATTCTCTTCAATAGGATTAAGACCTCTAATGTTTCTAAACAATAAGATGGCTTCGTCTTGTGCACCTTGTAAGAAATCTTTTTTGTCAACTTTAACGCTTAAACCGTAATTAATATTAGGGCTAGTAAATATACTTCTTGCTTTTTGTAACGGAATGAGCATTCGTAAGTCTTGGTTGTTTCCAAATGTAGACCCTTTAGATTTTAGTACACCTATCACCTTAAATTTTGCACCTCTAACACTTATGGTTTTATTAATAGGGTTAACATCGCTTAATAGGGCTTTTTCTAAATCGCTACCAATAACACATACGTTGTTATTGTTGTGCACATCAAAGTAATTTAAAGCTCTTCCTTTTTCTATTTCAAGACCCGAATTTTGGATGTAATGCTCATTAACACCTAAAACCGCTACTTCAGGATCTGTTTTTAAGTTTTCGTGTTTTGCTTCTGCAGTTGAAGTGCCAAAAAATGAAATAGACGTTCTAGTGTAAGGGAAATCATAAGCGTCTTCAAACGCTTTTACATCTCTATAACTAATAATAGGGTTTATTTTTTGACGTTCGCCACCACTTTGTCGTTGTGCGTTAAACTCGTAACGCTGCAAGTTAAATGTGTTGGCTCCCATTGAAGAAAAATCACTAGAAATAGTATTCTCTAAAGCCGATACACTGCTTAATATACCTACCAAAGCCATAATACCAATACCAATAATAAGTATAGTTAAAATAGTACGTAGTAACTGGGTTCTTATAGAGTCAAAAGCAATTTTTATATTCTCTTTAGCGAGTGAAAACATAAATTAAGATATCATGTAAAGGGTTATGTTATAGTATAAGACTACAAAAGCACAATAAAGTTACTATAAATTTGAAATAACTTGGCATTGCCTATAAAAATATAATATTTTTGTGCTGAATGAAATGAATTTACATGGATTTCATCTGTCATACTGAGCCTGTCGAAGAGTTTGTTTACGCAAGCAGACACTAAATTATAAGGTAGAATTAGATGATTGTGCTCTAAATGACAATAATAATTATAAAGTTTCACTAAAAGAGATTCCCACTTTCGTAGGACATATTATGGCACAAAAACCTAGTATACCAAAAGGCACAAGAGATTTTAACCCAATAGAGGTAGCAAAACGCAATTATATTTTTGACACTATAAAAGCACAGTTTCAGCACTTCGGGTTTCAACCTATTGAAACACCAAGTTTTGAAAACTCTGACACCTTAATGGGTAAATATGGTGATGAAGGCGACCGATTGATTTTTAAGATTTTGAATTCTGGGGATTATTTGTCAAAGGTTGATAATAAATATTATTTAGATAAAGATTCTAATAAACTTACACCTTATATCTCCGAAAAAGCCCTTCGTTATGACCTTACAGTGCCATTTGCTCGTTATGTAGTGCAGCACCAAAACGAAATTGACTTTCCGTTTAAGCGCTACCAAATGCAACCAGTTTGGAGAGCAGATAGACCACAAAAAGGACGTTTTAGAGAGTTTTACCAATGCGATGCTGATGTTGTTGGATCGCAATCTCTTTGGCAAGAAGTGGAGTTTGTACAATTATATGATGCAGTATTTTCGGCTTTAAAGCTAGAAGGAGTGACTATAAAAATCAATAACCGTAAAATACTTTCAGGTATTGCAGAGGTTATTGGTGCGCAAGATAAACTCATTGATTTTACGGTAGCTCTAGATAAACTCGATAAAATAGGAGAGGAGAAAGTAAAAGAAGAAATGCTTAGTAAAGGTATTTCTAAAGAAGGTATTGAAAAACTACAACCGCTTTTTGAATTGCAAGGTGATTTCTCAGAACAAATTGTAGCACTAAAAGCTATTCTTTCGGTTTCTGAAGAAGGTAAAAGAGGTATTGAAGAACTGGAGTTTATCAATACAGCAATTTCAGAATTAAAATTACAAACTGCCAACTTGCAATTAGACGTTACTTTAGCAAGAGGACTTAACTATTACACAGGAGCTATTTTTGAAGTGTCAGCTCCAGAAGGTGTAAAGATGGGTTCTATTGGTGGAGGAGGAAGATACGACGACCTTACCGGAATATTTGGACTTAAAGATGTGAGTGGAGTAGGGATTAGTTTTGGTTTAGATAGAATTTATCTGGTACTTGAAGAACTTAATTTATTTCCTGAAACTATATCAGAAAGTATAAAAGTGCTTTGTATTAATTTTGGCGAAGCTGAAGCGTTAACCTGTTTAAAAGCAATAAAAGCATTAAGAGCTCATGGTATTAATGCAGAGTTGTATCCTGATGCTGCTAAAATGAAAAAGCAAATGAATTATGCCAACAAACGAGCAGTACCTTACGTTGTGCTTGTTGGTGAGTCTGAAATGAGTAGCAATACTTTTACGCTTAAAAATATGGCTAATGGCGAACAGCAGCAGCTATCGCTTGAAGATTTAATTACTACTTTACAATAAAAAAAGCCCTGATTTCTCAGGGCTTTTTATTTAGTTAAGATTTTAAAGATTTGGGAGAAATTATTTAACTAAAACTTTCTTTGATACTGAACCGCTCACAGTATGAATTTTAATAATATAAGTTCCTGTACTTAAGTTCTTAACTTCATACTCAGAATTGTTGCTCTGAGATATATTGTCAATTGTTGTAATAGATTGCCCTAAAATGTTTAGCATTTCCATATGTTTAACTTCTAGTAATCCAGGGTTTAGTAAAACAATGGTTTTGGAAGTGTTATCATAATAAACATCTACTAGATTCAATTCATTGTCTTCAACACCCAATGCAGAGTCTTCTGCGCTAAAGGTTATTTCATAAGTGTCTAGATGTTCTCCAGCATCCAAATAAAAATTAAAATCGCCTTCGCTTAAGTTATGATAAGCGTCTGTTATCTTGTTGTGAATGTAAACTGTTAAGTCTTCTGGAGCGTTTTGTAACGCATCAATAGTAATGGTGTTCATACCATCAGTTTCAACCTTTATACCTAATGGATATACTGTATCTTCGTTAGCTTCATTACTACCTTGTATAAGATATTTTTCGCCTTCAATCATCCAGAACATATCATCAATTTGGTTTTCATTTATCTTTCCATCGTAACCCCAATCAATATCTAAAGTTGCGTTTTCATCAATTGTAAGTAACAGCTGTCTTCTAATGGTATTAACAGAGTTAAGCCCAAGTCTTAGTTTTAATCTGTCGTCAGAGCTGTCAACAGAATTGGTTGTTGTATCATAGTCGCTATCAGATGGACTTGATTGTCTCACAAATACTGATTGTGACCCACTTTCTCCATCGTAAGTTCCGTCTTCAATTCGGTAAATACGTTGACCGTTATTGAAATTGATTTTTCCACCAGCATCAGCTGATACGAAGAATCCTTGACTTACAGGAATATATCGTCCTGGACGTTTTACAGGAGTACCACCAGTACCAACATCAGGATCGTTTGTTCCGTAAGAAGAAGCTGGTAAGCCACCTGAAAGGTTTAAAGTAGCATAACCACCTTGGTATTCAGATAACACGTGAGAGCCTCCTCCCCAATGTTCCCAGAAGTATAATGTTCCTGTAATTGTTGAGCCATTATCGTTAATAAACTGTACTGCATCAATGGCAGAAGGGTATGGGTTACCAACTAAGTAGTCGTTGTTAACCGCTAGGTCTAGGTCGTTTGTGCCACTAAACCCAATATCTCCATTGTTAGGTTTTCCTAAGAACGTATAGTTTTGGTCTGTTAATATTGAACCAGAACCAGGTCCTTTCATAGTAAATCCTTCGCCAGCTAATAAGTTACCAGATTGACGTACATGCTGCCACGATGAATAATCTCCTGAAGCTTGACTAGCAAATTTCCAAATCCAATAATCAGCAATTGTTACTGCAGGTGAGGTGTTTGATCCATCATATCCTGAAGAAGTAAAGACTATTGGGTTTGCGCCATTATCGTTGTACATAACATCTGATACAGTATAGCTATTGTTGTTTGTAACTGAGCTTCCATTTCCAACAGGAGATGACCAGTAGTTGTATGTAAAGGTATCTGCTGTTCCCTGTTGGTCGCGTTCTAAAGTACCTTCACTTTGTACATCAAGGTCACTATCTATAGTTTGTATTAATTGCGACTCACCTTCAAGGTCAATTTTGGCATTTGGTTGACCATTTCCTATAGATAAATAATGCGTTACAGTTACACCATTTCCTGTATGTGTTGCGTTGTTTCCTGTTACAGTCAGTTCATTGTTATCAACAAAAAGACCTAATAATAATCTGTTGTTGCTTTTTCCTGAAGGAAGAGAGCTGTTATCCATAGTTATATTGTGAGAAGTTTCTACAATATTCCAATCGATAGTTTGGGTATTATCCATTGCTGAAACTGAACCAGGAGCATATTGTAATGATCCATTTAACCATGTGTTATTAGTGTCCCAGCTTCCATTGTTGTTAGATATATAAGGAAGTGGAGCTGTTTGTCTATCTACAGTTCTTAGATGTCTTAATGCACCTTGATTACCATTACCAGATTCATCCTTAGTATTTGTGTACGTATATCTAGTCATTGGGTAGTAGGCAGCTAAGCTAGACCATGGCACTGTACCAATGTCGTTTTTGGTAGGAGTAATTCCTCTGCTAATAAAGTAAGACCCTCCAACAAAACTAGAGTTGTTTTCTATTTCTTGATTCATTACAAATCGTAACTGGTCTTCTGTAAGTGCTACATCCCATATTCTAACTTCATCAATATTACCTCTAAAGAAAGCTGTAGGAGTATTTTTGTTTGCAGCTCCAATATAGAATGATTGTGTTGTAGGTATTGGAGCAGTTCTACTAAAGGAAGAATCCCTTACTCCATCAATATATAGTGTTGCAGTACCAGATCCATAAATAATGGCAACATGATGCCATTCATCTTCTGGAATTGGTTGGGTGGATGAAAGTTGCTGTGTTGATCCTCCATTTTCCCATATAACATTTAACCTTCCTGAACTTGATATTTTAAAATCATAACCTTCGGTAAATGGTTCATTTCTTTTAGAAAGAATTGATGTGTTGTTTGATCCAGATTCTCTGTTTATCCATGCAGATATTGTAAATTCAGAAGAATTAAGGTCTACAGCGTCTTCCATGTCTATGTAGTCTGTACTTCCGTTAAAGTAAACTGATCTGGTGTAAACTCTTTCAGGAGCCCAACCAAAAGTAATGTATTTAGTGCCATCAAAATCATAATTAGCTTTTACAATTGGCTCACCAATTTCGTTAACGTCTTCAGTCATTACTCTATAATCTGCTGTTGGGTCAAAATTAGGTGTGTCAGAAATAAACATTAAATAACGACCATCTGGAGGAGTAGCTGTTCTAACAGCACTTCTTAGTATTGCGACTTCAACAGAAGGAATGTCTCCACCTCTTTCTACAACTTTCCAAGTTCTTGCTATTCCGTTAAATTGTACCCAAGTTGATAAACCTGGAGTTATGCTAGAGCTCATGTTAACATCAACAATTACAGCTGGATCATCTAAATCAACACCATCATTTCCCCAAATCAAAAATTGTTTGTCTTGTAATTGAGTGTCAGGGTTTAAGTTATTTGTGTCATATATGCTAGATATACCCATTGTAACAACACCTTGACCTCTGGTTCCTCCATCTAAATCATTGTTAACACTTCTAGATTGTTTTTGTAATAAATCTGAAGCATCGTCACGCCCAATTCCTGCTATGTCATAATTAAACACGTCTTCACTAGGTGTTCCTGTATTGACATCCCAAATTACAGTTCCGTCACTGTCTACGTAATCATGAGATGTACCATTAACTCCTAAAGTAATTCCATACTTAATCGCTAAATAAGATTGAATACGGTTACGTTCTTGTGTTAGGTTTGCATCGTCTTTTCTAGATGAGAAAGTGATGATTTCGCAAACTCTTGCATTCAATGTGGCTTCCCAACCTTCACTACGCCCAATCCAATATTTTGAGTCGCTTACATTTAAAAATTCAACAACATCATTTTGTGCATATTCTATGTTGTTGGCATTGTAATAAAGCTCTTGTTGTGTTACAGCTGTATTGTTTCTTGCATTAATAATTCCTACATTATCATAAGATGTGTTTTGATCATATACTGCATATCCATCTCTGTTAGGGCAACTTCCACCTGTGCTATACGTTCCAATAGCAAAAGCAATACTTTCATTACAAACACGACCAGTATAATCACCCATACCTATACCAGTTGCATCAGTTTCATTTGAGCTAGTATCAGCATCTCCACAAAAAGTATCCATAAACCCAAATGAATCATTTATAGCAGTATCATCAGGTATTAATACCACAAACATATCTTGGGTGTATAGACCACCATCACCTTCTAAAAATTGAGTGTTGGTATTGTCGTATGAAAAGTCAGAATCTAAATTAAAAGATGAAAATGTATTGTCAAACTCTACTACTGGGTTGAAATTTACATTTCTGTAAGGATTGTCATAATATGTTGGTTCTTGACCTAGCGTGTTTACTGTAGCGTCGTTATCTTTACTTTGGTCAATCCACAAACTAACGCTTTGTCCATCTGTATAGCCTAATCCGTCATTTCCTTTCAGCCATAACTCTAAATCGCTAGTAACACCTCCTGGAGCTGTAGAACCAGATCCTTCAATGTTGAAGGTGTAAGGATTTTCGTCACTATCATTGTTAGCTATGGTAACTGTAGCTGTACGTGTACCTACTGCACTTGGGTCAAAAGTAATATCAAAAGTGGTACTGCTACTAGAACCTATTGTATTAGAAGGTATAGAGGTTACTGTAAAATCACTAGCATTGGTACCTCCAATTAATACGTAAGGAGAACTGCCTGTAAGGTTTAAGTCTAGTAAATTTCCATTGTTTTGTATAGTAAATGTTTTTATAATAGTTCCTCCTGTAACATTAGTATTACCAAAATTAGTATTATCAGAAGGAGATGGAGTAGTGTCTCCACTCACTATTGTTGTTCCGTTTCCTTGTATGTTTATTTCTGGAGCAGTAGTGTACCCATTACCTTGAATATTAAAAGTATATGGGTTTTCGTCGCTATCGTTATTTGCTATAGATACTATTGCTGTTCTTAAGCCTGCAGCACTAGGAGAAAATGTGATTGTAAATGTTGTGTTACCTCCTGCAGAAATTGAACCTGAAGGATTTGCAGTGAGCGCAAAGTCTCCAGGGTGTAATCCGGAAATTGAAATATAAGGAGAAGGGTCTGTTAAATTTAAAGTTGCTGATCCTGTGTTTTGAATGGTAAATGTATTTGCATTAGATCCCACAGATACAAATTCAGAACCAAAATCAGTGTCATCAGTAGCCGATGGTGTTGTGTCATTGTTGTTTATGGTGTTACCATTTCCAACTAAGTTAATTTCAGGTTGTGGTGTACCTGAATTGATATTTATAGTATAGTCTTCTACTTCACCATAACTGAAAGACTCACATGGATCAGGAATACTATTCCACTTTAAGCTTACACGCATACGTGTGTTTCCGGTAGTTGCTGTTACAGGTACGGTAAAAGAGCCTGAAACAGGAGATGCCATTGTCGGTGTTTGCGTCCATACCTGCTCTCCACTATCGTTAAAATCACCATCTTGATTGTAGTCAATCCACACGGAGTAGCCTTCGTCATATGCTGTACCTCCCCAAGTAGGTGTAATTGTTATTGTATATGAGTTTCCTTGGTCTAGTGTAGTTGATTGAGAAGTAAAATCTGAATACCCACCAGCACCAGCTCCAGAGCTATTGTCTATAGTATTTAATTGTACACGGCTAATATATTCATCATTTGTATTATTTCCATTAGAGGCACAATACGTAATTGAAGGGCTGAAATTCACTACCTGAATCTCATGAGCCATAGTATTACCACTTCTATGAGCCCAATGTGCTGCTTGCGTGGTTGAGTTAAAGTAATAATTACGCCAGCCTCTACCATAGGCTGTACCACCGCCACTAGAGGTAGAGGTGCCAATGATTAATGCTTCATTAGTACTGCCTAAACCAGCAGATGAAATATTAATGCTTGTTTCTCCAGAAGAATTACTCGTGTCAGTATATCTTGTAACTTGAATATTTGGGTTGTTTACTACGTGAACAAATTGGCGATTGCCATTGGTTTGAGCATCATGATCACCATGAAAAGCCCAAGAAACAGTTTGGTTATTTCCTCCAGGACTCATAACTGGCCAGTTGTCTGCGATAGCATTGTCAGTACCATTATCACTCATATTTCCTCTATGGTGCGTAAAAATCATAGCTTCGCTCCAATCAGAAACACTAGCAGTTCCTCCAGAACTTCCATTAGCATTAGTTCGTAAAGTGATATTACCAGTATCTGTATTTACACTTCCAGAATCACCATGAAGTATAGTCCAATTGCTACCAGTAAATTCTACCAAAGTGATATAAACAGTAACATTATCAGCATTTGAACCTTTTTGTACACGCATTGTAGATGCGTTTTCAAGATACGCAATTGCTGAACCAGAATCTGAACCAGCCGATGATGCGCTGTTTACAATACCAGTAATAAAAGGAATACAGTCGTTAGCGTTACTAATACCAGTTAAAGATTGAGTAACATTGTTAGTGCCTCCATTTAGTGTAATTGTATATCGACCTCTAACTATAAATTCATTAGCACCTCCTGGAGACCCTGTGTACTCCCAAACAGATGCGTTAAATTTAGTGTTATTGTTAGTTGAATTACCTTCTCTGTAATAAGTGACTGTATTGGTTGCTGTTAATCTAATAGCTCCAGATACATCTCTTCCAGGAGCAGTTGACGAATTTTCGTCAGATCTGCCAGCTTGAGCTAATCTGTTGTTGTTATTTAATACAAAGGCATTATTTAGAGAAGAAACAGCTGTTATTGATGATGTAGCTCCTGTTCTTGGCACGTTTCTATCAAGATGTTGCACATTGAAATCTTGAGAAAAAGTAATAGTCGAAACTAAAAGTACACATAATATTATAAGGTACTTACATACTGTGAAAGTATAATTTTTCATAAGCGGTTAAATTTTAGTTTGGGACTAACTAATTAATTAAAAGCGATACAAATATATAAAAACACTCCATGAAATGCAAAAAAAACCGATAAAGTGTATTTGTTATTTGTAATTTATTGATATATAGTTTTTTAAAAAGACTGCAAGCATAATTGTTTGCAGTCTTTCTTTGAGGGCTTAATATATTATTGCTTTACCAATCGCTTAACAAACGACGTATTTGTTTCACTGTCAGTTATTTTTAAAAAGTACGTTCCGCTAGATAATGAATTTAAATTGGTTAAATTTATTTCATTATTTGTAGGGGTTAAGTCTCTTAAATCTAATACTGAGCGTCCGCTAACATCATAAACATTAAGGTTTATATTTGTGTTTATGTTATTCAATTTTATTGAAATATTGCTGTTGAATGGGTTTGGGTAAATCAACACATTGTTTTCATTAAATGTATCTGTGTTTAAAGTTGAATCTATAATATCAATAGTATAATCCTCAACTTCTCCGTAGCTAAATGTTTCACATGGGTCGTCAGCTGTATTTCCTGCACTATTATAATACTTCATTATAACACGCATTCTTGTTGTACCTAATTTGGCATCAGGTGCATTAGGTACTGAAAAGGTTGTGCTTACTGGTGTCGTAGTGGAAGATGCACTTTCCATTATTTTTTCAGACGATTCAAAGGTGCCATTATGGTTAAAGTCAATCCATACTGATACGGCTTCTCTGTATTGAGTACCTGTCCAATATTTGGTAACACTAATATTGTTTCCAGAAGAATTTAAATCTAATGTAAAAACTGTGCTTGTTAAATCTGAATACCCTGAAGATGTAGTTGATTGAGTGTTATTACTGCTACTATTTAGGGTGACATTACTAATGTATTCATCTCCAATATCTCCACCTTCTGCATTACAATAGTTAACACCTGTTGTAGAGAATTGTTGAGAAGTAGAATAACTTGTATTATTAGATCCACAATAAGAGCGAACTTGAAACTCATAAGTTGTTTCAGGGTCTAAACCACTTATTTGATATGGGTTTGTAACACTTGTAACTTCAATCCATGAAGAGGCACCAACTACTCTATATCTAATGTCAAAATCATCAGCAGTTGAAGCTGTCCAAGATGCATTAGTTGAGCTTGAGTCTGTTCCTGTAGTTGTTAAACCAGTAGGAGCTGATGCTGTTAACGGAGTTAAAAGAATATCAGACAGTACTAAAGTTTGATAATCAGAAATTGTTTGATTTGTTAGTGTAAAAGATTGGTAACATGGAGCTTCAAACAAGATGTCGTAAGTTCCAGATTTAACAGGTCTATAATAATCTCCAAAAGGAGCGCTACTTACTGTGTGCGAGCCTACAGCATCGTGACCAACTAGTGTAACTGTTGCTTCTACTGGATTATTAGACACAGCGTCTTTTACAAATCCTTGAAAACCGTAAGTTCCTTGTATTAAATATTCAATTAAAGCTTCACGGTTATAATCCCAGTGATCATCTAATTGTGATGCAGGTATCACTTTAGTATTTGAAAGCTCAATAGTTACTTCTTTACACTGTTTGTAAAAGTTCATGTAATCTTGACGACCACCATATACTTGATACCAATCAGCACCTTCTGTAACTCCTGGCCATTGATAGTTGCTATATGTAGCGTCCATATATCCAGAAGGACTATTGTTTTGACAGTTTACAGCGTACTCTTTACTTACTAAGAAAAACCAATCGCTATCAGCATGATCTGTATGCGTATTGTCAAAAGGATAGTTAACAACTTCGGTTCCACCATGAAAATTAGCTGAAAGCACAAAATGATTATCTTCTGCTAAAGCTAAGAAATGTTGGGTTTCAATTTGATATTCTTCTCCATCAGGATGAGCTCCTGCAACATTATCTGGATAGTTTCTATTTAAGTCTACATTATTAGCGTTTGCTCGACGTGAATTTACAACTGATGTGTTAGAAGCACTATTGTAATAAGTTCCATCTGGATTTGCCATTGGATTTATCCATATTTCAGAGTTATTGATAAGACTTGTAATTCTAGCATTATCTGGGTGTGATGGTGTTTTATAAGCAGTTATAAAATAATCAATTAAATCTAACATTAAAGGATAACCAGTAATCTCATCACCATGCATTGAGGAGGTGTACATTAATTTTGGCTCAGCTTCTTCAGTAGCGATGTTGTCAGATAGTTTAATAAATAGTAAGCGCTTGTCTCCACCACCTACACCTTCAGTGGTTCCTCCAATATCAACTAATTCACAAATATCAGGATGCATTGTAGCAAACGCATACATTTGAGCTTCATAGTCTGCGTAAGTTGGGTAATAAGTTAAAGGAAAAGTTAATGGGTATGAACCTTCAGTCGAGTTTACAGTATTTACCTGATTACTCATAACTATACCATAGGCTTCATTGTCTACTGCGTTTACATTGAAACTAAGGTTTCTTTCTAAAAATAAGTTGAATTGTTGTGTATTAGCCCAAGCATAAACTGTTTTAGTAGAAGG
Organism: Gaetbulibacter sp. NE; assembly: GCF_025548475.1. Lineage (NCBI taxonomy): Bacteria > Pseudomonadati > Bacteroidota > Flavobacteriia > Flavobacteriales > Flavobacteriaceae > Gaetbulibacter > Gaetbulibacter sp. NE. The sequence continues at coordinate 8,444 of NZ_JAOQHY010000005.1, read as the reverse complement.
GTCATAATTAAGTATAGATAATTTATCTGTGAACTCTTGAAGTTCAGAAACATCTTCTATTTTAAAATCAAAATAAACTTCTTTTTTCGAATCTAAATATTGTTCGGCTTTTTCTAAGCTAGTTTGCGCTTTGGCATTTATGCCTGCTAAACAAAGTAGCGTTACAAGTAGAAGGGTAGTTTTTTTCATCAGTTTTAAGTGTTTAATGAATTATTATGGCGCTAATATATAATTAATTTTTAAAAAACATCCATAAAATGCAAAAAAATCCGATAAAGTGTAATTTTTTAATTAATTCGTAGTATTTCGATTACGTTTTAATGCACCAATAATAGTTTACTAAGTGATGCTTTATTGTTGTTTTCAATCTGTACAATTACTGTACTAGATTGTATATTGTTAATTGTGGTTTTAAAGCTAGAAGCGAAAATGTTTTGCTTTTCAAAAAGTAGTTGACCATTAATACTATAAACTTTTAATGAGTTAATTGTGGTTGAGTTTTGTGTATCAACATTAATTTGAGAAGTGTTTTTTATGTATCTAATACTAGCAGATTCTAATCCAAACTCATCAATAGATAATTGCGCTGAGCTATTGGCAAAGTTTATTAAAGAAAGGTCGTTGGTAAAAGTTATATGATACCTGTTTAAGTATTCTCCACTGTAAAGTGAGTTTATATAGTTGCTATCATTAATCGAGGTAAAGGTATTTAAATAGGAATCATATACATACACGTCTATTTCGGTTTCAAAATTTTCTAGAGAATTCAATGCAATTTGAATTTCGCCTGAGTTGCTCAAAAACATTCCTAAAGGATATTGTTTTGAAATATCAAACTCGCCTACACCTTGAATGATATAGTTTTGATCGTTAATTCTCCAACTTAAATCATCGGGAAGGTTTTCAATGTTTAAGGCATCATAACCGTAATCAACATCATCAGTAGCTGAATTATCAGAAGTAAAACCTAATAAAAGGTGTCTGGTATAACCTAATGGAGTGACAAAGTCTACTCTAACACGTTGTATAGTGCTAGATTGAGTTTCTTGGTTGCTAGTGTTTTGGCTATTGGTATTAGCAAATACAGCAATGCTTAGTAATAACACAAGCAGTGTTAAGTAGGTAGTTTTATTCATTTGATTTGGGGTTAAATGAACATAATATGTTTAGTTGCAGGCTAATATATAAGAAATAATCAGTTTTATCTATTAAACGCACAAAAAATCGACGAAATACATAAAAATAAAAAAAGAGCAAGATATCTTGCTCTTTTTGAATAACTTAAAAATTTGGTGCTTTAACTAGTACTTAACAATAACTTTTTTACTGTATGAACTAGTATTTGTTTCAATTTTTACTACATAGTTTCCTTCAGAGATGTTCTTTACAGGAATTCTTAGTTCATCAGAAAGAGGAAGGTTGGTCATGTTCCATGATTTTACAACCTGTCCAGCAATATTTATCATATAAATTTGCTTAGCATTGATTGATGAAGGTGTTTTAATGTATAACTCATTAGAGTTATGTAAATATTTTACAGTAATATCTTTAAGTTGAGTATCAATTACTGATAGTGAATTGTCTTCGACAAATACAATATTAAACCTACCATTATAATCACCTGCTTCAAGGTTAATGTTAAAGTTACTGTAGTTGATTTGAGTATAACTATCTTCAGAACTGTCATATACAAAAACATCAATGTCTTCATCAAAATTTTCTAAATCAGTTAATGAGATGCTTACATTTCCTTGATCGCTTAGATGAATATTAAGAGGATATGTGTTTAGTTCATCAAACTCGCCAACACCTTGAATAATATAATTGTTATCTTCTATACTCCAAGAAGCATCATTGGTTAGTTGATCTCTATTTTGCGCATCATATCCATAGTCAACACCATCAGTAGCTTCATTATTAGGAGTAAAACCTAACAATAAATGTCTACCAGCATTTTCAGAGGTTGTTACTTTTAATCTTAAGCGTTTAATACCATCATTGTATGCTTCACTTTCACTGTTTTCAGAGTTTAAATTAAGTCCGTTTGACCTCATAAATACAGAAGCTCCACTTGTTTCTTTAACAAAAGTACGCTGAGAGTTATTAAAAGTAATAGTACCACCATCAGCATCAGCTAGTACAAAGAAACCTTGACCAACTGGTACATATCTTTGTGGTATTTTTCCTGTATTACCTGAGCCATTAATTTCAGGAGGTGTTACAGATGGTACACCACCTAATTTAGTGTAGTATGCGTAAACTCCTTCATATTCAGATAAGTAATGCGAGTTGTTAGATGGAGCTTGCTCCCAAAATATAAGTGCGCCATCTAATAATGTACTGCTTCCAAGAGGTCCATTATCATCAATAAAAGTATTTGCATCTATTGCTGAAGGATAAGGGTTACCAACTAAAGCAAGATTTAATCCACTTATTGAGTGAGTAATAGTACCATTGTTTGGTTGTCCTCTAAAGGTGTAAGTTTGATTTGGTGTTGCAGCTCCACTACCTTTTAAGGTAAATCCAAGTCCTACATTTACATTTGATGTAGGGTTAATAGATATCCAAGAGCTGTAATCATTGATAGCACCATTTAGGAAATTATATAACCAATTGCTACTTAATGTAACAGGGTTAGTTGCTCCATTAGCATCATAGCCTGTAGTCCAACTCACAGGATTGTTGCCATCGTAAAGAATACTTCCAATAGCATACGTTCTAGAGTTACTAGAGCCTAATGTACTTACAGGGCTTCCCCAATAATTATAATTGTATAGGTTACTTGTTCCTTCTTGATCACGTTCTAATCGTCCAATGCCTGTATAGTCAACAATACTATTATTCGGTTGTAATAACTGAGACTCACCAACTAAATCCAGTACACCATCAATTTTTAAATATTTGCTAACGTTTAGCTGTTGGTCATTGGTAATGCTATATCTGTTAGCGTCAACAAGTAAACCTAAAACAGTAGTTGCTCTATTTCCTGACGTTACATCATGCTGAGTTCTTACAATATTCCAGTTAACCGAAGTTCCATTAATACCATTGGTGTTAGGAACTTGTTGTACAGTACCATTTAACCATGTGTTTTGATTATTCCAAGTCCCGTTTTGATTACTTACATAAGGTAGAGGAGAAGTCTCTTGCTGCGTTGAGTTTATGTTTAATAGATTACCATTAATTCCGCCAAGGTTTGCATTTAATAGTCCTCCAGTAACATCAAAAGCTTGATTCATTTGATAATAAGCATCAAGATTTGCCCAAGTTAATCCAGCAATATCTAAACCTAAAACAGAACCTCTAACATTTGCACCATTTTGCTCAATTTCTTGATTCATCATTTCACGAATTTGGGTAGCTGTAAGTGCTGTATTCCAAATACGTAATTCATCTAACCAACCGTTAAAATGGTTAGTTGGCATGTTAGTGTTTCTGTCCATTGCGCCTAATAAAAATCTTCTGTTGTTTGCATTAGGAGCACCACCTGTGTTACTGTTTATTTCAACACCATCAACATAAAGTCTATATGTTGAACCATCAAATGTAACTGCAGTGTGGTACCATCTGTTAGTGGTTAATCCAGTTGCAGAAACTTGTCCGCCACCATTCCATCTAAACGATAGTGTATTATTTACTAATCTTAAATCAAAACCAGTACTTAAGTTAAGCGCATTCCTTTTAGAATAAATAGTCTTGATGGTTCCAAGTGCATTTGGTTTTACCCAAATTTCTATACTGAAAGGACCGTTAAGATCAAAATTATCATTGAATGAAACTGTATCATCAATACCATCAAAATCAATATTATTACCACAGTTAGGGAAACTAATATTAGCCATAGTGGCTTGTGAATTACCACAAGGAGAAGGATTTGTAATAGTCCATATAATACTGTAAGTGCCACCACTTTCACCTATAAATGTAGCATTAGGGTCATTTACGTTAGAAAAACTAAAACTATGTCCAGTACTTGAAGTTGCTGACCATTGACCAGAACCGTTTCCTGATAAAGTAATTTGAGCAGTACATCCAGTAGCAGGAACAGCAATAGATGCTGATGCTGTTGTAAATGGAACTATAGTATAGGTAACAGAATCAGATGTGTTACTACAAGGAGCTATGGCTGAATTTGTTGTATAAGTCAATGTTACACTGCCATTAGTAATATCATTAGCTCCTAACGTATAAATAGCATTAGGATTGTTGTTATTGAAAGTACCATCACCTGATGAAGACCAAGTAGCAGTTGTGCTTCCTCCTAAGGTTGCGTTAAGGTTAATGCTACCACTTGTTTCACAAATGGCTTGGTTAGTACCTGCATCAACTACAGGTAATGGGTTGATAGTAACAACTTTTGAATCTACTGCTACACCACATGGTCCTGCAGGATTGTTTGTCGTATAAGTTAAAGTAACTGAACCATTGGCTATATCAGCTGCACTTGGAGTATAGATACTACCAGAGAAGTTACCAGTTCCTGATGTGCTCCAAGTAGCTGAAGTAGCACTTCCACTATAGTTAGCAGAAGATAAGTTCACAACATCTCCTTCACAAATGGTTACATCGTTTCCTGCATCAACAGTAGCCGCTTGATTAATCGTTATAGTTACAGTGTCGCTTGCTGAACCACAAGGTCCACTAGGATTATTTGTGGTATAGGTAAGCACTACACTTCCGTTTGTTATGTCAGAAGCTCCAGGAGTATATATGTTGCCAACAAAGCCACCATCACCTGCTGTACTCCAAGAAGCAGAAGTAGCACTTCCTCCATAAGAAGCTGAAGATAGCGTTACAGAATCTCCTTCACATATCGTTTGATCAACACCAGCATACACTGTAGCTATAGGATTTATTGTAACTACCATAGTATCGCTATCGCTAGGACATATTCCATCACTAGGTGTGTTTGTTGCTGTAAGTGTTACCAAACCATTAAAGATATCACCAGCACTTGGTGTATATGTGTTACCAGAAAAGTTACCTGATCCAGAAGTCGTCCACGTTACTACAGGGTTTGTCCCTGAATAAGTAGTTGAAGAAAGGTTAACGGTTTCTCCTTCACAAATTGTAATATCGTTAGGAGCAGTCACTGAAATAGGTTCGTTTACTGTAATGGTTACAGATTCATTAAGAGCAGTTGGGCAATTATTACTTCCAGGATAGGTGCTTGGGTGGTAACGGCCTCTATTTAAAGTGTATATGGTAGTTGTATTTGGAGAAACAGTTAATGAAAAAGTACCGTCTGATGCAACATTGTACCATCCATTATTGACCGATGGATCATTATTTGAATCAATTCTAATTTGACTATTAGGAGCACCTTCAAAGGTTATAGTTGTGCTATCTCCTTGACAAATGGTTGCGTCTGTTGAGGTGATTTCCGCATCTGTTGCTTCTAAAATATGAATTTCGAGGTTGTCAACAGCTAAAGAACATAATGTACCTCCATCACCAATGAGGGATATTGTTATAATGTCTCCTCCTTGAGCATTAGTAGGCAGAGTATATTCACTGTCTACAGTTTCAGTTGTAATTGTAGTAGTAATTGTATCATACTCTCTACAACCACCTCCAAGCCACCAAGGCCAATAGCTTACGCAAACTGTTTCTGTATTTGTAATTGTTGTAGTTGAAAAACTACCAGAAGTTCCATTTATCCCTCCGTTATCATCCCACTCCCAATCATCATAATCTAGACCTCCAACATATCCATCCATTGTTACACTTGTTGTTCCTTCACATACATAAATAATATCTGTGTCACCAGAAGCATCATCAGGGGTGTAAACTTCAATGTTTGCTGTTCCTAAATTTAGTATTTCAATATAGCCAGTTAAAGAGGTTGAAGTTCCACATGCATTAGTAGCTGTTATTTCAACAGTATAAGGAACAGGAATAAAGCCCAAAAACCATTGTTGTGGCGCTGTAACGATAACATCAATACTGTTGGAAGTTGGGTCAGAAATAATTTCAAATCCATCATTATTTCTTATGTCTCCATCTATATCATAAAAAGTCCAAGTATATGACTCTGCATTAGGATCTAATGGCACGCTAAGATTAATAGTTTGAGGAGTGTCACAAACATTTGCGATGTTGAGAGTATTATTCATATAATCTGGCTCAGCTGGAGGTCCGTTAAATATTTTAATAACTCCATCAATAGTTGTATCTGGTCCACAGCCTTCAGCAGTTATAACAAACTCATAAGTTCCATCTTGGTTAGAAGAACCACTTATTTGATAGGTTGTTGGGCTTGTTTGCGATAATGTAATGCCTGCAGGTAGAGCAGGTGTACTCGATAAAGTTACATTAGTTACACCTAAACCTATTTCAAACTCAATTGGAGTCATTACAGTATTGTCATTACAAATGCTTTCATATGTGTCTGCTGATAACAATGTAATTGAAGTATTAGGGTTTACGATAATTGACCCTGAAGCTGTAGCTGTACCGCAGCCAGTTGTTGTAATATTATAATTAAAAGTTCCTGTTTGGGTAGTAGAACCACTTATAGTTAAAATACTTCCTACATAAGAACTTGTTATGCCAGTTGGTAAACCTGTTACGGTTATAGAAGGAGCATCAGTGATATTATATGTAATATTAACTAAACTATCTCCATTACAAATTGTTTGATTGTTATTAGCTGAAGTTAATGAAATTGTAGCATCAGGTGTTACAGTCATTGTTAAACTTTCAGTAGCAGGTATAGGAGTAGCGCAAGTAGCGTTTGATGTCACAGAAACTGAGATGATATCTCCATTATTAATGGCTGAGGAACTGTAAGAGTTGGTATTTGTTCCAACAGGGTTACTATTAACATACCATTGATAAGAAGGGTTAGAGCCTCCATTTGTTAAACCTGTAACAAAAAAGGTTAAATTATCTCCATTACAAGCAGGATTAGCTGATGCGTTTAAGTTGAAGGTTACAGGTAAAAGTGGGTTAACAGTCATAGTAATTGTATTACTGCTCACTGCTGTAGCACATACCGAAACACTTGAAGTCATTTCAACTGATACTTGATCATTGTTGGTAAGTGTACTTGTAGTAAAAGTATTACTATTGTTCCCAACGGAACCACCATTAACAAACCATTCATACGATGGAGTTGCTCCACCATTAACAGGTGTAGCAGTAAAAGTCACTGCTTCACCAGCACAAACAGGGTTGTTGTTTGCACTTATAGAAACTGAAGCGCCTTGAGCAGCATCAGTTATGGTTACCATTGCAGTACAAGAATCAGAGTTTCCTGAACCATCAGTTACTGTTAATGTTACTGTGTTTGTTCCAATGTCATTACAATCAAAAGTAGTTTGCGACAATGTCATATTTGCAATTGAGCAATTGTCTGTTGAACCGTTGTCTATATCATTAGCAGTAATTGTTGCTAAACCTGTTGTTGGGTTTAACTGTAAACTTAAACTTTGACATATTACATTTGGTGCTTCATTGTCAACTACAGTTACAATTTGAGTACATGTTGTTGAATTGCTGTATCCGTCAGTAGCTGTCCAAGTTACTATCGTTTGACCTAGAGGGAAAATAGCAGGCGCATCATTGCTGTAACCAACACCACAGTTATCATCTACTGTTGGAGTGCCTAAGTTTACACCGCTAGCAGTACAAAGTCCAGTGTCAGCATTTACAGTAATATCTCCAGGACAAGTAATCGTAGGAGGTGTTACATCATTTACAGTTACAATTTGAGTGCATTGACTACTATTTCCTGCTAAATCAGTTACAGTCCAAGTAACTGTTGTATTTCCTAGAGGGAAAGTAGCTGGTGCATTATTTGTTATGGTGTCAATGCTACAGTTATCATTAACGGTTGGGCTGATTAATGTTACGCTAGTTGCTTCACAATTACCATCTGCATTTACTGTGATATCAGAAGGACAGGCTATTGTTGGGTTTTCATTATCATTAACTGTTACTGTAAACGAACAAGACGTTGTATTACCAGCTGTATCTTCAATTTCAAATGTGTTTGTAGTAGTTCCTACAGGAAATGCACTTCCTGAAGGTAAACCTGCAGTTTGAGTAATAGTAACTGAACCACAATTATCAGAACCAGTAGGAGCTGCATAGGTTACGATAGCTGAACATAGTCCAGCATCATTAGTAGTTGTAATGTTGCTAGGGCAATTTATCGTTGGGTTAGTAACATCATCAATAACCACGTTTTGAGTTTGGGTTGATGTATTTCCGTTACCATCATCATAAGTCCAAGCCACTACAGTTGTACCTTGAATAGTAATCGGTAAAGTCGCATTATGTGTTACCGTTACAGTACCACCACAGTTATCAGTAGCTGAAGGAGGTGTTAAAGCAGTCACTTCACATTCAGCAGTTACATCAGCAAGTGTCGCCACATCAGGAACAGGAGCAGTAACATCATCAATAATCACGTTTTGAGTTTGAGTAGATGTATTTCC
>NZ_JAOQHY010000058.1:0-254 GCF_025548475.1 Gaetbulibacter sp. NE | reverse complement strand
AGACTATCAACCGAGTCGTGTGATATAATATCTAAGTCATCCAATAAAGGCTGCGCAACAAATTCTGGGTGGTGTCCAGCAAAGTGATTTAAAATCTTAAGATAATTTTTTAAAATTTGAATTTGTTATAAAAAAAAAAAAACAAAAGAAAGGAGCAAAAAAAAATTTTTTATAAACAAGTATTTAAAAAAAAATAAAAAAAAAAAAAAAAAAAAAAAAATTTTTTTAATACATTAAAAAATCAAAAAAATAAA
>NZ_JAOQHY010000057.1:0-255 GCF_025548475.1 Gaetbulibacter sp. NE | reverse complement strand
CGCCAATATCGGTCCGGGTGAAACCGTGCTGGTACAGATCGAGTATCAGGAGCCGGTGCGGCAGAACGGCAACGAATTCTCGCTGCGGGTGCCGATGGTGGTCGGCCCGCGCTACAATCCGCGCCCGGTGGTGCAGAGCGTCGACCTCCGTGCCGATGGCAACGGCTGGGGCGCCACCACGACCGATCCGGTGCCGGACCGCGACCGTATCACCTCGCCGGTGCTTGATCCCGCCGCGAATGCGTCCATCAACCC
>NZ_JAOQHY010000056.1:0-255 GCF_025548475.1 Gaetbulibacter sp. NE | reverse complement strand
AGCGTGAACAGCGCCGGCAGGATCAGGAACGCGCCGAGCACGTTGGGATCCTTGAAGGTGCCGCGGGCACGATCATACAGCGTCAAGAGGTCATAGCCGCCGGGCACCAGATGGAAGTAGCCGGCGATGCCCGCCAGCGAGGCGATCATCGCGCCGACGATCAGGCCGCGGCGCAGCATGTCGAGGCGCGCCTCGGTGTCCTCCGACATCACCATTGCGAAGAAGATGACGGTGACGGCCATGTACCAGGAGGTG
>NZ_JAOQHY010000055.1:0-257 GCF_025548475.1 Gaetbulibacter sp. NE | reverse complement strand
CTTTGCTTCGTTGCCGCGACGGCTCAGCGCGCGGTGAGATAGGGGCGGACTGCTTCGCGAACGGCCTCTGCGATGGCGACCGCATTCGGCGTGTCGGAATGAATGCAGATCGAATCGGCGCCGACCATGATGTCATTTCCCGCTACCGTGCGCGTCTTGCCTTCGTTGACGGCCCTTGCGCACCGGCTTGCGGCATCGACCGGATCCTTGGCCTCGTGCTCGCGTGTGATGATCAGGCTGCCGTCGCCATTGTAGTC
>NZ_JAOQHY010000054.1:0-258 GCF_025548475.1 Gaetbulibacter sp. NE | reverse complement strand
AGGTTGGCTTTCACGGCCGACGATGACCCGTCGAGCGGCTCTCCACCTTGACAGCCGTCAACCCAAACGCCGGAAAGCATCTTGCATCGACTGCTTGTTTACGGCTGGGCCACGCCTTCAGAGTCGCCGGCCGTGCAGCGCGCTGTAGTGCGTCAATAAAACCTGGGGATCGGACCTAGTTGAGGCGTGGGTCGATCCGACAAGTCAAACAACAATTCGTCGACATAACACCAGCCCCAGCCTTCGGGCGGATCATAG
>NZ_JAOQHY010000053.1:0-260 GCF_025548475.1 Gaetbulibacter sp. NE | reverse complement strand
ACTGGTGATGTAACGGATGAAGCGGATAACTGTGACTCTGGTTTAGAAGCGACTTACTCAGATGCGGTTGCTGATGGCAACTGTGCTAATGAATCTGTAATCACACGTACTTGGTCAGTAACTGATGATTGTGGTAACACTGCTACACTTGTTCAAACTATTAATATCGTAGATACTACTGCGCCTACATTTACTGTACCTGCTGATGTAACTATCGAGTGTGATCAAGATGCTAATGACTTAACTCTTACTGGTGATGT
>NZ_JAOQHY010000052.1:0-263 GCF_025548475.1 Gaetbulibacter sp. NE | reverse complement strand
CTGTGCGTTGAGTTGGATGCTGGATGGTCTCAATCTTCTCAGGTGGCATCGAGTGCGTGACCTGAACATGCACCTCCCTAGGAGGCATGAAAGGCTTCTTGAGATCGACCTCTTCGGAACCAGAACGAAGAGTAGAGGCCATGAAAAACTTGGGAGACCTAAGGCCGGGCATTGGTGGAAGAGCAAATGAAGGGAGTTTCTGAGATTGAATAGTGATGGGATTGAATTGCACAGCCGCACACCGTACTCACTCCAGTATAAGC
>NZ_JAOQHY010000051.1:0-265 GCF_025548475.1 Gaetbulibacter sp. NE | reverse complement strand
AAGGCAGACCAGCCGGGACGTACTCCCCTTACCTTCCCAGGCCCAACCAATAAGAACACGAACGAATGCCAACCTACGCAATACAAATACCCGATGGCCGCCATATGGTCGTTGAAGCGCCCGATGAGCAATCAGCGCTAACCGGCGTGCAAGACTGGCACGCACAGAACATCGCCAAGACGACTGGCGATACAAAGCCTGACACGTCGATGCTGGGTGCTCTCTCGCAGGGCACTTCAGACGTTGTGTCGGGCGTGGGTAAGAC
>NZ_JAOQHY010000050.1:0-266 GCF_025548475.1 Gaetbulibacter sp. NE | reverse complement strand
GGGGGGGGGGGGGGGGGGGGGGGGGTGTGTGGTGTGTTGGTTGTGTTTGTAGTTTTTTTTTTTTTTTTTAAAAAAAAAAAAAAAAAAAAATTTAATAAAAATAAATTAAAAAAAAATAAAAAAAAATAATAAAAAAAAAAAAAAAACAAAAAAAAAAAACAAATTTATATAAAAAAAAATAAATATTTATATAAAATAAATTTTATAAAAAAAAAAAAAAAAAAAAAAAATAATTTAAATAAATTTAAAAAAAAAAAAAAAAGAAA
>NZ_JAOQHY010000049.1:0-267 GCF_025548475.1 Gaetbulibacter sp. NE | reverse complement strand
GTTCGATTGCAGCCACCGCGAGGCCAGCGTCAACGGCCGCCCGCTCGACCTGCCCCGGCGCGAGCTGCTGGTGCTCGAGACGCTGCTGCGCCGGCTCGGCCGCACCGTGCTGCGCGCGACGCTCGAGGAAGCCGTCTACAATTTCGAGGACGAGATCCAGTCGAACGCGCTCGATGCCCATGTCTCGCGGCTGCGGCGCAAGCTCGCAGATACCGACGCCGGCGTCGAGATCCACAGCATCCGCGGCGTCGGCTACCTGCTCAAGCA
>NZ_JAOQHY010000004.1:0-208980 GCF_025548475.1 Gaetbulibacter sp. NE | reverse complement strand
AATAGGTATTACCTAAAGACCGTTCGAGTTCTCCTCTCTACTCTTGTTAAATTTAATAATATCAAAGTAAAGGAGACTGTTGTACATAATTTAACGAACGAAATGGAAATACCTAAATTTCACGAAACATTCATTCCTATTTTAAAGGTGTTAGAGAATGGAGAAACTCTACAAGCAAGAGAAATGTATCAAAAGGTTATTGATAATTTCTATTTTAAATTAACTAAAGAACAATTAGAACAAAAGACAAAAAGTGGAGATCGACTAATTATTAATAGAATTGCTTGGGGAAAATCTTACCTAAAAAAAGGTGGATATATAGAATTTCCAAAAAGAGGTTTTGTGAAAATTACTGAAAAAGGAAAATCCCATAATTCAAATAATCTAACACTTAAGCAGGTTGAAAGTTCAGATAATTTTTTAGAATTTTACACCGAAGAAGATCCAAAAGAAAATTCAACACCAACCAAAATTTCAAATGCCTCTCCACAAGATTTAATTGATGAAGGTTTTAATTCTATAGATATTCAGGTAAAAGATGAACTTCTTGAAAAATTAAAAACAATAGATCCTTTTTATTTTGAAAGAGTTATATTAAAATTATTGCATAAAATGGGATATGGTGACTTTATTGAGACTTCAAAAACTGGTGATGGAGGAATAGATGGAATAATTAACGAGGATAAACTTGGACTTGACAAAATATATATTCAAGCAAAAAGATACGGAGAAAACAAAGTACGCGAAAAAGATATCAGAAATTTTATCGGAGCAATGAGCGGAGACACTCAAAAAGGTGTTTTCGTTACAACTTCAACTTTCGATAAAGGAGCAATTAAAAAAGCAAACGATGCTCATCACACTATTATATTGATTGACGGCTCAAAACTAGTTGATTTAATGCATCAATATAATGTTGGTGTTCAGATCAAAATGATTTATGAAGTAAAAGAACTTGATAATGATTTTTTTGATAGTGAATAAATATGGCAAATAAATGGGGAATTCCGATTGAAGTAGAAAACTTAGTGTTATCAAGAGATAAATCCTGTGTTTATTGCGGAGTTATTTTTACTAAAAATGACAATTCAAGAAAAACAAAACAGTCTTGGGAACATATAGTAAATGACATTAGAATAAATGGAGCTGACAATATTGCTCTTTGTTGTATGTCTTGTAATGCTAGTAAAGGATCAAAATCATTAGAAGTATGGCTTGAAACTAAATACTGTAAAGAAAAGGGAATCACAAAAGATAAAGTTGCTTTGGTTGTTAAAGAAGCAATTAAAAATAAACCTGAACTGAAATAAAAAACTACCCGCAACAATTTAAACCACAATAACGGTTACTTCTCAATCTTTCTTTAACCAACCCAATACGCTAGTTTCATCAACAATCCATTTTCCGTTCACTTGTTTTAAACCTAATTGGTCTCTAGATTGTTTTCCAACGTTTTGTTGTACAATTTCAACATAGCTATCTTCTACCCTACTCACAATAGCTACATGTCCATAAGGGTTAAACACATTTCCTTTAAAGACAACCAAATCATTAACTTTTGGTTTGCTACTACTACCATTAGTGTATTGTAGTAAATTCCTATCTCTATTGATGCTGCCATCTGCTATTTCAGTATTAAAAAAATCGACAGCATGTCCATAACTATTAGGCATTTTATGGTTGAGATGTTGATAGTAGTAACGTTTTACAAACTCTACACACTGCCATTTTAACCCTAGATTATAACCGTCTTTGGTTAAATGCCTACCAGAAGTATTCCCTATACTTTTATTGTAAATAACATACACTTCGTTAAATACATCTAGTGTATCACCAATGTTTTTAACCTTAAAGGTTTTAGGAGATTTAGCTGTTAGTTGTTGCAACTCTTGAGTAATCACAATGTCTTGCTTAGGTTCTTGTTTACAAGACACAAACAATAAAGCAACAATAACTACTACAATTGGGTTAGTTTTCAACAAAGTCTTTTAAAACCTCTATAACGTAGTCTACTTCGTCTTTAGTATTAAAACTACTGAACGAAAAACGTACTGAAGGTTTTTTTAGTTGTTCTTCATCTAGTATTTGAGACAACACATGAGAGCCTAAAGTACTTCCGCTTTGGCAAGCACTTCCTTTAGAACACGCAATTCCTTTTAAATCCAACTGAAAATGTAACATTGGTGCTTTTTCGGGCGCAATTGGTAAACATACATTAACCAATGTGTATGTGCTGCTTTCAAAACACTTACTAGCTCCATTAAAGCTTGCTTGTGGTAAAACGTCTTTCAGCTTAGTAATGAAATAATGCTTTAAATCTGATATATAAGCAGTTTCTTCTTCTAGAGTGTTGTAGCTTATATTAAGAGCTTCTTCCATACCTACAATATCGTGTATAGCTTCAGTACCTGCTCTAAAACCTCGTTCTTGTTCACCTCCAAATACTGATGCTTTTAAACCAGAGTTTTTTCTTATGTAAGCGAACCCTACACCTTTTGGACCATGAAATTTATGTGCACTAGCTGTAATAAAATCAACAGCTACATCTTGTAAATCTATTTTATAATGTCCAACAGATTGCACAGTATCACTATGAAACAGAGCTCCATTGGCTTTGCACAATTGCGCAACACGCTTTATGTCTAAAATATTTCCTATTTCGTTATTAACATGCATTAAAGACACTAAAGCTTTTTCAGTAGATGTTAATACCGTTTCTAGATGTTCAATATCAATGTTACCATCGTCTAACAATGACACAAAATGAAGCGAAACGTTATACTCATTACTCAATGCTTCTAATGTATGTAGTACAGCATGATGCTCTATTTTGGACGTTATAATATCGGTTACTCCTAAATCTCTTACAGCACTCCTAAGTATTAAATTATCGGCTTCAGTACCACCTGCAGTAAATACAATTTCTGATGCTAAAGCATTAAAATGTTTAGCAATTGATTTTCTTGAATTTTCAATTAAAGCTTTAGATGACCTACCAAAACTATGTGTAGATGAGGCATTTCCAAAGTTACTCATCATCACTTCTGTCATCTTATTCACAACCTCTGCACGCATAGGCGTGGTTGCAGCATTATCAAAATACACTTTCTTCATGCTGCAAAAATACTTCAAATAAAATTATTTGCATCTTACTGCGTTATAAGTTTATCAAATCTTTTATTTTTGTTTCCAAATCAAATACAATGCGAAAAATACTCTATATATTTTGTCTAAGTTTACTGTTAACAAGTTGCGATGATGGCGATATTCTTGAAATTGAATTAGACTTTGAAGATGACCTTACGTTATGCGATCAATTTGAAGATGAATACAGCTTATATAAGATTAAAGCAGACCCTTATGAATCGTTGAGCATTGTTTTTCCTTCCAATACTAATAATGATCAAATTTTTAATCCTCCAACTGATGAAATTCCTTTTGAAGGTACTATAACTGGAAGTGTTAGGTTTATTTACAGAACTTATGATGGAAATCCAGAAAATCTTTTCTGTACTCTTGTTCCTGGTTCAGACGTTAATATTATTAGCGATAATGAAAGTGAATCAATAGATATAGATTTCACCTCTACTTTTGTGGATGATGATGATGATGGAATTCCTTCTGAATTTGAAGATTTAAATGGTAATGGTAATTATGATGACGATGACTTTGATGGAGATGGTATACCAAACTATATCGACCAAGATGATGATAATGACAATGTATTAACCATTAACGAAAATCATAATTTTAGCACTGAAAATGGCTTAGCTAATGCTGTAAACACTGATAATGACACGTACGACCACGATAACGATCCTACAACTCCCGAAATACCTTTACCTAACTATTTAGATAATGACGATGATGGTGATGGTGTATTAACGCGTTATGAGGATGAAGATATGGACAAAAACCCAACTAACGATTTTGCTATAGATGCAACTATTGCAAGGTATTTAGACGCAGATGCTGCTGATACTTTTGTGGTTGATGAGTTTATTGACAATACTTACACTAGAACAGTAACCACGAATTTTGAAATTAATGACCCTTTCAATTTAGGTGCTTTAAGTATGGATTATTACTTCTTTGGAACTTATGAAACTATAATTACGTTTCCTGAAGAAGACTAATTCACGTTTTGGTAAATATAAACCTCAGTAGCTCCTAAACCATATTTTTTGTAGTCTGCGTCGTAAAATTTGATGTTGTCGTAGCGTCGAAACAATGTTTCTAATTCCATTCTTAGAACACCTTCTCCTACTCCATGTATAAAAACGATTTTTTGGATTCGTTTTTTTATTGCAAATTCTAGTTGTCGTTGAGCAGTATCTAACTGTAAAGTTAACTTTTCATGGCTAGTCATTCTAGAATCATGATCAGTAAGCTTGTGTATGTGAAGATCAACTTCCATAGCAGGATTATTACGCTCTTTAGGCTTTATCTTAGGAAGTTTTCGTCTTTGTTGCTGCTCTTTTTCTTGAATAACAGCACTAGCACTTTGTGTAGAAAACAATTCAGATTGTATTGAAGCATCAGTTTTTATAAGTTCGCTTGCAGGAAACTCAAACACAAAACCATCAGGAGTTTCAATACTCACTTGTGCATCTGAAGTTTTTAAAACAACACCTGAAATGTCTTCATCTAATACTGAAACTTTATCGCCTTTTTTAAATTTCATTGTGCAGTATCATTATCAGATTCGTTAGTGTCATCGTTTTTATATTTACTAGGAATATTACGAGAAGTCCTGTAAATACCCATCATTAATAGTACAATTCCTGCCATTAGCAAATAAACACTTTGTCCATCACCTGCTTTGGCATAAATTGCAATAATTCCGCCAGATAAAATCAAAATAAAATTTATGGTTCTTGATAAACTCATGTGTTTGCCTATTAAAAATATGTTATCTATAAAGTAATAGATACAAAAGTAAAGCATTATGCTAAATCGTTCAAATTTTCACTAAAAAACAAAGAAACCTTAGTTTCATTTTTAACTTTTTTTACATTTGTAAGAACTAAAACAGTACCATGTCGCAATACGAAGACTATATGTTACCTTGCTTAAACAAAAAGTTGTTTGGCTTTGAGTGTATGGGTTGTGGCATGCAACGATCGGTTGCACTTATTCTTGAAGGCGACTTTATTGGTGCATTTTTTATGTATCCTGCTATTTATACACTTATACTCCTTTTTGGGATGCTAATAGTAAATGCGCTTAAGATTTATGAAATTTCTCAAAAAATTATTCTTACATTGGTAATCATTAACATCGTTATTATTGTAGGTAACTTTTTACTAAAAATAATCTAATCAAAACTAAAATTATGGAACAACAAAAACTCAACCCAACTATTGTTTATGTATTAGCAATTCTAGGATTACTATGCTGCTGCATAGGAGGTTCAGGATTTATCCTTGCTGGTATTGCTTTTTTTATTGCACAAAGTAAATTAAAGCAAGCTCAAGCAGCCCCTGAAAACTACGATCATGATAGTGTTAAAGCTATGAACACTGCCAAAATTGTAGCAATGGTAATACTAATAATAAATATAGCATACTTAATTTTTACTATATACCGAATTTCAACAGTTGGTTGGGATGAGATGATGGAACAGTCCAGAGAAATGATGGAACAGTACCAACAACAAAATCAATAAATGAGAAAAGCGACCAAATGGTCGCTTTTTTTATTACATTTGAACACTAACTTAACAAAAAATATTACATGGAACAAAAACCTACAAGACCTAATAGTTACTTAGCCTTAGCTATAATAAGTACCATTTTATGCTGTTTACCTTCTGGTATTGTGAGCATTATTTACGCTACAAAAGTTAATTCATTATATGAAGATGGAAAGTATGATGAAGCAGTACGTGCCTCTAAGAATGCAAAAACTTGGGGAATTGTTTCTGTGGTTATTGCACTTGTAGGATGGTTACTTTATATTTTAATCTTTGGAGTTGCAATGCTTGGAGCAATTGCTAATGGTGGTTACTAAGTCAAAAAAAATAATAGTATACACAAGTATAGTGATAGTATTTTTAGGAATGCTATCACTATATTTTTTTTGGAATCCGTCTAACCATGCCTTTTTTCCTAAATGTCCTTTTTATGCTCTTACTAGCATTTTCTGTCCTGGTTGTGGTAGTCAAAGAGCAATACACAAGTTAATTAATGGTGAAATTATTGAAGGTATAAGACACAATTATCTAATATTTCTTCTATTTATAGTTTTAGGGTATCAGTCTATCTTGTTTTTGCTTAACAAGTTTACCACAACAACCTATAAAAATCTAACTCATAAACCAATTACCACAAAAGTAATTTTAGTAATTGTTATTCTGTTTTGGATACTTAGAAATATTAGTGTTTTTCCGTTTACCGAGTTAGCACCTTAACAAAAAAAAAAGCAACCAAATGGTCGCTTTTTTTCTTATAAATTAATGTCAGTTTTTAAAATAAGGAAGCTCCAACTACTGCTCCTATTAAAATTAAAGTGTATAAAGAAATAACTACAATAGTAAAAATCCCGATAAACTTATAGTGAGATTTTAGGTTTGCAAACGCCTTTTTAAAGTCTTGATTATTGCTTAGTCTTAACGCACTTTTCATGTTTTTAGAAAACCTAAATAAGTATAACACAGGAAACAAATAAACAAGCGCTAAAACAACATATACAAACGCTACACCAACAGCGTATCCTGCTCCATACGCTCCATCAAATCCACTGTTTGCAATGCCTCCTGAAATGGCCATAATCAATGCTCCAATAAGCATAAAACCTATTCCTACAAATCCTAATATTGATAAAATATAAGACCATTTAGATGTTTCTTTTAAATAATCAATAATCTCTTGATTAACATCTAGTTCAAAGCTTTTAAAAGCCGATTGCTGTTCCATAAATTTAGTTTTCAAATTGTTGTAATGTCTTTGTTATAATTGACACACAGTCTAACAGTTGCTCCTTGTTCATTACTAAAGGTGGTGCAAATCTAATAATATTACCATGTGTTGGTTTAGCTAAAAGACCATTATCTCTTAATGCCAAACAAATGTTCCAAGCTGTATCGCTATCTTCATCATCATTTATAACAATAGCATTTAGCAATCCTTTTCCTCTTACTAAATTAACGGTAGAACTTGTTGCAATGTATTTATTCATTTCCTCACGGAATAATTGTCCTAGTGCTTCAGCATTTTCAGCTAGCTGCTCGTCTTTAACCACTTCTAAAGCAGCAATAGCAACAGCAGCAGCAACAGGGTTGCCACCAAAAGTACTTCCGTGGTTTCCTGGTTTAATCACATTCATAATGTTATCGTTTGCTAACACAGCCGAAACAGGATAAGCACCTCCAGATAATGCTTTACCAAGAATTAACACATCTGGTTTTACATTTTCATGGTCTACAGCTAACAACTTTCCTGTTCTAGCAATACCAGTTTGCACTTCGTCTGCAATAAAAAGTACACCATGGGCTTCACATAACGCCTTTGCTTTGGCTAAATACCCATCACTTGGCACATAAACTCCTGCTTCTCCTTGTATTGGCTCAACCATAAAACCTGCTACGTTAGGATTGTTTTTTAAAGCAGTTTCTAAAGCTTCTAGATTATCGTATTCAATTTTTATAAACCCTTTAGTATAAGGTCCAAAGTTTTTACGTGCTACAGGATCGTTACTAAACGAGATAATTGTAGTTGTTCTTCCATGGAAATTGTTTTCGCAAACAATAATTTCAGCATCGTTTTCTGAAATACCTTTTACTTCATAAGCCCATTTTCTACAAAGCTTTAAAGCCGTTTCAACAGCTTCAGCTCCTGTATTCATTGGCAATAATTTATCAAACCCAAACATTTCAGTTGCATACTGTTCATACTTTCCTAGCATGTCGTTATAAAACGCTCTAGAAGTTAAGGTTAAAGTTTTTGCTTGAGATACCATGGCATCTACAATTTTTGGGTGACAATGTCCTTGGTTAACTGCTGAGTAAGCCGATAAAAAATCATAATATTGCTTACCCTCTACATCCCAAACATGGACACCTTCTCCTCTACTCAACACTACAGGTAACGGATGGTAATTGTGTGCACCATACTTGTTTTCTAAATCTATCGCTTGTTGCGATGTTAATTGGTCTAAAACAGCCATTTTAAAAAAATTTTAATTGTGAAAAAATAACCATTCCTGCTCTACCTTTATTCTTTCATAAGCGTTGCGCAACCATTTTTGAAGTTATGGTGACGCTTAGAAAAAGCAGCGTGGGAGAGAAATCATCCCTAGAGGATGTAAATTTAGTAATTTCTGAACGATTTATAAATAATCACTATCAATTTTAAGTGTAGAATTTTATAAAATGCCACTATCTTTGCAATCAAAATTTTAAGCACATGGCAAGACGAGAACGCAATAAGTTTGTAAAACGTGGCGAAACGATAGATATCTTAATAGAAGATTATGCTTTTGGTGGTAAAGGTATAGGACGTATTAGAAATGAACATGGTGAGTTTGTTGTTTTTGTGCCTAATACTTTACCTGGTCAGTTAGTGAAAGCTCAGGTTAAAAAATCGAGTAAAAAATATGCCGAATGTAAGTTGCTTGATGTTTTAAAACCTTCTGAAGATGAAATAGAAACTCCTTATCAAGATATTCCTGGTGCACCTTATATTCAGCTTCCAATAGACAAACAGCATGACTATAAAACGCAAAGTACATTAGAACTTTTTAAGCGTATTGGAAAAGTAAAGGATATAGAAACCAAGTATGATGAGTTTGTAAGTTCACCTAATACATTTCATTATCGTAATAAAATGGAATATGGCTTTTCAGCTATTGGTTATAATCGTGAAGCTAAAACTGATGTAGACGAGTTTACACTTGGGTTTAAACGTCGTGGTCTTTGGTGGTGTGGTGATAACTTAAATAGCGATTCTGGTTTATTCGATGCGCAGTTAGAAAACCACCTTAAAGACATTAGAGCGTATTGCGAAAATACAGGATTAGCACCATGGCATGCTCCTAAAAAAGAAGGGTTTTTCCGTTTTTTCGTGGTAAGAAAATCCTATAAAACCAATAAGCTGCTATTCAATTTAGTGACTACTTCTTATGATTTAGACCAATTTGATTTAGATGCATTTGCTAATTATTTAGTAGAATTGTTTGGAGATAGAGTTGCTGGTTTATTACATACCATTAATGACGAAATTGGAGATAGAACCATTGCTACCACTGGAAGCATACGCTTAGTTTATGGTGAAGATAAAATAGTTGAAGAACTACTAGGTCTTAATTTTGAAATTAGCATGAAAAGCTTCTTTCAAACCAACCCAAAATGTGCTGAAAAACTATACTCTAAAGTAGTTGATTATGCTTTAGAAAATAAAGACGCTATAGACAATACCGTTGTTTTAGATTTATTTTGTGGTACGGGAACCATAGGACAAATAGTTGCTAGCAAATCCAACAATGCTAAAATTGTTGGTGTAGATATTGTAGCTTCAGCCATTGCAGATGCTAAAGAAAATGCAAAACGAAACAACATTAAAGGCTTAGAATTTTATGCTGCTGATGTTGGTAAATTCTTAACCGAGCATCCTGAGTTTAAAAACAAAATAAGAACCATTATCTTAGATCCTGCTAGAGCTGGTATTGCGCCAAAAACTTTAAATAAAATAATAAACCTAGGCGCAGAACGTTTGGTTTATGTATCTTGCAATCCAGCCACACAAGCTAGAGATACTGAGCAATTAATGCAGTCAGGATATGAAATAAAAAAGCTTAGTCTTGTGGATCAATTTCCACATACAGCACATATTGAGACTGTGGTTTTATTTGAAAAGTAAGCTATTACAAAAAATCTTGTGTAGACTATCACTGAAAAAAGAAAAATTATAATGATAAAAAAAATTAGCGTCTTAGTCTTTTTAATTGCTGTCCTATTTTTAGGCTGCGAAAGAGATGACATTTGTGCTGAAGCAACAGCAACTACGCCACATTTAATCATACGTTTTTATGACGTTAATAATCCTGAAGAAACAAAATCTGTAAGGCGTTTGTCTGTAAAAGGTCAAGGTGTAGATGAAGAAATTGTCACTAACACCAATACTGATTCTATCTTGCTTCCATTAAGGTTTCAAAACGAAGGTGAGACCATTTCAACTTTCTTTGAATTAAAAAAAGACACCGACTATGACACTAATGGTAACGATAGTAACGCTTCAAATACTGATGTTATTGAAGTAAGCTACACACCAGAATTTATATACGTATCAAGAGCTTGTGGTTATAAAAGTATATTTGCAGGTACTGAAATTGACGTCATTGAAGCCGATGACGATGACGTATGGATTATAAACGCACTAACCGTAAACACTACAATTGAAGATGAAAAAGCAGCACACATCAATATCTATCATTAGTCTGGTATTTTTGATGTTATGCTCCATAACATCATTTTCGCAAAATACAAGTGAACAAGAAGACAGCAAAACATCTAATGACACTCTTGTTTTTAAACAAAAATATGGATTGAGACTAGGTATAGACCTTAGCAAACCTGTGCGTTCCTTTTTAGATGACGATTATACTGGGTTTGAAATAAATGCCGATTACAGACTTACCAAAAGACTTTATCTAGCAGGAGAGCTTGGTACTGAAGAAAACAACTTAGTTACAGATTACCTCGATGTCACTTCAAAAGGAAGTTACTTTAAAGCTGGAGTTGATTACAACATGTACCTAAACTGGTTAGACATGGAAAACATGATATATGGCGGACTTAGAGCTGGAGTAAGCACCTTTAGTCAAACATTAAACAATTACACCATTTACAACCCTGACCAATACTGGAATGAGCCTTTTTCTCCTTCAGATACTAAAGAGTTTGATGGTTTGTCAGCTATTTGGGCCGAACTTATAATTGGTATTAAAGCCGAAACTTTAAACAATTTATATGTTGGATTAAACCTTCAATTAAAAGGTTTAGTAAGCGAAAATGCACCTAGCGATTTTGAAAATCTTTACATTCCTGGATTTAACCGAACCTATGACAGCGGACGTTTTGGAATAGGATTTGGATACAATATATCTTACCTAATACCTATCTACAAAAAAGATAAGAAAGTCGCTAAAGAAGACTAAAAATTGTGTATCTTTTCAATGAAAATGATCACAATTTATGGACAAGGAAAGCATTGCTGAACTTTTAGAATCAAAGCATCAGATTTTAATTGATGTGTTAAGTTCTCAAGATGATGAAAAATGGCAGCAAGGTCCTGAAGGAAAATGGACTTCTGGCCAGCAAGCATTGCATTTACTTCAAAGCATAAAACCACTTAACGATGCGTTAAGTCTTCCTAAGTTTATTATAAAATATCGGTTTGGAACAGCTAATAGAGCTGTGAGAGATTACGCAATTGTTGTAAATAGATACCAAGAGCGATTACAAGAGTCTAAAGGTATCGTTTATGGTCCATCAAAAAACATGAAAGTTCCTTTGCTAAAAGACAAAAACTACATTTTAAACCGCTTACAGGTTGAAAACAAAAAACTACAATACAAGACTCGAAAGTTATCTGACAAACATTTAGACACACTTATATTGCCTCATCCTTTAATGGGAAAAATGCCTTTACGAGAAATAATAATGTGGACTGCTTATCACGTAGAGCACCACACTAAACAGTTACAAGAAAACTATTAATCAATTAACTATATACTTATGAAAAAAACACTTCTATTTATCGCATTTTTAACACTTTCACTTAATGCCAATGCACAATACGTTAACGTTTGGAAAGATGGTAAACTCACCTTTGAAACAAAACAAAAAATTGATACTGAAGGAGATGAAGATGAAACCGATTATGATGGAGAAAATGATGTTTTAGGCATAAATATGCAAATTGTTACTATTAACCAAAACGTTGATAAAAATTCAAACACTCTTAAACTTGTGAGCAGAGAAGGTTGTAAAAATATGTATATGGATATTATTGAAGATGGTCGTCCTTTTTTACCTAACTATATGAGCCACTACACAGTTTGTCGTGATGGTGAAGATTATGTTTTAAATGCTGTAATTTATAGAGAGGACAATAAAAAAGCATATGATATAAACCTATATTGCTATGATATTAGTGTAAAACAAGGTGTTAAAATTCTGGAGTCCTTCAAGTTTTTAGACTAGTCCATATATTTAGCTTTCTTACTGCCTTCATACATTTCGTATTTTACTAAACGAGATTCTAATTTAGCATTAAACAGTTTTATTTTTCGTGAAGGTCGTAAGCCTACAAACTTTAGCGCATCTAAGTTAGAGGTAATAAACCAAGCGTGAGTTCCTGGGTAACCTTGTTTTAGGGTATCACCAATATTGGTATAAAATTTCTCCATGTCAATATCTAAACGTTCTCCATAAGGCGGATTAAAAACCATGTGCAGCTTTTTATCTCCTGCTTTTTGGGTCTTAAAAAAGTCTTCATGCTGAATGCTTATAAACTCGTCTAAGTGCGCGTTTTTTATATTGTCTTTAGCTTTTTTAACAGCACTTGGTGACTTGTCGTAACCTATAATTTTATGATGAAAATCTCTGGTCTTTTTCAATAAAGACTCTTCAATGGTTTCAAATAAATCCACATCCCAATCCTGCCATCTTTCAAAAGCAAATTCTTTTCGCATTAAATTAGGCGGAATATTACAAGCTATCATTGCTGCTTCGGCTAAAATGGTTCCACTACCACACATTGGGTCCATAAAATCACTCTGTCCATCCCAACCTGATAGCATAATCAATCCTGCAGCTAGCACTTCGTTTATTGGTGCAATGTTGGTAGCTGTTTTATAGCCTCTTCTGTGTAACGATTCTCCTGATGTATCTAACGAAATGGTACATTGTTGCCTATCGATATGGACATTTATTTTTAAATCAGGAAAACGTAAATCTACATTAGGTCGCTCTTGAGTAGTATCTCTAAATTTATCTACAATAGCATCTTTTGTTTTTAATGCAATGTATTTTGAATGTGTAAACACATTAGAATGTACTGTAGCATCAATTGCCAAAGAACCTGTAGGTTTCATATAGTTTTCCCAAGGCATTTTGTACACCTTATCATATAAATCTTGTTCAGTTATAACTCTAAACGTTTTTATGGGTTTAAGAATTTTTATGGCTGTTCTTAATCCTAAATTGGCTTTATACATAAATCCTTTATCACCAACAAAGCTTACATTTCGCACTCCTTTTTTAATGTCTTGTGCTCCTAATTGCAATAGCTCCTTTTCTAGTAAATCCTCAAAGCCAAATAAGGTTTTGGCAACCATTTTAAAATTATTCTCCATACATAAATGCCTTATAGTACTTTCAAAATTCAAAAATACTTTATTTTTGCCAATGCACTAAAAATCTCATTTATATTTAGCAGTAATTAATTAGAAATAGATGTTGGAAATTTTACAAAATATATCGCTAACCATAATTGGTATAATTATAGGTTTTGCCGGAAATTATTATCTAGCCATTTTTAATGCTCGCAATGAACTCAAAAAAGAGATCGCCATGAAAAGAGCAACGTATTACATTGAATTATGGAAACTTTGTGAATATAACTTAACAACTAAGGATGCTCAAATTGAGAAGTTGAATAATATGAAACAATGGTATGATGATGGTGGCGGATTGCTATTACCTTTTAAAGCCACTAATAGACTATTAGGAGCTATTAAAATTTTAAAAAAGAAAGAGGAATTAAATGATGTTGACATTTCTAATTTAAAAGAAAACCTAACTTGGTTAAGAACTGAAATGAAATACGAAGTAGGATCTTATTCTAGAAAAGAAGCAAAAACAAAACTACCAAGCACTAAATAATGAACAAATATTTATTTCCTGTATATGCAGTAATTTTGGGTGTTTTAATCGTATTGATTTACAAAAAGAAGAACCTACACTCTAAATTACTACTATCCTTTAGTGGTGCGTTTTTATTAGCTTTAACGCTTTTTGAATTACTCCCAGAAGTTTATCATCACTTAGAAGCCAAAAAAACAGGCTTACTTATAATGACAGGTATTCTTATACAGATTATTTTGGAGTTTTTCTCAAAAGGTGCTGAACATGGTCACGTACATCATGAGGACACCAAGGAATTTCCATGGTTACTTTTTATAAGTTTATGCATTCATAGCTTTTTAGAAGGGTTCCCAATACATCAACATAACGATATTGTTTATGGTGTATTAGTACACAAAATACCAATAGCTATAGTAATTACAGGGTTTTTACTAGAATCAAGATGTAATAAATTACAAGTAGTTCTGTTTTTAATTTTGTTTACTGCAATGACGCCTTTAGGAACATTTATTTCTAATCATACAAGTATGCCTGCCAATTATGTAAATGCAATTAACGCTATTGTAATTGGTATATTTTTTCATATTTCTACAGTTATTCTTTTTGAAAGTGATGAAGGACATAAATTTAGCTTAACCAAACTAGTTGCCATATTACTAGGTATTGGAATGGCTTATGTAATTTAAAAGGTATGTTTAGTAAAGAAGAATCAAGACGACTGCGTCAAGACTTTTGGATAAGCTTTGGAAAATCATTTCCAAGGAAATGGACGCTATACGATACCAAAATAAAAGGCTTTAGCTTTAAATTTCATTTTGACACCAAAAAAGCACTTATAGCGCTAGACATTGAAGACGATTTAGAAAACCGTATCACCTACTGGGAAAAACTAGTATCACTTAAATCTATTTTAACCCAAGATTACTTACCTGACGTTATTTTTGAAGAAGAATACTTTCTAGAAAACGGTAAAGAAATATCAAGAATTTATCTTCCATTAGAACAAAAAGTGTCTATCCACAATAAAAACACATGGCAAGATGTAATGGTGTTTTTCAATGAAAATATGAGCAAGTTTGAAGATTTCTTTGAAGACTACAAAGAGGTAATCAAGGATTAATTTATAGGTTTTTAACCATTCGGTAATCGTCCATCACAAAACCATTTCCTATATCCATTACCAGTGCTTCAACAGTTTTAAACCCTAATTTTTCATAGGCTTTAATAGAATTGACATTATATTTATTCACTGTCAACTCAATGTTCTTGCAATGTAATGTATTGGCTCTACGTTCAACAAACTGCATTGCTGTTTTTCCTATTTTTTTTCCTCTGTAATCAGAAAGCACATAAATCTTGCTTAAAAACAAAGCGTCTCGCTTTTTCTTAACGCAAATATATCCTACAGGCACAGTTTCAAAAGTGATTAAATAATACTCAAAACCTTCTTTTACTTGCTGATGTATAGCTTTTTCTGATTGAAACTTATCTAGCATATAAGCTACTTGTTCCGCTCCAATAATAGGTGTATAATGTTCGTTCCAGATGATAAAACCTAAATCGGCTATCTGTTTGTAATCGTTGGGTGTTGCAAGTGTAATTTCTGTCATCTATTAAAAACTAAAGCACGTAAAAATAAATCATAAAAAAATGACAAATGGCGCCTCCAAGAACAAAAAGATGCCAAATCACATGGTTATAAGGAATACGCTCAATAGCATAAAACACAATACCTATGGTGTAAAACAATCCGCCAGCAAATAATAATAACACTCCATTGCTTCCTAAAGCGGTTGAAACATTAGAAAAATCGAACACAATTAACCAACCCATAACCAAATACAGTAAGGTTGAAAACACTTCAAACTTTCCTGTAAAGAATAGTTTTAGCACAACGCCAAAAGCAGCAATTCCCCAAACAACCCAAAACAAAAGCCAACCAAGACTATCTGGTAATGCAATGAGCAATACAGGAGTATAAGTTCCTGCAATGAGCATGTAAATACTAATGTGATCTACTATCCTGAAATAATGCTTTCGCTTTTCTCCTTTTACAGCATGATAAAAAGCGGATGCACTAAACAAAACAATTATTGAAATACCATAAACTATTACGCTAAATAAACTCCAAGGCAACTTCACTTGTAAGGCTGAGAGAATAAGTAAAACCAATCCTGCAATTCCCAACAAAGCACCAAGTGCATGACTCCATGTGTTTAGACGTTCTTCAAAAGGTGTTTGTATTCTCATTCTTTATCAACAGTAGGTTTTGGGTTTAACCATTTATCGGTAAGATCATAAAAATCAATATCAACAGCAGGTTTTTGACGTACTAATAATCCATTTTGAAACGCACGTTCTAAAATATCTTCAATAAGATAATCCTCTTTCACATTCAAAGGGTCAAACTCTTTTTTAAGCGAAATATCAAACAGTTTTGCAGTGTTTTGAAACCAGAAAGCTCGCCAACCACTTCTAAGGTCTTTAATAAGCTCAAAAGTCGTTTTACCAGTTTGCCTATGAATTAGTTTTATTAGTATTTGCCCTTCGGTTCGAGTGAGTTTTTTTAATTCTGCTGAAAACTCTTCTTCAATATATCGCTGAATTATCTTTGCATACTGCCTACGTTCTCGTTTAGAATCTAGAGTTGCTAAACGTTCATTTAAAGTTTCTAATCGTTCAGCAGCTAGTTTTGCATAAGGATATACTTTTATAGTTTTTCGTTTTAAAATAAGATAGCGCTTTCGGTCTTCACTACTATCAAACTTTAATTTATTGAGCAGAATAACTTCATCTAAATCAATTGTTGTTCTTGGAACCGAATCACCTTCAATTATAATCCATTCAACCTCTGTTGTATCTTTCTCCACAACAGGTCGCAATTGGGCAAATGCCAAAAACGGAAACAATATAAAGATGTAGGTTATTTTATGCATACACAAGATATAAGCTAAAAGTATTCCAAACTTTTACGTACTTAAAACGTACTGACCAAAATTAATAATTTACAACCTCTAAAACCTTAAAATCGTATTAATATTATTATTTTAGTCCAAAATAATTGAATATGGCAAAAAAGAGTATACTGAATAAAAAGTCAATGGACTTTTTAGAAAAATATTTAAACAATGCGTCTCCAACTGGTTATGAATGGGATGGACAAAAACTATGGATGGAGTACTTAAAACCGTATGTTGATGAGTTTATTACTGACACCTACGGAACTGCTGTTGGTGTTATAAACCCTGAAGCAGAATACAAAGTAGTTATTGAAGGTCATGCTGATGAAATTTCGTGGTATGTAAACTATATTACTGACAACGGATTAATCCATGTAATTAGAAATGGTGGTAGCGATCACCAAATAGCACCAAGTAAAATTGTAAACATCCATACCAAAAAAGGGATTGTAAAAGGTGTATTTGGTTGGCCTGCAATTCATACCAGAAACAAAGCAAAAGAGCAAGCTCCTACTTTAGAAAACATCACTATAGATGTTGGTGCAAAAGACAAAGAAGAAGTTGAAAAAATGGGTGTTCATGTAGGTTGCGTCATAACTTATCCTGATGAGTTTCATATATTAAACAAAGACAAGTTTGTATGTCGTGCATTAGATAACAGAATGGGAGGTTTTATGATTGCTGAAGTTGCGCGTTTGCTTCACGAAAACAAAAAGAAATTGCCTTTTGGACTTTACATAACAAACTCAGTACAAGAAGAAATAGGACTTCGTGGTGCTGAAATGATTACACAAACTATAAAGCCTAATGTAGCTATAGTTACCGACGTAACTCATGACACTACTACTCCAATGATTGACAAGAAAAAAGAAGGTCATCTAGAACTTGGTTTAGGTCCTGTTGTGGCTTACGCGCCTGCAGTACAGCAAAAATTACGTGACTTAATTACTGAAACAGCCGAAGAAAAAAATATCCCGTTTCAGCGTTCAGCATTATCAAGAGCTACAGGAACTGACACAGATGCTTTTGCTTATAGCAATGGTGGTGTTGCCTCTGCATTAATTTCATTACCATTACGCTACATGCATACTACAGTAGAAATGGTACATCGTGAAGATGTAGAGAATGTTATCAAGTTAATTTATGAGTCTTTATTAAAGATTAAAAACGGAGAAACATTTAGCTACTTTAAATAAGATAGCAAATGTCATTGTGAGACCTTTAGGTCGTGGCAATCTTGCAATTGAATAAAACAAACTATGTCTGTTCGAGCGCAGTCGAGAACTTGAAAAAAGGTATCTCAAAAAACATCTCGACTGCGCTCGATGGGACAACTCTTATTTAAATGGATGAATTAATCGACATTGTTGATGCTTCTGGTAACCCAACAGGAGAAACTGCTTTAAAATCTGTAATACATACCAAAGGGTTTTATCATAATACAGCGCATGTTTGGTTTTACACTAAAAATGGAGACATTCTACTAGCGCAACGAGCAGCTTCAAAAACCATTTGTCCGTTACTATGGGATGTTTCAGTTGCTGGTCATATCGATGCAGGAGAAAGCATTACACAGGCAGCAGTTAGAGAAACAAAAGAAGAAATAGGTTTAGCTATTTTAGAACAAGACCTTAATAAGATTGGTGTGTTTGAATGTTTTCAAAGTTATGATAATGGCATTATTGATAACGAGTTTCATCATACTTTTATAACTAAACTTGAAGTTCCTATAGAAGAGTTAAAGCCTCAACTAAATGAGGTTGAAGCCTTAAAACTTGTTAGCTTTTCTACATTTCAGTCCTTATTGAATAACAGTGAAACCAACAACCATTTTGTAGCTAGCAATAGAGCCTACTACACTACTATTTTTAATGCTATCCAAAAAAACTGTAGCAGGTTTTAATATTTTACTTAATTTTCAACTATGAATCTACTCCTCCTTGCGATAGCTCCTGTTATAATGATTATCCTTTATATTTATTTTAAAGATAAATATGAAAAAGAGCCCAAACGGTTAATCTTATATTGCTTTTTGTTTGGTGGTATTGGAAGTATAACGATTACAACTTTTCTTTACCTTGTTACAGATAGTGTTATTCCAATACCTTTTAACACAAGTGTTTTTGACCAATTCATCAAAGCTTTTTTTATTGTTGGATTAGTTGAAGAGTTTAGCAAATATGTCATCGTACGCTATTTTGCTCAGCCTAAAAAAGACTTTAATGAGCCTTTTGATGGCATTGTATATGCTGTGGTAGTTTCAATGGGTTTTGCAGCTACCGAAAACATTATGTATGTGTTTGAAGGTGGTTATAAAATTGCATTTTTAAGAGCCTTTACTGCAGTTCCTGCACATGCTACCTTTGGTGTACTAATGGGCTATTTTATGGGTAAAGCAAAGTTTTCTAATAACAGAATAAAACTAAATCTTATAGGTCTTGCATTGGCAACCCTATTCCATGGTGCTTACGATTTCTTTTTGTTTATCGACTTTATTCCTGGTATTTGGGTTGGTGCTTTTGTCTCGCTAGCTGTTGGATTATTCCTAGCTAGAAAAGCCATAAAACGCCATCAAAACGATTCGCATTTTAAACTAGATTAATTATGCAAATACAGGTTTGGTGCTTAACTTAGCAGTATGAAGAACACTATAGCCGAACGTATTGCCGATTTCCTTAAACGCTTCCCTCCTTTTGATTTGCTTAAAAAAAATCAGTTGTTGGAGATTGCTGTTCAGGTTACTATTAAGTATCTCGACAAAGGACAGATAATCTACAACCAAAACGACACATTACACCAGCATTTTTATATTATTCACAAAGGTGCTGTGTCACTAAAAAAGACTATTAACAACACATCTGAAGTGATTGATAAGTTTGACGAAGGCGATGTGTTTGGACTTCGTCCGCTTTTCGCACAAGAAAACTATGCCATTACCTCCATAACCGAAGAGGAATGTATATTATACAGCATTCCTATTGAGGTCTTTAAACCTATGGCCGAAAAAAACAAAGAGGTAGGTAAATACCTTTTGGAGAGTTTTGCTTCCAATACCGAAAACCCTTTTTCTAAAGAGCATCAACTGCGCTTTTTTTCGGATACCGAAATTGTCTTAAACCCAACCGATAACTTATTTGAGCTACAACCAGTAAGCTACATTAAAAAAATTGTTACTGCTAAGCCTACTTCAAAAATTAAAACCATTGCAAAACTAATGAGCTCCAAAAACATTGGCTCAATAATTATTGAAGACAATGGTTTGCCCTTGGGTATTGTTACCGATAAAGACCTTAGAAATAAAGTTGCTACTGGCTTACATACCATTAAAGAGCCTGTTAAAAATGTAATGAGTGCTCCTGTGCTTTGTTATCCTAAAAACTTAACCATTGCTCAAGCACAAATTACCATGATGAAACATAAAATTGGGCATTTGTGTATTACCGAAGATGGCACACCAAACTCTAAACTCATTGGTTTAGTCTCTGAGCATGATATGACGCTTATGAAGGGAAATAACCCTTCTGTGTTAATGAAAGCGATTAAACGTACTAACAGCACCAAAGACCTTAAACGTGTACGAGAAAAAATAGCCATTTTACTAAAAGGCTATATCCTACAAAATATTCCATTGACACATACAAGCAAGATTATTTTTGAATTAAATGATGCCACAATAAAGCGAATTATTGAACGATGCCTTGAGAAAATGAAAGAAGAGCCTCCTGTTAAGTTTGCGTGGATGTCTCTTGGCAGTCAAGGACGTAAGGAACAGCTTTTACAAACCGATCAGGACAATGCTATTGTGTTTGAAAATGTCCCAAAAGAAGAACTTGAAACCGTTAGAGACTATTTTTTAAAACTGGCAAAAAAGGTCAACAAGCGTTTAAACACTATAGGTTTTGAGTTTTGTAATGCAGATATGATGGCTAAAAACCCTAAGTGGTGTTTAAGTCTTGATGAATGGAAAGCACAATTCAGTAACTGGACCTCCAATACAGGAAATGATGAAATCCTACTCTCTTCTATTTTCTTTGACTTTGATATTAGTTATGGCGAAGCATCACTCACCAATGCCTTGTCAGACCATGTATTAAGTATAACCAAAACCAATTCGGTGTTTTTAAGCAAATTGGGTGTAAATGCTTTAAGAAGTGCGTCACCACTTGGTTTCTTTAGACAGTTTCTTGTTGAAAGTGATGGTAAGCATAAAGACTTTTTCGATTTAAAAAAACGTGCACTTATGCCTTTAATTGATGCTGGTCGTTTGCTAACACTAACGTATCAAATCAAAAACATCAACAATACTGCTGAGCGATTTGAAAAACTTGCTGAACTGTTTCCTGAAAACAAGGAACTTTACTTATCGTCTTCTTATGCGTTTAAGGCTATCCTTAAGTTTAGAACCAAACACGGACTTCTAAATAACGACAATGGAAGATTTATAGCTCTTGAAGTCTTAACCAAAGAAGAAAAGATGAAACTAAAGCGTTGTTTTAAAACCATAGCAACACTGCAAGAGTTTATTAAAATAAGGTTTAACCTAAGTACTCTAGTATAATGTTATCTTTTTTTAATAAAAAACCAACACCTGAATATCCAAAGTATTGGTTAGACTATGAGGCTTTGTTTGCTACCACTAAACGCAGTGAATTGCACAATACACGCTTTGTTGTTCTTGATACTGAAACTACGGGTTTTGATTATGAAAAAGACCGTGTACTATGCATTGGTGCTGTTGATGTTTTTAATAATGAAATCAATGTTGCCAACGCCTTTGAAGTATATATTAAACAAGAACATTTTAATGAAAACACCGTAGAGATTCACGGAATCATAAAAAATGAACGTATAGAAACCACAACCGAAGAAGATGCCTTAAAGCTGTTCTTAAGTTATATTGGCAACAGTATTTTAGTGGCACATCATGCTCGGTTTGACATCACTATGATTAATAAAATGCTTCTGCGTCATAACTTACCCAAACTTAAAAACAGCGTTTTAGATACCGTAAATTTATATCGCGCGACACGCATTAAATCTAACCTTATTAAACAAGATAAATACACCCTTGACGAAATTGCAGAAAACTATGTACTTGATGTCTCTGATAGACATACAGCTGCTGGTGACGCATTACTTACAGCAATTATTTTTTTAAAAACCACTACACTCCTAAAAACCAACAAAGGCTTAACCTTAAAAAAACTCTTCAAGTTATAAGAAGTAGTCTTAACGCTTCAAAGGTTTCGAAAACGTTTTAGTTTATGTACCTTTACAGCTCTAAAATTATAATTTCATGACGAACTTTAAAACATCTGTTAATAACACAGATCATTTTGAAATTTCAAACGAAAACATCCAAAACCTTGATGTCGTTCCTACAAAAGCAAATACATTTCACATTCTAAAAAACAATCAATCTTTTAATGCTGAAATCATAGAAAAAGATTTCAATAACAAAACCTATGCTGTGAAAGTAAACAACACAGTATATAATGTTGCAATTGCTGATTATTTAGACCAACTTATTAAAGACATGGGATTTGAAGTAGGTGCTTCTAAACATGTAAACGATATAAAAGCCCCAATGCCAGGGCTTATCCTAGATATTAGCGTATCACAAGGTCAAGAAGTTATAGAAAATGACACATTGCTTATCCTTGAAGCTATGAAGATGGAAAACGTATTAACATCTCCACGTGATGGTGTTATAAAAACCATTTCTGTAGCAAAAGGCGATGCTGTTGACAAAAACCAACTATTAATAGAATTTGAGTAGAACTCAAGAGATGAGAAAAGAGATAAAAGAAATGATAAAATAGAGATCAAATATATACGTCTCTATTCTCTGCTCTCTATTCTATTTTCTATTATCTAAAAAGAACATCTAAAACATGAATATTAAAAAAATATTAGTAGCAAACCGAGGCGAAATTGCCATTCGTGTGATGCGAACTGCAAAAAAAATGGGTATAAAAACGGTTGCCGTTTATTCCACTATAGATAGACATGCGCCACATGTAAAATATGCTGATGAAGCTGTTTTAATTGGTGAAGCACCTTCTAATCAATCGTACTTATTAGGTGATAAAATTATACAAGTCGCTAAAGACCTTAACGTAGATGCCATTCATCCTGGTTATGGATTCCTTTCTGAAAATGCTGACTTTGCCGAATTATGCGAAGCCAACAACATTATCTTTATTGGGCCAAAAAGTAAAGCCATAAAAATTATGGGAAGCAAGCTAGCAGCCAAAGACGCTGTTAAAGCTTATGATATTCCTATGGTTCCAGGAACCGACGAAGCTATTACAGATATTGCTGAAGCCAAAAACATAGCCACAGGCATTGGGTTTCCTATCTTAATAAAAGCCTCTGCTGGTGGTGGTGGAAAAGGGATGCGTATTGTTGAAAAAGAAGCCGATTTTGAATCGCAAATGGATCGTGCTATTAGTGAAGCCGTTAACGCCTTTGGTGATGGTTCGGTGTTTATTGAGAAGTATGTAGCATCGCCGCGTCATATTGAAATTCAGGTGATGGCAGATACACATGGTAACGTCATTCATTTATTTGAGCGCGAATGTAGTATTCAACGTCGTCATCAAAAAGTGGTTGAAGAAGCGCCATCATCTGTACTAACTCCAGAGTTACGTGCTAAAATGGGTGAAGCTGCTGTAAAAGTGGCAAAAGCCTGCGATTATATTGGTGCTGGAACAGTTGAGTTTTTATTGGATGAAAACCATAACTTCTACTTTCTGGAAATGAATACGCGTTTGCAAGTAGAACATCCTGTTACCGAATTAATCACAAAAACCGATTTGGTTGAACAACAAATTCGTGTGGCTCGTGGTGAAGTTTTAGCCATAAAACAAGCCGATTTAAGTATTCATGGTCATGCTTTGGAGCTGCGTGTTTATGCTGAAGATCCGCTAAATGATTTCTTACCAAGTGTTGGTCATTTAGATGTGTATCAATTGCCAGTTGGTGAAAACATTCGTGTAGATAACGGTTTTGAGCAAGGTATGGATATTCCTATTTATTATGATCCTATGCTTTCCAAATTAATCACTTACGGAACGACGCGTGACGAGGCTATTCAACTTATGATAAAAGCGATAGAAAACTATCAAATTGAAGGTATTCAAACCACTCTTCCATTTGGAACGTTTGTTTGTGAACATGATGCTTTCCGTTCAGGTGATTTTGACACTCATTTTGTTAAAAAACATTACTCACCAGAAGCCATTAAAGCCAAACAAGAAACTGAAGCAAACATTGCTGCGCTTATTGCTGTAAAACAGTATCTGGAAGACCAAAACGTATTACGAACTTGTCATTCCGCACTTGATGCGGAATCCATAAAATAAACGCAGTGGATCCTGCGTCGGAGCGCAGGATGACAAAGAAAATGATACAAGTACAACGAGATAAAATTAGAACAATTGCTTGTCATTCCGCACAGAGCCTGTACTAAACTTGATTTGATAATGCGGAATATATATAAAATAATTAATAGTGAAACATTTTTAAAAACACATCAACTTTTGTCATTCCGTGCTACGACACGGAATCCATAAAAAATCATTTAAATGTTTTAAAAAATGAAAGGAAATTATTACCAATTTTATGTTTACATATTAACAAATAAAAAGAACGGAACACTTTACATTGGTATGACAAATGATTTAGAACGAAGAGTATTTGAGCACAAAGCAAAACTTATAGAAGGTTTTACTAAAAATTATGGATTAGACAAATTAGTGTACTTTGAACAATTTCAATATGTAAATGATGCAATAAAAAGAGAAAAGCAATTAAAAAATTGGAATAGACAATGGAAAATTAACCTAATTGAAGCTGAAAATAAAAACTGGAATGATTTAGCAGAAGATTGGATATATTAAGTGGATCCTGCGTCATAGCGCAGGATGACAAAGAACAACAATACTGTCATTCCACACTTGATGCGGAATCCAAGAAAAATTGACAAAGTGGATCCTGCGTCGTAGCGCAGGATGACAAAACAAAAACATACATGCTATGCAAGACAAAATAAAAGACTTAAACGAAAAATTAGCCCAAGCCTATTTAGGTGGTGGCGAAAAACGTATAGAAAAACAACATGCCAACAAGAAACTAACGGCTCGCGAACGCGTGCAATATGTATTAGATGAAGGCTCGTTTGAAGAAATTGGTGCTTTAGTGACGCATCGTACCAAAGACTTTGGTATGGACAAACAACAGTTTTATGGCGATGGCGTTGTAACAGGTTATGGTACTATTGATGGTCGCTTGGTGTACATCTTTGCACAAGACTTCACCGTATTTGGTGGTTCGCTTTCTGAAACTCACGCAGAAAAGATTTGTAAAATTATGGACCTTGCTGTAAAAGTTGGTGCGCCATTAATTGGATTGAATGATTCTGGTGGTGCACGTATTCAAGAAGGTGTGCGCTCGCTTGGTGGTTACGCTGATATTTTTTACAGAAATGTACAAGCATCAGGTGTTATTCCGCAGTTATCTGCCATTATGGGACCTTGTGCTGGTGGTGCTGTATATTCTCCTGCCATGACCGATTTTACCCTTATGGTTGAAAACACCAGTTATATGTTTGTAACTGGACCAAATGTGGTTAAAACTGTGACGAATGAAACTGTAACTTCTGAAGAGCTTGGTGGTGCATCTACACACGCATCAAAATCTGGTGTGGCGCATAAAACGTCAACAAATGATGTGGAATGTTTAGAAGACGTCAAAAAACTATTGAGTTACTTACCTCAAAACAACCAAGAAAAGCCAAAAGATTTACCGTTTGAATTAGGTGATGAATTGAGAGAACAATTATCTGACATTGTTCCTGATAATGCCAACAAGCCTTATGATATGCACGAGGTTATTTCTGGTATTATTGACGAAGATTCATTTTACGAGATTCATAAAGACCATGCCGAAAACATTATTGTTGGTTTTGCGAGATTAGGTGGAAAATCTATTGGTATTGTTGCTAATCAACCTATGTTTTTAGCAGGTGTATTAGATGTAAACAGCTCTAAAAAAGCAGCACGATTTGTACGTTTTTGTGACGCATTCAATATTCCATTGTTAACGCTAGAAGATGTTCCTGGATTCTTACCTGGAACTGACCAAGAATGGAATGGTATTATTGTTCATGGTGCTAAATTATTGTATGCTTTTAGCGAAGCCACTGTACCAAGAATAACGGTTATCACTCGAAAAGCTTATGGTGGTGCTTATGACGTGATGAACTCTAAACACATTGGTTCTGATATGAACTTTGCATGGCCTAGTGCTGAAATTGCCGTAATGGGTGCCAAAGGTGCTGCCGAAATTATCTTTAGAAAAGAGATAAAAGACGCTGATGACCCTGAAGCAAAATGGAAAGAAAAAGAAGCTGAATATGCTGAAAAATTTGCTAATCCTTACAGTGCTACCGAACGCGGTTTTATTGATGAAGTGATTTTACCAAAAGATACACGACGTAAATTGATAAAAGCCTTTGCGATGCTTGAGGACAAACATGTAGACACGCCAAAACGTAAACATGGTAATATTCCGTTGTAATTTTTAGTATCTTTATGATAATCAACTTTTAATCATACTATTATGAAAAAATTACTGATATCACTAACACTATTGATGTTTTGTGCAACAGGGTTTGCGCAAACTCCAGAAGAAATGAAAGCATGGCAAGACAACATGACTCCTGGCAAATACCATAAATGGTTAGCTGCTATGAATGGTGAATGGAACGCTACTGTAAAAATGTGGATGGATCCTTCGCAACCACCTTCAGAGTCTAAAGCAACTACCACTAACGAAATGATCATGAATGGACTGTACCAACGTTCATCGCATAATGGTGAAATGATGGGAATGCCTTTTATGGGAGAAAGCATTACAGGCTATGATAATGCTAAAAAAGAATTTATTGCCACTTGGATTGATAATTTTGGAAGCAGTATCATGCTCATGAAAGGACAGTTGGATGAAAAAACCAACACCTTAACCCTTGAAGGCAGTATGCTAGATCCTGCAAGCGGACAAGATATGCAAGTCAAAGAAGTGTTTACCGTATTATCTGAAACCTCTCATAAATTTGAAATGTTTATCGTTATGGGAGACCAAGAAATGAAAAGTATGGAAATAGTTTACACAAAAAAGTAACAATAAAAAAGGAGTCTTCATAAGACTCCTTTTTCTTCCCTCATAACTAATTGTTACTTACTTAATAACAACTTTTTGTGTTGACACATAATTGCCACTAGTCATTCTTACTACATAAATTCCTGATGCAATATCATTTACTTTAATTAGGTTATCTCCAGAACTTAGTTTTCCTTTTTTCACTAAGCCTCCTACTACGTTATAAATAACATAATCATAATCAAACTCAGTTGGTATATTAATATATAGCAACCCATCTGTTACAGGATTAGGATATAACTTTGGAGCATTATCATCTGTTGGTGATGTTTCATCAATACCTAATGTATTATTATTTATACTTATCTCCCAAAGCCCTCTTCCATACGTTCCTGCAATTAATTTATCAACTGTATAGTTTATTTCAATATCGTTTATGATAACATTTGGCAAACCTTGACCTAATGGTTGCCAATCATTGGCTCCTGTTTTGTAATAAACACCTAACTCTGTACCTAAAAACAAAATTTCTTCACTTTGATTTTGCTTCAAAACAACTTGCTTTACTAAAATATTAGGTAAACCAGAAGATATGTTTGACCAAGTCAATCCTCCATCTGTTGATTTGAAAACCTTAGAACCATCTACATACCCTTTAATTGTAGCATAAACAATATTTGGGTTTGATTGATTAAAAGTTACTGAATTCATATCAGCAGATACAGATGGTTCTACTATAGCTGACCAAGACACTCCATCATTTAATGATTTTCTTCCTCCATTCTCACCAATAACAAATAAGCTATTACCAAAGGTTTCAATAAACTCTATTTGTCCAGCTCCAGAGTTTAGGTTAGTCCATGTATCTCCTTTGTTTGTAGATTTATATATTTCACCAAAACCACCATATAAAGTTGTGGATACTGTTGAATTCATTTTCATTGTCCACACAAATGGCGCTCCAGAAGGTGTTGTAATATCAACATCACCTGCATAATTATTGGCAAAACCGGAATCTGTCCTAATGAGAGAGCCATTTTGTCCACCTAAATATCTAATAGAAGGGTTAGTAAAGTCAATAGCAGTACAAGTTCCGTCACCTGCTAAGGCAGACACCCACTTTAAAGTACCATCTTTCATCTCCAAACTATAACCGTCATTATCTTGGTTTCCTATTATTTTATGATCTTCACTTTGAGGAGAAATAGCTACCGAATATAATTGTGTAATTAATACACCATCTGACATGTACTCAACACCTGGTTTTTCTTCCGAAACTGTTGGATAATTAAAGTAAATTAATCCTCCATCATTACATGCCCAAAATGAATACCCATTGTCTAAATACCCCATTTCATGTATATCTGCATGTCCATAAGATCCTGCCGAACTATTGTCTTCCCATGCATTATTAAGAGTAGTATACCACACGCCTCCATTATTATCAGAGTTTATAGCATCTACGCCTCCACTAATTATTAGACCATCTTTTACAACCAAAGCTTGATTGTATGTTCCTTGTGGGTTATAATTTGTTGTTGGATTTCCTAAATCGGTTAAAGCAGGAACTGATGCTGCAGGATTGTAAGTTGATATTTGTCCTGCTTTGTTTTGAACATAAAATATACCTGTAGCTAAATCTGATGTCACAGCATGTCTTTCATAGTTTATACCTACAGGTTTTATTATTGACCATGTGTTACCATAGTTAGATGAAAACAGTAATCCTCCCCAACTATCAGCACACATTATATTTGCTCCATTTCTGTGAAACTTTCCTATTTGGGCATCATTATAAACATGCGTATAAACGTTGGTCCATGTTGCACCTCCATCTGTTGTTTTCTTTATATATTGATTAGTTCCTACGATTACAGTGTTATCATTTATTACTATTAAATTAGACGTTGTCTCTTGTTGAGACAAACTAAATGTTAATCCTGTTGATTGAAATGTTTCTCCAAAATCAGTAGATTTTAATACTCCTATGGATTTTATATGGTCAGCATCATAATCGCCTGTAGACACATATATAGTTCCTGGTGCATTAGCATCAGTAGAACTACTTTTAATATCAGTCACTCCAATTCCTGCTATAAAATCTAACTTAGGTTCCCAAGTGATACCGTTATCTATAGATTTCCAAACTCCTCCATTAGGCGCACTTACAAAGAGTACATTTTCGGTTTCAGGTACTTTTTGAAATCTTAAAAAATTAGTGAGCCTACCCATTTGTGGATAATTAGAGTAACCATTAGCATCTGGCACTACTTGAGGACCAACATTAACCCACGATTGAGAACTTTGAGCACTTCTAGACATTTGTCCTACAGAAGGTTGTATTACTCCATTTCTATCAATAATACCTGCATTGTAATATCCCAAAAGTTCATTTGGAAAATTACCGTTTGCATCTACTCTATCTTTCCAGTAATATGCCCAACGTTCAAATTGTTTAATTTTTTTAATATCGGTTTTTGAAGTACTGTTCTTTAGTGGTTCTAATTCTTGTCTTACAGTATTGACAATTTCAAAGTAATTACTCCCTTTTTTATTGGGAGCATTTTTGTAATTTGTAGTTTGCGAAAATACTACTGTAGTAAAAAAACACAGTAGAAAAAAGTAGCTTTTTTTCATTTTTGATATTGTTTGATTAATAGTTGTACAAATATCAAAAACCCTGTATTTAAAATTGATTTTATAGGTACTCACCTACTACGCACCACACAATTTTACTGGCTTTTTTAAAACATTTACAATTGTGTAAGATAGTCTAATAATGAAACGCTTTTATCTTTAAGTTGTAGTTTTTTTCCTATTCGGTAGCGCTTACTTTCAATAGACCGTTCTGTAGTATTTAAGAAGACCGAAATTTCTTTGTTTTTAAATCCAGTATGTATGTAATAGCAGATAATTAAATCTGAAGAAGTCAATTCAGGATGTTTAGAACTCATCTTATTAAAAAAAGCAACGTTAAGTTCATTAATAAGTTCTAAATGATTTTCACTTTTATTAAGCAATGTTGATGAGTTTAAATGTATGCTCTTATACATTTGTTTTATTTCATTTTTTTGGTCGTTTACATCGCTTATAGTAGCTATTTGCTTTATATTATGTTTTATATCTTCAATATAACCTTCTAAACCTTTAACTTTTACTTTTAATTTTTCATGGTTAGACTGTAAGTAGGCATATTCGCTATCTTTTTTTATAAATTTATTTATTCTTTTCTTAAAAGTGTTATACTTTACAACTACTAAACTGATTAAACCTAATAACACTATTACAAGCCCTAAGATATAGTATCTGTTAACATATTTTTTCTTAGTCTCAACACGTAACTGCCTTTCTGAATGTAGTAATGCTGTGTTTATTTCTAAACTTGCATCAATAGTCTCTGCTAATTCATTTTCATGAAATAACTGTAAAGAATCAACATATTTTTTTTTGTTTTTTAAATCTGATTTAGAATCATAATAATTTAAAAAAACAGTGTAATAGTTTTCCACATCAGCATCATTCATAAACTTACGTAAAGGTTTAGCTTTATTTAAATATATAAATGTAGAGTCTATTTCTTTTTGTTTTAAATGTTCATCAGCAAGACAAGTATAAATAGTCACCAAATGAGCATCGTGTAATGGTGGTGAAATAGTTGTGTCATTTTTTATACGCTCTAAATGGTAAAGGTATTTATGTGCTTTATCAATGTTATACAAGTGTGTATAATTAGATGACAGCATAAACAGTGCATACATATAGTAATAGCCATCATCTGTTATGTTTTTATACTCTTCAAGATGCTGTAACGTTAATTCATTACTTTTTTTAAAATTGTTATTGTGCATCTCAATGTAAGCGTACATTTGGTTAACTTCAATTAAGCCATTATAATTATTGTCAAGAGTATAAAAAGCTTTAGCTTGCTCAAGATATTTTACATCGGCTTTACCATCATTAACAATAATTGTATTGTAAAACAGTTCAATACTACTCATACCTGCAAT
Organism: Gaetbulibacter sp. NE; assembly: GCF_025548475.1. Lineage (NCBI taxonomy): Bacteria > Pseudomonadati > Bacteroidota > Flavobacteriia > Flavobacteriales > Flavobacteriaceae > Gaetbulibacter > Gaetbulibacter sp. NE. The sequence goes on along the minus strand of NZ_JAOQHY010000004.1, from coordinate 177,982 downwards.
ATCATACTTTTGTTCTTGCTCAGCATATTTTAGAGCCAACAAAAAGTTTTGAAACTCTTTTGCTCCTTCATTAAGTCTATCATTTATAAGTGCTTTTAATTGGTAATACTCTGCAAGGCTACCAGCTATAGATGCAGTTACTGGCTCTGGTATAGAATCTAAATACTGTTGTGCTAGTTTAGGCTTAATGGAGTAATAGATGTCGGCAGAATCGATATACCTAAAAACATCTTGACCATTTTTATTTTGTCCAAATGAAACCATACAGCAAAATAAAACACATAATATACTTTTGTAATAATTAGCCATTTATTCGCTTTAAAATATGGAATAAATATAGCTATTAGTTTTAAAATTTAACTTAGCGGTTTTTTAAATAACAATTACTAAGGTGTAAATACAGTTTTAGCATATTTATTTTAATAATTTCACAAAAAAAGAGCTCCTTAATTATCGATTAAGGAGTTTTTCTTTTTTTAAGATAGCTTTAAGACTTTACATTCAATTCAATACAGTAAAACAAGGTACTTTTGTAGCATGCGAAAAAAACCAGCCTTCAAAATTGAGTTTATAGCACTTATGGCATCTTTGATGTCTATTGTAGCACTTTCCATAGATGCTTTATTACCTGCTTTACCGCAAATAGGTGATGCTTTGGGTGTGAGCGACCCTCATCAAAATCAGTATTTAATTACCATGATTTTTTTAGGTATTGGGTTTGGGCAATTAATCTTTGGTCCGCTATCGGACAGTTTTGGTAGAAAGCCCATGGTGTACTTTGGGTTTGCTGTGTTTGTTATAGCAAGTATCATTTGTGTAACCACCAATGATTTTACGGTTATGCTTATAGCTCGTGTGCTTCAAGGTGTGGGTCTGTCCTCTCCTAGAACCATTGCTGTCGCTATGACACGCGATACTTACAGTGGTGACTTTATGGCTAAGGTACTTTCCATAATTGTAATGTTCTTTATTTTGGTGCCTATTGTAGCGCCAACTTTTGGACAGCTCCTCCTCGACTTTTTCAATTGGCAATCTATTTTTAATGCCAACTTAATTATAGGTTTAATCATTGTGCTTTGGTTTTGGAAACGACAACCAGAAACCCTTTCGCCTAAAAAACGTATTCCGTTTAAGCCTTCTATATTTATAAGTGGTACTAAAGAGTTTTTTAAATATAAAGATGCTATTGCCTTTACTCTAGTGTCTGGTTTTATTACAGGTTCGTTTATGGTGTATTTAAGCACATCTCAACAAATCTTTCAGGTGCAGTATGATCTTGGGGATATGTTTCCTTATATTTTTGCGAGTACTGCCTTTTCGGTTGGGTTTGCAACCTTTAGCAATAGCCAATTGGTTATTAGGTTTGGGTCGTTTAATATTGCTTATACTGCTGGTATTGCGTACACTATTATCTCATTGCTATATGTAGTCTTGTTTCACACAGGTGTTAACCCTAGTGTGCATGTTTTGATTACCTTTTTTATTCTGCAGTTTTTTGCTGTTGGTTTTCTTTTTGGAAACTTACGCTCTCTAGCTATGGAACCTTTAGGACATATTGCTGGTATTGGGTCGGCAATTAATGGTTTTGTATCTACCGTTATGGCTGTTCCTATTGCCAACTATATAGGAAGTTTTGTCACCACTTCTGCATTACCACTATTTATAGGGTTTTCGGTATTTGGAATATTATCAGTACTAGTGTTTGCATGGTTGCGTAACGCACAAAAAAAGACCTTAGCAACAGCTTAATCTTTATCGGTTGTTGGTCTTCTGTTTTAATAAATACAGTTATCTTTACTACATCATTTTAAGTTATACGTTATGAAACCAAAACACCTATTCCTGTTAAGCCTGTGCCTCGTCTTGTTAGTTCCTACCAATGCCAATGTGAAATGGGGAAAAACAGGTCATCGTACTGTTGGAGCCATAGCTGATAACTATTTAACAGCTAGGTCTAAACGTATGATTAAAAAACTGCTTAATCATGAGTCTTTAGCTTTTGTATCGACCTATCCTGATGAAATTAAAGCCGATAATCGTTTCAACCAGTTTTACACTTGGCACTATATAAACATGCCACTAGATGCCGATTATGATGCCTCTAAACAACATCCTGATGGTGACTTGGTTTCTGGTATTGTACACTGTAAAGCCGTATTGCAAAACCCTGATGCTACACATGAGGATAAAGCCTTTTACTTACGTATGCTTGTACATCTTATTGGCGATTTACACCAACCTATGCATATTGGTTTAGCCGAAGATAGAGGTGGCAACGACTTTAAAGTACAGTGGTTTTATAAAGACACCAACCTGCATTCGGTATGGGATACTAAAATGATTGACGACTATGGCATGAGTTATACCGAACTTGCCGCTAATGCCGATTACCTTACCAAAGCCGAAGTAAAAGCCATACAACAAGGTACAGTGATTGATTGGGTCAATGAAACCCATATTCTTACACGAGAAGTATATGCCAATGTAGAACAAGGAGAAAACTTAAGACACAAATACTCTTATGCCTATTTGCACGTTGCTAGAACACAACTACAAAAAGCAGGTATTCGACTTGCAGAAGTGTTGAATAGTGTGTTGTAGCGCAATACTTTTAAAGTAACTACAATAATTTTATTACCAACTCATTAACAAGCAGTTATCAACATTACTTTGTTTATATTTTCAATACACACAGGTTAAAACATTGTGTTTTAATGCTTTACTTTATTTGTATTAAATTCATTTTTTACGTTATGAAAAAACAAGATAAAAACGTAACCCAGTCTCCCCAAAATTTACCTAACACACCTAACGGACTAATACTGGATTTAGCTATAGTCAATGAAGAAGAATGGTACACCACAGCAGATATGATGTACCACTTTAAACTAAGCCGAAGCAGTATTTACCGTTTACGTATGAAGAACATTATACCTGCTTTAAAACTTGGTGGCACTGTGGTGTATCCTAAAACCTTAGTCAATAAGATTTTAATGAACATGGCATTGCAAAATGTAAATGGGTCAATTAAAGAATAACTGATACTGTTTACACTCCTGAATAAAAAATTAATAGCATTTTTAAAGTGAATGGTGACACCTCTTTATGTCTTTTGTCATTATAAAAACACAAGGGTCATTGCGAACCTTTAGGCTGTGGCAATCTATCCTTCATACTCTAACAAAACTTTTTCATACAAATCTTCCCAAGCGGGATTCATACCTTGTATCAACGCTTCTTTTTTCGCTCTACTCCCTGCTTTCAATTGTTTTTCTCTTCCTATGGCATCACCAATCATTTGAAACGCTTCATAGTATACTAGTTTATTTATACGATAACGCGTGGTAAATGCCTTAGGATCACTTTGTGCTTTGTGCTGTTGCACACGTAATATCAAATTTGAAGTAACACCTACATATAATGTTGTATTATTATAATTGGTGAGTATGTAAATAAAGCCTGGTTTCATAAGACATTGATAACATATTAGTTATTAATACCAATATACTCATTTTTGAGATTGCTTCGTTGCACTCGCAATGACAATAGTAAAATCATTATAGAAAACACAAGCGTCATTGCGAAGCCTTTAGGCTGTGGCAATCTATACATTTAAAATAGACTGCCACGTTATACTCGCAGTGACAAAAAAGAGACTACCACGTCGCTACGCTCCTCGCAATGACAACAGTGTGAAATGCTGAACTAATGGATTCCGCATCAAGTGCGGAATGACAAAACTGAGATTGCTTCGTTGCACTCGCAATGACAATAAGGAAAGACATAAAAAAACCGTTTCTGGAGAAAGAAACGGTTTTAGTGCTATTAATCTATTAAGGGTTTAAAACTGAAGGTCTGCTACAATATCAAACTCATCATATATTGCTTTGTCTTTTAAGTTGTTGAAAAAACTTTTAGAACCATAACGTACGTTGTACTGGCTACGGTCAATTTTTAGGGTTACGGTTGCTTTACTACCATATACCGATAGTATAAAAATTACAGGGTTAGTGATGCCTTTTATGGTTAAGTTACCTTCTACTTCGTAAGCATTTTTACCTGATGGTGTTACTTTAGTAAATACCAACTTAGCTGTTGGATGATTCTCTACACCAAAGAAATCGTCGCTTTTTAAGTGTCCGTCCAATTGGTCTTTGTACTCGCCTTCGAGGTCTGTGGTGTTAATGCTAGTCATATCCATTACAAACTCGCCTCCTGTAAGTTGCTCGCCATTGAATTGTAATGTACCAGATTCAATCTTAATGGTACCTTCGTGAGATCCTGCTACTTTGTAGCCTTTCCAAACGACTTTACTCTCTGAAGTGTTTACGGTTTGTTCTTGTGCTTCAACTGAAGCTGTAAATGTTGCAAATGCTATAATTGCAGTGGTTTTTAATGTGTTCATTTTGTTGTGGTTTTTTTGATTAAAAAATTACACTACAAAACTATCAACACATCGTAAGGGTAAAAATGAAGTAGTTTATAAAATAAGGTTAAACTAGTTTAACTTTCTTGAGCGACCTGTTTTTTTATTTTGCTTAAAAACTCTTTGGTAATACCCAAATAAGAGGCTATCATGTACTGCGGAATACGTTGTTCTATCTTAGGATAGGTTGCTCTAAAGAACAGGTAACGGTCTTTAGCCGTCATACTAAAGTTGCGAATAATTCGGTTTAAGGCTGCTGCAAGACCACGTTCGGTCACCTTACGGAAAAAGCGCTCTAGCTTTGGGATGCGTTCGAAGATGTCCTCGATAGTGTCATAATGAAATTGTGCCAACTCGGTATCTTCTAAACACTGTATGTTGAATTCGGCAGGTGTTTGATTTATAAAACTTCCAATATCTGAAGTCCACCAATCTTCAACACCTAGCATAATGATGTGTTCGGTTCCTGTATCGTCTACATAAAATAGTTTGGTGCACCCTTTTAGTATAAACGAACTGGTTCTGCACACATCGCCTTGCTGAAGGATGTATTGTCCTTTTAAATACCTACGATAGTGTAAATGCTCCACCAGATAGTCAGTTTCTTCTTTGGTGAGCGCTACGTGTTTTGCTATGTAGTTTAAAAGTGGTTGGAAGTGCATAACTGTACTTTTGGTAAAAATAGAAAAAGTAGTTTATAGTTTTAAGGTTTATTTGGGTTTAGTTTTTGGGTTTTCGATACATTCCAACTTTGCAGTTGGAACACTTGAACTGACAGCACAAAGTAACTACGCTAAAATTATGGATTCCGCGTCGTAGCGCGGAATGACAAAACTGAGATTACTTTGTTATTTGTCTTCGACAGGCTCAGACTGACAAAAAGGGTGAGATTGCTTCGTCGCTTCGTTCCTCGCAATGACATATAAGGAATGACATAAAAAAACCGTTTCTGGAGGGAAACGGTTTATCATATAGAATTTAGTGTATTAAAGTACTCCGTCCATAATTTCTTTAACACAATCAGGGTTTAGCAATGTGCTTGTATCTCCAAGATTAGCTGTATCATTACTAGCAATCTTACGAAGAATACGACGCATTATTTTACCACTACGTGTTTTTGGCAACCCACTTGTAAACTGTATTTTATCTAGTTTAGCAATAGGCCCTATTTGCTCTGTAATGAGTTGGTTAATTTCCTTACGTAAGTTATCGTGATTTCTGCTTTCTCCTGTTTCTTTTAAAATAACATATCCATAGAGTGCGTTTCCTTTGATATCATGAGGGAATCCTACAATAGCACTTTCAGAAACTGCTGGATGTTCGTTAATAGCATCTTCTATTGGTGCTGTTCCTAAGTTATGACCAGACACAATAACAACATCATCTACACGACCTGTAATTCGGTAATATCCTACTTCATCACGTAACGCGCCATCACCTGTAAAGTATTTATTTTCAAAAGCTGAAAAATAGGTGTCTTTATAACGTTGGTGATTGCCCCAAATGGTTCTTGCCATACTTGGCCAAGGGAATTTTATACATAAGCGTCCGTCTACCTGATTGCCTTTTATTTCCTGTCCTTGCTCATCCATTAGCGCTGGTTGTATCCCAATAAACGGTAAGGTTGCATAGGTAGGTTTTGTAGGTGTTGCAAACGGAATAGGTGTTATCATTATGCCTCCTGTTTCGGTTTGCCACCAAGTATCTACAATAGGCGCTTTTCGTTTACCTATATTATCATCATACCAATGCCATGCTTCTTCATTAATAGGTTCACCAACTGTACCCAAGACCTTTAAAGACGATAAATCATGATTTTCGACGTGCTCTACTCCTTCTTTAGCTAGAGCTCTAATAGCTGTTGGCGCTGTATAAAATTGGGTTACTTTATGTTTTTCTACAATCTGCCAGAATCGACCATAATCTGGATAGCTTGGGACACCTTCAAACATAACGGTTGTTGCACCATTAGCTAGTGGACCATATACAATATAGCTGTGTCCTGTAATCCAACCTATATCTGCAGTGCACCAATAAATGTCATTTTCTCTATATTGAAATACGTTTTTAAAGGTATATGCTGTATACACCATATAACCTCCTGAAGAATGCACCATCCCTTTTGGTTGACCTGTTGAACCAGAAGTATATAAAATAAATAAAGGGTCTTCGGCATCCATTATTTCTGGTACACAGTCGTGATAAGCTTCTTCCAACAGTGGCTCCAACCAGTGGTCACGTCCTTCTTTCATATTGATTTCAGAATGAATGCGTTTAGCTACTAAAACTGATTCAACTCTTTCACAATCGTTTAATGCATCGTCAACTATTCCTTTTAAGTCTATTGTTTTTGAGCCACGATACGATCCATCAGAAGTAATCACCATTTTAGCATCACAATCCTTAATTCTTGTTGCTAGAGCCGATGATGAAAATCCTGCAAATACTACAGAATGAATTGCACCAATACGCGCACAAGCTAATACCGAAATAGCCAATTCAGGAATCATTGGCAGGTAAATACACACTCTATCACCTTTACCTATCCCTTTTTCTTTTAGCACATTGGCAAACCGACATACTTTATCATGTAATTGCCTATAGGTTATATGCTGAGCGTCTTCATCAGGATTATTGGGTTCAAAAATAATAGCTGTTTTATCGCCTCTCGTATAAATGTGTCTATCAATACAGTTTTCGGTAATATTCAATTTTGCACCTTCAAACCACTTTACTTCAGGTTTAGTAAAATCCCAACTTAATACATTGTCCCACTTTTTTCGCCACATGAAGTGCTCTTCAGCTATTTCTTCCCAAAAGACCTCTGGGTTTCTAACCGATTTACGATAGACTTGATAATATTCTTCTAAATGTTTGATATGGTAGTTACTCATTATTTATTCTGTTTTCGTTTTATTAAAATAGTTTTCTTCTTCTTGTGTTAGTAATCTAGACTTTATTATAAACCGGAGTCCTAAAGGGATTTCTAAAGAGAAGCTTGCGCCTCTACCTTCGGTAATATCTATGGTTAAGTGTGTGTGTTTCCAATATTCAAATTGGTCTTGATTCATGTAAAAATTAACACCTTGAAGCGTACCTAAAAACACATCACTCTCATCAAGATACATGTCATCCTTTTCAAAAATCATTGGTGCAGAACCATCACAACAACCACCACTTTGATGAAAAATAAGTTCACCATGTTTTTCTTTAAGCTGATTAACCACTGCTGCAGCTTTTTCTGTAATTGCTACTCTTTGCATACCCTAAATATATTAAAAAGGCTGAACATACATTCAGCCTTCGTTTCTAAATAAAACTAACTAATTTAAAAGAAACCTAACTTATTCTTGTCATAAGAAATAAGCATATTTTTGTTTTGACGATAGTAATCCATCATCATCACATGATTTTCTCTACCAAATCCTGACTTTTTATAACCTCCAAATGGAGCGTGAGCAGGATATGCATGGTAACAGTTTACCCAAACACGACCTGCTTTAATAGCTCGAGGTATTTGATATAATTGGTGTGCATCGCGTGTCCAAACACCAGCACCTAAACCGTATAATGTATCGTTTGCAATCTCTAAAGCTTCAGCTTCATCTTTAAATTTAGTCACACACACTACAGGTCCGAAAATTTCTTCTTGAAATACACGCATTTTGTTATGACCTTCTAAAATGGTTGGCTTAATATAAAACCCATTTGCAAGTTCGCCATCCAACTTATTGGCTTCTCCACCACATAATACTTTAGCGCCTTCTTCTTTTCCTATCTCTAAATAAGACTGAATTTTCTCATACTGATCGTTTGAAGCCTGTGCTCCTATCATGGTATTTACATCATACGGATTGTCTTGTACAATAGCATTTGTACGCGCAATAACACGCTCCATAAACTTATCATAAATATCTTCTTGTACTAATAAACGCGAAGGACATGTACAAACTTCACCTTGATTAAAAGCAAACAATACAGCACCTTCTATAGCTTTGTCTAAATAAGCATCATCAGCATCCATAACACTATTAAAGAAAATGTTTGGTGACTTACCACCTAACTCCATAGTTACTGGATTAAGGTTTTTAGACGCATATTGCATAATCAATTGTCCTGTAGTTGTTTCGCCTGTAAAAGCGACTTTATCTACTTTTGAACTTGATGCTAAAGGTTTTCCTGCTTCTGGTCCGAAACCATGTACTACGTTTATTACACCTGGAGGAAAAACGTCGGCTATTTTTTCCATTAATAACGTAGCGGATGATGGTGTTTGTTCAGCTGGTTTTAATACCACACAGTTACCTGTTGCTAATGCTGGAGGCAGTTTCCATGATAACATTAATAATGGAAAGTTCCATGGAATAATTTGTCCCACAACACCAAGTGGTTCTTTAATATTCATTGATAAGGTATTGGCATCTAGTTCGGTTGCACTACCTTCTTCTGCACGAATACACGCTGCAAAATAACGCCAATGGTCTGCAGATAAAGGTACATCAGCATTAAGTGTTTCTCTAATAGCTTTCCCGTTATCGCAGGTTTCAACCAATGCAAACTCTTCCAAATTTGCTTCAATAATATCTGCTACTTTATTTAATAAGGTTGCACGCTCTGTTGCAGATGTATTTCCCCAACTTTCTTTTGCTGCATTTGCTGCATCTAGTGCTAATTCTACGTCTTCTTTTTGAGATCTTGGATATTTAGCAATCACACTATTATCTATTGGTGATCGGTTTTCAAAATATTGACCATCTAATGGTTCTATAAACTTTCCGTTTATAAAATTTCCATAGGATGCTTTAAACTTTGGTTTTGAATAACTCATACTTTTTTAGTTTAGATTATTATTTCGTTTAAAATCAGATAATTATCAATCATGGTGAATTGTTAAAAATTTTAACACTTAAACAATTAAAAGCCTATATATTTAGGTTATTGATAATTTTTATAAAGTTATTTTATGATATTCTGATTTTATTGAACATATTTATTAAATTGTTGAACATATCTATCAACACTAAAATAGACTTGTTCAATTTTTGTAATATTGAGTATGAATCATTTATTAAGACATCATAAAAGCCATAGAAAGCTCACCACTTTGGTAGAGAATCGTACTACCTACAATGCAGATTATGCCGAATTGAATATTTATGAAACTCATGAATATGCCGAAAAGGTGTCATTGACTTTTGATTTTCCTGTAATTGCAAGCATGCTTACCGGAAAAAAGATAATGCATATTGATGGCTTACCGTCTTTTGATTTTTTTCCAGGCGAATCTGTTGTTATGCCAACTAATAAAGAAATGATTATTGATTTTCCTTTGGCAAAAGCTAATGACCCAACGCAATGTCTTGCGCTTGGAATAGATAGCGATAAAATTGATGAAGTGGTTGAAAAGTTTAATCATCATGTAACTATTGAGCGTGAAAACAACAATTGGAAATTAGATGATAACGCGTCGCATCTTATAAATAATGTAGATGTTAATCATTTAGTTGAGCGTTTGGTACATACTTTTACTAATACTACTTCGTCAAAAGATGTTTTATTGGATTTAATGATTCAAGAGCTTATTGTAAGGCTTTTACAAACCAAAGCAAAGGCTTTTTTATTGAATGATACTGATGGTATTTTTAACGACACACGTATAGGGTTTGTTATTAAATATATAAAACAAAACCTTACCAATAAAGACATTACCGTAGATTTACTTGCAGAAAAAGCATGTATGAGCGCGTCACATTTTCATAAGAAGTTTAAAAACACACTTGGTGTCTCACCTATAGATTATATCAATTCTGAAAAAATTAAATTTTCTAAAAAGCTTATCAAGGAAACCAAAGATTTACGCATGTCTGAAATAGCGTTTAAGTCTGGGTTTAATAACACCAGCTACTTTAACAGACAGTTTAAAAAAATGGAATTAATGACGCCACAGCAGTTTAAAAACTCTATCAGTAAATAGTTTTAATGCTGAACAGCTTCTCCTGCTCCACTTGGTATTCTTATGTTTTCTACAATTTCTTGAACTTCAGCTGGCGGTGCTTTTGTAAATTTCATAACAACTATAGACACTACAAAATTAAGTACCATAGCCACTGCTCCAAACCCTTCAGGAGAAATACCAAACCACCATTCGCTTTTATCAGGAACAACATCGTCAAACCAACCTAGTTTGTACTTAATCATGTACAACAACATAGCTGTAATACCAACTATCATACCTGCAATAGCACCTTCTTTATTCATTCGTTTGTAAAAGATTCCTAAAATAATAGCCGGAAAAAAGGATGCCGCTGCCAACCCAAAAGCAAGTGCTACAACAGCTGCTACAAAACCAGGTGGATTAATCCCAAAATAGCCTGCAACACAAACAGCTCCAACAGCTGATAAACGCGCAGCGATGAGTTCGCCTTTTTCAGAAATATTAGGCTTGATAATCTTTTTAACTAAATCATGAGAAACAGAAGCTGAAATAACTAACAATAAACCTGCTGCTGTTGATAGTGCTGCAGCTAGTCCGCCAGCAGCAACTAAAGCTATCACCCAATTAGGCAGTTTTGCTATTTCAGGGTTTGCTAACACCATGATATCTCTATCAACAGTTAATTCGTTTATAGATTCGTCAGCTACATATTGAATTAGTCCATCGTTATTTTTATCAGTAAATGCAATAAGTCCGGTTGCTTCCCACTTTTTAAACCATTCAGGAACCGTTGCGTAGGATTGATTGGAAACCGTTTCAATTAAGTTTGTTCTAGCAAAAACAGAAACTGCAGGTGCTGTTGTATATAAAATAACTATAAGCAGCAACGCAATACCTGCCGATTTACGAGCATCTTTAACTCGTTTTACCGTAAAAAACCTAACAATTACATGAGGTAAACCTGCAGTACCTACCATTAATGCCAAGGTAATTGCAAAAACATCAATCATAGATTTTGAGCCATTGGTATATTCAGAAAAACCGAGTTCTGTGCTTAACCCATCTAATTTATCTAATAGATAGGTTCCTGAACCATCACTTAAAGTATCCCCAAAACCTAGTTGCGGAATCGGGTTTCCTGTCATTTGAATAGAAATAAAAATAGCAGGAACCATAAATGCAAAAATAAGTACACAGTATTGTGCTACTTGTGTATAAGTAATGCCTTTCATTCCACCTAAAACAGCATAAAACAAAACAATAAGCATCCCAATAATAACACCTGTATCAATATCAACTTCGAGAAAACGAGAAAACACAACACCAACGCCACGCATTTGTCCTGCCACATAAGTAAACGACACAAGCAAAGCACAAAATACAGCAACAATACGTGCAGTTTTAGAATAATATCTATCGCCTATAAAATCAGGCACTGTAAACTTGCCAAACTTACGCAGATAAGGCGCTAGTAACAGGGCTAATAACACATAGCCTCCAGTCCAACCCATTAAATAGACAGAACCATCATAACCACTGAAAGAAATAATTCCTGCCATAGAAATAAATGATGCGGCACTCATCCAGTCAGCTGCTGTTGCCATTCCGTTTGCCAATGGAGAAACGCCACCACCAGCAACATAAAAGTCTTTTGTAGAACCTGCTCTAGACCAAATAGCAATACCTATGTATAAAGAAAATGTAATACCAACGAGTATGTAGGTCCATATTTGAACATCTACATTTAAAAAGAAATTATGCATCATATCCGTACTTTTTGTCTAGTTTATTCATTAATCTAACATAAACGAAAATAAGGACGACAAACACGTACATAGATCCTTGTTGAGCAAACCAAAACCCAAGTTTAAAGCCTCCTAATTGTATGGTGTCTAATTCATCCTTAAATAAAATTCCTGCGCCATAAGACACCAGAAACCAAATTGCTAAGAGGATTAAAACGTATTTAATATTGGCTTTCCAATACTTTACTGGGTTTTGTTTATTCATAATAAAAAACTGCTTTAATTTTCAATTTATAAATAAAAACCAATAATAATTATTAAACTATCACTATTTTCACTAATTCTTATACAATAATTTCAAATCATAATATTAATCTATCAAAATAAGCACTAGTTTTTGGGAATGGTTAATTTTTACTAAATTAAGGCTGCTTTTTTAATGAACCATGTGCGAAAATATCCATAGAGAAATTACCCAACTAAAACCCTTTGATGTGTTTTTAGTTATTGATCGAACCAAACCAAGTTTTGATTTTCCAATTCACTTTCACCCAGAGTACGAACTTAATTTTATTAGAAATGGTAAAGGTATACGACGTATTGTTGGTAACAGTATGGAAGAAATTGACGCTATTGAATTAACGCTTATAGGCTCAAACCTAGAACATGGTTGGGAGCATCATAACTGCACAAGTAATGCTGTTGATGAGATAACCATTCAGTTTCATGATTGGTTATTTACTGATGAATTGCTGAACCTAAACGCGTTTAAAGCTATAAAACAATTGTTTTTAAGAGCGAAGGAAGGCATAAACTTTTCAACAGAAACTGCTTTAAAACTTGAAAAACAGCTTACCTCTTTAGCGGAACACAATAATATTAATGATTATTTTGAATTGTTTTCAATACTTCAAACATTGGCTGACAGTGACGACTATAGACTGCTCAATACTGACAACGATGTTGAAATTAGTGAATATGAAAACAGTAAAAAAATACAATTAGTACATGATTTTGTACATAATAACTACCATCAGAAAATTTCTTTAGATGAAATTTCTAACTTGGTAAATATGAGTACAAGCTCTTTTAATCGTTTTATAAAAAAACGAGCAGGTAAGACTTTTATTAACTATGTAAATGATGTTCGTTTAATTTATGCTACTAAACAACTTATAAACACCGACATGAGCGTTAGCGAAATTAGTTACAATTGTGGATTTAATAACATATCCAACTTCAACAGGATATTTAAAAAAATCAAAAAAATTACACCAAGCAATTACAGAAACGAGTTTAGTAAAGTCACTCGTTTTTCATCTGAATTACACCAAGTATAATTCATTTATTTATCAGAAGAAGTCTTTAGCGTTTGTGTGTAGCTTTTAATTTGCTTAACCACTTTAGGTGCTAAAATAAGCGTAGAAATCATTGTTGGAAATGCCATTAGCGCAAAGAAACCATCAATTAAATTAATCATCATTGCAAGTGAGGTAGTTGCTCCCATTATGATACTAAGAATATACACTATGTTGTAATAGTTTTTGTTTTTAGCTCCAATTAAAAACGATAAACATTTTGTACCATAATATGAATATGAAAACAAAGATGATACACTAAACACTATAATACAACACAACAACATATACTTTCCTGTTGAAGCAAATGCTTGTTCAAAAGCTAAAGCTGTGAGGCTTACTCCATTGGCATCAGTAGTTTTCCAAACACCAGTAACCAATATAGCTAAAGCAGTAAGTGTACATACAATAATAGTATCTATAAATGGACCTAACATAGCTACTAAACCTTCACGAACTGGTTGTGATGTTTTAGTTGCTCCATGAGCCATTGGCGCAGTACCAATACCAGCTTCGTTAGAAAAAGCACCTCTACGTATTCCTAAAAGTATAAGTCCGCCAACTACACCTCCTAAAAATGTATCTCCTGTGTAGTGATGAGCTGTAAATGCTTCAGTAAAAATAAGCGAGAAATATTTTGGTACTTCACTCGCATTTAAAATTAAAATTGAAAGCACCATTACAAAATACAACAACACCATAGCAGGTACTAACTTTGAAGCTGTTTTACTAATTCTATTTAATCCACCAATAATTACCAAAGCAGTAAAAAACACCAAAACGCCACCTATAACAAGGTTTGAGGTAGTATTCACCTCCACTCCATTTGGTTGTAACAATATATCATTAATAGCTTGCGTAAGCTGATTAACATTAAACACAGGTAATGCACCAACCATACCACAAAAACTAAAAAACACTGCTAAGGGTTTCCAATGTTTGCCTAAACCTTCAACGATAACATACATTGGTCCACCTTGTAAGTTGCCTTGACTGTCTTTACCACGATACATAATCGCTAAAACAGCAGTGAAGAATTTTGTTGACATACCAATAATAGCACTCACCCACATCCAAAACACTGCTCCAGGACCTCCAATAGATATTGCAACAGCAACACCAGCAATATTCCCCATTCCAATTGTGGAAGACAATGCTGTAGTGAGTGCTTGAAAATGTGTAATTTCTCCAGGATCATCAGGATTATCATATTTACCTCTAAGTACACTTAAAGCATGACCAAACAACCGAAAAGGCAAAAACCTTGATAAAATGAGTAAGTACAAACCACCTCCAATTAACAAAATAAGCAATGGCAAGCCCCAAGCATATGAAGCAAAATCTGAAATAAATTGATTGAGTTGTTCCATGAAGTGTTTTAAACAGTACTAAAAGTAATAATTTATTTGAATAGGTAATATTTGTGATTTACAAACTTCATCTTTAATAAGAAAATAAAACCATAGCCATTCAAAGAAAAAACTCATTTTTTTCTTCATTATTCACCTAAAATAAATAGTTTTGATTCATTAAATATTAACCCCAAATTTTATATTATGACAAAACTTTACCTAACTTTTTTTGTTATTCTAACATGTACTATTCATGTAAGTTCGCAAATTACTTTTAAGGGCTGTACAGGAGTATTAGGAGACCAAGATTTTTACCTATCCAATACAGGTACTACTGATGATTCTGGAGACATCAGAAACACTTACGAAACGCAACCTAGTGACTTTGCCCAAAGTTGTCCTGCAGGTGTTTGTGAATTAAGAATTATATGGAACACATCCCTTGACAGATGGGAAATTCAGCTAGACAATGATGGACCACTAAATACTCCTGATTATACTACTGCAGTGATGTATTACAACACTACACCTTCTTTACCAAACCCTCCAGATTTAACCTTAGGTAGCTGGGTTAACGCTGAAGGTTATTGCCCAGAAACTATTACTACTTTAACAGGAAGCGTACAGGGCAATACATTAGGGAATGATGAAGTTGCTTTAATTAGTAATGTGAGTTTATACCCTAACCCTTCAAGCAACTTTATTGTTGTTGATGGCTTGACAAATACTACAACTTTTAATATTTATAATCTTGTTGGTATGAACCTTAAAAATGGTAAAATATCAAATAAAGAAAAACTAAATATTCAAAACTTAAATAACGGAATCTACTTATTAAAATTAGAAAACGGTACTACGTTTAAGTTTATAAAAGAATAACTATTACCAACTTATAATAACACACACCTATTTCTTATACATAGACCGAAAGGTTTTGTTTGAGAAATAGGTGTTAATAATTAACATCACTTTACTTCAGGCTTACTTAATAGTCAACTTATTTTTTAACTTTTTAAAATCCCTATAACTTAAATTAAAACCATGAAACACATTTACTCTGCCTTACTATTTACATTAATCAGTACATTATCATTCTCACAAGTTTTTGACTGGGAAACGGTTGAACTTGCTGATACTGGAGTTGCTCAAACAGTAGCTGGTATTACAGCTACATTTTCTTCATCTTATTCAAATACTGATGCAACGGCCTTATATGGTAATGGCTTCTCTGGCACTTCAGGTGTTGTTGTATTTACCTATCAAACAGATTCAGGTGATTCTGCAACTGTGAGTTTTAGTTCTCCTGTTGATATAACTTCGATTTATGCTTTTGCTCTTTATGATTATTCTGGAACTCGCACTTGGACCTTTACACCTTCAGGTGGAAGCAACACAAGTGTTAATCAAGACTTGATATACGAAACAGGATCAGCTGTAACTGTAAATTGGACTAACGTTAATTCTTTTACTATAACTAGTAGCCTTGGTAATGATTCATTTGGTCTTGATGATATCGTATTTTCTGCTGCAACATTAAGCACAAGTGATTTTAGCCTTAATGATAAAGTTGTTTACCCAAACCCTTCTTCAAGTTTTATTCATATTAAAGGCTTAACAGAAATAAGCAACTATAGTATCTTTAACAATCTAGGAGCCGAAGTAATGAATGGTACACTATTAAACACTAACAAAATAGACATTCAAAATTTAAACAATGGCATCTATTTCTTAAAGACTGATAATGGATATACGTTTAAATTCATAAAAGACTAATAATACTAACTGGTAATAAAAATTATAACTTCAATGGCTACAAGGTTCAAAAACTATGTAGCCATTGTTTTTATAAGGCAGCTTTTGTATTTTAACCTAACACACAAAACCTAATACAACCAACAAATTCTCACCAAAAACACATATATTAGTAGAGCTATAAGTGATTATATTAAATTTAAAAGCACCTTAAAACATAAATGCTTTTGTAGCTCATTTAATACAGAACTTTTAAACTCATTAAATCAAAGGGCATACCCATAAAACAATATAGTTTTTAAAACACTAAAACCATGAAAAAAATAAAATTTAGCACACAAGTAAATGCCTCTTCGCAAAAGGTATACGAAACTATGTTAGGGCTTAACAATAAAAATACTTATGAGCAGTGGACAGCTGAATTTAATCCAACCTCAACCTATGAAGGCAGTTGGAACAAAGGTGAAAAAATGTATTTTGTTGGAACTGATGAAAACGGAAAAAAAGGTGGAATGATTTCAGAAATTGCTGAAAATATCCCATCAAAATTCGTGTCCATTCGCCATTATGGAATTCTTGATGGTGATCATGAAATTACTTCTGGTGAGCAAGTTGAAAAATGGGCTGGAAGCCTTGAAAACTATTCGTTAACAGAAAACAATGGTGTCACTACAGTAGAAGTTGAATTGGATACTGATGATAATTACGCAGATTATTTTAATAACACTTGGCCTAAAGCACTAAACAAACTGAAAGAGATTTCAGAAAACCAATAAAATGAATTCAACACAACAACTCGCCAATCGTTTACGCGAAGTTATTTTAAATGGAACTTGGATTGCTAACACCAATTACAAACACCAACTAGAAGGTTTAGATTGGACTGTTGCTGTTGCCAAAGTAAAATCGCTCAACACTATTGCTGTGTTAGCACAACACATCCATTACTACATTGCTGGTGTAAAACATGCTTTTGAAAGTGGTACGCTAGAAATACGTGATCAATACAGTTTTGATTTTCCTCCAATAGAATCACAAGAGCAATGGAATGCTTTTTTAAATAGATTTTGGACAGATACTGAAGGTCTTATCGAACTAATTGAAAAATTACCTAACAGTAAGCTTAACCAAAATTTTATAGATGAAAAATATGGAACTTACCAACGTAATATTGATGCTATGATAGAACATAGTTACTATCACCTTGGACAAATAGTATTGTTAAAAAAACTATTAGCCTAAATAAGCCAATACATTAGTTTGAATACGCTCTTGTATATTACTTACATCAGCTTTTACAAAAGGTTCTCCTGTAATGTTTTCGTAAAGTTCTATGTAGCGTTCTGAAACACTTGTAATATACTCATCGCTCATTTCAGGAACGGTTTGACCTTCTAAACCTTGAAAATTGTTTGCAATCAACCATTGGCGTACAAACTCTTTTGATAATTGCTTTTGGGCTTCTCCTCTATCCTGACGTTCTTGATAACCGTCAGCATAAAAATATCGTGAAGAATCTGGAGTGTGGATTTCGTCAATCAATACAATCTTTCCGTCTTTGGTTTTTCCAAATTCGTATTTGGTATCTACTAAAATCAATCCTCTTTCAGCAGCAATTTCAGAACCTCTTTTAAAAAGCTTACGTGTATAATCCTCAAGTACTAGGTAATCTTCTTCTGATACAATTCCGCGTTTTAAAATGTCTTCTCTAGAAATATCTTCGTCATGATCTCCCATTTCTGCTTTTGTAGCTGGTGTAATTATAGGTTCAGGAAATGCATCATTTTCTTTCATCCCTTCAGGCATTGGCACACCACACAACAGTCGTTTTCCAGCTTTGTACTCACGTGCAGCATGACCAGACATATAACCACGAATAACCATTTCAACCTTAAAAGGATCGCACAAATGACCTACAGCAACATTTGGATCAGGAGTAGCTGTTAGCCAATTAGGAACCAAATCTTCAGTAGCTTTCATCATATTGGTTGCAATCTGATTTAAAATTTGCCCTTTGTAAGGAATACCTTTAGGCATCACCACATCAAAGGCGCTTAACCTATCGGTTGCAATCATTACTAACTGCTCGTCGTTAATATTATAAACTTCTCTAACCTTTCCTTTGTATACACTTTTTTGATTAGGAAAATTAAAATTGGTATCTATTATTGTGTTGTGTGACATTTGCTTTAATTTATCATCATTACATACGATATAATAATAACTCTATTTAATTTTTTGTTGGCTGCGACTAAAAAACTACCAACTTAATTTATTCTCTATTTTCTATGCTCTTGTATGCTGCTATAATCTTTTTTACCAGCTTATGGCGAATAACATCTTTATCATCTAAAAATATAATACCTACGCCTTCTACATTTTTAAGAATTAACAAGGCTTCTTTAAGTCCTGAAATAGTACGACGTGGTAAATCAATTTGTCCAGGGTCACCAGTTAGTAAAAACTTAGCATTTTTCCCCATACGTGTTAAAAACATCTTCATTTGTGCATGAGTAGTGTTTTGACCTTCGTCTAAAATCACAAATGCATTATCCAAAGTACGTCCACGCATAAAGGCTAAAGGAGCAATTTGTATCGTTCCGTTTTCTATAAAACTAGCCAGTTTTTCTGCAGGAATCATATCACGTAACGCATCATACAACGGTTGCATGTAAGGGTCTAATTTTTCTTTTAAGTCACCTGGAAGAAATCCAAGATTTTCACCAGCCTCAACAGCAGGTCTTGTTAAAATAATACGTTTTACCTCTTTATTTTTTAATGCTTGAACCGCTAGAGCAACTCCTGTATAAGTTTTACCTGTTCCTGCAGGACCAATGGCAAATACCATATCGTTTTTGCGCATGCTTTCAACAAGCTTCCTCTGGTTAAGGGTTTGCGCTTTTATAATTCTTCCACCAACACCATGCACAATGGTTTCTCCACTTTGTTCAGACGTTGTATAATCGTCACTACTTTGACTGGTAAGTACTCGCTCAATAACATTTTCGTCCAACTTATTGTACTTAGCAAAATGAGTCATTAACATGGTCATACGACGGTCAAACTCTTCAAGCAAGTCTTCGTCACCATATGCCTTAATTTTATTTCCTCTAGCTACAATTTTTAATTTTGGGAAGTATTCTTTTAGAAGTTCGATATTTATGTTTTGAGCTCCAAAAAACTCTTTAGGAGTTATTTCTTCTAATTCAATTATAAGTTCATTCAAAAGGCACCTGATTTAATAAATTAATCTGTTTTGTTTTATTAGTTTTGTGTAGTAACAAATCTACACAATTTTAAGCGAGGTTAGATTAAAAAAATATCAACAATTATTACATGGCAATAATCACATTAACAACTGATTTTGGCGAAAAAGACCACTTTGCAGGAGCTATTAAAGGTGCAATTTACAGTGAGCTTCCTGATGTTAGAATTGTTGATATCTCGCATTCGGTTTCTCCTTTTAATGTTCCTGAAGCGGCTTACATTATTCAAAATGCATACAGTAGTTTTCCTAAGGGAACTATTCACCTTATAGGTATCGACTCTGAGTTAAACCCTGAAAACAAGCATATTGCAGTAAAACTAGATGACCATTACTTTATATGTGCCAACAATGGAATAATGAGTATGATATGTGCCGAAATTGCTCCTGAAAAAATTGTGGAGATTAATATCCATGATAAAATTGAAACCAATTTTCCTGTTTTAGATGTGTTTGTAAAAGTAGCTTGCCATATTGCCAGAGGAGGAACGCTTGAAGTGATTGGAAAAGTTATTAACACAATTAAGCCTATTAGAGATTTAGTGCCTTTTGTAAATGATGAAAAAAACCAGATTATTGGTAGTGTTATTTACATTGACAATTATGGCAACGTAGTTACCAATATAAGACGCAAATTTTTTGAATCTATACAAAAAACTCGTGCCTTTGAAATTTCTGCTCGTAACTACAAGTTTAAAGAAATATTGAACAGATATAGCGATGTTGTAAATTTTGACACTCCTGAAGATAAACGCTATGATGAAGGAAAAGGATTGGTTGTTTTTAACTCTTCTGGTTATTTAGAAATTGCGGTTTATAGAAGCAATCCTACCACAGTTGGTAGTGCCTCTACACTTATGGGATTAAGCATGCGAGATACTGTAACGGTTAACTTTTCAAAAACTTAAATATGTTTGTACGAATTGTAAAAATGAGCTTTAAGCCAAAACACATTGATGAATTCTTATCGAACTTTGAGTTAAGCAAACACAATATTAGAGCTTTTGATGGCTGTGAGTTTTTAGAACTTTACAGAGACAAGCACAATACAAACGTATTTTTTACGTATAGTTATTGGAATACCGAAGCCGACTTAGAGCGCTACCGACAATCGAGTTTATTTAAAGGTATTTGGAGTAAAACCAAACCTCTTTTTAATGCAAAACCTGAAGCTTGGAGTGTAGATAAATTGGCAAGTTTAGATTGATAAAATTTGAAATTACAAATTAATTCATCACAGAAACAGAACTAAAAAATTCATGATTTACTAATAAACTTTTAACTTTCCACTTTAAACTTTTCAACTAAGATAATGCTAGCAATTCTAAAAAAAGAAATTACCTCATTTTTTGCATCACCAGTTGGTTACTTGGTTATCGCCATTTTTTTATTACTCAACGGATTGTTTTTATGGCTCTTTAAAGGTGAATTCAACATTTTAGATAATGGATTTGCTGACCTCAATAGTTTTTTCACTTTAGCACCTTGGATACTTATTTTTCTTGTTCCTGCAGTCACTATGCGTAGCTTTAGTGATGAAAAAAAACAAGGAACACTTGAACTGCTACTCACTAAACCTGTAAGTCATTTACAAATTGTTTTAGGCAAATACGTTGGCGCACTGGTTTTAATACTTATTGCCTTGTTACCAACACTATTATACGTGTATAGTATATACAAACTTGGAAGCCCAGAAGGAAATTTAGATTTAGGGAGTATTACAGGTTCATATTTTGGTTTATTACTTATGGCTGCTACTTACACAGCTATAGGCATATTTTCTTCAACCCTCTCAGACAATCAAATTGTAGCTTTTATTATTGCTGTGTTTATTTGCTTCTTCTTTTATTTTGGGTTTGAAGGTTTAGCTAATTTTAATCTTTTTGGTGATACTGTTCGTCTTGAAAAATTAGGAATGGACTACCATTACAAGAGCATTAGTAGAGGTGTTATTGATACTAGGGATTTACTGTATTTTATAAGTGTTATTGTATTATTTGTAATCATAACAGCTAGACGAATTGGCACAAAAGCCATTGATAAAAAAGAATGGTTACATCTATTGGTATTACCTTTAGGATTATTAGTTTTAAACCTCTTTACGCAATCAATTTATAAACGTTTCGATTTAACACAAGACCAACGTTATACGTTATCAAAAGCAGCACTAAACACTGTTGAAAATGTAGATTCTCCTTTAATTATCGATGTGTTTCTTGAAGGCGATTTCCCATCAGAATTCAGACGTCTTAAAACCGAAACCAAGCAGTTATTGGAAGAGTTTGCACTTCAAAATAACAACGTTAAATTTAGTTTTATTAATCCTATTGAAAATGAAACATCTCGAGACCAGAACATTCAACAATTGGTACAGCGTGGTTTACAACCCTTTCAACTTACCGTAAAAGAGAATGGAAAATCGTCTCAGGAATTAATTTTCCCATGGGCTTTGGCTAGTTACAACGAACAAACCGTAAAAATCCCATTAATAAAAAACAGCATTGGAGTTACTGACCAAGAACGCATCAACAATTCTGTGCAACATTTAGAATATGCTTTTGCTGAAGGTTTTAAAAAACTAACCACTGAAAAATCCAAAAAAATAGCCATTTTAAAAGGTAATGGTGAACTGAATGACATATATATTGCTGATTTTTTAACAAGCATTAAAGAGCATTACAACATTGCTCCTTTTACTATGGATAGTGTTGCTAACCATCCGCAAAAAACCTTAGAGCAATTAAAAGGTTTCGATTTAATAATAGCTGCAAAACCAACTATTCCTTTTACTGAAGAAGAAAAATATGTCTTAGACCAATATACTATGAATGGCGGAAAAAGTCTTTGGCTTACCGAATCGGTTATTATGGACAAAGACAGTTTGCTTAACGACTCAGGAAGAGCTATTGCTGTTATTAGAGATTTGAATCTAAATGATTTTTTCTTTAAATATGGTGTTCGCATTAATCCTGTGTTAGTTAACGACATGTATTCTGCACCAATAACTCTTGCTATTGGAGAAGGTAGTGACGCTCAGTTTCAACCAATACAATGGCAATATTCGCCATTAGCAGCTAGTAATCCAAATCATGCAATAACCAACAACTTAAACTTGGTAAAGTTTGATTTTGCTAGCCAAATAGATACTTTAAAAAACGATGATATTTCAAAAACTGTTTTATTACGTAGCTCTCAACTAACCAAGCTAGATGGTGTACCAAGAGAAATAAGTTTAGATATTGTTACCCAAGAACCTGACCCAAAAACATATACTAAAGGATTACAACCACTTGCTGTTTTATTAGAAGGTGAATTTACATCGGTTTATAACAATAGAGTAAAGCCTTTTAATCTTTCTAATGACAGAACGAAGAGTTATGCTACTAAAATTATTGTCATTGCTGATGGTGACGTTATTAAAAATGATGTAGTAAGAAACAAGCCGCAACAATTAGGTTTTGATCGTTGGACAGGTGAAAGTTTTGGTAACAAGGAGTTTTTAGAAAATACTGTTAACTACCTTTTAGACGACAATAAACTTATAGATATTAGAACAAAAGAAATTGCTATAGCGTTCTTAGATTCCAAAAAAATTGAAGCACAAAAAACAAAATGGCAGTTTATAAATATTGCTTTACCTCTGCTCCTTTTAGGCATTTTTGGTTTTGTCT
This sequence comes from Gaetbulibacter sp. NE, assembly GCF_025548475.1. Taxonomy (NCBI): domain Bacteria; kingdom Pseudomonadati; phylum Bacteroidota; class Flavobacteriia; order Flavobacteriales; family Flavobacteriaceae; genus Gaetbulibacter; species Gaetbulibacter sp. NE. The sequence goes on along the minus strand of NZ_JAOQHY010000004.1, from coordinate 154,478 downwards.
TTAATTACTTAAGACGAAAAAAATACGCATAAAAAAAAGCGACCTTTTGGGTCGCTTTTTTATTTTATTGAGAGTTGTTTGTTATTTAACCATTAGTTTTTTAACTCCTTTTTGTTGACCATTTATTACTTCAACAAAATACATTCCGCTAGATAAGTTTTCTACACTTACAAGTTTACGCTCGTTAGTATTAAATGATTTTGAAATCAATAAACGACCATTAATATCATAAACACCTACTTTAACATTTTCTTGTTGGTTTAACAAAGTAAACTCAAAATGATTTTTAGCAGGATTAGGATAAATTGCAAATCCTTCTAGTTTTTTATCAGCAACACTTAAAGGTCCTGCAGTACTACATAATTCAAGTGTGAAACTATTTAAAAACCCACCATCTTCATCATAACCATCATTAACTGTAAGAGTCCAATCACCAGCTGCATTTTCTCCTATAAATGGAGTCAATAAATTTTGAGGCTGCATTGTTCCTGAAAGCGCTGGTACTGTTCCTGAACAAGAAAACTCAACACCCGAATCATCAAAAGTTACATTTGTATCGTCTAAATCATCACAAGCGTTACTAAACAACACAACAGAAGTACCTGATGGACTAGTTAAACTAACCGTTAAATCACCCATCCAAGTATGTGATAAATTAACAGTCACATTAATATCACCAACTAAAATATCTTGACCTGCTGGTACATTTATAACCGATGTAACCGTATTTGCCACAGCCGCTATAGGTTGTGGGTTATCATTTGCAGTAGATGAAATAGAACAATTAACAGCTTCAGTAGTAAAAGAAGAAGACACAAAATTTGCATCAACACACTCAGAGAATGCCATAACTCTCCAGTAATATTGTGTGTTACTATTCAATGCCGGAACACTAACAGTGTTTGCTTCTACTGTATCTTCAAAAATTAGAGTACTAAAGTCAGAAAGCTCAGAAACTTCAACTTTGTAACCACTTGCTCCACTAACAGCGTCCCAAGTTAATCCTGGATATATGTAAACACCTGACTCTCCTGCGCTAGGGTAATTTAATGTTACATCACTAATAGGGTCAGCGCTTAATACTTCAATTTCCATTTGTCTTGTCTTAGTATCAGAAGTACCAGTAGCAACAACATCAAAGGAATAAGTACCAGGAGTCACTGAGTCTAAACCAGATATTTCTAAAGTAAAGTCTTCATCGGCAGTGATTACGCTAGGAGTAAATGTTGCCACTGCTCCTGCTGGTAATCCAGTAACTGATAGTGTTGTTGGTCCATTGTAAGTGTCACTTGATGAATAGTTAAAGTAATAATCTCCAACTTCATCTGCACAAAAAGTTTTTGTAATATTTTCAGGAGTGAATGCAAAATCTGATTCAGAAATACCTGTTACGATTAATGCAAAATCTTGATTTCCTGAATCTAAAATCCCTTTATGATCTACTATAATTGTATAATCTCCAGCAGGAACATCTATTTCAACTTTTTCAACATTATCAACATTATTCACGCTTCTAATTGCAGGAGAAGTATAACTAAATGCACTTAAAGCCCAAGGATAAGTTGTATTATTACTAGCATCTACGACTCTTAAATCTAAATCATTAACTAGTCTAGGTGTAGTATCATCTACCGTAGTACCCTGTACTGTACCTGCAGGATCAGTCCAAGCAATTGTAACCACTAAAGGCTCTGTTCCTAATGCTGTTACTGACTTTGTGAATGTTGCTCCATCGGCAAGACTGTTCTCTTCAATTAAAGACTGAAATTCTTCTTCTAAAATTGTAATAGCTGCTGTTTCACAATCTAATAATCCCCAACCAAATTGATAATCTGGACCAGGAAAAACACCTGCTTCAGAAGCAGTATGAATTGCTAAAGCTCTTAATGTTGAAGACTTCATGAAATTACCATGAATATCACTGTAAAGCTCTTGGAGTAACCCTAAAGAACCTGAAACACTTGGTGTAGCCATAGATGTACCATTCATACTACCATATGCAGTATTAGAAGTAGCTACAGATGAATATGTGTTAACACCCTTAGCTGAGATGTCTGGTTTTATTCTTCCATCATCTGTTGGTCCCCAACTACTAAAACTTGACATCACAACACTTGAAGGTCCTGTATAATTATTAACTTGGTTTACAGCAGCAACTGTAATTCCGTTTTTAGAGACTCCTCTATCAGTTAATAAATCATAACCATTATCTCCAGTATTGTAACCTGCGTTTCTATCATTTCCGGCAGAAAAAACTGCAGTATAGTAAGGTGCATTGTATAGTATGTTATCTACTTGAACTGCTAAATTATCATATCTACCAAAATAATATGTTGGTAAAAATTCAGCATTAAGACCATAAGAATGATTAGAAATTAACAACCCATTTGCTGCGGCAGTAGTCATTTCTGAAAGATCGTTATCAAAGTCATACGCATTTAGACTAGCTCTAAACGCCATACCTCTAGCTTGACCACTTGCTGGCACATTAGAACCAATCATTGTTCCTGACACATGCGTTGCATGGTTAGACAATGTTGTTGATCCATCTTGCTGAGTAACTCTATCAACTAATAACTCATGCGTATCCAAAACTTTTCCACCATCCCAAACACCTAGAGTCATTCCTGTACCTTCAACAGATAAATTTAGTCCTCCACTTGGACCTGTGTAGAGCTTATTTGCTCTAACCGTAACTCCAGCTCCTCTATTGTCTGTTGACAAATAAAGTAAAGTTCCATCTTCTAAAACTTTATGCAATTTTGACATACCTCCATTTTCTGTAAAAATTACAGTTGGTAAATTGTTTTCCATAGCATAAACTCTAGCTGCCTTTAAATCATTTTCAAAAGCTAACGAAAATTCATTCGCCATTTGTGAAAGTAATGCATGGTCATAAGTAGCGATAATTTCTCTTTTTTGTTCATCAGTTTGGGCTGTTAAGAAATTAAAACTAACAAAAGAGAGCATTAGGATTAATTTATACCCGAAAGTATTTTTATACATTTTTCATTTTTTTAAGCGTATAAATATACCACATAATATTATAATCACAATACTTTTTATGTTAACGAGAATCTAAAATTCTGGTTAAGAAATACAAAAAATTTACTTGTTAATAAAAATGTATAACTAAGGCTTACAATTATCACTTTAATAAAATATATTTGCTTAAATATTCATAACGATAAAAATTTAAAGCAATTTCATGAAGTTTATAGTATCGAGTACGTATTTGCTTAAACAATTACAAGTTTTAGGTGGAGTAATTAACAACTCTAACACACTTCCAATTTTAGATAATTTTTTGTTTGAACTTGAAAACTCAAAATTAACGGTTTCAGCTAGTGATTTAGAAACCACAATGTCATCAGTAATTGATGTTGAAAGTGACAGTAATGGTAGTATAGCCTTACCTGCACGATTACTATTGGATACCTTAAAAACGTTCCCTGAGCAACCATTAACATTTGTTGTTGAAGATAACAACACAGTTGAGATTAGCTCTAACCATGGTAAGTATGCTTTAGCTTATGCTGAAGGAAACGAATTTCCTAAAGCTGTTGAATTAGAAGACCCAAGTACAACTATGGTTTCTGGTGAGATACTAGCAACAGCTATTAGTAAAACTATTTTTGCTGCTGGAAATGACGATTTAAGACCTGTTATGAGTGGTGTATTCTTTCAGTTTTCAACAGACGGTTTAACCTTTGTTGCTACAGATGCTCACAAATTAGTTAAATACACTAGAGAAGATGTTAAAGCAAATCAAGTTGCTGAATTTATCATGCCTAAAAAACCTTTAAATCTTTTAAAAGGAATTTTAGCTACAAGTGATGATGATGTAAAAATTGAGTATAACGATTCAAATGCTAAATTTACTTTTGAAAACTCTGAATTAGTTTGCCGATTAATTGATGGAAAATACCCTAATTATGAAGCTGTAATACCAAAAGAAAATCCAAATAAATTAAGTATTGACAGAACACAGTTTTTAAACTCTGTTAAACGTGTTAGTATTTTCTCAAATAAAACAACACATCAAATTCGCTTAAAAATTGCAGGAGCTGAATTAAACATTTCTGCCGAAGATATTGATTACTCAAACAAAGCTGAAGAACGCCTAACATGTGACTATCAAGGTGATGACATGCAAATAGGTTTTAACTCTCGCTTTTTAACTGAAATGTTAACAAACTTAAATGCTGACGAAGTACAATTAGAAATGAGCTTACCTAACAGAGCAGGTATTTTAACGCCTGTTGATGGGTTAGACGAAGGCGAACAAGTTACTATGCTTGTTATGCCTGTAATGTTAAATAGCTAGTCTTTTCAAATTAATTATATCATATATAAAAAGCGCTTACATTGGTAAGCGCTTTTTTTGTGTTAAAATTATAGTCCCTCTTTTATAATTAATAGTAACACTTTTAATTATTAGTATCATCCAAATAGATGAATGAGCCATTATACGTTCCTGATACCAATACACCATCAGCTCTCTCAAATTCAAGAGACAAAGTAATATTATCTACTGAGTAGTCAATTACTGTTATATGTCCTGATGTTACTTCTAAATCAGCGTTACTTCCACTTTTATAAAATTGACTGAAACCGTTTTCAAATTCAGAATTAATAACATCTCCATTAACAATAAATTCTAAACTATAAATGTCATCTAGATCGTAAGTTTCTCCAGGAGTAAGATCAAACTCATTAATTCTTGCTGAAAAATAATCGACATTATTAAGTGTTGCTCCAGAAAAAGAAGCATTAATCTCAGCTTCTGTACTATTGGTTAAGCCTAAATATACCGAGCTTAATGAAGGTTGTACTACTGCTGTTTTCATTTCAAAAGAAGCGTCACCAACGTGTATAAAATTTGTTTCTGAAGAATTAGAATCATCATCAGATGAACAAGAGGTTAATAAAATTGTTAAGAATACGAATGTGACTGTTTTTAAATGTTTCATGTGATTGTTTTTAATTACTTAGTTAAAAAAAGCGCCCACATAAGTGAGCGCTCAATCAAGTTGATGTTACATCAACTTAGCCCTTAAGGAACTTCTGATTAATAGTATTGTTATTGGTTTTGATTTCAATCATATATAATCCAGAAGACAATACAGACACATCAACACCATTTATAGTTTCGTTAGTGCGCTTTATTAATTGACCATTAATATTATAAATAGTTACGCTTTCAATTTGTTCTGTAGATTTAATAAATAATTTATCACTTACAGGATTTGGGTATAGTTTTACTGAATTTGTATTTAAAGAAATAGCATCTATGCCTAAAGTAGAATCGTATTCATAAGCTCCTAAATCTATCGTAGTGTTAAATATTCTATCATTACCTGATAAATCTAAATCGCCAAATAAAGCAGTATCATATAAAGAATTATTTCCTTGGTCTATAATGTAAGACGAGCTTGATGTTGGTTTATAATCTGCACTTAAATTAAGAGACACAGTGTTTGGATCTAAATCTTGAACATTATTAAATGATGGTGCTGCATAAGCTCCAGATGCGCCTCCGTTGTTTGTTATTTGAGTTATTGAATTATTAATTACTAATTCATAATGATTACCTTGTGTCCCATAAGAAATATCTCTGTCTGCGTAAACTCCATTTAACGTATTGCCAAAGAAGATAGAGTTATTTATCTCTAAATGTCCCCAAGTATTTTCAGATCCCATGATAATAGCCTGACCATAAGATGTATTATTGACGTTTACTACATTATTATTTATAAAAGATGAATTAGTTATTATTAAATCTAATTCTCTGTAGTTTGTAAATGACCCATCAGGAATTCTATATGCATTGATAACAGAAAACTTGGTTTGGTTATCAGCAAACAGTACGTTAGAAAAATCTGCATAAATATCATTAAAACGATCTGTATGTAATAAAATAATACTTTGCCCCACACTTACATTGTTTGTAAAACTTACGTTGTAAAGTTTGAAATTATCTTTTAGTCCAATACCTTTTATTAAAAAGTCATTACTATAATTGTTTTTAAAAGCACAGTTTTTTATACTAAGATTTTCTATCCAAGTTGAAGCTCCAACCTGTTTTGAATAAATAACACCATTGTCTTGATTGTGTGCATTGCTCGTATTGTCGTAAATATTTTGAAATACCAAACCATCAAGATTGATACCAACAGCATCTACCAATATTAACCTATCGGCATTATCGCTTTTATTACTTGTAAAATCACCATCAATATCATCACCATTTATATCTCCAGTAATAATAGTGGCATTGTCTGTGTTAATTTTGGTTACATCTCTATCCGATAGTTCAGTTTCAGTACCATCAAAACCTCCATAAATAGAAATAGTTGCATTTATTTCTAAAGGTGTGTTTTGAGCTGTTGGTTTATAAATACCCTTAGCCACCCATATTCTACTATTAGTACTGGCAATAGCTAAGGCATCTTGTATGCTAGTGTAAGCATTAGCCCAAGAACTACCATCATTTGCTCCTATAGCACTTACATTTACATAAATAGGTTCGTAACCACAGTTAGTAGAATAACTAGAGCTTGTATCTTTAGTCCAACCTGTAGCATACTGACCAGCATTGGTGTAAGGTGGCGTAAAACTTGCATCATGCTGAATACAGGTTAAATTAGGATTTCCATAAGATTTCATATACACAAAATTAGCATTGTTACCATTGGCTAAATTTAACTCTACCAACTGATTGTTTTGACAATGAACTTGCTCTAATGTTGAAATGTCACTAACATCTAGTGTGGTAATTTGGTTATCTGCACAATGTAATCGTGTTAAATTAGTGTTATTACTAACGTCTAACGATGTTAGTGAATTTGTATATACTTCTAATATCGTAATGTTTACAAATGCTTCAATTCCTGTTAAGTCTGTAATTCCAAGTCCTGTTGCCGATATAGTTCCTGTAAAAGCCTGTGCTTCAGCTACAGAAATTTCCGTATCAGAATTTGTATTAATTGCAGTATTATTTAACAAATAATTTTTAAAGTTGAAATCAGGAATGTTAACGTTTTGAGCGAAAATTGCAGAAACACCCAAACATAAATAGGTTGTAAATAAGAGTAATGTTTTTTTCATTGTAGTTGAGATTTGTTTTTATTTTCAACCACAAAACAACTACTACATATAAGGTTTTCAATTTGCTTTTTTCTGAATAGGTCTAATTTCTTTCTGAATGATTTATGAAGATTATTCTTACACTAAATATTATAAAAAAAGCCTACTTAATAAGTAGGCTTAAAAACTATAAATTAATAATACGTTTATAGTTATTCACAATTCATTTTTTGTCCGTAAGGCATTTGTCCATGAATAATACCACCAAATTGTGAGCTGCCATAACCACTTCCATTATACTGTTGTTTGATTAAAAACCCTTGTAAATAACAGTCATCATTTTTATTTTTTTCAGTAAATGCACCTTTAATCCAACGGTATAAAATACGACCTGTGTATTTATTTTTAACAATACTCCAATCGTTAGATTCTATAGTTAACTTTAAAAGCTTTGCGCCATCTTTTGCAATGGTTTTAGAAACATTTTCTTTCGCAAAATTCACTAATGAAGCATTACTATTCATGCTACCAGCTTTTGGCATTTTTATAGCATCCATAGTTGATTTTGCAGCAGCATCGTAATTCGCTTTTAACGTCGCTTCAAATTCTTTTACAATTGGTTTCGCTTTTTCTAACCAATCTAAATGGAATTGTTGCTCGCCTTTACCAATCACATTTAAAATAGTAATATCTTTTTCATGCATGTACGATGGTACATTAAATGCATGTCCACCTTGGTGCGATGCAGCATAAATAATAAAAACATCGTCTGCAATTAACATCCCTCTTACCAAAATTGGCATACCGGTACCAAGTTCTAAGGTTTGTGATCTGTCTGGACCTACTTTGGTGGTAAACATTCCTGAAACCAACTCGTAACCTATGTAACCTTCTGGCGACATTGCGACTAGTTCTGGTGTTGTTAAAAAGCGTAACCAAGAATATTCTGGATCTTGTGCTGGTAATATATCTACATTATCACCCATATCAGTCATTTGGCGTCTTAGTTTTACGCGATCAACACCAACTGCGCTCATCCCTTTTGTCATCGCAAAAGGATACGACATGTATAAAAAATCGTCACTTACAGTATTATCTGATTTAGGTTTATTAGCTTCGGCTTCTTGTTGCTTTTTCTCAAGGTATTTTTGATAGTATAAATCTTGCTTTGCTTTATCGTTTGGGTATTTTTTGGCTAATTCTGCTTTAAATTCTTCATCGGTGTATGCTGTTTTAGAGGCATTTTGATTGGATGTTGAAGAACTGCCAACCATTCCTGAAGCATTTTCCGATTTTGAAGAGGAATTGCTCGTTTCTTTTTTATCTAACTTCTTCTCTACTGCCGCTTTGGCTTTATTTTTAAGTATTTTGCCAAATTGTGCATGTGATGTCGTGTAGCTCAATGCTAACACAAATAATAGAACTAATTTTTTCATAAGAATTTTGTTTAAGTGGACTTCAAAATAAAGCACTTAACAACCATTCTAAATTTGGTTTTTTCTAAAAGCGAGGATTTTTTTTCTGAAGGAATACTCAAGATACTTAGCTTTACCCTGAACGACAAGATGCTCAGAAAAGCTACATAAACGTTTCCTTGATCACTTCAAGAAACTGATCGCGTTTAGATTTTGAAATTGGAATGCGTTTTTGATTATTCAACAATAAATAATCGCCATCATTTTTAACCAATTCATCCACATATTTTAGGTTAATCAAATACGACCGATGACATTTAAAAAACATAGCATTCCGTTCTAATTGCTCAACAAAATGCTTTAAGGGTTTGCAAATGGTTTTTTGTTTGCCATCAATAAGTTGTACGTTGGTGTACATGCCATCGGCTTCAAAATACACGATATCGTGATGTGATGCGAACATGATCCCTTTTGGTATTTCCAAAGCAATTTTGTCTATGGAGAGTTGCTTCAATGAATCACGCAACTTGTTTAACTGGTCGTTTAAATTGTTGGCTTTTATAGCTTCTTCTGCTTTTGTAACAGCTTCTTTTAATTCGTTAGTATCAACCGGTTTTAAGAGATAATCTACAGCCGATAATTTAAAAGCTTCAATCGCATATTGGTTGTATGCTGTTACGAAAATAATTTTAAAATCGACAGGGTTTGGGAAGTATTCTAAAATATCCAATCCTGACTGATTAGGCATTTCAATGTCTAAAAATACAACATCAGGTTTACTGGTTTTAATCAAGTCCACACCAGATGCTAAATCTTGCGCTTCTTCAATGCTTGTAATACTCGAGCAATGTTCGGTTAGCAAGTTGGATAGTAAGTGTCTCGCGCGTTTTTCGTCGTCTATAATTATCGCTTTCATATCTTAATGTATTGGCATGGTAATGACCACTTTTGTACCTGCAGCTACTTCATTTTCGTCATACAAGTCGTTGGTAATTATGGCTATATCACGTTTTAATTTGTTTTTATAAAGATGCACACGTTCTTCATTGGCTTTGGTGGCAAATGGTTTGTGCTGTTGGTTTGGTCGTTTTAATTTTTCGGATTGTTCTCGACCTATACCGTTATCTTCGATTGTGATTTGCAATTTATTTTGCTTAATAATCTTGGCTTCAATATGTAATTTTCGGTTGTTTATTTTGTGTAACAACCCGTGTTTTAAAGCATTTTCAACATACGGTTGAATGAACAACGACGGTACTTTTATCTGTTTTGTATTCAATTGATTATCGACAGAGATATCATACTGCAATTCATCTTCAAAACGAACTTTTTCCAATTCTAAATATAGTTTTAAAGCATTTAATTCTTCCTCTAGAGTAATTTCGTTTTGCTGGCTGTAATCTAAATACATACGGATTAATCGGCTAAACTTCACTAAATACGAACTTGCCAATTCCTTTTCATTGGAAATGATATAATCCTGAATAGAATTTAAAGCATTAAAAATGAAATGCGGATTCATTTGCGAACGCAGATTTTCCAACCTTAAATTCGTTATTTTTTTATCAATTAAAATTTTATCAACTTCTGCAATACGCTGTGCTTCTTTCTGTTGTAATCGCCATCTAAAATACAACCAGACTAAACAAATTATTGTGGCTATAACTAAACCATAAAACCAATACGTTTCCCAAAATGGTTTAGCAATAACAAAGGTAATTGGTGTTGCAAAAACAGGTTGTTTTGCACTTAAATTTTGCGCTTTTAATTCAAATGTGTACGTGCCACTAGACAAACTATTAAAAGTAACAAAATGGGTATTTAAGGGTATGGTTTGCCAAGTTGTATCTATTTGTTTAACTCGGTATTGATAATTTACATGTTGGTTAGATTGAAAACCGTTTGAGTTAAAATCGAATCGTAATTTATTATAATCATAAGGTAAATTGTAATTGGTATTTACAACCGTATCTTTATCATTTATTTGAACGGATGTTATCCAAACTTTAGAGGTTTTAAAAGCCTTAAAAAGCGTATTGTTTTTGGGCATTACATACAATGAATTTGGAAAAACAGACACCAAATAATCTTCAAGAATAATAAACTTATCTACTGATAATGTTAATCCATCTTGCGTATTTAATCGCCTTACTTGATTGGTTTTGGGATGAAACTTATAAAACCCTTCTTCGGTAGAAATCCATAAAAATTCACCATCAGATTTTAATGTATTTATTTGCACTTGCTTTGGCAACGCATCATGACTAGAAATTAATCGATCATCCTTAAAACACAACAAGCCATTGTGCTGTGTTGCCAACCAAATAGCATCGTTTATTTTAGCGATTGAGTTTACTAAAATACTTTCGTCATCTAGCTTAATTTCTTTTGACTGAAAATTATTAGCATCAAATTGATATAAGCCATCAATAAAAGAAACAAATAGCTGATTGTTTAATATTTCAGATGCTTTTACTCTGCTTTTTCTAATAACTCTTGTAGAATCTGAAATATATGGTTTGTTATATATTATGGCTTCTTTGTAGCTTCCGTAGAAGAGATTTTCATCATTAATTTTTGAAAATGTTTTTGCAACAGAGTATTTATTTTTTTGGTCATTAATGGTGAACAGATTTAGATCTACACTATAAGATTCTGATGCATTAATACTAACAATTACATGGTTTTGTGATGCATCAAAAAATAAATTACCTATAATTTTTGATCCAGGTAATTTAAGCGTCTTAAAAATACCGTTTGTATTATAAAACAACAACTTACCATTATTTGTACCTAATAAAAATTGATTGTTATTTAATGCACATGCTGCGGTAATTTTATCTTTTGCTTGTTCTAAATTAAGCTGTCTAATATTAAGATTAGAAGACACAAAAACACCGTTATCTAATGTTGTAAACCAATAATTTTTATTAAAATCCACCAATACATCGGTAACAGACTCATTACTAAATAATTGTTCTTTTAAAACTAATTGCTGACCTTTTAGTTGAAAAATAAACACACCAGATGTTGTTAAAAACCAATAGTCATTATTTAAATAAGTAATGTTGTAAATGGTTAAATCTTCTAATGATTTAGGTGTCTTTAGCTTTAAAACATCATCAGTTTCAGTTTTATAAATATAAAGTTGATTTTTGCCTTGTTCTTTAAAATTTAAAAGCGCACTATTTTTAAAAGCATATACCTTTGGTGACTGCATTCTGTATTTAGACGTGAATGTTTTAAGCAGTTTTATCTGGTCATCTTTGATTTGGTACCAATTCTGTTTTTCTTTTGAAGGTCTGTTATTTGCATTCATTTTAATGACATAGGACAAATCATTGTGAGTACTCTCACTAACAGACATACCTTCAAAAAGCTTGATGGTGCTTTTATCATTTAAATTAATATCATAAATACCATCTACAGTAAATAAGCGTATGGATGTATTGGTAATTTCAAAAGGTGACAACTGCCCTTTCACCAGTTTACTAGCGTCATAAAAAAGGTGTAATGTATCGTTTTCAACATAGAAAATTTGCCCGTGAATATTAATACACCAAAGTTTCCCTTTTTCATCTAATTTTAATTGAAATAAAGAATTCGCTTTTTGGTTAGGGTTTGTAAACTTTTGGTAATTATTTCCGTTGTAACGGTATAAACCTTTATCAGCAGCAAGCCAGATATAGTGGTTGTGATCTTCTAGAATATCATAAAACTCAACATCAGGAAGATTTGATACTTTAGACATGTGCTGTGTCACCGGATTTTGAGCAACTACAAAAACTGGTAACAATAAAAATAATATGATTTTAAAATAACGCCACATAAATATCAATTAACAAACTTAATATTTATGTTCACAATGAGCGTCTTATTTTTCTGTAACTACCTTATTTTTTTCTAAATATAAAAAAACGCCCACTATACAGTGAGCGTTTTTAATTTACCTCTGTAAAAAATATAACTAACTAATAAAACTAAGAGATAAAGGGTATGTTGGAGTTTCTCCATTGTTTGCTTTAATAGCGTTTATGATAGGAAAAACTAATGAAATAATGCCAAGTATTATAAAACCTAGTATACCTAAGCCAAAAGCTAAAATTAAAGGAATGCATAATAAAGCATAAAGGATCATGCTAATTTGAAAGTTTACTATGTTTTTTCCATGAGCATCCATTTGAAATACTTTCTCTTTTTGAGTTATCCAAATTATAAGCGGAACAATTAAACTTCCAAAACCAGTAATAAAACACAATAATTGACTTAAATGTGTTATTACTATAAGTTGTCTATCTTCTCTCATGATGGTGTAAATTTTGATTGATACTTATTTGACGCTGAAAAATCAAGAATGTTACACCTTTAATATAAAAAATATTATTGACCCATTTTATATAAAGACAATCCAATTTTAAATAGTTTTGTGATAATATTATGGACTCACTTACTCAAATAGTTTTAGGTGCTGCTGTTGGCGAAGCAGTTTTAGGAAAAAAAGTTGGTAACAAAGCTATGCTTTACGGAGCAATTGCTGGCACTATTCCTGACTTGGATGTATTGGCCTCTAATTTTACCGATACAGTATCAGCTTTAGAAATTCATAGAGGGTTTACACACTCCATAGTATTTTCTATTGTATTTGCACCTATTTTTGGTTGGCTGGTTTCAAAAATCGAATCCTTTAAAAGCTTTAAATCTTGGTCATGGTTATTCTTTTGGGCTTTTATAACACACCCTTTACTAGATGCACATACCACTTGGGGAACTCAATTATTTTGGCCTTTTGATTTGCGACTTGCTTATAAAAACATTTTTGTAGTAGACCCTATCTACACTTTACCTTTTTTAGTGTGTTTACTCTTAGCACTTTTCAGCAGAAGAACAAATCCTAAACGGCAATTTTTTAATAAACTTGGGTTAATTTTAAGTTCAACCTACCTTGTTATTACTTTATTCTTAAAATGGGCTGCATTTTCCCAATTTAAACAAGCATTGAACAATCAAAATATTGATTATATAGATATTGATACAAGACCGTCGCCTTTAAACACGATCCTTTGGAATGCTAATATAGATACTAAAGATGTTTATTTATTGGGAGACTATTCGTTTTTTGATTCACAACCAATCTCGTTTTCTATATATGAAAAAAATCATCATTTAATTGATGACTTAAAACATAATGAGAAAGTACAACGAATGATTGCCATTACTGAAGGTTGGTACAGCATTTCTCAGAAAAACGGAAACTTATATTTTAATGATTTACGCTTTGGACTGTTGAATTTAAAACCAGAATCTAACGATTTTGTGTTTCAATTTTTAATAGAAAAACATACAGATGGGACTGTAAATTTTATTGAGCAACCAAGAGACAGAAGTGATGCTAAAGGTATGCTCAATGCATTATGGCAACGCATTAAAGGAAATTAAAATCGGTAAAGCATATTACCATACCGATTTAATCTTTCTATTTTTTTAATGTACTAGGGCAAACCTCATCAGTTACTGGAATTCCTGATTTTTTTATTGCTCCAAATCCTCCAGCTACATCAATTAAATTATGAATACCTCTACTCTTTAAGATTGAAGCTGCTATAACAGAACGATATCCTCCTGCACAATGCACATAAAAAGTCTCTTCGTTAGGAAATTCTGCTAAGTGCTGATTTAGATAATCTAAAGGTGTAAAATGTGCAGTTGGTAAATGCGATTTTAAAAACTCGCCTTCTTTTCTAACATCAAAAACAGGAATGGTATTTGCTTCCATTCTATTTTTAAATTCATTGGCAGAAATTGACTCAATACTATCTGTTTCTTTTCCTGCTGCTTCCCAAGCTTCATAACCACCTTCTAAATAGCCTAAAGTATTATCAAAACCAACACGAGATAAACGTGTCACAGTTTCTTCTACTCTATCCTTATCAGCAACAATAAGAATTGGTTGCTCAACATCAGCAATAAGCGCTCCAACCCAAGGTGCAAAACCGCCATCAATACCTATAAAAATTGAACGTGGGATGTGGCCTTTTACAAATTCTGATTGATGACGAACATCTAAAACGATTGCTCCTGTTTCGTTTGCCAAAACTTCAAAGGCATTAGGAGACAATGCTTTTGTTCCTCTTTTTATAACCTCATCAATATCATCATAGCCTTCTTTATTCATTTTTACATTTAAAGGAAAATATTGAGGTGGAGGTAATAAACCATCAGTCACTTCAGCAATAAACTCTTCTTTGGTCATATCAGCACGTAAAGCGTAGTTCATTTGCTTTTGGTTTCCTAAAGTATCAACAGTTTCTTTCATCATGTTTTTACCACATGCTGACCCAGCTCCATGCGCTGGATAAACAATAACATCATCAGCTAAAGGCATGATTTTGTTTCTTAAACTATCAAACAAGAAACCTGCTAAATCTTCTTTTGTAATATCACCTGCTTTTTGAGCTAAATCTGGTCTACCTACATCACCTAAAAATAATGTATCACCACTAAAAATCGCATGGTCTTTACCGTTTTCATCTTTTAATAAATAAGTTGTACTCTCCATGGTATGCCCTGGAGTATGTAGAGCAATTATTGAAATATCTCCTATTTTAAACTCCTGATTATCTTCAGCAATTATTGCATCAAAAGCAGGATTTGCAAGCGGTCCATAAACTATTGGAGCTCCTGTTTGTTTAGAAAGTGTAACATGACCGCTAACAAAATCGGCATGAAAATGTGTTTCAAAAATGTACTTAATCTTTGCATTATCCTGAGCTGCCTTTTTAATATATGGACTCACTTCTCTTAAAGGGTCTATAATAGCAGCTTCACCATTACTTTCGATATAATAAGCACCTTGTGCTAAACAACCTGTATATATTTGTTCTATTTTCATAGTCTTTACGTTTTAATGTCATTAAATATTTTACAGTTTTGCAAAAATAACATTTGCTGTCTATTACTTTGCAAACTCTTTTATAATTATATAAACAGCCATGATAAGTACAAACCAACCAAAGCTCTTTTTTAGTTTTTTATTAGATACATACTTTGAAAAATAGCCTCCAAGTAAAATTCCTGCAATAGTTACTAGAGAGAATGTAATAAGAAATTTCCAGTCAATTACTAGCGTTTGCATATCTCCAAGAAAGCCTATCAACGAATTTATTGCTATGATTACTAATGATGTTCCTACTGCTTTTTTCATGGACAACCCAGACCATAACACTAATGCAGGAACATATAAAAAACCTCCTCCTGCTCCTATCAATCCAGTTACAGTACCAATTACCAATCCTTGAATAAAGGTTTTATAATACGGTTGAGGCACAAATTCGGTTTGAGTATCTCTTCTATTTTTTATCATTGAAATAGCAGCAAACAACATTACCAAAGCAAAAAACACCATTATGAGCATATCTTTAGTAATTGAAAAACTACTAGTACTAAAAATAACGTCTGGAATATTAGGAACTAAAAATCTTCTAGAAGCATAAACTGCCAAAAACGAAGGAAAACAAAAGAGCAATCCTGTTTTAAAATCTACTTGCTGTTTTTGGTGTTTTTGTATTACACCTACTACTGACGAAGAACCAACAACAAACAAAGAGTATGCTGTTGCTACAACTGGGTTATAGCCTAATAAATAAACTAGAAGAGGCACTGTTAATATTGAACCTCCTCCACCAATTAAGCCAAGTATAAGACCAATAACTAGTGCTCCAAAGTATTCAAAAAACAATAACAAATCCATATCTTATTAATATGAGACAAAAATAAGATAGATATATTAGTTTATTGGCAACTAATGTTACAAAAGCGAAATAATGAATATATACTAATAGTTTTGTTTTATTCTATCACTAGTTTTTTAACACTGGTAGAGTTTTCAGTTTTTATCTTAACTAAGTAAAGACCAAGAGGAAGTTCTAACTGTATTGGAACATTATTAGCTATTACAGACTCAAATACAGACTGACCTGTTAAGTTATATATTGCAATTTTGCCTTTAGCCTTCAGTCCTTTAAAAAACAGTTTTCCGTCTGTAGGATTTGGATACATTACAACTTGCTCCTGCGCTACAGGATTAATTGCTAATGTCTCTTCAATTGTATACGTTGCTTGGACATTAACCGAGTTTCCGCAATCATCAGACAAAGTAAATGTTACAGTTTCAAATGCATTACAACCAAGTGTGCCATCACTATCATGAGTCACAGTTGCGCTACTACAGTTGTCGGTTCCAGAAAAACTAGCTAACCAAGATTGAAAATCAGCATTAGCACTAGCTGAACATTCTACAGTAACATTAGCTGGTGTCGAATCCCATTGAGGGTTTGTGTTATCTTCAATAGTAAAAGTCGCGTCTTTAGTTATGCTATTTCCGCATTCATCAGACAATGTAAATGTAACAGTTTCTGAACCTGTTGCTCCACATAAGTCACTTAAACCTGTACTATTATGAGTTATAGTTGCAGCTCCACAAGACACTGTACCTGAAAAACTACTAAGCCAAGTAGCAAATGCGCCTCCTGGATCTGAAGTTCCATCACAGGCAACTGTCATATCAGTTGGTTCATTGGTCCATTGAGGTGCAGCAAATGTAATTCTACGCAACTCGCCTATGTAAATATTAACATAATACACAAAACCATCTAAAGGGTTTTGATACATATGAACAATTCCTAAACCTGTATTTAATGGTGCTAATTCTGAAATATCGCTTATCCAGTTTTGGGAGCCATCAGTTAATGTTGCAGTGTTAATCCAGTTTCTTACATAGTCCGTGAACAAAAACTTCCCATTCATGGAACTCCCAAGTGCGTCTCCTTGAATATAAACACCAGTTATGGCAGTATTTCCTCTAAACTGAACTCCAGTTGTAGGAGCTCCTGTAGTCCCTACTCTAGGATCAGTTGGAGTTGTTCCATTAAACCATGGCACACGTGCATCATTTGTGCTACCATGTCTCCAAGCTACTTCTGGTCTGTCATGTACAAAACGTCTCATTGCTGGATCAGCGTTATCAGTCCAATTGGTTGGTTGAGGACAATTACTTACAAAAAGTGCATTACCTTCATCAGGATTTGTAGCTCCACTATTATAATAACTATTAAGTTGTGTTTGTCCTTCATACAAAGGCCAACCACCATTTAAACCTCCTTTATCAAAAATGTGTAAATCTTCCCATACATTCCAACCAACATCAGCCACAAATATGGTTCCAGGATCACCATCAGCAGGATTAGTACTTCCGCTTCCTGGTAAAAGTGACATTCTAAATGGATGACGTAATCCCATTGCCCACATTCTAGATTCTGGTGCTCTAGGATTTGAAGCATTATAGTGAGGGTTAGAAGGCACACCATCTCCAGTAGCAGGATCTAAACGTAATACTTTTCCGCAAAGTGAAGTAATCATTTGACTTCTGAAAGCTCCAACATTTTCTTCTGGACGCATAATACCATCATTTATAGCTTGCTGATAATATGTTTCGTTAGCACTTCCAACATCAGTTGAAGAATAACTTGCATTATCTCCTGTTGACACTAATAAAGTTCCATCATCAGCAAAAATAACTGTTCCTCCTGCATGCGACTCATGTGTTAATGGCACTCCAGTAGAAACCGATTCACCTAAAAGCACAGTTCTTGATGTATAATCAGTTGTTAATGGGTTACTTCCAATATTTAATTGATAGCGAGTTAATCGGCTTATGGTAGCTTCATAATAATCATCATCGTTTGGATCGTAACTTGGAGTTCCGTAATTCATAAGATGTTCTCTATCTACCATATAATACATATACACCAATCCGTTATTGTCAAAATCTGGGTCCAAGCAAAAACTTTGAAACCCAAAATCTCTCCAATCTCCTACTTCATCTGAAATGTCTAAAACTGGTGTTGCTTGTTTTACATAAGTAGATCCATTCCAATTAGATACATAAACATGCCCTCTTTTTTCCCAAACAAACATTTTAGTACCATCATTATTAAAGACTACTCCCATAATGGTATTGTAGCCTGTTTGCACTGTCTCGTGATTGTAAGTAGGTGTTGGTGTATTTGAATATAATTGTACTTCTGATAATTGAATACTATTATCAGAACCACATTGCGTAGTGAAATTTATTCTATAGTATTGATAGTATGTTGAATTTGTAAAATTAAATGTTCTTTGATGAAATCTAGTTCCTACACAAGGAATGGATCCAGAAGCGATTTGTGTAAAGTCAGTTCCATTATTTGAACCTGAAACAGTATAATTTTGAGGATCTCTATTGGGAGAATCGTTTGCAGTAGTAATCGATATTGACGATGCAGCTTTTGGGTTTGCACCTAAATCTACTGTAAAGCCCATACCATCGGCATAATTAAAATCTAAAAACTTAGTGGATGTTGAACCATCAATAATATTTTCTACAGTTTCATTTGCTGGAGAATTTACAGAACCTAATTCTGTAACTGTCATAGCTGGTGAAAAAATAGGCGTTTGCGAAAATGAAAAGCTAACAAGTAAGAAAAAGAAGCTTAAAAACGAAATAGTCTTAGAATAAGACTTAATATAATAGCAAAACATGTCTAGTGACTTTAAGTTAAAATAAAATGATTTGCTATTAATCTTAATCCAAATGTAGGGATAAAAAATTAATGAAAAGAAATAATCTCGATAAGTCGTTTAAATAGGCTTTAAACTACCATATTTTAACAATAATTAACTAATTACCAACACATAACACCTAATATTAATGTACAGGATTTTGTGCACATGGACAGTTACTAATTCCTTGTAGAAAATCAAACCCAACAGTTATACTATGCGTACCAGAGTTGTAACCAGCCAAATCATTAATTGTAAACTGATAGGAATACGCAAAATAAAACTTTGACTTCATGATACCTGCCATAGGACCAATATTTAAAGGTTTAAAAAACTGGTCGTTAAGAAACCTATAGGATGCTCCAACCCAATAATAATCTTCATTTCTGTTATACTTTCGGTATTTGAAGTTGATATCAGTACTTGAACGCTTATCACTATTGAATAGTTGATAGTAAACAGACGGTTCAAACTCTACTCTTTTATTTTGCTTACTCTGAATGATTAAACCTGAATATAATTGAAAGTTTAAAAGTAAACTTGGTTCTATTCCAACAAAATCATCAATTTCTTTTTCAAGAATATTGTTAGCATTTAAGCTAAAATAAAATCCTTTGTATCTATATAAAGCTCCAATATCAAAGTTATTGTTATTAATTGCTCTATCATCAGTGATACTTGGATCTACAATAGGAATTTCGTAAGTAGGTTCAAAATTTTCAATATCAATTCTAAAGCTATTAATATTATAAGAAACACCAAATGACAGGTATTGCTTAGATTTATAATCTAAAATAAGGTGATGCGCAAAAGAGAATTTAACTCCTTTTTGACGTGTATTTCCGTTTTTATCATTGTACAACGACAAACCAACTCCTGAACGGTCTGCAATTCTAAAATCGGCATAAAGCGCTTGATTATCAGGAGCGTCTTTAATACCAACCCATTGTGTTAATCCGTTGGCTCTAATTCTAAAGTTATCTCCAATTCCTGCATAGGTTGGTGAGATAACAAAACTATTGTCGGCTAAATACTGTGTCCAAACTGGCAAATTCAACTCTTGTCCATAACCATTTATGACTACTAAAAACAGAATGTATTTTATAATTTTTTTCATGAAATTCCTTTTTTATTAAAAGACCATTTAGACCTTAACTATTATCTGTAAAGTGTAAAGTGTCCTACAAAATCTCTATCATCTACTGAACTATTTAACCTAACCACATACCAATAGTCTCCAGTTGGCAACTCGGTATTATTATATCTACCATCCCAATATTGTCCTTGTCTATAGGTACCTACTTTACGACCATAGCGATCAAAAATGTCGAACTCTAGATTAGGGTAATTTTGAGTGCATCCTGGAGCCCAATAATCGGTAACTCCATCTCCATTTGGTGTAAAGTAATTTGGAATACATATATCTATATACTCCATAACTATAGTAGCCGTTGCAGTACATCCACTACTATCAGTTACAACTACTGTATATTCACCAGTTTCCATAATGATAAACGTATTAACATCACCATAATCTTCATCATTAAGTGAGAATTGATAATCTCCTGTTCCACCAGAAGCCACAGCTATTATTTCATTTATTTCTCCTTGATTTAAAACCAGAGTTAATGGCTCATAGCTTTCAATATCGAAAAGTTCAGTAGTTTGAATACATCCATTAGTATGTCTTACATCTACATAATTGCCAATACCTGAAGGTACATCTACAAAGATGTTGCTTGTTTGGTATGGTCCGTTGTTTAATGAATAGTCCAAATCAGCAGGATCAACATCTCCTGTAACTGTAACAATAACACTATTTGAAGACGCATTGTCTACACACGCATATTCAACTTCTACTGCTGGTTCAAAACTTATAGCTTCAGGAAAAGTTATATTCCATTCAGATTCGCAACCTTGACTATCTCTTACAAAAACAATATGGTCGCCTCCATTTAAATCAGTAAAATCAAATTCTGTTTGAGTTGCTGTTCCTGTAGTGTATGGACCATCATAATCATCTAAACTCACACTGTAAGGCGCTGTACCACCTGAAATTTCAATACTGAATTCTCCATTAGCATCACCTTCACATAGTTCAGGGAACATAGAATCTGGAACAATACTAATAATTACAGGTATTGGCTCTTCAATGGTGAAATTGTAAGTTAAATAACAACCTAACTCATCTTGCACAATAACATCATAAGTTCCAGGAGCTAAATCATCAAAAATATTCGTTTCAAAAAACTGATTAAGTTGAGGCGAAATCGCATACATGATAACTCCTGTTCCTCCTGTAGCTGTTATTTCTAAAACACCATCATTTGCTCCTGTACATGTTACATCGGTCACTGTAAACGTCGCGTCTAACATTTGAGATGGTTCAGTAATTGTTATTGGTGCAGAAACTGTACTACAATCTCCACTTTCAACACTAACTACATATGTACCTGCAACAAGTTCGGTAAACATTCCTGGTGTATTTTGAGTTGCAGAAATTGGGTTACCAGAAGTATCTTGTAACGTGTATACATAGTTTCCTAAACCTCCTTGAGCAGTTGCAATAATAGATCCTGTATTATCTCCAGCACAATTTATAGTTGGATTGTTAGAATACAAGTCGATTTCTAAATCTAGAAGAGGGTCAATTGTAATTTCATTGGACACATTAGCTACACAACCATTGGCATCCATAACATAATATTGATACGTTCCTACTGGAACTGAAAATGTTGTAGAGGTTGTAAACGTTCCTAATATTGTGGCAAACGAACTATCGTTACTGTAGTTATATGTTCCTGTTCCACCAGTTGCACTCAATGTTAATGTTGATTCTATTAAACAAGTTTGAGTACTAGCAGTCACCAAACTAGCTTGTATAGGTGTTGGCTCATCAATCACTATATCTAGCGAAGTCATTTCACAATTATATCCATCGTTTATAACTACTGAATATGTACCAGCTCCTAAATTTGAAAACACATTAGACGTTTGTGGTCCTGATGAGCTAGGAGTTGGTAAAATAGTGTTTAAAGTATATGTGTAATCACTTCCTTGACCACCAGTAACATTTGTTACTGTAATTGTAGCGTTTTGATCACCAAAACAAGACAATACTGTTGTACTTGGCGTAAACGTTGCATTAATAGGTGTTGGTACTTCTAGTGTAATAGTTTCAGAAGCTATACAACCTCCAGCATCCATTACATTTACTGTATACGTACCTGCAGAAAGGTTTTCAAACATTCCGTTTGGAGAATACGCGACTGTTGCTGCTCCTGTTAGTTCATACTCATAACTTCCCCATCCTCCAGTAGCGATAGCAGTAATAGTCCCTAGGTTATCGTCACAAGTTACATTTGAAGTTTCTGAAACTGTTAGTGTTAACGCTTCTGAAGGTGAAGAAATAATCACACTCTCAGTTGCACTACAAAACGGACTTTCAGTTTCTGTGATAACAACAGAGAAAGTTCCTGCAGTCATTCCTGTTACAGTTAATGGGTTTGTAGCTGTATTAGCATTAACTGCTCCAGTTACTGAAGTTCCAATGCTATCAAACACTTCATAAGTATATGCTCCTGAATATCCACTAACATTAATATCAAAACTTCCTGAAGTATCTCCAAAACAGGTTACAGCAGTTGGCGTTGTTGTAAATGTAGGTGCTATTGCTTCAGGTAACGATACTGTAACTTCTTCAGTACAAGAGGTAACTGTATCAGTTACTGTTACTGTATAAACTCCAAAAGGGAGTCCTGAAATTACATCTCCAGCAATACTCACAGAAGCAGGATTAGGGCTTATGGAATAAATATAAGAACCTGATCCTCCTGATACTGACATTGTAATTTCACCATCATCATTATTACAGGTAGGAACCGTATTTACTGTTGGCGTTAATCCTAAAGGTGGCTCAATTGTTACTGAAACTAAGTTTCCACAACCATTGACATCGTTTATTTCAACAGTATGTGTTCCTGAGTATAGATTTGAAATTGTAAATGGAGCTGTTAGTGTTTGAAATGCACCTCCATTAATACTATAACTATAAGGAGCAATTCCTGCAGTTGTTAGTGCTACTTCAATTTCAAAATTACCTTCTTCTGTTGTACATTGATCGTTTAATGTTGCTGTAATTACAGGAGAAGAATCCATAGGTAACACAACAACAGGACTTGTTACTACACAACCATAAGCATCAATAACATGTACATAGTAACTTCCTGCATCCATATTAAATGTACTTACTGAACTCCATGAAGGATCGTTAGCTGCTGGAGCAGTTGCTGTTGTTGTAATTTGATATTGATAAGGCGCTGTTCCATCATGACCAATAGCGCTAATAACACCTGAACTTGGGTTACAGTTAGCGTTTTGATCTACTGAAGTAGTTAAACTTAATGGAATTGCAGATTCAGTAATATTAAAAGGAGCAGTTACCACACTACAGCCTGCATTGACTCCTGAAGTTTCAGTAATTAACACATAGTAGTTTCCAAATGGTAAAGGCCCTAAGTTTGTAACATTTAGCGAACCTCCTGCAGTAACTGTTCCAGAACCTGTTATTCCTGTATTTTGTTGTGATATGGCATCAAATATTGTATAATCTACTGTTACATCAGTCCCATAAATACTGTTTACAGTAAACGATACATTACCATCGTCACTTCCTGTACAAGTTATATTATTAAAACTCTCAGCACTTATTGACAAGGTTGAATTTGTAGGTATAGGTGCTGTTGCAGGTTCATAATAACTACACATAGTAGAGGCATCATATACAATAAAAGTATAGGTAACTCCAGGTGTTAATCCAGTAAATGTAGCTGATTGACTTCCTGGTGAATCTTCAGGAATCCACGTTCCTGCAGGATTAGGATATACCGAAGTAGGTCCTTGGTAAATACTGAAAAAGAATGGACCAAGACTTGGTAAACTAGAACCAATACTTACTACTGCTTCTCCTCCTAATGCACAATCTACCGAAGTACTAATTACAATATCTAAATCTGTAGGTGGAGACGCTACTAATACATCTTGATGTAAAACCGAACAACCATTAGCATCGACTACATTAATTTCATATAAACCAAAATCAACCACATCAAAACTTACCGAAGTTGACCCAGTAGCATTCAATTCAGAATTTGAATAACCATTAGTTCCTGTTACAAAGTAATTGTAAGGAGCTGTACCACCTACAACGCTATCAATAATAATAGAACCTTGAGACACTCCTCCTGCTGTACACGTAATATCAATGGTATGATAATCTACTACAATTGCATCAGGCTCATTTATAGTAATGGTTTCAGTGCCTGTACAAGAATTAGCATCAGTAATAGTAATAGTGTAAGTTCCTGCTTCTAATCCTGAAGTTTGCGTACCATAATCTGTAGCTGTTGTATCATTAAATACATTTATTGTAAAAGGAGGCGTTCCTACTGAAGGATCAATTGTAATATCAATTGCTCCATTAGTATCTCCATGACATAAAATAGGCTGAGTTTGAACCACAGCACTTATTGCAGGAGGAACAATTGGTGCTACAGTATGAATTACAGATTGAGCTGTACATCCATTAGCATCAGTAATTTCAAATTGATAAGCTCCTGGAGTTGCAGTTGTATAGGTAAATGTTGTTCCTGTTGCTCCTAAATTACTAAACGCTCCACCATCAATAGATACTGCATAAGTAAATGGAGCTACTCCACTTGATATTGTCCCTTCAATTACAGCATCAGGTGTTGCTGTACAATCAAGACCTTCAACTAAAACTGTATTTACCGAAACTACTGGCAAAGGATCTATAGTATAAGATTCTGAATATTCACAGTCATTTTCGTCTCTTACTTGAAATGTATATGTTCCTGGAGCTAAACCTGAAAATACATTTGACGTTTGGTAAGATGTTGCATAAGAAGCTGGAGCAGTAATTTGATATTCTAAAGTTCCTGTTCCACCTGTTACACTTGTAATTGTAACAGTTGATTCATTTGTTGGACAAGTTAATGGTGTATGACTAAAGGTTAAATCTGTTGGAGGATTCAACGCATCAATTGTAATTGTATTAGTAATAAAAGTACATCCACTTGCATCTTGAATAGTTACAGTATACGTTCCACTAGTTAATCCGCTAAAAGTATTACCTGACTGAAAATTAACACCATCAATACTATAAGTATAAGGTGGTGTTCCACCTGTAACTCCTGTAACTGTAATTGTTCCGTTTGTTGTACAAGTATAAGGTGCTGATAATTCTGCTGTACCATCAATAGGGTCTGCTGAAGTAATTGTTACCGTTTGAGGATCAGTTAAACAAACCGAAGTTCCTACCGTATATTGAACGACTACATCATAATCTCCTTCTGAAAGTCCAGAAAACACTGAGGAGTTAGAAAAAGTCGTTCCACCATCAATACTGTATTGTAAACTATTACCATTAGTATTGGTCACATTTATGGTAATTGTTCCATTTGACGAACCTGAGCAAGAAATATCTGTTGTTGCAATGGTGAAATCTGGAGCAGGAATAGCATCTACAGTAATAGTTGTTTCTGCTGAACAGTTGTTAGAATCTATTACTAAAATATCATAAACTCCTGGTGAAGTAACTACAAATTCAGGTACAGTTTGGAAATCTGTTGTACTATTTATAAAATAAAAATATGGAGCTGTTCCACCTTCTGGATAAATAGTAATTTCTCCATCACTACATGTTAAAGGTACGGTTACTGCTGCAGTAACAGTTAATAATGGTGGCTCGATAATTTCTATATCTTCAGTATGTAAACAACCATCTTCAGTTTCTATATTAACTGTATACGTTCCTGGGTTTAAGTTTGCAAACGTATAGTTGTTTTCGGTAATAGGACCAACACTATTTACTAATGTTCCTCCATCATATATTGAGAAGAAGTATTGAGGATCAACATCATTAGCAGCTAAGTGTACACTTCCTAAATCACCATGACACAAAGGTTGTGTTACTAAAGTTGAAACTGTAAAATCACGTTCTAAAATTTGAACATCTGGTACAGTAAACACACATGGATTTGTTGACACTCCAATTTGTCTAATATATACAGTATAAAGTCCAGGAGTTGTTACTGAAAACACATTGCTTGTTTGATAATTTACATCATCTAAACTATACTCATAACCATTTGGCACATCTAAAACCGTAATACTTCCTGGTGTTGTACAAATAATATCAGTCGCAATTACCGAAGGACTTAAAAGATTTTGATATACATTGAAATAGAATTGCACAAAACAACCACCTTCATAATTAATAGTTAACCTAAATTGACCTGCTGTGTTTGCTGTAAAGTCTGAACCTGTTGCTACTTGATTCCAAGTACAAGCATCGTTTTCGTTAGCACAATCGTCATCAGTTACAGGAGCACAACTCGATTCATCTAATTGTTCCCAAATTATTGAGGTGGCTCCAGCAATATCAGTTTCAATTTCTCTAAAATCATTTGCTCCACATAAAAATATATTTGGTAATAATTTTCCATCGTTTGGACAAGTCACCACCTCATCAGCATAAGGAATAACAGGGTTCGTTAAGTTATTACCTCCATAAAGCCCAACAACATATTCTTGCTCAATAGATTGACAAGGTGCTAATGCAGTATTAAAAGAATAATATGTACCTGTGTTTGTAACTGTAATGGTTTGTGTAGTCCCAATTACAGGAGTTCCTGTTGGACTTGTTGACCAAGAGTACGAATCATAACCATCAGCTGCAGTAAGTTCAACACTATCACCACATAACACTATGTTTTGTGTAAACGTACAATCTAAATCTGCTAAAAAGTTTGTGGCTTGAGGAGTAATTAAACATCCTGTATTACTACTTAAACTTGGGTCATCTGTAATTGTGAAATTAGGATTAAAAAAACCACTGTAAGACGCAAAAGCTTGATTACTTACAATGTTTGAACACGCATCAGCCAACTCATTACAAGTATCTACAACTTGAACTTCAATTCTAATTTCGTAAACTGGATCATTTTCTTCAACTAGATAGTCTTCAATATCAAATATAATTTCTCGAGTAGTAGGATCGTAACTTACAACTGTAACTCCTGGAGGTAAAACCAAATCCTCTGGGTAATTAAAAATAATATTTACCGGAAGAATATCCCTTATTTGAAAATTTGTAGCATTATCATTTCCTGTATTTTGAAAACCAATAACATAATTTAAGGACGCTCCTAAACCAACAGTTTGCCCTCCAATGTTGTTTCCTGAGTTGTCCTCTACAATTTTTGTAAGTACAATATGTGGCTCAATAATTTCTACTGCAAATGCGAAAAAGTAAGGAAAATAAGTGTCACCACTTGTTTCTAACCTAATTACTGCAGATGTAGCATCGTTAGCAATTACTGTATTTCCAGGATTAGGAACAGTCATTACACCTGTGTCAAATCCTAATGTATTGGTACTATTAGGAACTCTGTTATTTACAGGTGTTGCATCTAGTTGCGTTACAGAACTATTAAAAAAGTTACCTACTGGTCTATCTGCAGTAGATAATGGCACACCATTAAGTAACAAACGGTCTCCTAAAATAGGCTTATCTCCTTCTAAAGTTGCAAAAGCAAAATTTGCTCTTACAGGAGCAGGTGCTGGAATAGTTCTAAATCCACTAACAGGAATATCAAGATTTGGATTACCTCCTGCAACACTAATTGCACTAAAACCGTCAAAACTGGTAATTGATTTACCAGGTAGTGTTGGGTCTTCATACACAACAAAAAGTGACCATCCAGCAGATTCTCCGGTTCCATTATATGGACTATAATCAGACGATTCTCCCTCAGCTGATGACACATTTGCTACAGTATAAGTTCCCAAATCAACACCAGTTCCAAAACTTGTTACAATACTGGTTACATCAGCAAAACAAGCATAAGAAAAGCTGTCTCCTCCATCAACCGAACTACCATTTGCATCATAAATTACTGTACCAGTAATATCATTATAACCTCCAACAGGACCTCTTAACTTAACATTTGTAATTGGTTCGTCACCAGGATTTACTGCTCCCCAATATAAACCAGCATAAATAATTTGGTAACAGTTTGGGTTAGGAATTTCTAAATCAGCACTTGAAGAAGAAAACGTTGTTGGGTCTCCATCAATATCAATATAAGTCATATTAACATTGTGGTTATACACCGAGTTATTATTAAACGCATTATTATTTGGTCCAAGAATATTGTTACCTATAAGCACAATATCACCTTTTAAATCTTCATTGAATCTTGGTGTAAAAGGCTCGTAGTTTTGGGCATAACATTGTAGGCCTAAAAACAATAATGAAACTAAGGTTGCTAGTTTAGAAAAAGTAGGTTTTTTCATGGTATTCAATTTTTTTAATTCTGAGTTCAAAAAGGGGCATAATTGAACCTAGAATTGGCCTATTATTTTATTAGTTTTCTATTTTCAAGAGTGATGCTTTTGCTTTATATGGTTTACTTTCTTTAGCCTCCAGTGCTGCATTTGCAGCTTGAATGCTTTCAAAACTTTCGTAATAGATGTAATACTTACTTGTCTTAACATCGTAGAAGAAATTAATATTCTTCTCACCTGAAGCTACTGCTTTAGCTAAGAAATCATCCCTCTTTTCTACATCAGTATGTACTGCTACTACTAAATAATATCCATTTTCTACATTTTGAACATTCTTAAGAATTTGGATATTGCCACTTAATTCTTCTCCAAAATCAAACTCTTCTTCAGGAATTGGACTTATGCTAAGTGGTGTGTTTTGCTTAATACTATTTAACCTCGCTTTATCTTGAGCATATCTATCTTCTTCATTATCATAAAGTGCGCGTTTAATTCTTCGTTTTCTTTCAAAGTCAGTTGCTAAGTTTATATCTTCCAACCTACTTTCTAAATCAGATTTAGCTTTAATAGCAGCCGCTTGTTCGGCTTTTAAAGATTTAAGTGCTTTTTGATAGTATAAGTACACTTCATCCATTGCTACGGTTTCTATTTGCTGTCTTTGATTGTATAAAGATTCTAATTCGTTGATTTTATCACTAGTCGTTTTAATCGCATTATCTAAATCTGTTCTTATTGCTTCAAGAGCAGCATTTTCAGCTGTAATACTCTTAAATGGTTTAGGCTCCATATAAATACCTTTTTCACTTAAATCGTTTTCCTCTTTTAAGTCTTTAAGGTCTTGGTCTTTTACATCAATAGCATCTAAAAACTTCTTTAATAAAGCTTCTTGCTCTTTCTTAGACGCTTCAGTAGACTCAGATATTTCGTTCATAGACTTACCAAGATTATCAGTTGCTTCTGGCGGTGTATCTTTCTCTTCATCAACCACTTCATCCTCTTGACTTCCTTCTAATTCCTGCTGAGCTTTTGCCTTAGCTTCAGCTTCTTGTCGTGCTTGTTCTTCTGCTGCTGCTTTGGCTCTTGCTTCTTCCTCAGCTTTTTGTTGTGCTTCAGCTTGGGCTTTTGCCTCAGCCTCTGCTTTGGCCTTAGCTTCTGCTTCTTGTCGTGCTTGTTCCTCTGCTGCTGCTTTGGCTCTAGCTTCCTCTTCAGCTATTTGTTGTGCTTCAGCTTGGGCTTTTGCCTCAGCCTCTGCTTTGGCCTTAGCTTCTGCTTCTTGTCGTGCTTGTTCCTCTGCTGCTGCTTTGGCTCTAGCTTCCTCTTCAGCCTTTTGTTGTGCTTCGGCTTGGGCTTTTGCATCAGCTTCTGCTTTAGCCTTAGCTTCAGCCTCTTGTCGTGCTTGCTCTTCTGCTGCTGCTTTGGCTCTTGCTTCCTCCTCAGCTTTTTGTTGTGCTTCGGCTTGAGCTTTTGCCTCAGCCTCTGCTTTGGCCTTAGCTTCTGCTTCTTGTCGTGCTTTCTCTTCTGCTGCTGCTTTTGCTCTAGCTTCCTCTTCAGCTTTTTGTTGTGCTTCGGCTTGGGCTTTTGCATCAGCTTCAGCTTTAGCCTTAGCTTCCGCCTCTTGTCGTGCTTGTTCCTCAGCTGCTGCTTTCAATTTACGTTCGGTAGCTTCTGCTTTAGATAGTTTAACAGCAGGTTTTATTTTTCTTGTTGGAGAAATTAAAGCACTTACTTCATCTTCGCTACTATAATCATAGTTTGTGTTGTTCTTAAATTTGTAGGCTAGTGTAATTTCATGTGATGGACCAAAATCTGTTAAATCACCTAGCGCTTTTTCAAAGTTGTATTCAATTGAAATTTGATTCGTGATATTAAGTCCTAAACCTGCTGAACCACCATACAGAGTGTTATAACCAACTTGTGCCCAAATACCTTTAGGTACCATCACCATAGCTATACCAGAAATAACTGTTTTATCTTTTTTAAATTCTGAACGTAATAAACCTGTAAACTTACTTTCATCAAAAAAACCACGACTATCCATATAACCTGTATACATCATGTGTGCTTGAATAGCTTGTTCGGGATTATCTTCTATAAGTTGAGAACTATTGAGATTATATAAGACTAGGTTGTTTATTGATAACCCAAAGTCTAAAAATGCTGTTCCATAGTTTATTCCTGGATTAACGGTAAGCATAAAGTTTGAAGGAATATTGTCTAACGAAGGGTCTGGAAAATTAGTAACTACATTTCCATCGTTAACTCCACTTTTATAAGCTCCAACGTTAAGACCAAACGTTAGGTTATTATCAGTATTGAGCCTAACGTTATAGGCAAAGTTAGCAAGTCCTCCAAAAGTAGTTAGTACTCCGTAGTTTTGTTGAAATACACCTACTCCAATACCAATATTTTCTTTAAACCTTCCTGAAAAACTCACTAAGTAGGTTTGTGGCGCGTCTTCAAACTGAACCCATTCTCTTTTATTAGTTAAACTTATATATTTATTTTGTTCTCTAACAAAACTAAATGTTGGATTAATAACATATCTGTTGAACTTTAAAGAGTTTCGTACTGGTAGCGCAAGAGCAACTACTCCATCATCTTCTTGAGAGTAGGACATCTGTGTAGAACAGATAAATAACGCTATTACTAGTACAAAAAGTTTCATTTCATTTTACTACGGTTATTGAACCTTTTTTGGGTTTTTGATTTGGAATTGTGATGATATAATAGTAAACCGGATTTATGTTTTTAAAATCCAATTGATTTTCAGGCCAATTGTTTTGGTAATCATTAGTTTGCAACACTACTTTTCCTTGGTTTGTCATAATAATAACTTCGGCATTTGTACCACTAACATATTGTGGAGGTATTACCCAAGTATCATTAACACCATCTCCATTAGGACTAATAAGATTAGGTATGTTTGCTACATCAGGAAATTGCTCTATTGGTGCAGAAATTGAAAACAGAAATTCGCTAGACACAATACAACCTGAAGTTTGATAAATAACAACTCTATAATCTCCATAAGCTGTTGCTTGATAGGAGTCTTCGGTTGCTCCTGCTATTAAATTGTTATTGAAATACCATTGAAATTCTGGGTCAATAGCTGTTGTTGTTAAACTCACCCATAAGGTTTCGCCTTCTTCCATAGTATTTTCTTCAGGAACATCAATAGTGCTTGTAAAGCTTTCACTCACTAAATCTATGGAACCTGAAGCTTCACAACTTCCTAAATCTACTTGAACAGAAAACACTCCAGATTCGTTTGTTTGATACATTTGCTCTGTAGCATCTGGAATTATATTTCCATCTTTATACCATTGGTAACTATTTCCGCCAATAGTGCTTAATGTTGTCATTCCTTGATCTGGACAAAACGGATTTCCTAAACTAGAAACTATTGATGCATTAGCTTCTCCTGAAGTTGCCTCACTAATAGTAACTCTATTTGAAAATGAATTAGAGGTACAAGTACCATAATTAGTTTCAACAAAATAAGTTCCTTCTTCAGTAACCTCTAGAGTGCTTCCTTGAGCTACAAATACTGAAGTTGTTGGACCAGTTTCTTTATACCAATTAAATGTAAGTGATGGATAGTTTAAAGGAGAATCATTTGAACCTGTTCCTGGATTATCAATAGTCAACAAATAACTACCTCCAGTACAATACGCTCCTGTAGACACTAAATTATTAATAGTAAACGGACTATCCTGTGCTTTATAATAAGCTGCAAAAGTTGCTGAGCCAGAGCTAGTAGCTACAGGAGCAGTACTTTTAATTCTTATTCTGTAACCTTCACCTGAAGTTGTTTCAGGCAAAGAAAAGCTTAATGTAGCTGGTGAAGTTGTAACTTCTCCTGCATTTGATGTAAATACAATTGTTGGATCTGAAAAGCTTCCATCAGCGTCAGACATTTCAATGATAAATTGGTTTGAAGCGCTCAAAGCAGATTCTGGTGAAAATACAAATGTTGTGTTATACGTATTGAACGACTCACTTGCGCATGCTTGACTGAATCCTAAATTTGGCGTACCAATAACTATTTGAGCGTTTGATTTTTCTGTTGAAAGAAAAGCCAACAAACAAATTCCGAAAAATAGGGCTTTAAGGATGGTAGTTTTTTGCATTCAGTTCTGTTTTTTAATTCCCTTTTTTTTATTCTCAATGTTAACTCTTAAAAGAGCTTCTTAATTGATTAATCAAAAAGAACACGCAATTCATTATGAATAGAGTGTTTAAAAAATTACATGAATCTATCTATTAGTCTTCGTAGGCGTTAGAAGCTATAATTTTGTTAATACGTAATCTGTAATCAGGACGTCTCGTGCTTGTTGCATCAATAAATGTTTCAGAGTCGTCTCCTTTAGAATACACATTAAAAAATACACTGTTTCCGTACCAATTCTCTAAGTCTTCGTTATTGGAGTTATTTTTAGTAAAAATGTTTCCGTTGCAGTTGTTGAAATACATTTCACTAAATCTTATCTTTTTGAGATTTTCACTATTTACTTTGATATTGTCATCTAAAATAACCGCTGGGTTAAATCCAGAAATTACACTTTTGTTCATTCTCAATGACGCATCTTGATCAATATAAAGTGCTTCTTTTACCAAACCAACTTTTATATCAGCTTCTAAATTATCACTAATGTTTACTAATGTTAAGTTTTCAGCATTAACAAAAGTTCCAGGTTTAGTAAAATCTACTTCATCTTTTTTATCATAAGATGCAATGTGCATACATATTGAACCATCAGCTCCTGAGATATAAGGAGATCTAATTGCTAGAGAATTTGAAATGTTACACAATGTTCCATAATTAAACTCATAGTCATTACTACTTGTTCTATATGAAATCATCTTATTTAAATTTACTTCTCCTCCAAGAATATTGAAAGAGTTTCCTTCGCAATAGCTAACCATAACATTTTCAATTATGGTTTGGTTACCAACTCCTGCTAAAGTAAGTGCGTTAAAATAACCAAAGTCTTTAGTTCTTTTACCTGCGAATTCAATTCTTACATATTTTAAAATACCTGAATTGCTTTCAGTATTGTCACCACCATAACTAATATTTTCATAAGATGAAGGTCTTAATCCGTATTCAACTGAAGAACCATTTCCATATTTATTAATTGGTGCATCTCCCAATACAAAAACACCTCCCCAATCTCCTTGCTTTTTTACGCTTCTGTTTGAAGTGAAAATAATTGGATCGGTTTGAGTCCCTTCTGCAATAATTTTACTGCCTTTACTAATGGTAAGTGATCCATTAGTATCAAAATCTCCAAGTATTACTGTACCTGGTTCAATTGTAAGTGTAGTACTATCAGTAACAAAAACACTTCCTAATAAAAGGTAAACATCTCTTTTATTAAGCTTTGTATCTTTTGTGATGTTTCCGGTTAAAATTTGTGTTGGCTCACCATAATCAGTATGATTTGGTTTAAACTCTGTCCAATTATTCAACCAGTTATTTGCTCCTATTATTCCCTTTTCCTGTTGGGCAAAAATGTTGCCAACAACAAAAAGTAATACACATAAAATTTGAGTAGAGTTTTTCATAGTAGGTAAATTTGTAATTAGGTTTGGGGTTCATTTTTATACTATTAGACCAAACATATTAACTTTTCCTATGAAATACAAATAATATCGGCAAAATACATTTTTTTAATACAAAAGACAGTTTATTCCTACAAAAATTAAGATAATTTGACTATTTTTTAATGAAGAAGAAATACTAATTAACAAGAAAACTCCTATTTATCAGAAAAATAAAAGATTACAAATAAAAAAACCTCAACTTATTAGGTTGAGGTTTTTATAAAAACAATATCAAATTGTTTAGTTATTAAATTCGTTATAAGTATGTAGTGATTTTAGTGTTTGTTCATAAAAAAGAATGGCTGCAATTAAATTTGATTTATCTGAATAAGGCAACACCTTTTTTTGAAATTCAATTGTACTATCAAAGTAAATTTTTGAGGCGTTTTTATTATCCTCTAATGCTTTTCTATTATCCTTAGTGTCTGGAATTCCTAAAGACGTCATTGTAATACCAGGCTTGGTTGCAAAAGCAATATTAGGGAGAATGTTAACAATGACTTCTATACGTTCGGTATACAAATCCAACAACTCTCCTTTTTGCATCTTTTCTAAATCTTCACGATCATGATACTTAGATATTGAAACTTTACCGCTTATAATATTTTGAGCCTCATCCTTTTTTTGAGCAAATCCGTTACTCATAGCTAGGAAAAAAACCATCATAAGTATAGTAAATTTAGTTTTCATAGTTTAGATTTAAGGGGTTCAATATCGCAAATTTATGTAATTAAACGAAAAAAACAAGCGTTTTGTCGATTTTTTAAGGAATTTACGAAAAAAAATTTGTAAAAAATTAACAAATAGGACTTTAGAAGACATTTTATGATTAAACCATCTTATTCATAAACCTTTACATAATCTACAATAAACTCTTGAGGAAAAATTGAATCATCTACTTCTGGACCTCCAAAATTACCTCCAATAGCCATGTTTAGTATAATATAAAACGGTTTATCAAAAGGCCATGTTTTATCGTTTTTAACTTCTGGATTAAAAGTGTAAACCAAAGTATCATCAATAAAAAACTCAATAAAATCTTTAGTCCAATTACATTTATAGATATGAAAGCCTTCTTCTATTTTATCGTTTGTTGTAATTTTAGTGTTTTTAGATTGACCATAACTATCAGGAGTATGTAATGTTGTGTGTACTTCATGTGGTACTTTACCAACATATTCCATGATATCAATTTCTCCACATGCTGGCCAACCTTTGTCACCAATATCAGAGCCTAACATCCAAATTGCAGGCCAAATACCTTGTCCTTGTGGCAACTTTGCTCTAACTTCAACTGTTCCGTATTGAAATTCAATCTTTTTTGCT
Organism: Gaetbulibacter sp. NE; assembly: GCF_025548475.1. NCBI lineage: Bacteria > Pseudomonadati > Bacteroidota > Flavobacteriia > Flavobacteriales > Flavobacteriaceae > Gaetbulibacter > Gaetbulibacter sp. NE. The sequence continues at coordinate 119,076 of NZ_JAOQHY010000004.1, read as the reverse complement.
GTAGTAATTCTTCCTGACTCGTAAAGCGTACTATCTTTTGTTGCTTTAATATATAACAAACCATCTTTTACTGAAACATTGTGCTTGGTATAAGTCTGTCGTTCATTATTGCCCCAACCACAGAGGTTAGGGCAACCATCTCCTAATTCGTAATTCCAAAATGATTCGTTTAATGAACTTCCTGTAAAGTCTTCTTCAAAAATTAATTCTTTTTTTGATGCTTTGTTACAAGATGTAAAAGCAATACACAATAATGCTATTAAAAAACTATTTCTCATTCTAACGTAAATTTAGCTTCTAATGTTGTATTTGAACTTCCTCCAACATACACTTTAAAGTCTCCTGGTTCAAGTAAAAATTTTCCTTCGTTGGAATAAAACCCTAACTCATTTTTAGACAATGTAAAATTAATTGTTTTTGACTCGTTAGGGTTTAGCTCGACTAATTCAAAACCCTTTAACTCTTTTACTGGTCGTGTAACACTTGCAAATAAGTCTTGCATATATAATTGCACTACTTCTTTACCTTTTAGTTTACCAGTATTAGTCAGTTTAACACTTACCTCAACTGTGTTGTTAGAAACTACGTTAACCTTTAAATTGGTATAATTAAACGTAGTGTAGCTCAAACCATATCCAAAAGGATATAATGGTGTATTGCTTACATCTGTATAATGAGACCAAAATACTTCACCTGGTGAAGGCATATTTGGTCGTCCTGTACTTTTACTATTATAGTATAATGGTAGTTGACCTACGCTTCTTGGAAAAGTCATTGGTAATTTACCACTTGGGTTATAATCTCCATACAACACTTGTGCAATAGCATTACCACTTTGTGTTCCTAAATGCCACGCTTCAACAATTGCTGGTATATGCTCATCAGCCCAATTAATGCTTAACGGTCTTCCATTATTAAGCACTAAAACAATGTTTTTATTTACTTTATAAATCTCTTCAAGTAATTCTTGCTGAACTCCAGGTAAATCAATATCTGCTCTACTTCTTCCTTCTCCACTTTGAAACCCATGCTCTCCTAATACCATAATAACAACATCTGCTTGTTTAGCAACTTGTTTAGCTTCGGCAAACCCACTTTTATCAGATACATTAATATCTAACTCTCGTGCAAAAACAGTTTGTCCATATACCAAATCTGCTCCTTTAGCATAGGTAACTTGATTTCCAGAATATGCTTTTAATCCTTCTAAAACTGAAACTGCTGTTCCGTCATCAGCTCCAATTCTCCAACTACCTAACGGACTTGTTTTATCATTAGCTAAAGCTCCTATAACTGCTATTTTTTGTCCTTCCTTTTTTAAAGGCAAAACATTGTTTTCATTTTTTAATAACACTATAGATTTTTTAGCCATATCCAACACTGCATCTTGAATTTTCTTACTACCTGTTACGCTTTGCTCTCGCTCTTCATTGCAATACTTATAAGGGTCATCAAACAATCCTAATTCAAATTTTACTCTTAAAATTCTTCTCGCAGCATCAGTGATTAATTGCTCGTCTACTTTACCTTCTTTTACTAAAGTGACTAACTCATTAACATAAAGGTTTGATTCCATATCCATATCAGACCCTGCATTAACTGCTAATTCTGTAGCATGAGTACCATCTTTAGCATGACCATGTGCAATCATTTCTGCAATTGATCCCCAATCTGATACTACAAAACCTGTAAAACCCCATTGATGTTTAAGAATTTCTCTTTGTAAATATTTATTACCAGTAGCAGGTACACCATTAAGCTCGTTAAAAGAATTCATAAAAGTTCTTACACCTGCTTCATTTGCTGCTTGAAATGGTGGAAAAATAGTATTGTAAAGTGTTGAAGTACCAACATCTACAGTATTATAGTCTCTACCTGATTCGGCAAAACCATAACCAGCAAAATGCTTTGCACAAGCTGCAATAGTATTGTGAGCTGAAAGGTCTTCGCCTTGAAACCCTTTTACTCGCGCAACAGCTATTTTACTTGATAAATAGGTATCCTCTCCAGATCCTTCCATTACTCTTCCCCAACGTGCATCTCTTGAGATGTCGACCATTGGAGCAAAAGTCCAATTTATACCAGCAGCTGCAGCTTCTTCAGCTGCAACTTCTGCTGATTTTTTTATAGCTTCTAAATCCCAACTAGCTGACTCAGCTAATGGAATAGGGCTAATCGTTTTATAACCATGAATAACATCAAACCCAATAATTAACGGAATACCTAAACGTGTTTCTTCAACGGCTATTTTTTGAACAGCTCTCACATCCTTTACGCCTCTCACATTAAGCATTGACCCTACTAACCCTTTTCTTAAATCGTCATATTTTTTTGCCGCATCACCATTTTCAGGCACTGGACCAGTAACATCCCAAAACCCATTGTACTGGTTCATTTGCCCAATTTTCTCTTCTAAAGTCATTATAGCTAAAAGGCTATCTACTTTAGACTCGATGGTAGTATTAAGATTAGTATTGACAGTATTTATTGCCAATTTTTTCTCATCAGTTTGGTTGCATGAAACCAATAATAGTCCTATACAGACGAGCTGCAGATACGTTTTTATATAGTCTTTCATTTCTTACTGGTATACTCTTACATAATCAACTTCCATAGTATCTTCGGTAAATGCAGGATCAATTGTTCCTCCTAAAGTTCCTCCCATTGCAACGTTTAAAATCAAAAAGAAATCACTGTTGAAAGGTAAACCTGCATTATTACTTACAGTATGGAAGACAGTATCATCAACTAAGAAAATAATTTCGTCTGTTCTCCACTCAACAGTATAATTATGAAATTCTGTTGTTGAAGTTGGTGCACTTGTACTAGAAGAATCTCCAGCTCCAGGAGATACTGCAGGATGATGAACTGTTCCTAGAACTACATTTTTGTCTTGTCCTGTTTGTTCCATAATATCTATTTCACCACATGCTGGCCATGTATTAGTTTGGTAATCTTCTCCTAACATCCATATTGCTGGCCAAGTCCCTTGTGAAGCAGGTAGTTTTGCTCTTACTTCAACTCTACCATAAGTAAACTCATATAAGTTTTCGGTTTTTAACCTAGCAGAAGTATAACTTCCTCCATCGGCTTTTGCAGTTATTTTTAGCAAACCGTCTTCAACAATAACGTTATCAGATGCGTTTGTGTAAGTTTGGGATTCACCATTTCCCCAGCCACCAGCACCTAAATCATAGGTCCATTTTGTAGCATCAGGAGCTCCATTAACATCAAAAGCATCTTCCCAAACTAAATTATCAAAGTCCGTTTCGAAAGGATCTTGTCCTGCTCCTTCTTCTTCTGAAGTAATAATAAACCACCAATCGAACTCTCCATTTCCATCAGTAGTTTTTAATAAAATTTCATTTGGAACAGAGCGATCTACAATTTGATAATTATGGTTACCACCACAGTAATAGCTTATAAATGCTAATCCTGATAAGCTTAAGGTTTCTTGCCCTCCAGGAGCAATAAGCGTCCAAGTCTCAGAATAATCATTATAAGGGAAGTTTTCAACATCAGCTCCATTAATTGTTCCTGTACCACTTCCTAATTCACTTACAAGACCATCACGACCAAAAATGGTTCCTGTTGGATCGTTTGTAGGATCATCATTAGTATTATTAGTAATGTGAGTGAAAGTTCCATCTGCATTAAATATAAAACGATCGTCATACATTCCTACTCCAACTTTTTCATTAGCTGCAGCTCCATACCATTCCGCTGGAATTTGTCCTCCTACTGGACCCAAGCCAAAATGTCCTGGTTGTTCAGATTTCATTCTCCAAGTTTTAGAGCCATCACCTACTAGCAGTTCTAATAAATCTTCAGGTGGCGCATAAGTTGCTAAAACTTCTACAGTAACTAATGTAGAACTTGATGTTCCGCCAGCACCATAAGCTATAACAACAATGTCATAGGTATTAATGCCTAAGTTAGAAAAATTCATTGCTACCTCTCCAATTGGTGAGTTTGCAGCAACCGAACCGTAAACAAACTTAAAGTTAATGGCATTATCTGCTGTAGCTTTAAAATTAACTACACCACTACCATCACCATAAGGATTATCGGCATCTTGTCCTACAATTTCGGTAGTTACAACAATATTTGATGGAGCTACTATATCTCCAAAACTTGCATCATCATCTTGACAGGAAGTAGCTACAAAAGCTATTGCCAAAAGTGCTGCGAAAATATATTTTAATTTCTTCATAGTCTTATTTTTTAAATTTTTACAAGCTTATACTGCCAGAAAACCCCAGCTCCAGCTTCAATAGACACATTAATTGTATTACTGTCAATAAACGTTACACTATATGTAATTGATGATGGTGCATCAGCTGGATTGCTTAATTCACCTGAATTATTTGCTTTAGGCACTCCTATAAAAGCACCTACACCATTTAGTGTTACTGTTCCTGCTCCTTCATCATACGTATAAGTTGCTGGATTAGATCCATCATGAGGTGCTACTGGAGCTCCACAAGCATCTCCTCCACCTTGCCAACCTTCAACCCAAGTATCTGCTCCAAGAATATTACTGAACGACCCATCAGTTCCAAAAACATATTGGTCGTCATAGTAACAAGCTCTATCTGCTACACAAGCTGCATCACAGTTCCACCAGCTAGTATCACCAGGTCCTGGACCAACTCCCAAAGCTCCTGCTTCCTGAGCAACTTGCCATGTTCCTGCTAATGGAGACACAGGTTCCGATTCTTTTACTAAATGAAATTGCCAGAATACTCCTGCTCCAGCTTCAATAGACACTGTCATTTCTGTATCGAAATTAGATAGCACTACATTATAAGTAATAGATGCAGGTGCATCTGCTGGATTACTCAATTCACCTGAGTTGTTGGCTTTAGGCACTCCAATATAAGCTCCTACTCCATTTAATGTTATTGTTCCATCTATATCATTGTAAACAAAAGTTGCAGGATTAGATCCATCATGAGGTGCTACTGGAGCTCCACATGCATCTCCTCCACCTTGCCAACCTTCAACCCAAGTATCAGCACCAAGAACATTACTAAAAGTTCCATCAGCATTAAAAATATATTCATCATCATAGTAACAAGCTCTATCAGTTACGCAAGCTGCATCACAGTTCCACCAGCTAGTATCTCCAGGTGCTGGACCAACTCCTAATGATCCTGGAGCAGTAGATAACTTCCAAGTTCCTAAAACACCTGTTGGTGTTGCTGATGGTGTTTTCCAGAAATAAATATTATCAATAAACACTGTTCCAGCAGCCCATGGTTCGCCTACAAACTTTAGTTGAAAAATTTCAGTTACTGTTAATCCTTGATCAATATAATCTGAAATAGGAATTTCAATACTTGTCCAGCTATTAGCATTTAATGCTACTGTTACTGGAGCTTCAGTAACTGTACCTGATGCGTTATTAATTAGTGATACTTCAATATCAGTCACTGCATCAGCAGTCCAAACATCTAAATGAAGAGATTCCATATTAGAAACGTCTACCGAAGTTCCATCAGCTAGGGCAATACCTTGATAGCTTAAATTTACATATTGCAACATTTGGTCTCCTCCTAAATCAAACATAGCCCAACCACTACCTTGACCTGCTTGTCCCCAATCTGGGAAATAGTTTGTATCAGGAACGTCATTATAAACACTACTAAATATTGATATTACATCTTCTTCAGCTCTTGAAGGTGGTGTTGGTGCCGATGCTAATGGTTGTAAAATAGCAGTGACTTCAAAGTCTTCTGAATATGTAGTTGTTTCAATAGCTGCTCCCATTGCTTCAATAGTAATGGTGTAAATACCAGCTTCTTGGTAAGTGTAAGAAATAGTTTCACCTATATTAGCTGAAGATGGCTCAGTTGAATCATCTTCTCCAAAATCAACTTCATAAAACATTGCATAATCTGCAGTAACAGTTACGTTAACTGTTTTTGATAATGCTGGATCGTTTTCTATAATAACTTCTAAAATCTCTGGAGCTTGAAATGACACTACAATTTGTTGTGTGATAGTAGTTGATAAGCCATTAAGTCCGTTAGCAGTTATTGTTGCTTCGTAAGTTCCTTCTTCGTAAACATGGTCTACACTTCCTCCTGGTAGGATAACTCCTGAAGGTTCTGAATTATCACCAAAACCAATATTAAAGGTTGTTACTCCATCTGCCAAAGGTGTTATGGTAACTAAGCCTGTGTTGTCTTGTGTTACTCTTACAGATGCCGAAACATTTGTTGGTGCTTCAATTTGATTGACAAAATCTGTGTTATCATCATCACTAGTACATCCAAATAATGTAAGGACAATGAGCGATAAGCCAAGTGTGTACTTTAAAATTTTCATAGTCTTATATTTTAGTATCCTGGGTTTTGTTCCCAATTTCCGTTTGAGAATTGAATCTCTTGTAATGGAATAGGAAATAATTCGTTCTTATTAGCTGTAAATCCTGGTATTTCAGTACCTCTTCCTGTTCTTACCAAATCAAAGAAGTGATGACCTTCACCTATTAACTCTACGCGTCTTTCATGATAAATAGCTTGTGTTAAAGCGTCTCCTGTTGCTGTAACATTATGCTCTGTATCACCAAAGGCTCTTTGTCTTACTCTATTAAGGAAATTTTGAGCTTTAGTATCATTGATATTTCCTCTGTTAAAAGCTTCTGCAGCCATTAATAACACATCAGCAAAACGAATTGCTCTGTAATTATTAGGGTTTGTTAGGTTTAAATCTCCTGCTGCTTCTGTACTTCTAGTTCTAGGTAAATACTTTCTGTTGAAATAGCCTGTATGCTCATAACCTGTACCATAAGTAGCTCCTGTTTCATCTGCCCATGCTTGGATATCTAAAATTGCAACGTCTTTTCTTAAGTCACCATCTTCAAACTCGTCAACAGCTTCTTGAACAGGAACATTAAAGCTAAATCCAGGTGTAAACAGTGGGCCACTATAGTTTCTTACTCCGCTAAAACCAACTGCTACATTACCTTCGCTACACTGTAAACAATCGAATCCTGCTCCTTCAACATCAGTATATTGAACTTCAAACACTGACTCAATTCCGTTTTCGCCTTCCATCTCAAAAATGGTATCATAGTCGGTAACCAAATCATACGGTCCATCCATAATTAAAAGGTCTAATACATTTGCTGCTTCTGGAAACTTATCTTGATATAAATACACTTTTCCTAATAATGCTTGTGCTGAACCTTTAGTTGCTCTTCCTGTTTGTGGTGCAGTGTAAGTAAGATTATTTACTGCGTAGATTAAATCGGTTTCAATAAGTGCATAGACATCTTCAACTGGTGACCTTGGTATTGTAGTTTCATCACCTAATTGAAATCTTGATTCCTTAATTGGAATTGGACCAAACCATTTTACTAATTCAAAATTGAAATAAGCTCTTAAAAATCTTGCTTCAGCAATTATTGTTTCTCTACCTTCAAAATCGGTTTTATCTTGAAATTCTAGAATATAATTTGCACGATTAACACCTGCATACATCCAGTTCCATATATCTCTTAGGTTACTGTTTACTGGTGTATGAATCATATCGTCAATTTGTTGCCACCCAACAACGTCAGTAGCACTCTCTCCTCCACATAAAGTATTATTAGAAGCTATTTCTCCTAAAATAACATTAGCATAGGTAGATTGAAGTATATCGTAAACTGCAATTAAGGCATTGTAATAATCATCTTCTGAATTGAAATAGTTTTCAGAATCTATGTTATATGTCGATACATCTTCTAAATAGTCGTCACTACAAGCATTAATGGCTAAACCCATAACGATTAAAAGTGACAGTTTTTTAATTTTTCTTAAGTATGTTTTCATTTTAATCATTTTTTATAGTGAAAGATTTAACCCTAATAAATACTGTCTTGATATTGGATAAAACCCATAGTCGATTCCTCCTCCAATTGCATCTCCAGAAGTAGCTGCAGGATCATACCCTGAGTATTCAGTAAATGTAAATGCATTGTTTACCGCTGCATAAATTCTGAATTTACTCATTCCTATTTTTTCTAAAACATTATCAGGTAATGAGTATCCTAATTGGATGTTTTGAATTCTCAAGAATGATGCATCTTCCACATAAAAATCAGAGAATAATCTGTTAGTTGTTGAGGCAGTTGTAACTCTAGGTACTGTATTACTAGTACCTTCACCTCTCCATCTATTAAGGTATAAATTAGAACGGTTTACATTAGGTTGAGATCTCTCATAGTTTCTAACCATTTCTTTTCCAACTTCAGCATACATATAGGTTGCAAGATCAAAATTCTTGAAGTTTACACTTAAATTCAATCCCATATAATAGTCTGCTTGTGGTTTTCCTAAATAGGTTCTATCATCAAAATCGATAACTCCATCACCATTAACATCAGCATAACGAATATCTCCTGGAGCAGCTTCGGCTCCTAATGCCAATTGTGAAGGATGTGCTTCAACTTCAGCTTGGTTTTGGAAAATTCCATCTGTTTTTAATCCGTAAAAATATCCTATTGGCTGTCCTACTTCCATTCTTGATGGTGCTAATTGGCCCACACCAAAAGCGCCTCCTTCAGGAATAACATCCCCATTGATTGAAATTACTTCTCCTTTTACATTAGTAAAGTTGAAATTAGCAGCAAAACTTAAGTTATCAGAAAAGTCATCTTTATAACCAATACTAAATTCAAACCCCTTACTACGAGTTGTTCCTGCATTAACCGTTGGGTTCCCTCCTCCTGGAGCAGCAGTTCCTAAAATACCTGAAACTGGTAAACCTCCTATAAGCAGATCTTCTCTGTCTTCAACAAAATAATCTGCTGTAATGTCTACTTTGTTGTTAAGTAATGTAATATCAAAACCTACATCTAGCTTTTCTGCTGTTTCCCATTGTGCATTAGGATTTGGTAATCTACCATTTGCAACTCCTGTTACTAAAGCTCCATCCATTACATAAGTAGCTTCTCCATTTAATAAAGCTCGATATAAATCGGCTCCAACGTTGTTACCAAGTGTACCATAACTAGCTCTTAACTTTAAGAAGTCAATTACTTCAGAATCTTCCATAAATGGTTCATCAGAAATTTTCCAACCAGCAGTTACAGACTTAAAGTAGTCTACTCTATTTTCTGGAGAAAAATCTGAAGCAGCATCTCTACGAACCATTGCAGATAATAAATATTTACCCATATAATCGTATTGCAGTCTTCCAAAGTAAGATGTTAGCCTGTTATCGTAAACATAAGAAGCATTTGATTTTGCATCACTTAATCCTGGTGTTAAACTTATATCTGCAAATTCCCAAGAGTTGTTTGGTACATCAAATCCGCTTGCGCTTAAACCATCTCCCCAATTTCTTTGAGCACTTGTACCCAATGTTACTGTTGCGTGGTGCTTATCGGCAAATGTTTTATCGTAATTAATGAATGTTTCCCAAGTATAAGAGTTGTAGTGGTTTCTCGATTGGTCAACTCTACTTCTAGGATTGTTAAATACTTTTCCTGTTCCATACTCAACAATTGGAGCAAACGATTTTCCTTTATCAGAATATACTTTGTATCCAATTCTTGAGGTTACGGTCAATTCTTTTAAAGGTTTATATTCTAACTGAAAATTACCTTCAATATTAGTTCCGTTGTAACTGTTATAAGTATTTCTTATTTGTGACAGTGGATTAATAACTTCGTTTCCTAAAGTACCATTCCAATCTTCTTCATCTACATTAAAAGTTGGCGCATAGTTTAAAGCATTAAATAATACCGAACCTAAAGCGTTCTCTGAAAACCCTCTACTTGATGCTGTAAAATAATTGGCATTAGTTGTAAACTTGAATTTTTTAGAAATATCTATTCCTAAGTTAATCTTGATGTTGTTTCTAACAAAATCAGATTTATCTCTAGCTACTATACCATCTTGCTCCAAACGCGAAGCTCCAACATAGTAAGTAATTTTTTCACCACCACCAGACAAACTAACATTATGGTTAGTAATAGGTGCATTACTAAATACTTCGTCTTGCCAATCAGTTCCGGCTCCTAATCCTGAAACATTAGGGTAAGGTAACGCTTGCCCATTAGCAGCATAACTTTCATTAAGTAATAAAGCATATTCTGTAGCATTTAAATAAGGAAGTGTACGTGTTGTCTCTTGAGTTCCTGTATATGCATTATATGAAAACTTTGGTGCTGAATTTTTCTTACCTGACTTTGTAGTAATTAAAACGACACCATTTGCTCCTTTAATACCATAAATAGCTGCTTGAGCATCTTTTAACACTGTTATCGATTCAATATCATTTGGACTTATAGTGTTAAAGGATGACACCTCATAACCATCAACAATGTAAAGTGGTTTGTTACTACCATTAGAGCTAATACCTCTAATTATAATATTAAACTCAGCTCCTGGAGAACCCGAAGGCGAGTTAACAGTAACACCTGAAGATGTACCTTGAAGTGCTATTGCTGCATCTACAGGTTTTAAATCTTCTAAAGTTTCAGATGATACTACAGATACAGCTCCTGTTACATCTTTTCTCTTTTGTGTTCCATAACCAATAACCACTACCTCGTCTAAAGATTCGGCATCTTCAACCAAAAGAATTGAGATTTCTTGACTACTCGTTACGGTTACTTCTTGAGTTTGATACCCTAAATAAGTAACTACTAAAATTGAATTAATTGGCACATCGTTAATTGAGAAATTTCCATCAAAATCAGTCGAAGCACCTTTTGCAGTGTTTTTAACAACAATATTTACACCAGGAAGTGGTGCATTTGTTGCTACATCTTTTACATTACCTTTTACATTAATTGTTTGCGCATAAGAGAATGCGGAAAACATAAATAAGGCAATAAAAGCAATGAAGTATGTTTTTTTCATATAGATTGAATATTAGTTGTATGGTAAAATTATCACATTACACTAATAAATTATCAAAAACGCACGCTACAAAAAACATACAAATCAAAAAAAATCACATTTTTTTACGAATTTGACAAAAAACCCTTACTGTTGTTAGGTTTTAGAAGCATTACAAAACACCAAACTACATCGTTGTAGATTAGCTATTTGCATAAAATGTTGTGGTAATGTATAGGTATTTTAACTATTTGTTTGGGTGTTATAAATCCAAGATATAATTTGTTAAGCTCACATCATGCTCTAATTCCATTTTTTTGCGAAGCCTGTATCGTTTTACTTCTACACTTCTAGGAGAAATATTTAGTAAAGGTGCTATTTCTTTTGAACTTAAATTTAGTCGCAAATAAGCACATAATCGTAAATCGTTTGGAGTAAGTGATGGGTGTTTAGCTTTAATCTTCTTAAGAAAATCTTTATCAGCGTTATTAAAAGCTTCTTGAAAAAGTTTCCAATCATCAGTATTATTAAGGTTTTTATCAATGATTTTAATAACAGGTTTTAAACCCTTTCCTTCTTGGGCAGCTTTAAGTTCATCTTTAATGCTATTTAAAAACTCATTTTTCTTTATCAAACTCATTGTAGAAATAGCCAACTCTCGGTTTTTGTTGTCAATGTCTTGTTGTAGCTTTTCGTTTTCAAAAGCCATAAGCTGTTGTTCATTTTCTAATTTCTTAAGATCTAATTCGCGTTGAGTTCTTTCTAATAGTTTTTCACGTTGCTTTTTGTAATAGTTTTTATATACATTATGCATAAAGAATGAAAAAAGCGCAACACTCAACACATATAAAACGATCATTGTATTGGTTATATACCAAGGCTTTGCAATTGTAAAATTATAAGACGCTACATTAGTTGTAATAGTATTACCTACTCTTCCTCTTACATTAAAAGTATAGTTTCCGTAGGGTAAGTTTTTGAAAGACTCTTCAGAATGGTTACTCCACGAACTCCAATTATCGTAAATTCCCTTAAGCTGATATTGATACTCTGCCTCAGAATAGCGATTAAATTCAGAGATACTATACGAGAATGTTAAGTTGTTTTCTTTATTTTCAAAATTTCCTGACACAGATTTATCTATAGCACTTTGGTTTCCATCAAGAGCACTCATTTTTATTGTGTTGATGTCTATTTTAAACTTTCGCTCTTTAAGCTTTTCTAAATCAACTACAATATATCCTGATGAAGACCCTAAAAGGTATTTTTGACCATACAAGTAAGATATATTCTCATAGCCTGTCATTTCATTTCTTAAAGAACTTGGTAAAGCAATTGAATGTATTTCTGGGATACGACTTAATTTTCCAGGTGTAAGATAGTTAAGTTCCTTATCAGAAAAACTCCAAAGCCTATTCGAGTTTTGATGCGCAATCAACTTACCTGAGGTGTAGCTTTGCTCATTAAATAACTTACTGTATATAGAATCTCTTTGAAATGTACTGTTTTCAGAATCATATTTAAAAACTCCTTTTTTGTATGCGTAAAAAATAGAATTGTTAAATTTTACTAGACTAGAATTATAGCCTTTATCTACAGTACTATCTTTTGTGAGTTTAATAACTTTGGTTAAGGCATCGTCAACTTTTATTTTAAAAACTCCTTTGTACTCATGACTTACTAGAATCTCATTATTTTGTGATTGCTCAAAATACTTAGATGAATTATTAAATCCTTCTATTTTATTTCTGAAAGTCCAACCAGATGAGGTTTTCTCTAAAATGTTCAACCCATTATAATTTCCTTGTAACAGTAGGTTTTCAGCATCTTTAATAGGTTGAATATCCCAAGTACCTTGCACATTGGAAACTAATTGTGCTGAATTATTTTCTACTACATAAGTTCCCATATTATGACCACAAAATAATTGGTCATTTACAACTCTCAAACACCAAACCTGTCCTTTAGTACCTTTAATAAATTTAAACGCTTCGCTGCTATTTTCTTTTTTGTAGAAAAGCCCTTGATTAGTTCCTAAATAAAGGTTTCCGTTGTAAACTGCTGAACAATACACAGTTCCTAAATCGCCTTTTATATCATTGTAAATTCTAAACGGAGAAGTAATATTAACACAGTTAACACCATTATCTAGACCAAGCCATATATTGTTATCCACATCTTCCATTAAAGATAATACAGTATTATTGCCCAAACCATCTTCGTGACTTATGGAATAATTAATTATACCATCTTCGGTTAAATGCAATAAACCGTTTGATATTGTTCCTAAAGCAAAACTGTTATCCTTAAGCTGAATGCTACTGTAAATCGTGAAATTTGATAATTGAACGTTAGCAGGAATATTCCATTTTCTCAATTCATCATTATTGTAAACAAATAATCCTTCAGATTGAGTGTGTATCAACAATGATTGCCCTTGTTGAAATACATTTACTATCCTACTACTCTTCAACACTTCATGGTTACTTACTAATTTAGGTAAGCCGTTTTCTAACTTGAATAAACCTTTGCCATACTTCTGAAAGTAAATACTATTACCTACCTTGTACATTTTAACAATTTCAGTTTCACATTCAATAACCTTTATCATTTGGTTTGAAATATTATAAATATAAATTCTATTTAAAGACTGAAACAATACCCAATCATCAACTCCTATGATGTTCCAAAACTGTTCGTCTTCAATAAGAGGTTGCTGTAAAGTTTTAGATATTGAGGTATAATCTAAAGTTCCAAATTGGTTGTGCGACCAATAACCAAACTCCATATAGCAACCTGTATAAATACGTTCATTAATCGCTGTTACCGAACGTATAACAGTTTCGTTAGGCGAATTATAAAGTGTCCATACCGCACCATTAAATTCTAGCAAGCCTTTATTGTTTGCTACATATACATACCTATTTTCTGCTTGGGTGATTGACCAGTTTTGATTTCCTGCATTGTAATCTTTAGTAGTATAAACTTCAATTGGAGGCAACTCGTCTTGAGAAAAGCAAACACTAAACTGTATCGCTATAAAAAGAAAAGAAAGTATATAAGTTTTAATTTTCACTCAATGTTAAATTATTAGTTACACAAGTATACAAATAAATAAAAAAACACAACTCTCAAATTATACAATCATTGGTCAGTACTATACTTATCAATTTATTTTAACAACCCAAAAACTTATTTAACAATTGTTTAACTTCGTTTAGTTCGGTTTGTTTCGAACTAATTAATATTTTTGCATTGTAAAATTTAAATAAGATGAAAACAATGGATGGAAAAAAGTGTGAGTTAGTAGAAAAACTAGGGATTCATTTTGAAAGAAAAAAGCAGATGGCACCTATGGCAGCCAGAATCTTTTCTTATGTGATTTTAACAGGAAAACAAGGAACTACGTTTGAAGATTTAGTGTCGAACCTTTGTGCTAGCAAGAGTACAATTTCAACACATCTTAATCATTTACAAGATTTAAAAAAAATAACCTACTTCACCAAAACAGGTGACAGAAAAAAATACTTCATCATGGATCATGACACTATGATTCGTGATATAGGAAATCTAGTTGAAGAGTGGAAATCTGAACAACAACTTCACCTAGAGATTATGGATTTTAAAAGAGATGCCAACAAAAACTTGAGCGATGAAAACAAATTTGACCTACAATTTCATGAAAGCTTTGTAGAATTTCATGATGAAGCCATAAAATCAATAAATAAATTAAAAGAAACAATTGTAAATAATTAATACTAATCAAAATCAAAAAATGAAACAATTTCGAATATATAGTACAATAGTTTTGGGAGTTGCCACATTAGTGTTTACAGGATGTAAACAAGAACAACAACAAACACAACAGCAAGCTCAGGCTTTACCATTTACAGTAACTGAAGTTCCTCAAAAAAGCGCTACTGCCTATACAACCTACCCGACAACAATTGAAGGAACCATAAACAGTGAAGTACGTGCAAAGGTATCTGGTTACATTCAAAAAGTTTTGGTAGACGAAGGCCAACAAGTTAAAAAGGGACAAGCTCTTTTTAAATTGGAAACTCAATCTTTAAGTCAAGATGCTGAAGCTGCTAAAGCTAGTGTTAATGTAGCTCAGGTAGAAGTTGACAAACTAAAGCCTTTGGTAGAAAAAAATATAATAAGCTCAGTACAATTAGAAACTGCTAAAGCTAATTTAGCACAAGCCAAAAGCGCTTATAATAGTATTGTTGCAAATATTGGTTATGCAACAGTAGTAAGCCCTGTAGATGGTTATGTTGGAGCTATTCCTTACAGAGAAGGGTCTTTAGTAAGTGCTACAAGTGCTAAACCATTAACTACTGTTGCAAGTATAGAAAAAGTATATGCCTATTTTTCTATGAATGAAACTGAATATTTAAACTTCTTACAACAAACAGAAGGTAAAACACTTCAGGACAAAATAAACAACTTCCCAAAGGTTGAATTGCTGTTAGCTAATGGTCAAACCTACAACCAACAAGGGATTATCCAAACAGTAACAGGACAAATAGATGCTAATACAGGAACGGTAAGTTTTAGGGCTATTTTTGAAAACCCTAACCTTTTATTAACCAATGGTAACAGCGGTACCATTGAAATTCCTAAGCATTATGAAAATGTTGCTGTAGTACCTCAAACTGCTACTTTTGAGCAACAAGGACAAACATTTGTTTATAAAGTTGAAAATAACACTACAGTTTCAACTCCTATTTCAATTCAAGATAAAACCAATGAGCTTTACATTGTAAACTCAGGCGTACAAAAAGGAGATGTAATAGTGGTTAAAGGTATTGGTAAACTTAGAAACCGAACACCTATTCAACCACAAAAAGTTGCTTTTGATAGCATCGTAAAACCAATAAAAACTTTGTTTCAATAATATTTAGAAGACAAAAATCATGTTAAAAACCTTTATAGAAAGACCGGTTTTATCGACCGTTATTTCCATCATTATAGTTATTCTGGGTATTTTAGGGTATTCAACGCTACCTGTAGAACAATATCCAGACATTGCACCTCCAACTATTCAAGTAAATGCAACTTACCCTGGAGCAAGTGCCGAAACAATCTTGGAGAGTGTTATCATTCCTATTGAAGAACAAATAAATGGAGTTGAAGGAATGACTTATATGACTTCCTCTGCTGACAATAATGGTACAGCAAACATTACTGTTTATTTCGATCAGGAAATGGATCCAGACATAGCAGCTGTAAACGTTCAAAACCGTGTAGCACGTGCAAATCCATTATTACCTAGTGAAGTAATTCAAACAGGTGTAACTACTCAAAAACAGCAGACATCTGCTTTGATGTTCTTGTCCGTATTTTCAAAAAATGAAGATTACAATGCTACTTTTGTTCAGAATTATTTAAAAATCAACGTTATTCCTGCATTACAAAGGGTTAATGGTGTTGGTAATGTACAAGTATTCTCCAACCAAGATTATGCTATGCGAGTATGGTTAAAACCAGAAAAACTAGCAGCTTACAATCTTGTCCCTAGTGATGTTACAGCAGCTTTACAAGAACAAAGTTTAGAAGCATCTGCTGGTTCTTTAGGGCAAAACGATGGACAAGCATTTTCATACAATATTAAGTATAGTGGTCGTTTTAAAACTGAAAAACAATATGAAGACATTATCATAAAAGCTTTAGATAATGGTGAATATTTACATTTAAAAGATGTAGCAAAAATTGAGTTAGACGCTCAGGGTTATGATGGTTACGGATTTACCGAAGGTTACCCAAGTGTGAATATGGGTATTTATCAAACAGCTGGTTCTAACGCTCAGGAAATTATTGAAACCATTAAAACAGAATTAGATCGTTTATCTCTAGATTTTCCAGATGGTATCGAGTATGTGATTAATTACGATACTAATAACTTCTTAACTGCTTCCATGAACAAGGTGCGTAATACTTTGGTTGAAGCCTTCTTATTGGTGTTCTTGGTAGTGTTTATATTCCTTCAAGATTTTCGTTCTACGTTAATTCCTGCCATTGCTGTTCCAGTAGCTATTATTGGTACGTTCTTCTTTTTGAACTTATTTGGTTACTCCATTAACCTATTAACCTTATTTGCATTGGTACTTGCCATAGGTATTGTGGTTGATGATGCCATTGTGGTTGTTGAAGCAGTGCACGCCAAAATTGATGAAGGCGCAACAGATGCCAAAGCAGCTACGCTAGATGCAATGCATGAAATATCAGGAGCAATTATATCGATCACTTTGGTTATGGCTGCAGTATTTATTCCTGTAACCTTTATTCAAGGTCCAACAGGTGTATTCTATGAGCAGTTTGGTGTTACGTTAATTGTAGCTATTTTAATTTCAGCAGTTAATGCATTAACATTAAGTCCTGCACTTTGTGCTTTGTTTTTAAAAGGTCATGATGAGGAAGAACACAAGAATAAAAGTTTCTTACAGAAATTCTACGATAAATTTAATGCTGGATTTAATGCCACAACCCAACGTTATGGAAAATCATTGGCATTCCTATACAAAAACAAATGGATTACAGCTTTTGTATTGATTCTCTCTGGAGTTGGAATTTGGTGGGCTGCAAATACGACACCTACTGGATTTGTTCCTAATGAAGATAGAGGAATCATATTCATGAATATTGAGTTACCTGCTGGTGCTTCAATGGACAGAACAAATATGGTGACCGAAGAATTATATGAAAAAGCCAGTGCGCTTGAAGGTGTTAAAGGTGTAACGGTTATTAACGGTAGAAGTTTGATTAGTGGAGCTGGAACAAACTACGGATTAGGTTTTGTAAAATTGGATGATTGGGAAGAAAGAGAAACAGATGATTTATCATCAAACGCAATTGTTGGGAAACTTTTTGGTATTGCAGCAACTATTCCAGATGCTAACATTATTTTCTTTGCGCCTCCGAGTATTCCAGGGTTTGGACTCTCTGGTGGATTTGAAGTGAACTTACTTGATAAATCTGGTGGTAGTTTTGAAGATTTAGATGCTACAACCCAAGAATTCATTGGTAACTTAATGAAGCATCCTGAAATTCAGTATGGACAATCTTCATTCAACACAAAATATCCACAGTACGAATTGGATATCAATGTACCATTAGCCAAGCGTTATGGCGTTACAATTAGCAGTATATTCTCAACTTTACAAGGTTATATAGGTGGTGTGTATGCTGCAGATTTTGCGAGATTTGGAAAGCAATATAGAGTGTATGTTCAAGCCTCTCCTGAAGACAGAAGCGATGCCAATTCCCTAAACGAATTGTATATCAAAACAGGAAGTGGTGATATGGCTCCAATTACACAGTTTGTGAGTTTAAAACGTGTGTATGGTCCACAATCGGTAACACGATTCAACTTATATAACTCTTCAAAAATCAGTGGTGCTTCAAACCCTGGGTTTAGTACAGGTGATGCCATTGCCATTGTAAATGAAGAAATCAAAAATCTGCCTAGCAACTATGAAGTTGCCTACTCAGGTTTATCTCGTGAAGAAGTTAGTGCAGGAAACCAAACAGTTGTTATTTTCTTATTAGTAATAGTGTTTGTGTATTTCTTATTAGCAGCTCAGTACGAAAGTTATTTATTACCATTATCGGTAATTTTTTCACTGCCTTTAGGTGTATTTGGAGCATTCTTTTCTACTAAAATGATGGGATTAGAAAACAACATCTACTTCCAGATTGCCTTAATTATGTTAGTTGGTCTTTTGGCTAAAAACGCGATTCTTATCGTGGAGTTCGCTGTACAACGTCGACGACATGGTGAAAGTTTGGTAGATGCAGCTATAAATGGAGCCAAAGCACGTTTACGTCCTATTTTAATGACATCTTTTGCCTTTATTTTAGGATTAATGCCATTAGTATTGGCTAAAGGTGTAGGTGCCGAAGGAAACAACTCCATTGGTACAGGAGCAGCTGGTGGAATGTTTATTGGAACAATTTTAGGTGTTTTCATTATTCCTATCCTGTTTATACTATTCCAATGGCTACAAGAAAAAATATCACGTAAACCTGTTATTGAAACTAAAGAAGCTTAATTAATATGAATTCTATTATAAATAAAACCTTAGTTGTGGTCGTTATGGCCACAACTTTACAAAGTTGTTTTGTTGCAAAGGACTATACACGTCCTGAATTAGATGAAACAGAACATTTGTACAGAACTGATAACTTACCACAAGATAGTTTGTCTATGGCAGATGTATCATGGAAAGATATGTTCTCTGACACTTACTTAAAACAATATATTGAAGAAGGTCTTCAAAACAACTTGGACATTCGTGTGGCTATTCAACAAATAGCTGCTGCTGAAGCTTACATGAAACAAGGTAAAGCTGGTTATTTTCCAACATTAAACGCAAATGCACAGGTAACCCATCAAGAGTTATCTGAAAACAGTCAGTTTGGTGGTTTGTTTTCTTCTTTAGACCAATATGAACTTTCAGCAAACTTATCTTGGGAAGCTGACATTTGGGGAAAAATAAGAAGTAATAAACGTGCTGGCGAAGCTAGCTATTTACAAACAGTTGCAGCTCATCAAGCTGTTAAAACACAATTAGTTTCAGCTATTGCTTCAACCTACTACCAATTGTTAGCTTTAGATGCTCAATTGGAAATTACAAATCAAACTATTGCAACAAGAGATAGTAGTGTGTATACCATTAAAGCACTTAAAGATGCAGGACAAGTAACTCAAGTTGCAGTGGACCAAAATATAGCACAATACAATAATGCAAAAGCACTAAAAGTAGATTTGGAAGCTGCTATTTTTAAAACTGAAAATGCTTTTAATTTATTATTAGGAAGACCAGCAGAAACTGTTAACCGAAGTGCATTAACTCAACAGCAGTTAAATGCTGATATTAAATTAGGTGTTCCTGCTACTCTACTTAGCAACAGACCTGATGTTATTGCTGCCGAATATAGTTTAATTAATGCCTTTGAATTAACCAATGTTGCTAGAAGTAATTTTTACCCATCGCTAACCTTAACAGCAAGTGGCGGATTTCAAAGTTTAGAATTAGATGAATTATTTAATGCCAATTCATTGTTCGCTACTCTTGTTGGAGGATTAACACAGCCAATATTTAACAAGAGACAAATTAAAACTCAGCATGAAGTAGCTGTAGCTCAACAAGAACAAGCCTTATTAAACTTTAAAAAGACTTTATTAACAGCTGGTAACGAAGTATCAAATGCATTATACGATTATGATGCTGAAACTGAAAAATTTGAATACAGACAAAATGAAGTTGAAGCGCTACGACAAGCTGAAGCTAATTCTGAGGAATTACTTAAAAATGGTTATGCTAATTACTTAGACCTATTAACTGCAAGAGAAAGCGCTTTAAATGCTGAATTGAATGTTATTGATAATAAACTACAGCAGTTATTAAGTGTTGTTAATTTGTATGAAGCACTTGGTGGTGGCTGGAAATAATAATGATAAGTAAAGAAGAACTTTTGGAATGTTCGGTGGCTAATTTTACCACCTTTGGAAGCAAGCGTTTTACTATGGACGAGTTGGCGCACTGTTTGGGTATTTCAAAAAAAACTATTTACAAATATTACAGTAGTAAAGAGGAGCTTGTTATAGCTAGTGTTACGTGTTTGATAGACTCTTTTAATGAAAATATAAAGGAAATAATAGCTAAAGAACAAGACCCTCTTTCTTGTATTATACTATTGTACAAACGAGGGTTTGAGTATTTAAAACACTTTAAACCTTCGTTTATTTTTGGCTTAAAAAAATACTACCCAGAAGCCAATAAAGTCTTTGATGATTTTAGGGATGAGTTTGTAAACGAAATTGTTTATGGGCTACTACAAAAAGCTCAAGTATTTAAGTTTATTAGTAGTGATGTGAATATAAAATTGTTTTGCGAGTTGTATTTTAAGAGGTTTGAAGAAATTGCTTTTAAAGACAATACGCTTTTTGACACTTACAGTAATGATGAGCTTTTAAATCATTTTGTAATTTTTAGTTTAAAAGGAATCATTAATTCTAATTACGAAAATCCTCATTTTAAAAAAGCCTCCTTTTAATACAAAAAGGAGACTTCTCTACTAATCAATTCAAAAAAACACTTACTTTATTATTGAGCTATTAGGTTTAAAGAAACCACAAGCAAACTTCCTCCTCCAGAGAATTTTTCGGCCCAAACCTCTATGTAATCGCCTTGAGACAATTCAACTGAACCCACAACAGACACAGCTCCTACATCATTATTTGCTCCAATTTCTCTATAAACTTTGGTATCTTCTAAAACACTTCCATTTTTTGCTATATAGAAGATATAAATTGAGTTATTGTTATCACCTTGAAAAGAAATACTAGATGATATGTGAAAGTTTCTAGTCTTAACACCATCATAAACAATTCTATTATCAACAGGAGCACTAAATCTAAATAAGTTATTAGATGTTGAGGTTCCTACAAGCTTTGTCTCAACTCCTGATCCTATTGATCCAAAATCTGTTTCAAAGCCACTACCAATTGGTGCATCTAGGTGTATATCTCCACTTGCTACATTATCAGTTTCTAATTGAATTCCTGGACAATCCACATCCCAAGCTGTAGTGAAGTTATAACCAGGATATGTTCCTACTGTATATGGGTTTACTCTTGTTCCTGCACCTGTAAAACTTATTTCAGAAAGCGAAGCAGAAATATTAATTGTAGGGTTTGCACTTAAATCAATTCCTGTTTCTCCTGAATCAGCTACAACTCTTCCATTAGCCAATTGCAAATTATCAAATGTCCCTGAAAGAGTTAAAAAAGTACCTGAATTAGTATCAGTCCAAAACACTTTATCCATATACAAAGACGTGATATTTGAAGCATCAATACCATCACTAGAGTTAATGAGCTGAAACACCTCAAAATATACTATACCTAAGTTACTTAATGTTCCTATTGAAGATGCTCCATTAATAATTACACTATATCCAACAACACTTTCTACTCCAGACCCTGTGATATCAAAAACTTGTTGTCCATTACCACTAATCACAACATCTTTAATACGTCCACCTTTACTACCACTAAACAAAGCTGAACCTGTATTATTTACAAGAATATCTTCTCCTGTGTCATGTCCTTCAATATATGCTCCATTTAAATCTATTGGGTTATCTATTAGTATTGTTCCGTTGATTTCATATAAGTAATTTTCGTTTAAAACATATTTTCCACCTGATAATTCATCAGATAAATCAGCAACACTTTTAACCAACTTATAATTAGTTCTAGTTTCTGCTCCCTCTAATGGCAACCAACTTCCTCCATTATAAAAATAAAACACATTTTCATCGGTATCGAATACCAAAAGCCCTTCAGCTGGACTAGAAATTGCAGTTCTTTGAGTAGTGGTCATTCGTGGAGTTAACATTCCTTTTTCCGTAGAGCTTATATCTAACATTGAAGAAGGATCTGGATTGGTTGTTCCAATTCCAACTTGAGAAAAACCGTTGTAATTAAAACCTATGCATAAGGTTATAATAGAGATTATAAATTTTATTTTTTTCATAACTAGTAGTTTAAGATTTTTTGGGTGTGTTTGCTATTAATTGTTTCTATCTGTACAATATAAACTCCATCACTTTCACTAAATGGAATTGATATGTTTGTTTTATTATTAAGGTTCTTATTTAAGGCTAATATTTCTTGACCTAATACATTAAATACTTTTATAGATTTAAGCTCTACTCTATTTGCATTGCTTATAATTATATGCTCATTACCATCATAATAAATTTTGACATTTTCAATATCGTTGTCATTGTTAGATAAAGTTGCTTGCGGCATAAATACTATTGAAAATCTATCTAAATATTCGCCTATTGGTAAATTAACACTGTAGCTAGACTCGGTTAAATTATGAGTAGTGTTTAATACATTATCTTTTAAATAAACATTATCAGAAAAGTTTTCAAGAGCATCAATCATGATATTATGTGTTCCATTTTCAGAAATTAAAATACCTATAGGGAACTCTAACGTATTTTGATAATCATCTAAACCTTGAATTGCATATTTTTTAGTTAAGTCGTTATCAATAATAAAAAACATATCATCTTCTCTATGTCTATTTAGCAGTGCATCATAACCCAAGTTATAGTTTATATCAGCTGGTGAGTTTGGTAAAAAACCAAGTAATAATTGCCTGTGAAATCCTTCTGGATCTTCGTAACCTAGTCTAATGTATTGTTTAACTGATTCTTGTTGGTTACTATCTGTTGTACTATAAAAAATAGACTCTTCAACTACTTCAGACTTAAATGCTCTTTGAGAGTTATTAAACACAATAGAACCTGTACCATAAGCTTCAACAAAAAAGCCCTGACCAACTGGCACATATTGTTTTGGAGGTGTAACACTACCTGAGCTACCTAGTCCACTTATTAAAGGTGATGCTATTGAAGGAGGTGTACCTCCTGTTAAATTTCTTATTGCATAACCTCCTAAATAATCGGTTAAAGCATGAGAAGTTGATCCTCCATCAACCCAAAAGTAAAGCGCATCTAGAAGTAAAATATTATCATTAATAAACTTTTCAGAATCTAGTGCAGAAGGATACGGATTCCCTAACAATGATTGCTCTCCTGAGTTTATTGCAAACGAATAATCTCCATTATTTGGCGCTCCATAATACACATAATTCTGTTCTGACAATAGAGTGTTTGTCCCTTTCATGGTATAACCTTGTCCAGGGTTTAAAGTGCTGTTTTCATCTAAACTTACCCAATCAGAATATGCTCCTGTACCTTGCATGTACTGATACAACCAATAGGTATTAATGGTCAAAGGTGTAATTACATTATCAGATCCGTCAACTACTGATGGCAAACCATTGTATGGCGAACCAGAATTAAATGAAGCTTGTTGTGGATTAAATGAATTAATACTAGAATCTGTACCATCAAACTTTCCGCCTAATAGTGAAAATGTACCACCATTATTAACTGGAGACGACCAATAGTTAAACTTATAGGCTGATGAGTATCCTTGTTGGTCAATTAACAACTTTCCTGATGTAATTGTATTAGCATCAACACCAGAGTGCGTTTGGATTAGTTGCGCTTCTCCAACAAGTCTAATATCTCCACTTGTAAAATTTACAGCATTTTCTACATTTAAAGCAAATCCATCGTTTACTGAAAGTCCTTTAGTGTTAGTTGCTGTTACATCAACTTCTAGATTATAAAAGTTAATTTCATTAGATAATCCTGAAATACTTAACAAAGGATTACTCGCACTTTTAAAATAAGTAGTTCCTGAAGTGGAGGTTGTAGTTCCGTTGTTTACAAAGTTGTTGTTTAGGTATAAATTACCATCGTTGTTATGAGTTCCTGTTGTTTTATTAGTGTATTCATTTTCAAAATAAACATCAGTTGATGCTGAGATTTCAAATACTCCTTCATTTGAGATTTGCGAGTACCCAAATGAAAAGCAAAAAAGAGCAAGAAAACATATTTTAGTGTAGTTTTTCTTCATAAAAAAAGGCTATAGTTAATAAAGTAGATTGGGTTAAGGTGTAATTCTTAAAGCATCAGAGTTATAATTTTCTTTGTGATATTTGCAGTTACTTGAATAGGTTTCAATTTTTGAAAACACCTTATATAAATGATCTTTTCTTAAAGGCTTGTAGATTAAATCTTCACAGAGTAATTCGTTTTTTGCCTTTATAACATCTTTTAGGTTAGTTGTAGCTGAAAGCATATAAATTTTTATCTCTTTCCTTTTAGGCTTCTTTAGTTTTTTAAATTCTTCTAAAAATTGAAAACCATCCATAAAAGGCATACTAATGTCTAGTAAAATAATATCTGGTAAGGAAAGCGTTGGGTAAACAGTTTTACCGTCTAGAATTTGCAAAAACTTAAGCGCAGAATTTGCGTTAACAAAGGTTCGTACATTGCAATCTGGCACAACCTTTTCAATTGTTTTTTGACTAACAAATAAATCAATTTTATTATCGTCAATTAACATAATGTTCAACTTCATAAGTAGGGAGTTTTAAAGTTAGTTATTTAGGGTTATTGAGTTGAGTACTCTTTTGGGGTTTGTAAAGTACTTGCTCTTAATTCTTCTATTTCATTTATAATATTTTTTTTAAGGTTTTGTTTTATAATTAAAGTTGCCGAAACTACAATTCCTAGTTCATTAAAATTTGGGGAAACTAGTGTAGAATAGTTTATTTTTTTTCCATTTGCATCAAGGTCATAACTTTCAAATTCACTTAAAGTCTTGTTAATGAATACGTAATCAATATTTCTCTTAAAAACTTCAAAAAAATCAATGTTAATATAGTCATAAATATAGGTGCCAATCAAGTCTTTGATGCTTTTATTGTAACATTTTTTACTAACATTTAATATTTTTCCATGCTTGGTAATTGTAAAAACATAAACAGGCATATTGTTAAAAAGTGTTTTGCTTTTTATGTTTTCTTCTTTTAAGTTTTTATTGTCTAATTTATATTGGGTAACGTCATTATATACTGCTAAATACCTTGTATGTTTTTCTTTTTTAGTTTTAAATGGAATTATCGTTGCATCTAACCAAATTTCTTTACCATTAGATAAGGTTTCGCTTAGAGTACCTTTCCATGTTTTTCCCATTTTTAAAGTTCGCCATAACCCTTTATACAAAGGATCTGAATGCAAATGAGACTTAAAAAGTGTATGCGATTCTCCTACTACTTTATCACTATCATACTCTAGTGTTTTACAAAAAACATTATTAGCATACTCTACTCTTCCTAAGTCGTCTGTTATGGTAACCATAGAGTTAGACTCTAATTGAGATAATATTATATTTTTAAGCTTATTCTCTCCCATAAAAGTCATTTTTAGTTTCTGTACAATATTGTTTTGCTAATCTAATGTCACCGAAAATGCCATGAGGTGTAGTAGAATCGTATATTCTTTTGTAAGAAGCAATTAAAAGTTTTGCTCCAATAGAATTAAGAATAAAAGCTTCAGAAATTCTTAAACTTTTTAAAATTGGGGAATTAGCCATTAAATTTCCTGCTTCAGGTGTAAAGGCTCCTTTAACACCTCTTATATCTACAACAAAAGGCATTGGATTACCCTGACACATTTTTTCAATTGCTTTTATATATTCTTCTACTTTATTCAAATCTAATTTGCTGTAATTATTAGTGCTTAAAAATTGACAAAAAAGTATACCATCTTCAATCCAAAATTTAGTATTACCTACTTTCACAACTTTATGATTATCCATACTTTAACTTAATCCGTTGAAAATAATATTGTTTTTATCGCAATGCCTTATTGCCATCCTTAACGTCTTAAATACTCTATCTGGAATTATAGGGTTATACATAAAACTGTAAACAGTTAACACTCCTTTTAAAAGATAACTATCAACTAAAAATGTCTTAGAAAGCACTAAAGAATTAAGTATTGAGTTATTCACTAAAAACTTAAATATCTTAATAGCTTTAAAAAACCCTACATTTTCAATATTTATGATAATAGGCATATATTTCCCTCCTGATAATGAAGCTATTACTTTAGAGAAGATTTTTTCAAAAGCAGCTTCCGTTTGGTTAGAGTCATAACTATTACTTACCTCACAATAAATAATATTGTCTTCAACCTTAAATCTAAAATCATCTATTCGTATTTCACTCGTCATTATCCTGAATTTGAATCATTTAAGACAATACCAATGCCAAAAAATGACCTCAGGAAGAAAAACAAATACAATTTGTTGATTTTCAAATACTTAAAAATATTGAACTTTTTTCAATGAAATTAAAACGTGTCGGAATACCGTGTTTTTTTTATAAGAAGAAAAGACACTCACGGAATACCGTGAGTATTACATTAAGGTTTTTGTATTCCTAATTTGGTCATTTTATCGCGTAAGGTACTAGGTTTTAGTCCCAATACATCTGAAGCGCTTTTTGGACCACTAATTTTCCAGTTACAACTTTCTAACACTTCAAGTATGTGAGCTTTTAATACAGAGTTTAAAGATAAGTCCTTACTATTGATACGTTGTTTTGATTTTTGCGTTGAAGTTTCAAAACCTGGTATCATTAAAGTTTCTGTGCTTGTTAGTATTACAGCTCTTTCTATTAAGTTTTCTAGCTCTCTAATATTCCCAGGCCAATTATAAGTCTTCATTTGAGCCATAGCTTCATCAGAAATGTACTTTATTTGCTTTTCATAAGCTTTATTGAATTTATCTACAAAATGCTCTACCAATAAAGGAATATCGTCTTTACGATCTCTCAATGGCGGAATACTAATAGGGAACACGTTAAGCCTAAAATACAAGTCTTCCCTAAATTGTTTTTTCTCAATTTCTTCTTTAAGGTTTCTGTTTGTAGCTGCAATAACTCTAACATCTAGCTTTTTTAAGCCAACTCCTCCTACTACCTCAATTTCGCCTTCTTGTAAGAATCTTAAAATTTTAGGTTGCATATCTATGGGAAGTTCTCCTATTTCATCTAAAAAAAGCGTTCCACCATCAGCAAGTTCAAATTTTCCTACTTTATCACTAAATGCTCCTGTAAACGACCCTTTTTTATGTCCAAACAACTCGCTCTCAATCAACTCCCTTGGTATTGCTGAACAGTTTACTTTTATTAACGGTTTATTATTTCGGTTACTTGTATTGTGAATTGCTCTCGCTAATAGCTCTTTACCTGTACCAGATTCTCCTAACAATAATACAGTAGCATTTGTAGGAGCAACACGCTCTACTTCTGTCAACACATTACTAAACTCAACACTACCATATACCATTTCTTCATAATTGAAGACAAGGTCTAACTCATTTCTTAAATAAACGTTCTCTTGTTCTAACTGCTTTTTTAATTCATTCAACTCTTTATTAGCCTCTAAAAGCTGAGTATTTGTTTTCGCTATTGTTTCTTCGGCTATTTTACGTTCATAACTCTCTACCATTAAGGACACCACATTAGCTATAGAACTTGCAAACTCTTGCTCTTCAATAGTCCAATCTCTAGTCTCCTCTCCAACATGCTCAAAACAAATTATACCATAATACCCAGTTGTGCTGTTTATAAACACATCCATTAACGATTTAATTTTATTAGGTTTAAGGTAGTTTTCTGAAAACTGCTTGGTGATGTTATCATTTTGGGCATCAACCACTAAAATAGATTTATTGCTTTCTAAAGCCTTAAAATAGTTTGGGTTGTCCTCATAATTTATGGTGAAGTTTTTTTCATAAGAGTTTGATTTTAATTCATATAATTGCTCACAATGTATCGCATTATTATTATCATTAAAACTCCAAACACTTACACGACAAACATTTAATGTTTCGGCAGATAGTTTAGTAATTGTCTTTAATGAAGATTTAAAATCGTGTCCTACAAGTTCAGCTAATTTTAAAATTACATCTTTTTTTTGTGAAGACTGTATTGCACGTTCTTCTAATATTTTTTTAGCTTTTTCTTCCTCTGAAATATCTTTCATTGTTCCAAATAAAGCTGTAATTTCTCCAGTTTCGTTTTTAATAACTCCTGTTAAAAATGATGCTAAAAACTGCTCCCCATTTTTTCTTATAATTTCATATTGAAGTGATGGAGACTTTCCTGCTTCTATTCTTTTTTTATCAACAAGAATTTTATTGTAATCCTCTTTTTTAGTAAATGAGTAAGGTGATTGCATTCCAACCAATTCTTCTTTGGAGTATCCTAAAATTTTACAAGTTGAGTCGTTAACCATTATAACTTCCCCTTCAAGATTAGTTATAATTAAACCTTCTTGCATAGACATAACAAGGTTACTAGTAAACTCTTTGGCTGCTCTTAAATCGAGTTCTGCTTTTTTTCGTTCAGTAGTATCTATTATTGTTCCAAAATAAGATTTTATAGTTCCATCAGAGTCTTCAATACTAGAAACCATTACATCAACATTAAAACGGGTTCCGTCTTTACGCATGTATATAGTTTCAAAATTATTTAGTTCTTCTCCTCTTTCTATTTGTTCGTGACGAAGGTTGGACTCATCTTCAATTTCTGGTGGCGAAAAAGGATATGGACATTGCTGACCAATCAACTCTTCTTCAGTAAAACCAGACATCTTACAAAACGAAGGATTTACTTTGGTTATTTCGGTTTCCATATTGAACACAATTAACCCTTCGTTCATTGATTCTATTAAAGATTCTGAATAGTCTCTAGCTTCTTTTATTTCTAATTCAGCCTTTTTTTGTTTGGTAACATCTCTAATAATTCCAACAAGAAACTTATTACCTTCTTCATCTAAAAAGCGAGTTTTTTTAGTCGATAAATATTGTGTTTCTCCTCCTCTTAATGTTAAGGTTTCTTCATTGACGTTCTCTTCTCCTGTTTTTAAAACATGTCTATCTATTTTTAATGCTAATTCGGCCTCTTCAGGCTCAACATCTTCTACAAGTGTTTTACCTATAATATACTCTCTTGGAGAGTTGAACATTTCACAAAATGCATCGTTAGCTAAAATAACTTTACTATGCTCATCCTTAACAAAAACAGGATCTCCTATTTTATTAATAATGTTGTTTAAGTATTTTTCACTTTTAGCTATTAAACGTTCTGCAATTTTTTGTGGTGTTATGTCAATAAAATATAAGGTCAATCCATTAGCATGAGGATACACCTTATTGGCAAACCATTTATTTAAAGGCTCGTAATAATCCTCAAAATATTGGGTTTCTTTTGTCTCAATAGCTTTGTAAAATGCGTTGTAAGTTGGCAAACCTACTGCTTCAGGAAACTCAGTCCATACATGTTTACCTAATAAATCTTCAGGTAATCTTCCTAAAATCTCACCAGCTCTATTATTAATATAGGTATAACAAAGGTTAGTGTCAAAAGAAACCAAACCATCAGAAATATTATTTAATGTGTTTTCGAGTTGTGAGGAAATGTTTCTCTCAATCAGTAAATTAAGATATCTTTTTCTATAATTTAAAACCGAAAAAATGTCTTTATTAGATAGCTCGAGTGACTCTATTTCATAATCATGATCAGAAATTGATTGAAAATATTTAAGATAAGCTATTACTTTAGACTTAGTATTTTTTATGGCAGCCAAAAAAACTAAAACAGGAAATTCTTCTCCTTTTTTATGCTTATAAACAGCTTCAAATTCACGCTTTAAATGATTCTCTTGAAAATCTTTAAACCTCTGGTTAAACTCATTAATATATTTTTTTGGCCAAAACGGAAATGGAGTTTTAATATTTAGTAACTCGTTTTTATTAAATCCTGTTATACTACAAGCCGCAGCATTGACCATTAAAACTTCACCTTGGGTGTCAGTAATTAAAAGTCCATCCTGTAAGGATTCAATAAAATTTTCAGAAAACCCATAGGAATTCTGTAGCTCTAGAAGTAATTTTTTCTTTGTGTTGCTCATAAAAACATATTTAATCCCTCTAATGCGCTTTGTTGAATTAACACCTGAAAAAATACTGCTTACTATATAAGAAAGTATTTAAGAAATTAAAGTACTTCTTTTATCATAAAAAAACTAATTTAATCGATAAAAGGACAAAAGAAATATTTATAGGTCTTTTTTAATCCACTCAACAGTAAGTTAGCAATTTAAAAAAAACGTAAAGAACTGTTAATCAAAACACAACAGTTAAAATTATCTTAAAAGAAAATTATCCATTCATAGGCGAAAATTGTCCATTTTAACACATTGTTTTCTTCTTCAAATTTGCAGTGTCAATAATGACAAACAATTTAAAATATAAAAAAATGGAAAATTTAACTGCAACGGAATTTAAAGTTCCTACACGAGAAGAAGTATCTCAAAACAATCAAGAAATTTTTGACAATTTAAACAAAGCTCTAGGCTTTGTTCCAAATCTTTATGCTACAATAGCATATTCTGATAATGGTTTGAAACGTTTTTTAGACTACCAAAACGCTAAAACCTCTTTAAACAACAAAGAAAAAGAAGCTGTAAACCTTATTGTAAGTCAGGTAAACGAATGTGTGTATTGCCAAAGTGCACATTTAGTACTTGGTAAAATGAACGGATTTAGCGACGAGCAATTACTAGATATTAGAAAAGGAACAAGTGATAATGCTAAACTAAACGCTTTAGTAAAATTAGCAGCTGATATCACTGAAAACAGAGGAAAAGCTAGTAATGAAAATGTTGCTGATTTCTTTGCTCAAGGTTATACCAAAGAAAACCTTGTAGATGTTATTCTTCAAGTAAGTGACAAAACAGCAATGAACTATTTACACAATCTAACTAAAGTGCCAGTAGACTTTCCTATTGCTGAAAGTATTTAAAACATTCTAAAAAAACAGAGTCTTTTCTTGTTGAAGAGGCTCTTTATAACTCATTAAAACAAAACACAATGAAAACACATAGTATTAATTGGCGAAATGCCATTTTAGCAGGTATCACAGGGACTTTAGCTTTTGATTTGATAGGTCTTTTATTCACAGGAACATGGTGGGATATTGCAGGAATAATAGGAGAAAAAACAGGACTAGGTTTAGCGTATGGTGTATTTGGTCATTACTCAAACGGTATATTATTAGCTGTTTTATACGCTGGAATAGCACCATCATTAATTGGTCCTAATTGGCTAAGAGCTCAAATTTTTGTAATTGCAGAAACCATAGCACTTGTTTGGTTTTTTATGTTTCCTCTTTTAGGTGCTGGCGTTGCTGGTTTAGAAGCTGGAGCAATGCTACCAATACTTTCAATGGTAAGGCACTTAGCATATGGTGTTCCTTT
Source organism: Gaetbulibacter sp. NE (assembly GCF_025548475.1). NCBI lineage: Bacteria > Pseudomonadati > Bacteroidota > Flavobacteriia > Flavobacteriales > Flavobacteriaceae > Gaetbulibacter > Gaetbulibacter sp. NE. The sequence goes on along the minus strand of NZ_JAOQHY010000004.1, from coordinate 87,463 downwards.
ATGGTTCTTTATTCATAAATTTCAACAACAAGAACTAAGTAGTAAAGCCACAATAAAAGCCTAATGATAATTAATCCAATACACAAACAACCTTTTTCATTCTAAAATCAAAATGAGGAAGGTTGTTAACACAACCAAAAACACATTAAAAATGAATACAGAAATAAAACAACCAATTCCTCCATTTAATGAAGAAACGGCAAGATTAAAAGTACAAATGGCTGAAGATGCTTGGAACTCTAAAGATCCAGTAAAAGTATCTAAAACATATACAATAGATTCTGAATGGAGAAATAGAACTCAGTTTATTAACGGAAGAACTGAAATTATTGCATTTTTAACCAAAAAATGGAATAACGAAAGACACTACAAACTAAAAAAAGAGCTTTGGGGATTTAAAAACAATAGAATGGCTGTGAGGTTTGAGTATGAATTTCAAGATAATAACGACCAATGGTATAGAGCCTACGGAAATGAGCTTTGGGAATTTGATGAAAATGGGCTTATGCAAAAGCGTTACGCAAGCATAAATGATTTAAAAATTAAAGAAAGCGACAGACGATTATAAAACCTAACAATCAACAACACAATGAATAGAAGGCTTTTAGGAAATGTATTAATTGTTATACTCCTTGTTTTATTAGGTTCAGGTATAGCTATGTACATCATACCATTTAGCAAAGGTCTTGCTTCTTTGCATACAGTTTTTGGTTTCTTGTTTGTATTAACTATGGTATTCCATATAATCAATAACAAAAAACCACTCTTTAACTACATCACGGGAAATAGAAAACCACGTTTTCAAAAACTTCAAGCGCCATTTATTTTTAGCATTATTGTAGCTCTAGCTTTTGGTCTATATTTTAATATACCTTTATTAAATGGCGTTTATAATTTTGGTAATCAGTTAAGAAATAAAAAACTAGGGAAAGTTGAAACACCTTTTGAGTATGAAGTCATAGAACTCTCTAATGCTAATGGTCATCATAATTTTGAAATAGAATTAAAAAAAGGCAATGCTTTTCAATATCCTTTGTTCGCTATATGGTTAGAGGATAGTCTTGGTAATTATATAGAAACGCTTTATATTTCTAGAGTAATAGCATCAAGTACATTTGATTATGGTAAAAACGTTGACGGTAAATGGCAATCTGCAGTAAAAAGACGTCCTGAAGCTTTACCATATTGGTCTCATAAAAGAGGTATAAAAGCATCAGATGGTTTATATGTGCCGCTTAATAACGCTACAGATATTGATGCTGTTTCGGGTGCAACACCTACAGGGAATTTTATTATTAAATCTAAAAGTGATTTGAACGATTTAAAACACTATAAAGTAATGCTAGAAGTAAATCAATCTTACGATTGGAATAACTATTACACCAAAGATAAATTTCCTGATGATGACATATATTCTGGTTCTGGTCAAGTTGGTCAACCATCATTAATTTATGCTACAGAGGTATCATCTCTCAACATTAAAGACAATACGTATAAAATAATGCAACTTATAGGTCATGGACATCATTCAGGAAAAAATGGCAACCTTTACAAGGATCTTTCGCACATTAGCACAGCAAAACAAATTATAGATAGAGTAATTCTAAAAGTACACTAACAAGCAATAATGATTATGGAACAAAGAGATAGCTTTACGCTCACAAACCCACAAACAGGTAATTTAGCATTCAAACTATGTTATTTTGAACGTAACAATCCTTTTGACCATATAGACAAACACAACTATTACTCCCTTATTTGGATACAACAAGGTAACGGAATTATAAAAGCCGATTTTAACACTTATAATTTTACGCCAAATACGTTATTGTCGTTTTCACCTCATCAACCTTTTTTACTTGAAGCTGAAAGTCCTTTGAGTGGTTTAGTCATAAATTTTCATCCAGATTTTTTCTGTATTCATAAACACCATAAAGAAGTAGCTTGTCATGGTGTATTATTTAATAATATTTACAATCCTCCTTTTGTAGATGTAGATGCTAAAGCCCAAGCCAATTTTAATATGGTAGTAGAACAAATTAAAACTGAGATGCAAAATCCTGCTCTAGCACAATATGAATTATTGGTTTCTTACTTAAAGATTTTTTTAATTACTGCATCAAGGTTAAAAACCGAGCAACAGTCTGAAATACAAAAAGAACGTAGTGATACAGAAGAACCATTTATACTTCAAAATTTAAAAAACTACATTGAAACACATTATAAAACCAAGCACTCTGCTAGTGAATATGCTGATATGCTTGCAATAACACCCAAAGCTCTTACCAAGTTAACCAAAGCCCACTTTAACAAAACACTAACCGATTTAATTTCTGAACGTATAATTATAGAAGCCAAACGAGAACTCTATTTAACTAACAAAACTGTAAAAGAAATAGCTTTTGAATTAGGTTATAATGATGAATATTACTTTAGTAGATTTTTTAAGAAAAATGCCGAAGTATCTCCTCAATTGTATAGAGACACTGTAGGATTTGATAGAATATCAGCCTTACAATAATATAACTCAAAAATAGTATCTTTATTCATTCAAACTATTTCAATTACTACTATTGGTGTTTGGGCAACCTTGAAAAGTTAATGAATCGTGAAATAATAGACATAAACGACTGCACAATTTTATTAGAAGAAGCCTCAACTAATACTACTTTAGTTGATTCCTGCTTTTTTGACGAACCAGTAATAGCTATAGCTTTTTATGGTGCTGGCGATGTTGGTTTAAACGTAAAATACAACGAAAAAACTAAAACATTTCATCATACAAAAGGTATGGTGCTTTCGTTTTATGCTGATGAAAAAGTAGAATTTGAGCACCTAGTTTCATCACAAAAGCCATTACAATGCTTGGTGATAGCAACGAGTTTAAGAAATTTAGATAAGCTACCTAATGGTGAAGGTCAATTTCTAGAACAATTTTTACACCAACTAGTACATCCAAAAGATCATTATGTTGAAGGTCCTGTTTTTAAAATGAGCCCTGAAATGTTTCTATTAGTTGAACAGTTCTTTAGCAACACTTATGAAGGAGGCATTAAAATGATGTTTTACAAAAGCCATATGACGGCTTTACTTTCACATTACTTCGGACAATTAGCAAGTCAACAATCAACAAAAATAAATGTTGAACAACTTGAAAAAATTAATCTTGCGCAAGAACTCCTATTATCTGATTTAGAAAACCCACCTTCACTTACCGAACTTGCTCATAAAATAGGCACCAACACTAACACTCTAAAAAAAGAATTTAAAGCCCAATTTGGTGTTTCTGTTTTTAAGTACTTACAAAATGAGCGTTTAAATAAGGCACACAATCTCATAAAAAAAGAGCGCACAACCATCCAAGAAGCTGCTTGGGCTGTAGGTTATGACAGCCTAGGCTCATTCTCAAATGCTTTTGAAAAAAAATTTGGCTACAGACCTAGCCAAGTCTAAAATGCTTTTCGAATAAATCTTAATGCTTTTTAAATAAGTAGCTGATTTACAATAGCTATAGATTTGTATCATAATTAAAAAACCAAAAATTATGATTTGCAATCGGTTACTTAGTATTATATGCGCCATTATAGTATGGGTTTTGGGTGTTAGCTTTTATTTGACATCGTTTTACATCAACATCTTAGAAAACCCTGAGCGACAAGCCAATATTATATTAGCATTGTCAATTGTACCAAGTGCTTGTCTTGGAACCTATTTGTTTTACAAAAAAGGACAAATGAAGCCTTCAACATTAGCTCTAATATTTGTATTTACTGCTGTTTTACTTGACGCTTTAATTACTGTTCCAGTTTTTATAATTCCTGAAGATGGTAGTTATTCTAGCTTTTTCTCAAACCCTGTATTTTATGCCATTGTAGTTGAACTTTACTTTATAGTATTCTATTTCGGAAGTCATTTAACTAAAAACAAAACATCATGAAAACTTCAGTATTTTTTATCACAGTTTTACTAAATGCACTTTCTGTTGGATTCTTCTTTACTTGGTCAGTTTCGGTGATTTTAGGAACAAAAAAAATTGGTGACCTCACTTATCTAGAAACCATGCAAAGCATTAATAAAGAAATTCTTAATCCTGTATTTTTTATCGTTTTTTTCGGGAGCTTAATCACTCTAATTTTAAATGCAGCTCTACAAAACAATAATAAACTAATGTTTTGGCTCTTATTAACTTCTGCAATTATATATCTCATAGGCACTTTTGGTGTTACTGCCTTTGGAAATGTGCCCTTAAACAATGAATTAGATGCATTAGACATCAAAGCATTAAATATAAACGAATTAAAAAACTTCAGAGACTATTACGAAAGTAACTGGAACCAATATCATAACATAAGAACCCTATCAAATATGATTTCATTTATTCTTTTACTTATTTCAATTTTTATTCAAAAACTATTTTAAATCAATCAAATTATGAACAGTAACATTTTAATTATCGGAGGAACAGGAAAAACTGGTCGTCGAGTAGTAGAGCAATTACAAAAGAAAGGTATACAACCTAGAATTGGATCAAGACAAGCAACACCAAGCTTTGATTGGGACGATAAAAACACTTGGATTGAATCCTTAAAAGGCATTGAAAAAATGTACATCACCTATTACCCTGATTTAGCAGTACCAGGAGCTAAAGAAGCAATAGAAAGTTTAACTTATTTAGCTAAAGAACTTGGTGTAAAAAAAATTGTTTTGCTTTCAGGAAAAGGCGAAGTTGAAGCTGAAGCTTGCGAAACCATTGTAAAGAATTCTGGTGTAGATTATACCATTGTAAGAGCATCTTGGTTTAACCAAAATTGGAGCGAAAGCTTCTTTTTAGACCCAATACTTTCAGGAGAAGTGGCTCTACCAATGTCTAATGTTTTAATTCCGTTTGTAGATGCTAACGATATTGCTGAAGTAGCAGCAACAGTGCTATTAGATAATGATTACAATGGAAAAACAATTGAAGTAACAGGTCCTGAACTAATTACTTTTAAAGACATTATTCACACAATCTCTACAGTTACAAATAGAAATTTAACCTTTCATGAGATAACTTTAGAACAGTATATTGAAGGCATGAGGCAAATGCAGTTACCTGAAGATGTAATTTGGCTAATTGAGTATTTATTTAGTAATGTACTTACTAATCCAAATAATCAAAAAATTAGCAATGATATAGAACAAGTATTAGGTAGAAAGGCTAGAACATTTTTGGAATACGCTAGAGAAACTGCCGAAACCGAAATTTGGAATACTGCTGAAATTATCAAATAATTTTTTTCAAAAAAAGGTATACTCTTTATTACACTATCTTTGCTTTTTCAACGCTCACTAAAAGTTAAAACGCTTTAATGAGCTAGCGCAAAAATATGCAACACTTTACACATTACTTTTTACACTTAGTGTTTCCGTTTTTAATAGCCTTTATATTCTTTAGGAAAAACTGGAAAAGAGTATACTTTATTTTATTAGCGACAATGCTTATTGATTTAGATCATCTTTTTGCAAACCCAATATTTCAACGCAATAGATGTAGTATTAATTTTCATCCACTACACACCTACTATGCTGCTATTGGTTACTTTGTATTGCTGTTTCTTAAAAAACCACTAAATATTATAGGCATTGGTTTACTGCTGCATTTATTAACTGACTTGATTGATTGTGTCTTTACTTATAGTAGCTGCAAATCTTGTTTAAATAACGCTCCTGCTATTAAACTTATTGAAGGTATATCTAAAATAATTGGATTAAACTGAAAAACAAGATTGTTATAAAATTACTGATGCAATGTTAATACAGTGTTTGTATTTAACTGTTTTAGTTTTAAAATAACATCAGACTTAAAAAGACCTATTTTTCTAAAAAAGTTTGGTTTTTTATCTACAACACACATTATTTCATTGCGATGAGATTGTGCATAAGCCTTTAGCTGATTATTAGTTTTAGCATATTTTAAATCAACATGTGCATTTTGAAACTTACTTAAATACAGCATAAAGGCTTCTAAATTATCCTTGATTTGCTCTGAAAGTTTATGTTCTTCTTCTAAAACTAGTATTCCTATTTCAACTTCTAAACCTCCAAGGCTTTTTCTAAATTGATCAAGTTGCTCATTGTTTAGTTTTTGCTTAAAATTTGAAGCTATGGTTAAACTTAAGCGTTTGCCTAACTTAACATTTGAAGGAATTATTAAAATTGGACAGTCTCTAACACTGTTTAAAATTTCATCATTAGTTTTTTCTACTTTTTTATTTCCTCCACTGGTTAATAAAACTAAGTCAACACCCAAATGAGCTTGATGTTTTTTTACAGCATTAACTAAACTAGAACATTCAGTTATTGCGTGAAAATTATGAGACTCTACTTTACTTAAAGAAATACAACGTTCTATTAGTTTGCCTAATTTACTCTCAGACTCTTGCTTAGGTTTTTCATACCACTCTTCATCGGCATGCAGCAATTCTAAAGCATCTAATCCATTAACACTAAATGAGTAGGCATGTAAAAAATAAAATTCACATACTTCGTGCTTAAAGAGTTTTAAAATAGCGTCAATAGCTTTTTCATTTGCAGTCGAAAAATCAGTTGGGATTAAAATTTTTTTCATCTTTTCTTCAGTTTTAAATATTACTCTTTATACTTAGGCTAACCGCAAAGTCAATCTCTTTGCGGTTATAAAAACAAAACTAACAACACTATAACTTACTATTAACTAATGAATGATGTTAAAACCGCCTAAGTATTTTTCTTTTTTAACTTACCTTCTCTTATAGGTTATCAATGTTTTATAAATAGCTGTTTTCAACTCATTGTAATCTTTTATCAATTGTTGATATTGCTGTCTTTTATTTTCATGCTGTTTTGCTCTAACTTCATCATAAGGCACTTTACCATATTCAAACTCGGTTTTTAACGATTGCTCATATTTACACAAAGCAGCAACCATTAAAACATTTTTTCGCCTTATAGACTTTACATGATTTACAACAGCTAAGCTTTTTATTAATTGAGTACCTATAGTATTTAAGTAGGTTAAGTCTTCATTGTTATTTTCTAAAACTTCAAGCCACTGCTCTATTTCTTTAATATCCTTTTTTATACAAAGCCTTCTATAGGCATCTATTATTGTTTGTTGAAATTGCATTAAACAAACGGAGGAATTAAGTCATTTTTAAAAGCGCAAACTTGCCTTTCACTTTTTTAAAAAAATCATCTTTTAAACGTCTATATTTATCTAAATGATAGAGGTAACTTCTTCGGTAACTTTCGTGTTCTGTTATATATACCATATCACATTGTGTGTCTTCACACTCAACAATATGACTTCGTGATACAGAGTATTTCACTAAAGCATTTAGAAGTGTATCGTTTTCTTTTTGTTTTTTCTTAAAATGTGCTAAAACGTTTATATTATTTATTTTATCATCCATATTGTGTGTACAAATAGACACCAGATTAGCTAGCTCTTTTTTTATGTATTCTAGATGAGCTATCCAATTATCTAACTCTACACTATTGATTTTGTGTGTTAAATCAACATCAGTATCATGATTATAAATTTCGTTTTCTACTTTTTTCATAGTTTACCTTAAATTACTGTACCTACGTCACTAAGTGTCTCTTCTTGTTCAACTTTTACAATCTTAACTTCTTGCTTACCATTTGGAAAATCCCATAGAACTGTATCACCTTCAGAGTAACCAAATAGCGCTGAACCCAATGGTGTTAAAACAGAAATTTTATTGCTCTTAAAGTCTTTTTCTATTGGAGTAACTACTTGTATTGTTCTTTGTATGTCATTACTAAAAGCTACAGTAACCATACTGTTAAACCTTACTATATCTGTAGGCATTAATTCGTGATCAACAATATGAGCAGTCTTTAACTCTTCAGAAAAACTCATTAAGCACTTCTGTGTTTCGTGATCTTCAGCATATCCTGATATGTTGAGTATGCGTTTTAAATACACATACTCTTTTTTTTCTAGTATTAGACTTCCATATTTCATCTTCTTTTCTATTTAAAAAATTAATTAAGGGAAAATACCTCTTTGAACATAAGCTCTTTCTATACGTTGAATAGCAATACAGTAAGCAGCTGTACGCATATCAATACCTTCTTGTCTTGAATAGTCATACACCTTATCAAAAGACTCTTTAAGCTTTTTATCAAGTTTTGCCATAACCTCATTAAGTTGCCACAATTCTCCGTTTCGGTTTTGCAACCATTCAAAATAGCTTCCTACTACTCCACCTGAATTACATAAAATATCAGGTATTATAGTTATACCTCTTTTTAAAAGAATTTTCTCTCCTTCAACATTAGTTGGTCCATTAGCTCCTTCAGCAATTAACTGTGCTTTAATTTTTGAAGCATTGTCTTTGGTAATTTGATTGCCTAATGCAGCAGGAATACAGATGTCACAATCAAGTCCAAAAAACTTATCGTTATCTACAGGTTGAGCTTGAGGAAAATTAACGATACTTCCTTCGTTAATTTGACTATAGTTATACAAGTCTTCAACCTTTATTCCTTTTGGATTTTGTATACTTCCGTTTGCATCTTGTACTGCTACTAATTTTGCACCATCTTGCTCTAAAAAGTAAGCTGCCCAATAACCAACATTGCCAAAGCCTTGTACAATAAATTTTTTATCGGTTAATATTTGAGCATTCTTTTCGGCCCAAAACTTTATGGAAAGGTAAACTCCATAACCAGTTGCTCTGTCGCGTCCTTCTAAGCCACCACTACCTGCTGGTTTTCCTGTTACTACATGCTGGTTTGCCGAACGTTGCGCTGGCGGACGCGTACTCATGTACGTGTCAGCCATCCACGCCATTGTTTGACTATTAGTATTTACATCTGGAGCTGGAATATCGTGTTCTGGACCAATATTATCTGCTAGCGCATAAGTAAAACGTCTTGTAATACGCTCTAGTTCTGATTGAGAATATTTTGAAGGGTCTAATTTAATACCTCCTTTTCCTCCTCCATAAGGCAATCCTGCCAAAGAGGTTTTCCAAGTCATCCACATTGCTAATGCTCTAGCTGCATCAATATCAACTGTTGGATGATAACGAAGTCCGCCTTTATATGGACCTAAAGCATTATTGTGTTGCACACGGTAACCTGTAAAAACCTCAACATCACCATTATCCATCTTTACAGGGAAATTCACAATAATTTCGTTATTGGTAATGCTTAATATTTTTTTGATATTAGGATGTAGTTTTATTTGGTTTGCAGCACTTTCAAACTGCTCCATAACATTATCCATCATACCTCTTACAGGCACTTTCTTTTCTTCTTTTTTTATTTCTTTTGTTAATGTTGTCATTCTTTTTGCTACTTCTTTTATTGAATTTATTTTTTTAATTGTTATTTAAAATATCTGTTGCTTATGCTTCTTTCGTGATATTTCTCGTTTAAATACTTGTTAATTCTAGAGGCTTTTTTACTGCTTATTGCTTGCTTTGGAATAACAGCTGCTATTAATGTATTTAAGTTCATCTTCTCTTTCTTTTTAAAAAAATTAAACTAATTCTGTTTCGAGTTTTGCTGTCTTATTTAAAACTTCGTTCTCTGGTAAATGGTTTTCTTCAAAACCTTTTTCATCATACTCACTACAAGACCATACCTTATCCTTTTGAGTTGTTAAAACACAACTAGACATGTGTAAACAACTTGGACAAATATTAATGTGATTCATATAAAAAATGATTTAGTATTTATTATGTACCACTATAGGCAATGCATGTGCCAAACGAATTACACAGGCATATAAAAAAACCTCAAAACCCTTTATTTACAAGGTGTTTTGAGGTTTTAAAAATTGCTTTTCACTTTTTTACACTGGTACTTATTTCCCCTAATGTGTAAAAACGTATCAGCTAAATTTTAATCCATAAGTTTTTGTCGGATAGTTTTTCTATCTATTTGAAGAATCTCTGCTGCTTTAGTTTTATTGTTTCCTGTAGCTCTTAGCACTTTTTCTATGTATTTTTTCTCCATAACACGAAGTGGTACAAGCTCATCAGTTGGTGTGTCAATTGTATATTTTAACCGCTCAGGAATATGTTCAACATCAATTATTTTGTCACTCATAATTACTGCTCGTTGAACAATGTTTTCTAACTCTCTAATATTTCCTGGCCAATCGTATCGTTTTAGTATTTGTAGTGCTTCTGGAGTTATTTTTAAAAACCGATCTTTATATTCAATACCATACTTTAAAAGAAACTTATCTACCAATAAACCAATGTCATCTTTACGGTTTCTTAGAGGAGGAATACTTATTTCTACTACTGATAATCGATAAAACAAATCTTCTCTAAAGGTTTGATTTTTTATCATACTCAACAAATCATTATTTGTAGCAGCTATAATACGCACATCTATTTTTTCGGCTTTGGTTGTTCCTACTTTAATTACTTCTTTTTCTTGAAGTACGCGTAGTAATCTAGACTGAACTGCCAATGAAGCGTTACCTATTTCATCTAAAAAAATTGTACCTCCATGTGCTGCTTGAAAAAACCCGTCTTTGTTAGTTTCTGCTCCAGTAAACGCACCTTTTACATAACCAAATAACTCAGCTTCCAAAAGATTTTCAGGAATAGCACCACAGTTTACTGCTACAAAAGGTGCTCTTGAGAATTTCCCTTGATAGTGAATAGCTCTTGCGACAAGCTCTTTACCTGTTCCACTTTCACCTTGTATATAGATTGTTGCTTTATTGTTTTTTACACGATCAATAATTTCAAAAACAGTTTTTATGCTTTCAGAATTTCCTATAATATCTCCATAAGCCTTTTGCTCTGTAGTGATTGTGTTTTTTTCGTCTGCAGTGGTTTCAGAAGTTCCAATCGCTTTTTGTAAAGCTTCTTTTAATTCTTCTTTTGTAAATGGTTTAGTAAGATAATCTACAACACCAGATTTTATAGCTTGCAACGACCCTTGTACCGAAGGATAACCTGTTATTACCAATGCTGGCATTTTAGGATAATGCTCTGAAGCAAACTTAATAAGCTCAAAACCATCAACCTCTGGCATTTTTAAATCTGTAATTAATAAATGTATATGTGTATCTCTCAAAATCATTACAGCTTCTTTTACAGACACAGCCTTAAAGACATGATAATTCCAAGATTGTAAATGTCGTTGTAATAATTCTAAAATATGAATATCATCATCAACTATAAGTATATTTTCCTTTCTTAATTTCATAATACTACTACTTATTTATAGGCAATTTTATAATGAATAATGCACCTTTATCTGGATTGTTTTTAGCTACTATAGAACCTTTATGAGACGCAACAATACCATGCACAACACTTAGCCCTAAACCTGTTCCTTCTCCATGAGGTTTGGTCGTAAAAAAAGGCTGAAAGACTCTATCTAAATCGGTTTTTTTAAACCCGATACCTTGGTCAGAAATTTTTAAAACTATATCGCTTTTTGTACTGTAAGCTTCTATCGTTATCATGCTATTTTTTGGTGAAAAATAAATAGCATTAATTAATAAGTTGAAAAGGATTTGAGTCATTTGAATTTGGTCTGCACGCAAAAACAATTCGTCTTCAAAAATTTTCAATTCATAATTAACTTGTTCTTTTTTAAAAGTTGCATCTAAAAGTTTAATGGCATTATGAATACTTGGAATTAAATCTATCAGTTTCATTTCCTGAGGCATTTCGCATGCAAAAAACATTAGCTTTTTAACTACTTCTCTCGAAAAAATAGCATTTTGAATTATTTTATCTAAGTCGGAAACCGCTTTTTTATTAGACTTTAAATCTTCTCTAAGTAACTCACCAAATCCTAGAATGTTAGCTAAAGGTGTATTGAGTTCATGTGATATTCCTGCGGTTATTTTTCCTAAAATATTTAAACGGTCAGCATGCTCCATTTGGCGCTTTAATGAAATCTCGTTTTTTTGAATTTCTATACGCTCCAAAAGGCTTCCTACTTTTAAAGCCACACTGTCTAATAGTTGTTTTTCTTCTCTTAAAAAATTAATGTGCTGTGCTTTAGACTTCTCTAAATAAACCTCTAGCTTCCCTCTTTCAGTATTAAAAATATTGATAGTTGAGCTTATCTTTAAATCTTTATCAAGAAAATCATTTGTTGCGATTTTTATAGACTCGCAATCAATTAAAACATTAGTTTTTTTAGGGTATTGAAACGCTTTTTTTAAACTAAACGCTATGGCTTTTAAGGTGTCTTCAACCAATTCATAATCAGAATTTGCTATAATTGAAGACACCTCATATAGGCAAGTTAATTCTTTTATTCGCTCTTTTAAGGCTGATTCTGTTTCATTCATCGTATACTACTTCTATTTTTATATCCTTCTAAATTCAACCTCTTATTACACAAACAAATTTACTCAATTTGACGATTTAATTGTTCGTTTTCTTAAAATAAGATATCCTAAAACAGCTGAAATTAAAGAACCTATAAGAATGCCAATTTTAGCAGACGAAATAAATTCTGGTGTTGAAGCAAATGCTAAACTAGCAATAAAAATAGCCATAGTAAACCCTATTCCTGCTATAAAAGACACACCAAAAATATGTCTTGTAGTGATATCATTTGGAATTTGTATTAAGTTAAGTTTTTGAGCTAAAAACACAACAAGCGGAATTCCAAAACCTTTACCAAGTACCAAACACAATACAATATTTACAATTAAAGGAACATCAAGCTCGACTGAACTATTTATAACCACACCAGCATTAGCAAGTGCAAATAGCGGAATGATAAAATACGCTACCCAACCATGAAGATTATGTTCTAAATGCTGTAATGGAGACTGAAATTTGCTCGACCAATCTTCTAAATCATCCATGTGTTCAATTTGTTCTTTTGATAAAATAGGTTTTTGTAAAACACTAGCTGATTTTATGTCATTGAAAATAGTTTCCAACTGAGTTAAAAACGTTGATGTATCAATCTTTTGTCTTATAGGAATTGAAAATGCTAATAAAATACCTGCTACTGTAGGATGCACTCCCGATTTTAAAAACAATAACCATATAATAACACCTGTAAAAAAGGTTACAAACCTAGAGTAAAACCCTCTAAAAGACAGTATGTATAAAAAACCAAGTAAGGCTAACCCTATTAACAATAACACAGTATTAATAGTACCACTGTAGAAAATGGCAATTACCAAAACAGCTTCAATATCGTCAACAATAGCAAATGCTATTAAAAACACTTTTAAACTTAAAGGAACTCGTTTACCTAAAGCATTTAATACTGCTAAAGAAAATGCAATATCAGTAGCCATAGGTATTCCCCAACCTGAAAATGTTTCAGGATTATTGTTAAGCAGCACAAATAACGCTACTGGTATTATTGCACCTCCTAAAGCTCCAAATAAAGGAAAAGCTAGCTTTTTAAATGAGTTTAGCTCGCCTATTAATACTTCTCGTTTTATTTCTAACCCAATAAGGAAAAAGAATATTGCCATTAACCCATCATTAATCCAAAGTAACAATGGTTTTTTAAGCTCAAAATTTTCAGAAGCAATTCCAATTTTATACTCCCAAATTGACTTATACAAATCACCATAACCCGAATTGGCCCAAACCAAAGCGATTACAGTCGTTAATAACAATAAAATACCACTCAATCCTTCAATTTTTATGAATTTTTGAAATGGTGAAAGAAATACTCTTTTAAGCATAGGCAATTATATTTATAAACGATTAAATTTTGACTCTCTTTTTATCACAGATAATATACCAAATTCGTTTTAAAAACTGAACGCTTATCGTCAAATACTTTATATTTAAGTGGTTCTTTACAAAAACTTTTTAGCTCAACTAAATCGCACTGGGTAAATTTTACCCACTAGAGTAAATTTCACTCAGTAGAACCTTAAAATTTGTTGACTATAATTATCCTCACAGCTCTTTAAGTAAAATGCCAAAAGCTGTATCTTTATTCCATAATTTTTTAGAAATCATAAAAAAACACCAATAAACTCGTGACTGAAAAAGAAAAAATGCTGAATGGAGATTTTTACAACTCTAGAGATCCTGAATTAATAGAAATGTATCACAATGCCCGAAAATTATTAAAAGCATACAATAATCTAGACTCTAAATTACTTGATGAACGCAATACTATTTTAGACACGCTTTTTGAGTTTAAAGGTGCAAACGTTTGGATTGAAACTCCTTTTTTTTGTGATTATGGTGCTAATATTTCAATAGGAAAAAACACATTTGTAAACACCAACTGTATGTTTTTAGATAACAACAAAATTTCTATTGGTAAAAACGGTTTGATTGCACCTTATGTTCAAATATACACAGCTACACACCCTTTAAAAGCTTCTGATCGTATAATTGAAACTGAAGATAATTCTCGTTACCTTACCTCTACTAAACCTGTAACCATTGGAGACAATGTATGGATTGGTGGAAACTCAGTAATTTTTCCTGGAGTAACCATAAGCAATAATGTAACCATTGGAGCTGGCAGTGTTGTTACTAAAGATATTTCTGATAACGTATTAGCTTTTGGAAACCCTTGTAAAGTTGTTAAGCAACTATAGCAGTTACATACAATCTGTAATAAAATTAATTACCAATCAGATTTATTATCTTTAATACCGCAACTAATTTGCTGTGATTAATGAATAAAGTATTATTAACTGGAGCTACAGGATATATTGGAAAACGGTTATTACCTATTCTAATAGAAAAAGGATGCTTTGTTGTATGTTGTGTTAGAGACAAAAATAAATTTCATATTGAAGATTCTATTAAAGACAGCATTGAAGTAATTGAATTAGACCTCACTAAAAAAGACACCTTTAACAATATTCCTAAAGATATTGATGCTGCTTACTACTTAGTGCATTCAATGTCAACTTCAGATGATTATTTTGAATTAGAAAAGCAGTCAGCCATAAATTTTAGAGAAGCCATAAATACTACAAGTGCAAAACAAGTAATTTATTTAAGTGGTATAGTAAACTCAAACTCTCTATCTAAACATTTACAATCTAGAAAAAACGTTGAAATTGAACTCAGCAAAGGCAATTATGCACAAACTACTGTACGTGCAGGAATAATTATTGGGTCTGGTAGCGCTTCTTTTGAAATTATTAGAGATTTGGTAGAAAAACTACCAATAATGGTTACACCCAAATGGCTAAAAACCAGATGTCAACCAATAGGAATTTCAGATGTTATTAAAATTTTAACTGGTGTTTTAGGGCATAACCAAACCTATAACAAAAGCTTTGATATTGCAGGTAACGAAATACTTACTTACAAAGAAATGTTATTAGGCTTTGCTAAAGTGCGTGGTTTAAAAAGAATGATTTGGACAGTGCCAGTAATGACACCTAAGCTATCTTCATACTGGTTGTATTTTATCACCTCTACATCTTACAAACTTGCTGTTTCATTAGTTGACAGTATGAAGGTTGAAGTTATTGCTAAAGATGACAGTATCATAAAATTGCTCAACATTATACCTCTTAGTTATGAAGAGGCTATCAAAAAAGCATTTAGTAAAATAGAGCAAAATGAAGTGGTTTCTAGCTGGAAAGATTCCACAGTAAGCGGAAGAATAAATTACAGAATATCTGACTATATAAAAGTTCCTCAATTTGGATGCTTTATTGATACTCGAAAAAGACCAGTTGAAAATCAAGAAAAATGCCTTGAAAAAATATGGAAAATAGGTGGGAAAACAGGATGGTATTATGGCAATTGGTTATGGAAACTTAGAGGTTTTTTTGACAAACTATTTGGAGGTGTTGGTTTAAGAAGAGGACGCACAAATATTTACGACATAAACTCTGGTGATACTTTAGATTTTTGGAGAGTACTTTATGCTGATAAAACTGAAAAACGTCTTTTATTATTTGCTGAAATGAAATTACCAGGTGAAGCTTGGTTAGAATTTAAAATACAAAACAACACACTTATTCAAACTGCTACATTTCGCCCAAAAGGCTTATTAGGTCGACTCTATTGGTACTTAGTATTACCGTTTCACGGATTCATTTTTAAAGGCTTAATAACCGAGTTAACTAAAAATGATGCAGCAAAAAACAATTAATTATTTAATTATCTAAAACCAAATGGATTTAAACAGCATAAAAGAAAATTATAAAAATTATGATAATTGGGAAATCGAAAAAATAGCTTCAAAAGAAGCTAGCGCTCTAAAGCCTGAAGTGATTGAAATCCTAAAATCCGAAATAACAAAAAGAAATTTAAACCTAAATTTAATTGATAGTATCGATTCTCAAAGACGAGAATTATCTGAATCTGAATTTATTGAATACTATACTATTTTAAGAAACCTTCCTTGTCCGAATTGTAAATCTAGAACACAAAAAATTAACGCTACTTTTATTGGACAAGTTGTTAGTATTTTAATTATTACAAACTATGAAAAATCTTTAAAAGTTTCTTGCTCCAATTGTCTTGATGAAATGCACAATAAAGCAAATACAAAATCTGCACTTTTGGGTTGGTGGGGAATTCCTTGGGGACCAATTCACACAATAAGGTCTTTTATATTTAACTCAAAAATGAAAAAAAATAATCGAACTGAAAAACCAAATGAAATTTTGACAAGTTTTATAATTAATAATATTGGAATACTAGAAAAAGCTAAAACTCAACCTGAAAAATTGACTGAATTTATTAATCAAGTAAATAATGAGATTTAAGATTTTTCAAACATTATAAACATGCCTAGAGAATTTGACTCATTTATTATAGTCCCTGAATTTGCTGAAAAACCTATTATGCATTACGATGACTATATTGGTAAAAAAACAGAAGATTATCCTGAAATGGCTTTGTTGCAATTTAAAAGTATCATCGCTTCATTTATTCATGATGCCACTGAAAAAGAGGAAAAAACAATTACTTTTTTTGAAACACCAAACACTAACATAAAAGCTCATTTTCAGAAAAAATTAAAAACCATAGACAAAACACTAAAAATAAATACTAACATTTTTTTAGACACTATTAGTATTCTACCTGAAGAAAACAACAACTATCATTTAGCAAAACTTACATTTATAGCAAACAACAAAAAAATATGTATGTATTCGTATGGTCCTGAGGTTATCAAAATTGAGAACTAACAATTACAAATACACTATCTTTAATCCTCCAACAAGAGAACACCAATAAATATCTATGAAACAAAATATTTTAATGCTCTTCGTATTAGTAGTTTTAGTAAGCTGTAGCTCGTTAAAAAAAATACAACTAATGAAATCTGGCGAAGTTAGTAATAGTAACTTTATGGAACGCATCAGTTTTGACTATGGCGCTAAACTTCCTATTGTAGAAGCCACTATAAATGGGCATAAAGGTAGATTTCTTTTTGATACAGGAGCACCAAATGTGCTATCAAAAGAGTTTTCCCAAAAACTTAATTTAAAAAAATTAGCCTATGGTAGTGTTGGCGATTCTGGAGGGAATGTTTTAAACAATCAAGCTTTTATACAAATTGAAACTATTACTTTAGGTAAGGTTACTTTTAAAAACACAGGAGCAATTATTCAAGACTTAGGAACATCACAGGCTATGAAATGCTTAAATATTGATGGAATTATTGGTGCTAATTTAATGCGAAATGCCTTTTGGAGAATTGATTACCAAAACAAAAAAATTGAAATCACTGACGATTTAAATCGTTTTGAACTAACAAACGAATATTCAATAATTAATTTTAAGACCAAAACTCAAGGCACACCTTTAATAGATTTAGATATAGATGGTATAAAAGTCAAAAACTTAACATTTGATACAGGATCAAATGGTCAAATGTCAATACCCACAAGTGCTTTACAAGCGCTACAAAAAACTAAAACTGTGAGTTCAACGTATTCAATAGGCTCAACAACTTATGGTGTTGGCGGAAAAGCTAAAAATGACACTCTCTTTTATGGTGTTATAGATACAATTAAAATTGGAAATTTAAATCTTGAGAAGAAAATTATAAAATTTAGCACTCATAGCGATAATATTGGAAATAAGTACTTTGAGAATTATAATGTAGTTTTAGATTGGAAAAATGAAAAAATTTACATGAAAGAATTACAAAATTACCAACACGACTCCTTAATCGATTTTGGCTTTGGTATTGATTGGCAAGACGATGGTATATACATTGGCTCTATTTACACAAACTCTGATGCTACAAATAATTTACAAATAGGCGATAAAATACTAAAAATCAATAATCAAGAATTTACAAACTTAAGTAACAACACCATTTGCACCACTTTTAAAAACAATGATTGGGATTACGAAAAACAAGACAGTATTATAATAACTGTAATGCGAAATGACAAAACCCATGAGTTTAAACTTAATAAGAAACAACTATTACCAGTTGCCATAAGTGATTAAAATATTAACATATTTTTCCTCTGATTATATCAAATTATTTATTTTCGAAGTGTAAAACATTTAATTACACCATTATAGTTGAAAGCATCTTCTAAATCTATTGCTGTTCTGCCATTTGTCAATATGAGTAACGATATTGATAATGAATATTTTAGTGATGGTATAACTGAAGAAATCATTAATGCTTTATCTAATATTAAAGCACTAAAAGTGATTGCGCGAACATCTTCTTTTGCCTTTAAAGGAAAACAAGTTGATGTTAGAGAAGTTGGAAAAGAACTCAATGTTTCAACCATCTTAGAAGGCAGTGTTAGAAAAGCGAATAATAGAGTACGTATTTCAGCTCAATTGATTGACACATCAGATGGTGCGCATTATTGGTCTAAAAATTTTGATCGCGAACTTGATGATATCTTCAAGTTGCAAGATGAAATTAGTCTTTTAATTGCCGATAAAATAAGAGAAAACTTTGGGCATTTCAATGTTGACGATTCTCTGGTAACACATCATAATATTTCTACAGAATCATATCACAATTATTTAAGGGCTAAAAAACTTATCTCTCGCTTTAATAAGGTCGATGTGTTTAAAGGAATTTCGATTTTAAAAGAAATTATAGAACAGCATCCTACTTTCGCATTAGCACATGTTAATATCCATTACGCATACAATATACTTGCTGCTGGCGGATTAATGCCTGTAAAAGAAGCTTTTGAAATTGGCGGGAATTATCTTGAAACAGCACATAACCTAAAAGTAGATTTACCTGAAGTACATCATTCATTAGGTTGGGACGCCCTTAATAAAAAATGGGATTTTAAAGCGGCTGCTTGCCATCTTAAAAAAGCCTTAGAATTAAAACCTGGTTATTCCGATGCACATCAAAAGCTTTTTATAACCTTAATTTTAGAAGGAAATCTAGAAGAAGCAAACACACATATAAATACTGCATACACACTAGATCCGCTTAACGATTTAAACAACTATTTTATGGGCTATAATGCCTATATCAATAAAGATGAAAACGCTGTAAAAAGGCATTTTAAAAGGTGTTTTGAAATCAACAACAAATTCATTGTTGGTTATGGCATTTATGCATTGGCCTTAGCGTATCACAAACAACCAGAACACATTATTGAAGTTGCACAGAGTATTCCAGAAATGGAAGGCTCTAAAATGGAGCAATTAATAATGACATCTTTAGCGCATGCAGTAATGCAAGACAAAGCAAAAGTTGAGTCTAACATAAGTAAACTAAAGCCTTTACTAAATTCTGATAGTCGTGAGCGAGTACGCTTTTTCTTGATTTATATTTACACGCTTTTGAAGCAACATAACAAGGCTTTAGATTTAATTGATGAAGGCATTTTGCACAAAGAACCTTTAATGACTTTGGTTAAAGTTGATCCCTTATTAGAGCCTTTGCGTAATCTTGAGCGTTTCAAAAATCAACTTGAAATTATTTTCGCTTTGTCTAACGAAAGTAAACCACAAACAGAAACCACTGAAAAACAACTACTTTCTAAAGACCAAATAGCACACTGTAAAACCGCTATTTTGGACCTAATGAAAAACGAAGAGTGTTTTCTGGACACCACATTGTCTTTACGAACATTAGCTGATAAAATCGATATTCATCCAAATCATTTATCATGGTTGCTTAATGCGAGTTTCAAGAAAAACTTCAACGATTTTATCAATACTTATCGTTTAGAATATTTTAAATCCATTGCACTAAAACCTGAGTTTAAACACATAACTATCCTAGGTTTAGCTTACGATAGTGGCTTTAATTCTAAAAGCGTTTTTAATACTTTTTTCAAAAAAACTGAAGGCATTACACCTAGTAAATGGGTGCAACAGCATTCTCAATAAACCGCTTCTTTTTATAAATTCAGAACGTTCTAAATTATAATTTAGCACGACGCATAACTGTTTATACTTCAATTTTGCAGTATCAAATAATCAATTAAAAACGAACAGTTATGACAACTTTACACAAACTTTTAATGGCATTTATAATTGCAATTTTAATGCTTTTCACATCATGTTCAACCGATGATGACAACAACACAGCTTCCATTAATTACACAACTGCTGAAAATTTATTAACCAACATTAACTTTCAAGGGTATGCCATTATCACAAAAAATGGAAACGATTTGGTACGACAAGGTTTTGGCTTAGCCAATGAAAACACAGCACTTCCTCAAGATTACGAAATAGCATATCGTATTGGTTCGGTATCCAAAACATTAACTGCAGCAGCAATTATTCAGTTAAAACGCGATGGTTATATTTCAAATTATAATCAAACTTTGGATGAATTTGATCCTGAATTTCCAAACGGAAATCAAATTAGTATTGCACAACTGTTATCGCATCAATCAGGTATTCCAGACTATCAATTTGTGGTTGAAGACGCTACAGAACAAGGCTACTTTTTTGATAAAGAAGACATCTATGAAGTTATTATGGAACTAGTTACAGAAAACGGACTCAACTTTACACCTGGTGCCGGAAAACAATACAGTAATTCCAACTACCTCATTGCGGCGTTGTTGGTTGAAGAACTTACTAATATGGCTTATCACGAGTACATTCAGCAGAATATTTTTAATCCTTTGCAAATGACAAACACGTACAGAGGCACAGACAACATTAATCCAAACACACATGCAGAAGGCTACAACAATGGTAGTGCCAACAGTGTTTACCCTATGAATTTAGCGTTTGGCGCAGGCGATTTTAGTAGCACTCCAAAAGATATGGAAACGTGGACAAATGCAGTAAAAACGAATTGGTTTTCAGCTGAAGAAAAAGAAGACATATTTGCGCAAAATGTACCAAGCGGCTATGTAGATTTTGGTTTAGGTTGGTTTACCACACAAGAAGGCAACACCACACTTTACTGGCATGGTGGCGATATAGACGGTTATTGGAGCATGATTGGTTTTTTGCCAGAATACAACGCTACTATTATATTATTAAGCAATCAACAAGACGATTCTGGTGAACAACGCAATACCATAATTCAGCAACTGTTAACTAATGAATTTAATTAAGGTTCAATCTTAAACATCACACAAAATGCAACATACCAACATACTATTAGCAGGTGCTACAGGCTATTTAGGCAAGCATTTATTAAGGGTTTTAATAGAAAAACAAAACCAGGTGGTTGCTATTGTCCGTAAGCCAAATCAGATAGATAATCCTAATGAAAATTTTATGGAAATTAAGCAGGCTGAAGTCACCAAACCAGAAACCTTAAGAGACATATGTAAAGGTATAGACACGGTCATTTCAACCATTGGTATTACGAGACAAAAAGATGGTTTAACCTATATGAATGTCGATTATCAAGCGAATATGAATCTACTTGCTGAAGCTAAAAAGTCTGGTGTAAGCCACTTTGTTTATGTGTCTGCTATTAATGGCGATAAACATAGACATTTAAAAATTTTTGAAGCCAAAGAGAAGTTTGTTGATGCTTTAAAGGCTTCAGGATTAAATTATACCATTGTTAGACCTAATGGTTTTTTCTCTGATATGAAAGACTTTCTGCAAATGGCAAAATCTGGTCGTGTGTATTTATTTGGATCAGGCAATCAAAGATTCAACCCAATTCATGGTGAAGATTTAGCAAAAGCTATTGTCGATAACTTAGAGGATTACAATAACGAATTAACCGTTGGAGGTCCTGATATATTAAGCTTAAATGATATTAGTAAACTCGCTCTGACTTCATTAAACAAGCCCATAAAAATAACGCATTTACCAGATACCTTAAGACGATTCACTATTTGGACTTTAAGAACTTTTACCAGCGTAAAAACCTATGGTCCTATTGAATTTTTCTTAACCTTAATGGCTGAGGATAATATTGCACCAACTTATGGAGATTATCATTTAAAAGACTATTTTAGAGAAGAAGCTAATACACTAGAGATATGAACATTCCAGATCCAAATACCGTTTTCCCATTGGCCAATTACGATAAGCTTTGTTTTTTAAAAAACTACATTAACAATCCTAACATTGAGGTTGGTGATTACACCTATTACGACGATTTTGAGGCTGTTTCAAATTTTGAAAAAAATGTAAAATACCATTTTGATTTTATAGGTGATAAACTCATCATTGGTAAGTTTTGCATGATTGCTTCTGACGCTACCTTTATTATGAATGGTGGCAACCATTTAACTGAAGCCACATCAGCCTATCCATTTGCCATTTTTGGTGGTGCGTGGCAACATGCTATGGATGGTAAAAGCTATCCAACCAAAGGTGATACCGTTATTGGTAATGATGTGTGGATTGGTCACGATGCTACCATTATGCCTGGTGTAACCATTGGTGATGGCGCTATTATAGCCACAAAAGCAGTGGTTGCAAAAAACGTAGAACCCTATACTATTGTTGGTGGAAATCCTGCAAAACCTATTAAAAAGCGGTTTTCTGAAGATACCATTTCAAAACTATTAGAACTTAAATGGTGGGATTGGGATATCGAGAAAATCACTCAACATGTAGATAAACTTTCATCTCATCCTGAAACATTGTTATAAAATATTACCCTAAGAACGAATAAGAGGTTTAGCACTAATTGTGTTAAGCCTTTTTTTGTTTATAAAAACTTGATGGATAGACTAAATAGGTACTGAATTATAATCTAAAACGAAAAAAAATACTTTTCAAAGCACCTTTGTATCAATAAACTAAAAACAATTAAAAATGAATTTTAAAACAAATATCTTAATAATTATAAGTGTGTTTATATATAAAATGAATGCACAAAATATACAAAACGTTCATCAAAAAATAGACACATCCTACTTTGTAAAGATTGGAGATATAGACCAATACATTAGTCTTAAAGGGATTAAGAACAAACCAATAGTATTGTATTTACATGGTGGTCCTGGTGCAGCGTCATCTGCTCATAGTGAAAAAATAACAGCATCATTAGAACAAGATTTTTTAGTGATTCATTGGGATCAAAGAGGCGCAGGCAAAACCTTAAAACAAAATAATATAAAACAAAGACCAACATTAGCATTAATGCAATCAGATGCTGAAGAGTTACTTAATTATATTTTAAATACGTTTCATCGTCAACAAATTATTTTAGTGGCAAATTCTTGGGGTACTTCATTAGCTTTTCATTTATCAGAAACACATCCTGACAAAATTTCAACATTGGTTGCCATAAGCCCGATTGTAAATCTTTTGTCAAGTCAAAAAAGTCTGAATAAGATGCTTATTAGACATTTTAGGAAATCTAAAAACCAAAAAGCAGTTACGCAACTAAAAACTATTAATATACCTTATCATAATGCAAAAGATATGGCCATTCAGTTCAAATGGCTCTCTGAATACCAAGGCGAGTCAATTAATGATACTCTCTACAGCCAATATTTACAGTTTTTCGAGCAATGGTACACCAAATGGAGTTTATTATACAGCCAACTTTATAAGATAAACAAACTAAAAAACAAACCTTTAATACAAGGTAGAACGATTATTTTCTATGGAGATAAAGACTATACTGCTTACTATAAGTTAACCAAAAAGTTCTTTAAGGGTATAAAATCTAAAGAAAAGGAAATTTATAGGTTTAAAGATGTAGGTCATCAAATACCGATGGAAGCATCCAAGAGTATGCAAGAGCTACTTCTTAAAGTTCTACTTAAAGGAAACTATAACTAAATATTTAAAAGGTTTCAAATCATAATTCAGGACGATTGACATTCACTTCTGTCTCATCTTTGTCACATCAAATGATCAATCAAAAAACGAACAATTTAAACATCAATCACAATGAAAAAATTCTTAATTATCTGCCTTTCACTTTTTACTTTTCATGGTTTTGCACAACAGATTTCAGAGTCATCAAACCAAAGTGACAATGAATTAAAATACAGAGTGAGCTTTCCTGCTATTATCTTATCTAATATTGGTGACGGAGGCAAAAGAACCAACACGCAACACATTGAATTACATGTAAAACGTGAGCTTGACGCCAAAAACATCGTTGGTGTTAAATTTGCCACATGGAGATTATTTCAACCTATGGGCATACAATGGTGGGATGGACTTACAGATAAAATAGATTCTGAAACCGAATTTTATCCTGGTTATTTACGTGAAACAGGTGTTGGTATATCTTATCAGCGCATGCTTTGGAAAGGACTATTTGCTTCGGTTGAAGTTTTACCGTTGTATAAAACCTATTTAGATCTTGATGACAAGAAAATAGCCAACGGATTTAAACTTTACAATTCGTATCATATTGGTTATCATTTTGCTTTTGGTAAAAAGAAACAGTTTTTTATAGAACCACAATTTCATTGTAATGTTTGGCATTTTGACACCAATACGCCAGATTCATTTAAGCAACTCGACAACAAATGGGATTCTTATTTCCTATTTGAGCCTAATCTTTATATTGGTATAAAATTTTAACCTATAAGACCATCTTAAAATTCTAAAACTAACATTATGAAACATCTATTTCTAAGTTTAATATTTTTAGTTGGATTATCAGCTATTGCTCAGCAAACAAAAGAAACAACAATTAAACAACGTTTTGAAACTGAATTAGAAAAAGAGAATATAAAAAGTGGAATACTACACGTGTATTCTGAATCTCGTGGCATTAACATTCAGATTGCGGAAAATAAAGAAGATTCTATTTCAATAGATCATCCATTTTACACAGCTAGTATTACAAAACTATTTACCGCAACAGCTATTGGTATTTTAAAGGATCAGAATAAATTAAATTTTGAAGATAAAATTGCTCAATATTTACCAGATTCACTGGTGAATAACCTTCATGTATTGGATGGTAAAAACTATTCAAAAGAGTTAACCATTGCACATTTATTGCAACACACCTCTGGCTTACCTGATTATTTCACAGACGAAACTAAAGACGGAAGTCCAAATATCATTAATCAACTATTAATGAATCCTAATAAATTGTGGTCTGCAGAAGAACTGATTCAGTTTTCAAAAGACAAGATGACACCACATTTTGTTCCCGGGACAGACTATCATTATACAGACACAGAGTATGTGCTTTTAGCGTTGATTATTGAAAATGTGAGTGGTTTATCTTTAGATAAGTTCTTTAAGCACCATATTTTTCAACCTTTAAACATGCATAGTTCTTATGTCAACTTAAAATCGTCTTCTATAGAAAACAAACTTCCTGTTGTTAAGTTTTATGCTAGTCAATATGAATTATCGTCTCTTAAAAGTCTGAGTGCCGATTGGGGCGGAGGCGGTTTAGTATCAACCACTCACGATTTAATTGCATTTTTTAAAGCCTTTAATACCTATAAAATTGTAAAGAAAGACACACGTTTAGCCATGCAAAATTGGATAAAAGAAACAAGAGGAATGGAATACGGTTTTGGGATAAGACAAGTTTCTGTTGGTGAATTAACTAATACAGAAAGCGACTTACAACTCATTGGACATTCAGGATCTACAGCGTCGTTTTTATGGTACTGCCCACAATTAGATACATATATTTCGGGTACTTTTAATCAATTAGAAGTTTCTAAAAATGCTTTACTTTTGGTTATTGATTTACTAAAAGCAGTAAAAAGAAAATAAGTTTCATGAATACATTTCAAAAAAAAACAACCTGTCTTTTAATTCTTTTTGTCTCGATGTTAAGTACAATGTTAGCTCAAACACCAAACAAAATAGATTGGAAAGAAGACTTACAAATTTACAAAGCATCTTTAGAAGACAAACATATAGACCTTTACCATTCTGTAACTGAAGAAAAATTTAATGCAGAATGGAGTAAAATTTATGACAGCATTGGTTTATTAAACGATTTTGAAATTACCTTAAAATTAATGCAATTAACAAGGCTTATAAATGATGGGCATACAGCTGTATCACTTCGTAATTATGATATCCACGACTATCCCTTAAAAATAAAACATATAGAAAATCGATGGCGCGTTGTAAAAATTAATAATACTAACAAAAACCTATTAAAATCTACACTTGTAGCTATTGATGGTGTTCCAATAGACGAGGTTATGTCTAAGATTTCAAAAGTTGCTCAATTTGTTGAAAACGAACATTCATTATTAGTTAGAACTGGAAACTATGCAACCATAAGCGAATTGTTATATGCTCTTGGTATTACAAAAAAATCAAACTCAGCAACATTTACTTTTCAAGACATAAACCATCAAAGTATAGATATAAGACTTGACGCTTTAAATCAAACAACTTCAAACTCTGATTCTTTTCAAGAACTTGTTATTGGCATTCCTGAAATCATTAAGCCTGAAAACCTCTCTTTTGAGTATTTATGGTATGCTCCTATTCAAAACACAAATGCGGTTTATATCCGATTTGATAGTTATCCTTCTTTTGAAAAAATGCAACGTTTTAGCGAAGAACTGTTAGGCTTTATTTCTAAAAATAAAATTGAAAAAATTGTAATTGACATGCGCAATAATGGTGGTGGCGATTTGTATGTTGGCATAGCACTAGCTTATGCTCTAAATTTGTCTGATACTGTAGATTGGAAACAAGGCGTTTATGTTATGACTGACGCTGTAACATTTTCAGCAGGAACTAGTAATTCTGCTCTTTTTAAACAGTTACTAAATGCAAAAATAATTGGACAACCAACAGGTTCCAACCCAACTGGTTATCAAGACATGGATCAGTTTGAATTACCAAACTCTAAACTTGTTATTACGTATTCTAAACGAAGATTCAATTTATCAGAAACGGTAACCCTAGGTATTTATCCTGATGTAATATTAAATTACAATTGGAAAGACTATCAAAATGGTTTAGACACTATGCTGCTATGGGTTATAAAAGACATTAAAAAGAAGGAATAGTTATACCTTATCCTTATAAAATATATAAATCCAAATAGACCTCGACAATTTAAAGTTAATTGTTCCTAATAAAACAGCTATTGTAGCAATAATAGCAAAAACTCGTAAAGGTGATAAATCAATAAAATACCAAAATACCACAAGACTCGCAATCATTTGCGCTACGGCAAGTCCGTAACTCACAAACATAGCTCCAAAAAAGAAACCAGTTTCGCGCTCAAACTTATAGTTACAAACAGGGCACTTATCATTCATTTTAGGAATATTCAACAATAAGAGATTACCTCTATTATTAAAAATTTTACCGTTTTTACATTTAGGACATTTACAAGTCAACGCAGCAATAACATTACGCATAAGCAACTATTTTATTAGCAACAAAAATAAAACCTCTAATCCTTTTTACATATATAGAATTTGCACTATTATTTGTACTTTTAGGACATATTATGCAACTTCCTGTTTTAAATATTAGTCAGTTTAAAGAATCAGCACCTCTTAATGAAGTGTATATCAATTCATTTTCAAAACATATACAGCGTAATAAAGATTTAATAAATAAACCACACAGTCATAATTTCTATCTGTGTGTACTATTTACCAAAGGCACAGGCATCCATGAAATAGATTTTGATTCTTATACGATTAATCCAGGTAGAGTGTTTTTCTTAAAACCAGGACAAACTCATTTTTGGAAGTTTAAGACACAACCCGAAGGGTATATCTTTTTTCATTCGCAAGAATTTTATGATCTAAAGTTTTTAAATCATACCCTACATTCATTTCCGTTTTATTATTCCTATCAAAATCCTCCTGTAGTAGATTTAACAAGCCAACAGCTCTCATTACTACAACTTAAGTTTAAAGAGGCTTACACCGAATATATGCAACCTAACCTTTTAAGAGAATTAAAAATAGCAAACTTGTTTAGTGACATTTATATTGAACTTACTAGAGCATATACCACTAATATTAATTTAGAAATGCTTAAAACATCTCAGTATTCGCAAATATTAGAGAAGCTAGAGCATTTAATAAACAACCATTTCCTTAAAGAAAAACTACCAAAGTTTTATGCACAAGAACTTAATATAACTACCAAGCATCTTAATAGAGTGGTTCAAAAAACCATTAACAAAACTACAAGTCAGCTTATCTCAGAGCGAATTATCCTAGAAGCCAAACGATTAATTGTGCATTCTCATGATAACTTAGCTACAATTGCTTATCAGCTCGAGTTTTCAGACTACGCCTATTTTTCAAAAGTATTTAAATCCAAAACCGGACTAACTCCTTTAGAGTTTAGAAAAACGTATAGAGTAAATTGCAATCAAATATTTACTTAAATAACAATTCTTAAAAAGATGCTTCTATAGCTTTTATTTTTTGATTTCCAGCCATTATTCTTTATTAACATCCATAAACAATTGATCAACTTTAGACCTCAACGCATCATTTGGTAGCACTTTGTAAAATTCCTCAAGTAAGTCTAAAGACGTTGGTTTTTTTGGATACTTGTTATTAGCCAAAAAGCTTCTTAGCGCTTGATTGACTTTGTCTTCACCAATTAATTCAGATAATTCTACCATTGCAATAGCACCTTTTGAGTAAGCTATATGTGTAGCTCCATAAGGGACTTTGTATAAAGGCGGATTTCCATAAAGTCCTTTTTCGTTATCATAAATTTGTTGATGAATTTGAACACGTTCCATCATACGCTCTTTCCCATACAGTTTTTTGTAAATCATCATTTCGGTATACATAGCTAAAGACTCTGTAAGCATAGACGCTCCTTCCCTTATATCTGGGTTTATTTGGCTATTTCCCCACCATATATGAGCCAATTCATGACCTGCCAGTTCATTGATAACATCTTTACTTGGATCACTATCTATATTAGCATGAAAAATCATATTTTCGGTCATAAAAATGGTGGCTGGATAAGCTGTAGCAGCGAACCCGCTCGTAAAAGAAGACACCTCAACAAAACTTATGTTTTCAAATGGGTAAACATTAAAATTATCGATACAATAATCTAAACTTAAAACCGCATTTTTCAGTAGTCGGTCTACATTTTCAAAATGCATGTCATGATAAAGGACTTCTATTTCTATATTACGATGCTTAATAGATTGCTTTTGGTACATAGCAGATGCTACTGCGAATCGAAATGGAATACCATGTGCTTTGTATTGTGTATATGACCTATCGTTTTCAGTCCAAGTTTTAACTACATCACCAATTCCCATAGGCGTTTGATTGTTTTCTGTGGACACCACCAGATCTAAATTGATAAAGTCATTTTTAAAAACTTCTGGTGCTTCAAGTGCCTTTAAAGGTGTTGGATTACCAAGTTCGTAGGCTTCTCGTTTTTGCTCATCCTCTACCTCTTTATCTGATTGGTATCCCAACGAAGGATAATAATTACTAATACGCATAAACGAACCATTATTCACGATAGCATTAAACGATTGATGTCCATTGACAGCATACCATTTGTATGATAAATTAAATTCTAGAATCGCTGTGACATTTGGCAATAAAGGTTTATTAAGCTTGATTTCTGACACATGCTTATCAATTGAAATCTCTTCATTCTGTATTTGAAGTTTTGCGTCCTCTAATTTTAAATCAGCATGAAAATTAAATAGAATCTTATGTATCGGTTCATCTGACAGATTTTGAAGTCTATACTTGCCTTGAATCTCATAAGCATTTTCGGAAGGATGCAAATCTATTTTTGTGTCTACATCTGTAATTGTAGGTTGAGATTTGTTGTGATAATGACGGTAATTCTTTTCATAATTAACAGCTTCAACAAGTTGAGCATCTTCGTTTTTTGGTGCATAACCATTCATAAAATTGAAACCTGTAAAAACACTCAATCCAAAGAAAACAATGACAATAAAAGATTTGATTTTAGACCATTGTTTTGATTTCAAATACGAATTAAAAACCCATAATAATCCTAAAAGACAAATTCCAAAAAGCAATCTAATTGAAAAGGCTGACAGGTAAGCACCATAACCATTTAGGTCACTAAATACACCTTTGAATCCTGAAAACACATGTAATAATGGATAGAGCAACAACATCTTTATTAATGGTGTTGTAAACACTACAACCGCTAAGATTGAAACACCTAAGGCTACATATTTGCTATTGATGATACTATTGATGAGAAGTAGCAATGTACCAAAAAGGAAAAGCGGAATAGTATTGAATATTATAACTCCAAAATAAGCCAACCAATCAATTTGTGAATATCCATAACCTATTTGAAACACTAATGCTAGTGCTATAAGTAGCGTTGTTAAGAATACTAACAATACAGCCAGTGACATTAAGTGGCCTTTCAGTTTTGCTTTTGAAAAAAATGCACTGTCTTCAATTAAGTAAAAATTGGCAGAACTACTTCTCCAATACATATCATTAATGAAATACACTAGAATGAATCCTCCTAACAAATGAAAACTTTGAGAAATAGAAGTCGCCAAAAGTCCAGAACTGGCATAATAATCTGGTAAACGTATGCCTTTATCGATATCTGAATACATTTCCATGCCAACGAAAAATACCAATAGCATAGAAACGGCAACTATAGTTACGCTTTTAAAAAGGTAAATCAAATCAACTTTTGCAAAGGAAATGATTGCGTTTAATTCTGACTTAAAACCAAAATCAAGAGCAGGTATTTTGACTTTTGTTAATTTGACTATTGCTGCTTTAGTGTTACGCTGTTTACGCTTCAATTCCTTTTTACTTGTCGCTTTATTGAATACATAAAAGCGACAAGAAATCACCAAAAACAACATTGACAATACCACATAAACGATACGATTGATAGCCAAAAAGCCTTTTAGTGGCACGATGAACTGATTCTTTTCAGAAACACTTAAGTCTCTAGCTTCAAAGAAATAGGCAGATGTTCCAAAAGGATCTAACAATGAAGAAAGCTGTTGTACTTCAATAGATTGCGGAATGCTTCCTGCCATAAATGGTGAATTGGAAAACACCAATAACACCATATAAAGTACATACAGAAGTAATCCTCCAATGACCACTAACAACTTCTTACGTGTTGTGTAGGCAATCATGAATAAGACACTACAGATGAAAAAACAGTTTAAAACTCCGAAAATTAAAAAGGGATAGAGATACGACCAAAAACTAAACCCTAACTGCATTTCGCTTCCTGTTCTTATGTTTTGACCAATAACGAAACCAATAATTAAGATTGAAAAACTTAAGAAAGTTTTTATCGTAAATCCTGAAAACTTTCCTATTAAATAGGTTTTAAGGGAAACAGGATATGAGAATAATATGATATCAAATTTTGTATCCCATTCCTTAAACAGAATCTCTAAGGCAAATAAAATAGCCAAAAATATCATGGACAGACTCAACAAAGCCATCATAAACCCAATGGTGTATGGTGAATTAAGATAAATGCCTTCACCAGCAGTTAGATTAAATTTATAACCACAAAACCATCCTATAACCAGTAATATGACACTTGTTAAGCCTAAGACATAACGATTACCACTATGCTTTAATTGAAATTGAAGTATAGCATTCATAAGTCACTGTTTTGAGAAAGCACATTAAAGTAAACGTGCTCTAGAATTGGATCAACTGCTGAAAATCCTTCAGGCTGTGAAGGTGAAACTACTGTAATTTGAAGTTGACGTTCTATTAGTTGTTGACTGATAACATTGAGGCTTGATTGGTACATTTCCAACTCATCATTAGCAATACTTTTTGACCAGATTTTACCTTCTAGTTCTTTGATTAATTCTTTGGGCTTTCCTGTTTTAAGAATTTGACCTCTATTCATTACGGTCATTTCAGAACACAAGTTTTTCACGTCTTCAACCAAATGAGTAGATAAAATCACGACAACCTCACTACTAATGTCACTTAAAAGCGTATTGAAACGATTCCGTTCTTCTGGATCCAATCCTGCTGTTGGTTCGTCTACAATGATGATTTTTGGGTCACCAAGTAAAGCTTGCGCAACACCAAAGCGCTGTTTCATACCACCGGAAAACGTGTGCACTTCTTTATCTCTAAAGTTCCAAAGGTTCACTTTTTCTAACAAATATTGAATCTGTTTTTGACGTTCAGATTTGTTATTAATCCCTTTTAAAATGGCTATATGATTTAATAAATCATAAGCATTTACTTTGGGATAAACTCCAAAATCCTGTGGTAAGAAGCCTAGATTTTTTTTGATATAATCTGCATCTTCTACAACATCAATATCATTAAAAGCAATTGAACCTGAAGTTGGTTTTTGTAAGCCTACGATTGTTTTCATTAAAGAAGATTTTCCTGCTCCATTGGGACCTAACAAACCAAACATCCCATTCTTTATTTCTAGGGAAATTCCGTTAATGGCATTGTAGCCATTTTTATAAGTTAGATTTAGGTTGTCGATTTTTAATGTATTCATAATGTTCGTTTTTTGATTGATTATTAATTGGTCTAGCCTTGGGTTTTACGCAATTTATCTATTTCCTTTTGTAAATCTTCTTCTTGTCCTTGTTTGTATTTTTTTGACACCTCAATACCTAAAAAATACGTTTCTATAGCTTTTTCCTTTTGATTGGTCTTCTCATATAATTTAGCCAATTGCGTCAATAATCCAATGTACATTGGATAGGCTTCTGAGGCTTTTTTTAGTACAGTTATAGCTTCTAAGTCATTCTCTTTATTGACCAAAACCGAAACAAGATTAAAATAATCTTCAGCAGGTCGTCTTGCCATATTGCCATACTTGGTTTTCAATTGCTCTTCAGCATCTAAAAAGCTATTATCACTAAAATTACTGATTAACTCATCGCTTAGTTTTAAATCAGAAAACAAAAACTTTAAACCATTGTAGTTCAATAGCAATCTAGATGCCATATGACCTTCATCTCCAACCTCTTCATGAAGCCATCTAACGTTTTTTGATTGGTGTTGTTTTACAACATCAACATACCTAATCAACTCCTGTTGCATTCCCCAACCGTCTCCGCCACCAATTCCGAAGTAGACTGTTTTGTTTAGTATCCTATTGGATTTAAAGAAGGTTTTTGCCTTTTCGGTCATTTCTTCTTTATTCCACCACAGTGCTGGTGCTTGAATAATAAACGCATCAAAAAGTTCTGGGTTTTCCATGAGTGTGTATACACTGAACAAACCTCCCAATGAATGCCCTTCCAGAATACGATAAGGGTGTGTTCTATAATTGTCATCTACAAAAGGAATCAACTCTTCACTTAAAAACTCAAGAAATTTTGGTGCACCTCCACTCTGCGGTATTCCTGAATTTCCAGTGCTTCCTTGTAAATCCTCTCCAGCTTTTGAAGGAGTAAAATCTCTATTTCTGTCTAAACTTTCTATACCAACCACAATTATAGGTGGAATTAATCCCGACTCGGTTAATAGCTCAACAGTTCCAACGATATGTTTTATGTTTTGCAAACCATCTAAGACATATAGTACTGGATATTTTGCTTGGTTATCATTATAGCCTAGAGGTAAAGAAATAATTACAGGGCGTTCTTCCTTTAAAATATCAGACTGAATTTTGTGTTGAGTTCCTAAACCCAACAATTGATAATCTTCAGTCATTTCTATTTTATTAGCTAACTGTGCGTTTGATTGATGACAAGACAAAACCACAATGGTAATAAGTATAATCTGCTTAATTAATTTAGCTTTCATAATGGTAATTCTTTTAAATTCTTATAGGACTTTGTTGTTCCCTTTGTAATCATATAAAGTGTTAATCCTACCTCACCAAGAGCAGCGGCAACTCCTACTATTAATGCTGTATAACCTTCATAACCTGGAACATTAAAATTTCCAAAAGTTTCAATAAGATAACCAGCTGCAGCACCTAACAACAAACCGCCAAATAGTTTTGGAAACACATTGGATTTGTATATAAGCATAGCCAGTAACAAGCAATGAATACCAAAAAATCCACCAGCAATTAAATATCCATAATGATGCGCTTCCATCAATAGACTGCTCATTTCCTGAGCTTGTGCTTCACTAAATGCGCTTGACATTCCGCTTGTTCCAAGCACCTTCAAAGCCATGTAGTGATACAATAAATTTAAACTCCCTATCGCTGGATGTGCGATAAGTCTAAAGGCCGAAGACACCATGGCTAAAGTTTTATTGAAAGGTTTAAAAATCTGATACAAGAATACCGAAATGAAAACATCTAAAAGGAATGCTATTAAATCTGTTGTTAAACCTAATTGAAACAAACTTTTATTTTGAAGTATATTATTTGCGGTTTGTACAGCATTACCTGGCACAATAAGAGTTCCTCTAACATACCCTTGACTAAAACCAGCACAAATTATAACCAACAAGTAAAGTAATCCTGTGAGTCTAATCTGTTTTATACTCGCTAACGCTTTTACACTTTTCATGATTTCGACGTTTTGATTTATAAGCAAAATTCAGAAATAGGCACTTGTTTTTATTGACTGTTAGTGCCAAAGATTTGATAATTCGGGACAACGCACTTGTATACGTTTATGTTACGTTGTAATTAGTTCAACTCTTTCAATAATTTCTCTGATTCTTCTTTCATCAAATCTTTAGAAATCAAATCGTTTGCAATGCGTCTTGCTTTATCTTTCTCGCCTAACGACACATAGGTTTTGGCTAATAAATACTGTAGATTTTCATTAAAGAAGTGAGGTGAAGTCAACTCTACTAATGCAATACCTTTCCTCAATTCCTCATTATTTTCAGTCGATGCTAAAATCTTGTAATAACCATACGCAGCTACCAAAGGTAAATCGTAATTAGCATTGTTCTTAGCTAGTTCTTCTTCAGCCCAAGCTATAGTTTTGGTGTTATCCAACAAATCCTGAATTAAATAAGCACTTCTTTCGTCATTATAAAGCTCCCTTTTTACAGGCGTAAGCCCTAAAGATTCTACAACGGCTTCTGCTGATTTTGTTGTTGAAAAAGGATTTTGACCTGTTACAAATTTTCCTGAAACAACAACTTTTGAAAGCATAAAATCGGTTTGTTTAAAAATAGCTCCTCTTGATTCTAATTTGGTTTCTAAACTAAATGGAAACTCCTTTACCCATTTTTTTCCAAAAAGTTCTTCTTCTACGTTACAAAAACTAGTTAATTCCACACCGTTAATAATATAATCTTTATCATCAACCACATTTACAAAAGCTGCTGGACCGTGACACACAGATGAAATAACAGTATGTTCTCTTTTGTATAAATTCAATATAATTTCCTGAAGAGAAGGATCGAAAGGCAAATCAAACATAGCACCTTTACCTCCAACAATATAAATAGCATCGTAGTCATCGGCATTTATGTTTGTCGTAGCTATGGTGTTGTCTAATAAGCTTAAAGCCTGTTTGTCTTCCAATAGAGTTTTGTTGTATAACTTTTCACTATTATACTTATCTGGCTCTGCTTTGCCGCCTTTTGGACTAGCAACATCAATAGATAAATTATTGTTTTTAAAAATTAAATACGCTTGAGAGAATTCATCAAACTCATAACCTGGTCTTACAGATCCCATATCTTTTCCGTAACTGCTTACCACCATCAAAACCTTTTTCTTGGTATTTTTTGTTTGAGAAAGTAGGATGATTGGTAAAAAAAGGACGATACATAAAATAGTTTTTTTCATTTTTTGATTGTTTTGATTGTTTTGATTGAATAAAGAACACGAATGAAAAACTTATTTGTTACTTCAAACGTTTTTTGTTCAATGACAAATGTCAATTAATCGATGTTTTATGTATTGACTTTTTAAGCCAAAAAATTGATTATTGAGGACAGTATAACTGGCTACAGGTTTTTGCGATATTCATTAGGCGCTTGACCTGTCCACCTTTTAAACGCTCTATTAAAAGCGCTTTGTTCAGAAAAGCCTGTTAAGAAGGCAATTTCACCAACCGATTGCGATGAATTGGAAAGTAATTGAGTAGCGGTTTCGTGTTGATTTTTTTGAATAAGCTCTCTAAAAGACAAATTTCTATCTGCCAATCTTCGCTTTAAGGTTCTTGCACTCATGCCCAAATAGTCACCAACCTGTGAAATGCTTGGTATACCACTTGCCATAGATTCTTTTAGTAGTTTATTGATTTCAGAAGTGAGCACATCTTCTTGTTCGCTTAATTTTGATTTTTCCTGCTCCATACGTTCCAGCAGAAATTGATGAATAAATTTATCGGCTTTTATTGTAGAGATCTCTAACACTTTAGAATTAAAAACCAAAGTATTTTCAGTTGCATTAAAATTCACAGGGCAGTCAAAATATTCAGAAAAATAATCACTATCAGAAAATGAGTGTTTAAAATTCACCTCAATAGGCTTAATGTTTTTGCCTGTTACTTCATTTAAAATTCCAACCAGCATCACAAAAGAGGCTTCATTGGCTGTTTTTATACCAGTTCTATAAACCTCTCTGTTTAAAACAAGTTTAGTTTTACCTTCACTTGCGTCCAACTCAATACTGCCGTCATCAGTAACTAGAACCATATAACGCTTTACATTGTTTAACACATCGATAGCTTTTAAACATGTTTTCCAAGATAAGCCTAACGTTCCATAATCTGTAGTATCTAGTTGCTTGCCTTGTCGTAATCCAAAACCTGCTTGTAGCTTATCTGCTGCCAACTCATACACTTCTAGCAACAGTTCCATTGGCACACGCTTATTCTCTACTTTATAATCTATGTAGTAGTTAAGATGCTCTTTAGTTAAACCTTCGGATAAGGCAAGTTGAATAGCTTTGTTATATATTGTTGAAAAAACAACTGCCATAAAAGACACTAGGTTTTTAATGACTTTAAACTACTTTATTTAAGGACATTGACAGTCCTTTATGAGTGTCTAAATATCAAAAATTGAAACCAAAAAGATAAACAATTTTTATTATCGCTAATTCTTTTAATGGATATTTTGGTTGAATTTCTTTTTAAGTGAGTTGTTTCCCGACACACAAAGTAACGCTACCTGTATTGATTTTTACAGTTAATGCACGATAAAAATTTAGTGCAACTGATAATAAGTAAGTTTAAAATTGAATAAAGAACAATAGATGATAGTACTTATCTAACCAGAGTTTAGCCTTCACCTGTAACTACAAGTATTTTAAAATCAATCACTTTTTAGGTTAAACTCTAAAAGCGAAATAGGTATGTCTCCATACATCAATAAGTCATTATGAAATTTTATATATTCAAAATCTTCTTTCCTTTTTGCTTCATTCAAAAATTTAAGAAATACATCTGAACCATACTTATAGGTAATAACTTGGGCTGGCCAACGTTTCATACGAGCTATTTCTCGCCAGCCAATAGCATCTTGATCTACGATATGCGCTTTCCAAAAGGAAATTGCCTTTTCGTCTGACCAGCCATAATAATTTATACCCACATCTAAAACAACTCTAACAGAGCGTATTAAATCCCATTCCCATTTACCGAATTCATCATATATGGTTTTATAAACACCTAACTCTTTACCAAAATGTTCCACATAAGCACCCCAACCTTCTACAAAGCCAGAGTACCAAAACAATTGCTGTATATCTGTACGTTTTATAATAGCATTAACCATGATTTGATAATGATGCCCTGGAATGCCTTCATGAATATAAATCCAATCTAACTGACGCTTATTAAAAGGCTCATTAAAATAATTAAAATAGAATGTACTATTGTTATAATATGCTGGAACTTGTGAAAGAGACTCATTAGTACCTTGAGTTATATTTACATCAGGTATACCATCAATATATGGGAAAAAATTTGTTGCTTTTTTGGCAACTTCTCTTTTGGTGTTCTCAAATGCTTGCTGAATATCCTCAACATTATGCAAAAAAAATGAAGCATGGTTTAAATACTCTTGAAAGACTTTTTCTGAAAATCCTGACCTAACTTGCAAGTCTTTCATATTGGACTTAACTTTTTCAATCTCATCTAATCCAAATTGAAACATTTCGTCTGGTGTTACAGTTATATCAACCCATTTCTTCAATAAATAAGCATACCAATTTTTTCCATTCTTAATAGTGTAAATACTCTTTTTATCATCCAACTGAATTGCATCATCCCATTGTTTTTCCAAAGAGATACGTTCTAAATTCAATGCAACTTCGTAATTCATAAGGTGATAATCTAATTGCTGATATTCATTTAAGTTTTTAACATCGACATTGGTTAACTGCTTTGCAACTGTTTTAAAAAAAACCTCCTGCTGAATTATATTTTCAATTGGTTTAATAGATTTTAAATTTTGTACATAATTGGCTTGATGATAAGGTATTTGTAATGCGATATAATTCTTTACAAAATCTTTGCGAACAGCTTCAAAGTTTTTATTCTGAGAACATAATAATTGTGAAACCAATAAAAGAATCATTACACTATGTAATTTACTATACGTCTTCATCTCAATCTTCTGTATTAAATTGAACTATAATTGCTAATGCTATTAAAAGCTGGAGTACTCTTCTCTCTTAATGATACAAACTTTACCTCATTAGATGAATTAGCAACCTATGTGAGTTTAATGAGCTTACCATTATCAAACCATATAAAACAATTAGCATCTTTCTTTCCGTTACTATTTAACTTTTGCTTTCATCCATTTTATACTCTCTTTTCCTAACGCGACACTGTAATTGTCACGTGCATGTGTCATGTAAGTACCATTTCCTAAAGTTTCGGCGTTATGTTGCATTGAGTCAAAATTCACAAAACCATGGTCAGCTTTCTTAACTACAATAAATTCTCCTTTACCTCCATTTTTATTAACTATATCAGCTATTTTTTCTGCACTTTTTTGACTGATTGCTTGAATATCAAACTCTCCGTACATTGCCAAAACATTGGTCTTTACTTTTGTCCAGGCTTCAGGAATATTTACATCTGCTAAATTTTGCCAAAAGTCGAAATGCCGTCCTATGTATTGGTTTTGTCTAAAATTGACTTCATTATCTCTAAAAAAATTGGCATAAGCTTCGTTCTCAAGAATTTCTGAACCTGAAAGTTTATTAATTAAAAAGTCTTCATTAAACTTTAAATTAATCTTATTATCTTCTTTAATTTGAGAATCGGAAACACCAAAATGCTTTGGTTGTATGGTATATAAATCTACCATATAATCGTACCAATTCTGAGCTATGCTTCCGTAGGTTAAAATGCCACGAGGTGATTTCATATCGTTTAAAAGTGGAGCAATAACACCTCCCATTGAGTGTCCAAACATAAAGATGTTATCAGTATCTATTGTTTCTTGTTTCAACAAGTCTTTATAACCTTCTTTAAATGCAGTAAGCTCTTCATCAAAACTTATTTGCACACAATGCTTACTGCTCTTACTATCTCCTACGCCTGGTTTTTCAACCCTATAAACTGCAAAACCAGCATTAACCCAATCAGACATTAACTTTTTTGCCGGATTATCATCGGTAGTTGTTTCAACAGTTTCGCAGGTATAACCTTGTAAAAAATACACAACAGGAGCCTTAATTTTATGTTTAGGTGTTACCAGAATACTTCTTAGCACATTACCTTCATAAACCACTTCACCATAGGTAACATCTCCATTTTCAAAAGTTTCTATAGGTCTACCCAATAAAGCAGTGGATTTAATTTTCTTTGAATTGCCTGAATAAAACTCAGCTTCAATGTGATCACCTTCATACATCTCACCAGTAATTGCCAAAACATCTTGAATTGTTCTAACAGATGACCCATTCAATTTTGTAAGTACATCATCTTGCTTTACTCCTAAATTTGCGAATGTTGAGTTTGGCATAACAGCAGTAATATGCACTCCTGTTTTAACCTTAAAATTGTGCTGCATTGCAATACTGTCGGTTAATGTTTGCATCATGATACCTAACATACCTTTGCGTTTTAATGTTTGAGATTGCAATGTTGTTGAAGCAACTAATACAATGAGAATATATAAGTATTTAATTTTCATATTTAAACTTGTTGTTATATTGATTATCATATTAAAATGAGAGAGATTTATCTTGATGAGAAGCAACCATCAAACTTCCTTTAATTTTACAAACTCTTCCCATTTCATTCAAAGATTTCTTCAGTTTCTTGGTAATTTGTAAGTGTTATTTTCAATTTCGACAATAATTTCCTTTAATCGTGATTGAAATTGTTCTGGTGTTGTCTTTAGTGCTTTTTTGACATCTTTTAATGCCGCTTTCTTATTGTTCAAGAAATATTGACTAAGCCCTCTATTTAACTCTAAAAACCACGTATCAGGATTTGATTTAAGTGAAATATTACAATACTCTAATGCATCCTGATAAAAACCATTTTGAAGCAAGAATCTGCTAAAACCATTAGCCTCATAAACTGTAGCATTCAATTTCATTGCTTCTGCTATAGTCGTTTTGGCTTCTTCAGTTTTGTTCAACTTTGTTAACAATCTGATCTTTGTTGAGATATTTGTTAAATTCTTATCTGCTGCAAAACCTCCATAACCTCCATCTATTGATCGATTCACCCACTGCAGTGCTTCTTCTAAATTAGTGTTATGTTCTAAACACCATGATGCGGCATCATTCCATGACTGCCAATGATACGTATTAATACCTCGTAATTCACTTCTAAAACTTTCCACAACAGTTGTATTTAAATCAACTTCTACAGTAAATGGAATTCGTTTTTCTCCCCATTCTAATCCGATAACCAATGTGTTTTCAGTTCGATTTAAAAACTCGTAGTCAAGTTGTTCTGACTTCGGACAAGATTCCGATGGTACAGAAACCCGAAGGCTAACATCATTTTCTACATCTAAATAATAACTTCCCCATTGGTCATAATTGTGTGCGAATAATAAATCATATGTGTCACCTTTAGGTATAATATGGAATCCATATTTTCCAGATTTTAATAATTTACCTTCAATTTTCACATCTGTACTAAATTCAATAACAGTTGCCATATTAGCTCCTGCTCTCCATGGAATAGGATTACCTTGCTGTGGAATGATACCTGAGTTGTTCCAAACATCCCTACCTTTTAATGCTGGACTGCTATAATCTATTGTGATTTTTGTGACTCCGAGCATTTGGCTCTCTTGAATCTTAGGACTGGTTTGAGGTATACTTAAAGTGTGAAATTGCGCATATAGACTTATGGTGCACAACAATGCAATAGCTGAAAATACAAACGATTTATTCATTTTTAGTTTTTTTAAAATTTTAAGCTAAACTATGCTGATAAAGGTTGTTTAATCTCCTAATTCGTGAAATGTGGAGATATTTTTATGAGGATTTTAACAGAATCATTTGAAATTGAATAAATATATTTGTAAAAAAGGTAGGATGGACACATCAATAGCATTAATCGTTTTTTCAAGTATTGCAGTTACCTCTAGTGTCCTTTTGGCTAGTTATTTTTTGTTTATTAGGAAAGAATCCAAACTACAAGATTTGACTTTAGGACTGTTGTTCATAGCTATTGCGCTAAGAATTTTAAAGTCTATTTTTTATTATGTCTTACCAGAAATTTCACCTATTGGAACTGCTTTAGGCTTTTTAGGGTTTGCTCTTATTGGACCTTTGGCTTTTACTTATCTTTCGCTTAATAAAAACAATCATAAAACCTTAAAACCAATTCTATTATTACATGTTTTATTCCCAGTGGTTGGTTTTGTTATTATACTCATCAATAGCAATTTTGCATATGATATGTATTTATTAGCAAACGTTAGTTTTGTTACCTATCTGGTAATATCTGCTATTACATTCATTTCAAAACCAAAAGAAAATAATTTAACCCAATGGCATAAAGCTTTATTTTATGGTTTAGTAGCTTTATCTGTAGTATTGATTTATCAGCTTTTAGGAGAAACAATTTCAGCATATGCAACAGGTATTGCCCTTTCTTCAATAGTTATTTACTTTTTATTTTTCTATGCATTACAATCGCCTTCAGTTGTAAAAAAATCAAGTTCTAAAGTTATACCAGAAAAAATGATAAGAAAAATTACAAAGGCAATGGAAGACGACAAGATTTATTATCAACCTGGTATCACATTAGCACAATTTGCTGAAGCGATTGACGCTCCTAATTACTTAGTTTCTAGAGCTACAAAAAAAATATACAACAAAAGTTTCCCTGAAGTCATCAATAGTTTTAGAATTAAAGCTGTAAGAGATAAACTATCACAACCTGAATTCATGAACGAAAAAATTGAGGATCTCGCTTACGATGTTGGATTTAATACCTCTTCTGCTTTTTACAATGCCTTTAAAAAAGAAGTAGCTATGACACCTAGAGAATATCAAACCTCAATTATGACTAAGAATTAGAGCTAATAAAGTACTTTCAGGACTTTATAAATGTTGACAACACTATTACTTCCCGATACAGAAATTAGCAAAAATATTACCCAGCAAGTCATCATTAGTAATCTCACCTGTAATCTCACCAAAGTGGTAAAGCGTTTGTCGTATATCAATAGCCAATAAATCTCCTGAAAGCCCAGAGTCTAGTCCATACTTCACTTTCTGAACCTCTTCAAAAGCCTTTAAAAGAGCATCATAATGACGAGTGTTAGTTACAATAGTTTCATTATTACGTAAAGCACCTGTATTAATTAAATTCAATAACGAATCGGTTAATTGCTTTACACCAAAACCTGTTTTTGCTGAGAGTAACTGCACGTCTTCAATCTGTTGCTGTAATGTGGCAAGTTGGCTATCATCAAGTAAATCTATCTTGTTGGCAATAATAAGCAAAGGCTTTTGAGGGTACTTATTTTTTATTTTTTCAAGTTCTATTTGTATCGATTTTAAGTCGGCAATCCCTTTTGTACTGTCAAAGAGGTAGATTGTGACTTGAGATTGTTCAATCTTTTCAAAAGTCTTTTTAATTCCAATACTTTCAACAACATCTTCTGTTTCTCTTATACCTGCAGTATCTATAAAGCGAAACCCAATACCTCCTATAGACAATTCATCTTCAATTGTGTCTCTGGTAGTACCTGCAATATCACTCACAATAGCACGTTCTTCGTTCAATAGCGCATTCAATAAAGTAGATTTTC
The DNA here is from genome assembly GCF_025548475.1 of Gaetbulibacter sp. NE. Classification (NCBI taxonomy): domain Bacteria; kingdom Pseudomonadati; phylum Bacteroidota; class Flavobacteriia; order Flavobacteriales; family Flavobacteriaceae; genus Gaetbulibacter; species Gaetbulibacter sp. NE. The sequence continues at coordinate 44,079 of NZ_JAOQHY010000004.1, read as the reverse complement.
CAACGTTTGGTTCACCCACAATGGCTACAGGTATTCCGTTTTTAATCACATTACCCACAGCAAAAGAGTCTATCAAACGTTTTAATACAAATACAATACGGTCAACTAAACTTTTAAACTGTGTACGATCTGCAAACTCAACATCTTCTTCAGCAAAATCAAGCTCTAACTCAATTAAAGATGCAAAATTTAAAAGCTCTTCTCTCAATTTTGCAATCTCACTCGAAAAACCGCCTCGCATTTGTTGCATAGCAATTTGATGAGACGCTTCGTTATCACTAGCTATTAGGTCTGCAACAGCTTCAGCTTGACTCAAATCAAGTTTTCCATTTAAAAAGGCACGTAGCGTAAACTCACCTGCATTAGCCATTCGACAGCCTTTTCTAAGAAATAATTGAATAATCTCCTGTTGTATATAGGCTGAACCATGACAAGACACTTCAACCACGTCTTCTCCTGTGTAAGAGTTTGGATTTTTAAATACCGAAACTAATACTTCATCATACACTCGTTTATCCTCTACAATATGTCCTAAATGTATGGTATGTGTCGCTTGGTCTTTAAGTGACTTATTGTCTTTTACTGATTGAAAACAACTATCTGCTATTGCTATAGCGTCCTTTCCAGAAAGTCGTATAATAGCTATTGCACCACTCCCTGATGGTGTTGCCAAAGCTACAATAGTATCTTGATGAAACATCTTTGATATAATTTTTAACAAAAGTATTGTAAAATTACTAGTACTCACTAATTGAACCTAGTTTCTTTAGGATTTTATTAAGAAAAAACCATTGACATTCTCCTATATTCATTAGTATATTTGTGCAACTTTAAAAAGAATATAAAATGAAAAAAATACTTGGTTTTCTATTAGTAAGCTTATTACTAACTGCTTGTGAAACTACCGAAAAGCCTGATGGATATGTAGTAAACGGAACTGCCAAAGGGGTTTTAAATGGTATTAGAGTGTACTTAAAATCTAGAGATGACAAAGGAAAAGAAATGTTTAGGGACACAGCTATAATTGTAGATGAGAAATTTAAGTTTGAAGGCAAAATTGAAAACCCTCAAATGTGGTTCTTACAAGTAAATAGTGTTCCTGGAAGCAAACCTTTTATGATTGAAAATGGAGTTATAAACATACAGGTTGAAAAGGACAGTATGCATACTACTAAAGTATCAGGAACAAAGTCTAATAAAGCCTTTGAAGAATATAATCTTAAAGTAAAAGAGCTTTCTCAAAAACGCAGAACCTTAAGCATGAATCATAGACAAGCTGAAAGAGGTACAGATTCTGCAAAAACTAAACTAATCAAAGAAGATTTAGACAAGCTCACTAACGAAATGATGAGCTATCCTTTTGAGTTCATAAACAAAAACAATGACAACTTCTTCTCTTTAGTATTGATTGAATCGTTATTAGGAGGTAACAATACCGATTTAGACAAACTCAGCAATGCATTTAACAATCTTGAAAGTGACATTAAACAATCAATCTACGGAATGAGAGTTAACACTAGAATAATAACCAAAAAACAAGAAAAAGAACGTTTAGCAAACCTTGAAATAGGAAAAGCTGCTCCTGAGTTTTCAGCACCAGACCCAGATGGAAAAATGCTTGCCTTAAAAGATATGAAAGGAAAAGTAACTATTATCGACTTTTGGGCTTCATGGTGTGGACCTTGCAGAAGAGAAAACCCTAACGTGGTAAAAGTCTACGAAAAATACCACGACAAAGGTCTTGAAATTATTGGTGTGTCTTTAGATAAGCAAGGTCAAAAAGACAGATGGTTAAGTGCTATTGAAAAAGACAAATTAACTTGGCATCATGTATCTAACCTAGCTTATTTTAACGATCCTGTAGCTAAACAATATGCGATTAATTCTATTCCTGCAACTTACATTTTAGATGAAGAAGGAACAATTATAGCAAAAAACCTCAGAGGTCCAGCTTTAGAAAATAAAATTGCTGAATTATTAGATTAACTACACACAAGCACTAAAACAAAAAAGCCTTTAATCATGAAGGCTTTTTTGTTTTTATAACTTTCCTGTTTTATGCATCACAAATAAAATAAGTATTGGCACAGCTAATAAACCTACAAATAATAAATTGGTTTCAAACAACCAAGGTGCTAGCATTAGAGTTACAATATAGCCTCCTACTGCTCCACCAAAATGCGCATCGTGTCCAATATTTCCTATTCTGTTTTTCATTCCGTATATAGAATATAAAAGATACCCAATCCCAAAAATATATCCAGGTATTGGTATAGGAACAAAAAACATATAAAGTCCCATATTAGGCTCCAATAATATTGCAGAATATAACACACCAGTAACAGCTCCACTTGCTCCTACCGCACTGTAATAATATTCATCTTTATGAAAATATAAAGAGAGTAAGCTCCCTAAAATTAAACTGGCAATATATACTATAATAAAGTTTAAACTGCCTAAATAAGCAATAACAACATCGGCAAAAAAGTATAGGGTAAACATATTAAAAAACAAGTGCATTGTATCTACATGTAAAAACCCAGAACTAAACATGCGTATTTGCTCTCCTCGTTTTATACTTCCTACATTAAATTTATAGCGCTCAAAAAAGCCATAATCATTAAGTCCTTTAAAAGAAATAATAACATTGGCAGCAATAATAACAATTGTAACTAAACTTAAATTACCCATAAACTGTAAACGTTTAAATAGAATATAACATATATTTGCTGATGCAAATCTAATACTAAAAAATGCAATTTCTAGTTTACATTCTGGTTTATCCCTTTTTATGGCTTATTTCTATTTTACCATTCAGACTACTGTATGCATTTTCTGATTTTGTATATCTTTTTGTCTTTCGCATTTTTGGTTACCGAAAAAAGACTGTAAAAGAAAATCTTCGATTAGTATTTCCTGATAAATCAAAAGAAGAAATTAATAGAATCACGAAAGTTTTTTACCACCACTTATGCGACATGATTGTGGAATCTATTAAGTCCATGACCATATCTGAAGCTGAAATGAAAAAACGTTTCACCTTTACTAATATTGATGTTATAAAAGCTATTGAAGAACAAAATAAAAGTATCATTTTAATGTGTGCACATTATGGGAGTTGGGAGTGGATATTTATTCTTCAAACTTATGTGAAATATAGAGGAAATGCTGTCTACAAGAGATTAGCTAATAAATATTTTGACCGATTAGTAAAACGTATTCGTGCCAAATACAACAGCTACCTTATCACTACAAAAGAGACTGTACCAACGCTTATTGACTTAAAACGAAAAGGGATTTTAACAATAAACGGATTTGTATCAGACCAATCACCTAAGCCTAGTAAAGCATTTCACTGGAATGAATTTATGGGCTTAAAAGTACCTGTATATACTGGAGCTGAAATGCTGGCCAAAAAACTAGATATGGCTGTAGTATTTTTTAAAGTGAAAAAGCTAAAACGTGGATATTATGAAACCACTTTTGAAACTATTACACTAAATCCAAAAGAATACGAAAACTACGAAATCACTGATATCTTTTTAAAGCTGGTAGAGCAACAAATCTATGAAGCTCCTGAGTATTATCTATGGACTCACAAACGTTGGAAACATAGAGACAAAGTGCCTGAAAAGTTTTTATAATTACAACTTAAACCAATCGTCAATTGGTGTATTATTTGAGTTTGTCGCGTTCTTATGAATAAACTCATTGGTCATCTTATTGTAGTTGTAATCTTCTGCCCAAACCTTATGGTTTGCTACCAATGCTTTTAAGCTTTCGCAAACATAATTTACTTCTTCAGTTGTTGTTGTTGGGTGAATAGAAAGTCGTATCCAACCTGGTTTTCGCGTTAGCTCACCCAATGAAATTTCTTGAGTTAACTCGTGAGAAGTATCATAATCTACATGCAACAAATAATGTCCATAAGTTCCTGCACAACTGCAGCCTCCACGTGTTTGAATTCCAAAACGATCATTAAGTAGTTTTACGCCTAAATTATAGTGTAAATCATCAATATAAAACGAAAATACGCCTAGTCTTTCTTCATGTTGACCTGCTAAAATATTTAAGTGTTCAACATTGCCCAATTCATTAAAAAGCGTAGTCAATAGCTCATGCTCTCGCTTTAGCATATTGCCAACTCCCATTTGCTCCTTCAATTTAATCGCTAAAGCAGTTTTAATAGTTTGAAGGAAACCTGGTGTTCCACCATCTTCTCTATCTTCAATATTATCAAAATACTTATGTTCTCCCCAAGGATTAGTCCAACTTACAGTACCTCCTCCTGGACAATCAGGAATCATATTTTTATACAATTTCTTATTGAAAATCAACACACCTGAAGTTCCTGGTCCACCCAAAAACTTATGAGGTGAAAAGAAAATAGCATCTAAGGCTTTTGCTTCGTCTTTAGGATGCATATCAATATCTACATAAGGTGCTGAACAAGCAAAATCTACAAAACAAACGCCTCCATGTTGATGCATTAATTTTGCAATATCGTGATATGGTGTTTCAATTCCTGTAACATTAGAACCTCCAACTACCGAAGCTATTTTTAAGGTTCTGTCTTTGTATTGATGTAGTAATTTTTCAAGATTTTCTAAACTGAATAATCCTTCTTCTCCTGGTGGAATTACCTCAACCTTTGCGATGGTCTCTAACCATGATGTTTGATTAGAATGATGTTCCATATGCGTAATAAAAACCACTGGTTTCATTTCGTCAGGAACAGTAGTGTAACTCTTAAGGTTTTCAGGCACTTTCAAACCTAAAATACGTTGAAACTTATTTACAGCATCTGTCATTCCACTACCACATACAATCAACACATCATCTTCATTGGTATTAACATGTTGCTTTATAATTTGACGTGCTTTATGATACGCTTTAGTCATTGCTGTACCTGACACAGTGGTTTCAGTATGTGTATTGGCTACAAAAGGTCCAAAATCATTGGCTATTTTGTTTTCAATAGGTCTGTACAAACGTCCGGAAGCAGTCCAGTCGGTATATATGATTTTTTGAGTTCCAAAAGGTGATTGAAACTCTTGGTCAATTCCTATAATATGCTGTCTGAATTGTTGAAAATACTGTTCTAATTCAGTGGTGTTATGAGTCATTTCAGTCGTCAGCATAAGTCTGTGATTTAAAAGATAAAGTTACTAATTTTTCTACGGAAGTTTTTTTTACTAATTACTAATAGCTTTAATTTCTGAAATGATTTTATCTGCTAAAGTATCAGCTTCTTCTTGAGAAGGCGCTTCAGTGTAAATTCTTATAATAGGCTCAGTATTACTCTTTCTTAAATGCACCCAACTATTACTGAAATCAATTTTTACACCATCAATAGTGGTAAGTTTTTCATGGCTATACTTAGCTTCCATTTGCTTTAAAATACCATCAACATCCAACTCTGGAGTTAATTCTATTTTCTTTTTGCTCATATAATACAAAGGATAAGTTGCCTTTAACTCACTTACTCGCATCTTTTTCTTTTGTGCCAACAAGCTTAAAAACAACGCAATCCCAACTAAAGCATCACGACCATAATGTAATTCAGGATAAATGATTCCTCCATTACCTTCTCCACCTATAATGGCATTATTTTTTTTCATAAGCTCCACAACATTCACCTCTCCTACTGCACTAGCTTCATAAGTTCCTCCATGCTTTTCAGTAATGTCACGCAATGCTCTTGTAGAACTCATATTGCTCACAGTATTTCCCGGAGTTTTGCTCAACACATAATCTGCACAAGCTACAAGGGTGTATTCTTCTCCAAACATGTCGCCATTTTCATCCATAAAGGCTAAACGGTCAACATCAGGATCTACCACTATTCCTAAATCTGCACGTTCTTTTACAACAGCTTCTGATAAGTCGGTTAAATGTTCCTTTAAAGGTTCTGGATTATGCGGAAACTGTCCGTTAGGTTCGCAATATAGTTTTACAGTATGCACTCCCAATCGGTCTAACAATAACGGAATTGCAATACCTCCTGTAGAATTCACACCATCAACTACCACTTTAAAATTAGCCGATTCTATGGCTTTTTTATCTACCAAAGGTAAATTCAAAACCTCATCAATGTGCATATCAATATACGCTTGGTTTTTTGTGATTTTTCCTAAACTATCAACATCAGAAAAAGTCATGCTATCATTTTCAGCAATTTCTAAAATCTTAGCACCTTCAGCACCATTCAAAAATTCACCCTTAGCATTCAACAACTTTAAGGCATTCCATTGTTTTGGATTATGACTTGCGGTTAAAATAATTCCACCATCAGCATGCTCCATAGGTACAGCAACCTCAACCGTTGGTGTTGTGGACAAACCTAAATCTATAACATGAATTCCTAAACCTACCAAAGTGTTCATTACTAAGTTCTGTATCATTTCACCAGAAATTCTAGCATCTCTACCAACTACTACTCTGTAATTTTCTTTTTGGCGTTGTTGTTTTAACCACGTACCATAAGCCGAAGCAAATTTTACAGCGTCAATAGGTGTTAAGTTTTCACCAACTTGTCCGCCAATTGTACCTCGTATTCCTGAAATAGATTTTATAAGTGTCATGAATTTATTCTTATTTTTAGCAAATATACCATTTCAAAACCGTAAACCTAAAATCGTAATTCGTAAATTCGACCTATGAATTTTCTAGCTCATATATACCTTTCTGGAGACAACGAATTTGTAACTATTGGTAATTTTATTGCTGATGGCATTAGAGGAAAATCGTATAAAAAATTCCCAATTGATGTTCAAATAGGCATTCTACTGCATCGCGAAATTGACACATATACTGACGCACATCCTATTGTAAGACAGAGCACAAAACGCTTGCATAAAAACTACAGTCATTACAGTGGTGTAATAGTTGATATTTTGTACGATCATTTTTTGGCAAAAAACTGGAAAGACTATTCCAATGTTCCTTTAGAAGTTTATGTTGAACAGTTTTATGATTCTTTAGAAGCTAATTTTGAAATGCTTCCCAATCGCACACAGCGAATGTTACCGCATATGATAGCTGACAACTGGTTGTTGAGTTATGCTAAAATTGAAGGTATTCAACGCGTTTTGGATGGTATGAACCGTCGTACTAAAAACGTTTCTGGCATGAACACTGCTACTAACGAACTTAAGCAATACTACACTGAGTTTGAAAGTGAATTCACTTCTTTTTTTGAAGAATTAAGAGCCTTTACCAAACAAAAACGAATAGACATAACAAAAACATTTCAGCATAAATGAAAAAACTCATTCTGTTCTCACTCTTCTGTATCACTTTAATTTCTTGTAACGAAAACTCTAAGAAACAAACCCAACCCAAAACGCAAAGAGGCTTAATCACTTCAAAAACTATGGTAGTTTCGGCAAGAGCTGAAGCTTCAAAAATAGGAACAGATATTTTAAAAAAAGGTGGTAATGCATTTGATGCTATGATGGCTACTGAAATGGCTTTGGCTGTAACTTACCCTTATGCAGGCAACCTTGGTGGTGGCGGATTTATGGTTTACAGACTCAACGATGGCACTTTTGGCGCTTTGGATTATAGAGAAAAAGCACCTTTAGCAGCAACAAAAAACATGTATCTTGATGAAGAAGGTTATGTTATAAAAGACAAAAGTACAGTTGGTGCTGTTGCTGTTGGAGTTCCTGGTACTATAGCAGGCATTTTTACGGCTCATGAAAAATTTGGCTCTTTACCTGTTGCTGAAATCCTTCAACCTGTAATTGACTTAGCAAATAATGGTTTTGTCATTACTGAAAAACAGCAACAACGCTTTACAGAATATGACAGTATTTTTAAAGCTGTTAATGAAAAAGAAATACTGTTTTCAAAACACACTAAAGCTAACGACTCCATTAAAAACCTTAAACTTGCTGAAACCTTAAAACGTATAGCTAGCAAAGGAAAAGATGAGTTTTATAAAGGTGAAACAGCGCAACACTTGGTTGATTTTTTAAATCAAAAAGGTGGGATTATAACACTTGAAGATTTAGAGCTCTATGAAGCTAAATGGCGAGATCCAATTGCTTTTAACTACAAAGACATTAAAGTAGTTTCTATGTCTCCTCCTTCAAGTGGTGGTATTTGTCTAGCGCAAATTATGAAAATGATTGAGCCTTTCGACATTCAACAGCATGGACATAATTCGTTAAAAGCTATTAAAGTAATTGTTGAAGCAGAACGTCGTGCTTATGCTGACCGTAGTTTTTATTTAGGCGATCCTGATTTTGTAGATATTCCAACCAATCATTTGTTGAGTGATATATACTTACAGGAGCGCATGAGTGATTTTTCTTTTAAGAATCCTACCATTTCCGATTCTCTATCTTACGGAATAATTCCAGGTTATGAAAGCGACCAAACCACGCACTATTCTATTGTAGATCAATTTGGGAATGCCGTATCTGTTACAACAACACTCAATGGTGCTTATGGTTCAAAACTGTATGTTGATGAACTAGGCTTTTTTCTTAATAACGAAATGGACGACTTTAGCAGCAAACCAGGAGTTCCTAATGTGTATGGCCTCATTGGTGCTGAAGCCAATAGTATTGCACCACAAAAACGCATGTTAAGCGCTATGACACCTACAATTGTTGAAAAAGAAGGCGAATTACACATGGTACTTGGAACTCCAGGAGGATCAACCATTATTACATCAGTATTGCAAACTATATTAAATGTTGAGGAATTTGGTATGACAATGCAACAAGCTGTAGATGCTCCTCGTTTTCACCATCAATGGTTACCTGATGAAATTAGAATGGAAGTTAACCGTTTTCCTGATGAACTTAAACAACAACTTCAAAAAAACGGTTATCCTATCAATGAAGAAGCACCTCCTATTACCGCAAGAGTAGATGCTATTTTAGTATTAGATGATGGCACCTTAGAAGCTGGTGCTGATCATCGAGGAGATGATACTGCTGATGGCTTTTAATCGAAATAATTTAATAGTCAACGTACAATTGAATAGCAATTAAAAAAATCGCTTAAATTAACCTTTCAAAAATTAATATATGTCATCTAAAAAGATATTAAAAATAGTTGCTGGAGTAATCATTTTTATTACTCTACCTAGCCTTTTGCTTTTTGGATATCTGCATTTTAAATATGATGAAGACCTTCCTGTTGGTACACAAAATGAGCAAGCTGACGCTTTAGCAAAAAAAATGCTAACTGCTCTTGATTATGAAGCTTATAAAAACACGAAGTATATTGAATGGACCTATAAAAAACGTAGGCATTACAAATGGAAAAAGAGCGAACATTCTTGTACTGTTTATTGGGAAGAATACAAAGTTGATTTAAAACTTAATGAGCTAAACAGCAGTAAAGCTTACGTTCATAATTTTAAAGTTGAAGGCGAACAAGCTAAAAACTTGATTGCTGAAGCCCATACATATTTTAGTGAAGACTCATTTTGGTTGGTTGCACCATACAGAGTCTTTGATGAAGGTGTTACGCGTAGTGTAGTTAATGTAAACGGAAAACAAGAATTACTTGTAAATTATCAACCTGATGATACTTATTTATGGCAATTAGATGCAAACGGAATGCCTACCAGTTTTAAGATGTGGAATGATAAACTCCCTTTTGATGGTGTAGAACTCTCTTGGAAAGACTGGACAACTACCGAAAGTGGTGCAAAGCTACCAACCTTTCACAAGTTTATGTTTTTTGGGATGGAACTTCAAGATGTTAAAGGCACTAAGTAAATGCTAAAGAAAATATTCAATCTGGTTTATGATGTTCTTATTTTTATCTCAAACCTCACAGGATTTAGCTACAAAGAGGTAAACATTATTATTTGGTATATTATTATTCCTTTGTTTTGGTGCATACTTATTGATAAGATTATAAAACGTCATTACTTAAAAATTGCATTTACACTCATTGTAGTAATTACACTATTAAGCGTTAAAAGTTTTTCAGAATTTTCAAATCAGTTGTTTGATGCATCTGCAGACTTTTTAAGAAGTTTTAATGCAGTAGGAAGCAATTACACTACTTCCTCTATAGTTATATGCATTGTTATACCGATTGCTATTAGTATTTACCTTATCAAAAAAGCATTCAAAAAAAAATCTTAGTAATTAATTAACCTCCTTTTTGACCAACAAACTGTTGTGATTTTAATTTAAAAAGCACATTAAAGGTTGTTAAACTACCGTAACTCCTGGTGATGTATTGTTGTAAGTCTATTTTTTCTTGCTCATCAAGATTTTTACTGGAGTTAATTTTTTGTTCCATAACACGCAATCTATCACGCACCATTGTTATCTTATGAAAAAAAGTATCTATTGGTAACTCTTTTCCTTGTAAACTTGTATCTCCAGGTTCCATAACAAGTTTACCGCCTTTCCATTTATCAGCAATTGGCACTACTTCACTTACATCACTCCAACGTTTTAAAATTTGTACCAAGCTACTTTCAACTTCAGAAAAACTAATAGTATCAACATCGTCTTCACAAAGTTCTATAACTTCAAAATCGCTATCGATATCAATAGTTTCTAATCCGTTTTCAATAAAAGTTACCCAATAGTGTTTTGATGTAACATTAGTCACTACACCTTTTCCGTACTCGTTGTGGTTTATTCTAGAACCTATTCCTAGTAATTGCATAAATTATAAGTTTTATGTTTAAGTAAAATGCTTGTTATTTAAAATTAAAATTTTTGGATGTATTAAGACAAACTAAAATACATTCGCAGAGTTAAAAGTAGTTATTTTTTATACGAATCCTGAAAACTTACTCATCAATTTATCATACAAAACACTGTTTCATAATTGACATTGCTATTGCAAAAAACTATCCGCTAATACAGCTATTCACTTCTATAAAATCATCTTGAGTATCTGCAATCACCATTAACACATCATTTCCTAACAATTCCGTGGAACCTCCAGGTCTAATATATTCTTTACCTCTTTTTATCATTACTATAAATGCCGATTTAGGAAACTTAACATCAACTATTCGTTTATTAGCTGCATAAGAATGAGGTGAAATCACAAACTCTTGAAAGGACGATTTAGGCAAATCTAGTATAAGCCTATCGACCTCAGTTATTTTTTTAGTTTCTTCCGGTAAAGCCACTTTTAACCAATTAGCAAATACTGAAAGTGTTGTACCTTGTATTAAAACCGATGTTACCGAAATAAAAAACACAATACTAAACATCATGTTTGCCTTATCAATTCCTGCTAGCAAAGGATATGTAGCAAATACAATAGGTACAGCTCCTCGCAATCCAACCCAAGAGATGTAAGCACGCCTTCTTAGTTTCATTTTAAAAAACATCAAACTAATAAAAACACCTATAGGTCTAGCAACAACAATAAGAAACAAAGAAATAAGTAGTCCGATACCTATATAAGGAACAATTTGAGAAGGAAATACTAATAAGCCTAAGGTAAGGAATAAAACAATTTGCATTAACCAAGCCAACCCATCAAACATCTTTAAAATTGTAGATTTATGAATTAAGTCTTGATTTCCTAAGTAAACAGCACAAATGTAAATAGCAAGAAAGCCATTACCTCCTATAAAATCGGTTGCTGAAAATGTAATAAACATTAGTGCTATTGCTAAAACTGGGTACAACCCTTCAAAGCCTAGTTTAATGGTATTTATCGTAAACTTACTCAATTTACCAAATCCAAAACCTGCTATACAGCCTATAACCATTTGTTGTAAAAATAAAGGGATGATTGACCACGCACTTTGATCTTGATTTACTACCAACGTTAAAAATGCAATAGTTAACACATAAGCCATTGGGTCGTTACTTCCGCTTTCAAGCTCTAGTGTAGGACGAAGATTAGTGCGTAACGAAAGATTTTTAGAACGTAAAATTGAAAATACAGCAGCAGCATCAGTTGACGACACAATAGAACCTAACAATAAACTTTCATAAATCGTAAAATCGGTAACCATCCAAACAAAAACACCTAGCGAAGTAGCTGTAAGCAATACTCCTAAAGTAGACAACATTAAACCTTCTCTTAATACTGGTTTAACCGATTTCCAACTGGTATCGAGACCACCTGAAAACAAAATAAAATTAAGTGACACAATACCTATAAACTGCGCTAGCTTTGGGTCGTCAAAATAAATCCCCACAATACCATCAGAACCTGCTAACATCCCAATCACTAAGAAAAGTAGTAATGTTGGCACTCCAAATTTATAGGAAGTTTTACCCACAACAATACTCACAAAAAGCAATAACGAACCTATTAAAAGTATATTTTCAATTGTTATATCCATAAAGTTGTATCAGTCTATCAGTTTTTTAGTTCCGCACTTAGAATTATTACATTTTCCAAAGGTCTGTCATTTTCATCGGTTGGCAAATTTACAATTGAATCTACTACATTCATTCCTTCAATTACTTCACCAAAAACAGTATAATTTTGATCTAAATGCGGAATACCTCCTATAGATTTATAGACTGCTCTATGTGCTTCAGGAATAGTGTAGGTTTCAAAATCAGTATAAGCTTCAGCTAATTGTTGTATACTATCATTAAGCTTAGTTGCGAGCTGCTCATCATTACCTTCACTTGCTATCTTTAATGCTTCAAACAAAGGTTTATGCTCTTTACTTTTAATTACATGAAAACGCGCAGTCATAGTGTTAATGCGTTGTTGAGCAACATCCAGCAAGCTATCGTTATACACTTTACCATCAACTATAAAAAATTGCATAGCGCTTGATGCTCTTGTTAAATTTTCTTCTCTTGCAGTAGCCAAGGCACCTCTTTTATGAAATAAATTTGGTCTAAATTCAGCTGGTACAGTATAATCTAAATCACCTTCACCTAAAAACTTTCCTATTGGTGCATTTTTACTATCAGGATCTCCTCCTTGTATGACAAAGTCTTTAATGACACGATGAAACAACAAGCTGTCATAAGCATGCTCATTTATCAGTTTTATAAAATTATCTCTGTGCTTAGGAGTGTCATTAAAAAGCTCTAAGGTTATTTCGCCATAATTAGTTGTTAATACTACTATTGTATTACTAGTATCTTCTATTTTCTTTTTTTCTGGTTTTGAATTGCATCCTAAACACATAAGAATGCTTAACAGAACAAATACTAAGTTTTTATTTTTCATTTTCACAAATCAAAATTTACACTCACTAATATACACTTTTATGCCTTTTAGCATCATAACATTGTACTTTTTTCCACATTACTTTATGACAACCTATATTTTAAAATTCAGCAAAAACTAATACGCTCAGTAATATCTTTTTAACAAAACTCTAAAACAGCTTCACTTCGTTTTGTATTACTAAATCTGTACCTTTGCAACTTTGCAATTCTATGAGTCAATTTGAAGAACATATAGAGGTTCAAGGCGCAAGAGTCCATAACCTCAAAAACATAGACGTTACAATACCTCGCGAAAAGCTTGTGGTTATCACAGGTCTTTCAGGTAGTGGTAAGTCCTCTTTAGCATTCGATACTATTTATGCCGAAGGACAGCGTCGTTATATCGAAACCTTTTCGGCTTATGCGCGTCAGTTTTTAGGTGGATTGGAGCGTCCTGATGTCGATAAAATTGATGGACTATCTCCTGTAATTGCTATAGAACAAAAAACAACTAGTAAGTCGCCTCGTTCTACAGTAGGTACTATTACAGAAATATATGATTTCCTCAGACTTCTTTTTGCTCGTGCAAGTGATGCCTATAGTTACAACACTGGCGAAAAAATGGTGAGCTACAACGATGAGCAAATTAAAGCACTTATTGTAGAGTCTTTTAATGGCAAACGTATAAATATTCTTGCGCCTGTTATTAGATCTCGTAAAGGTCACTATCGCGAACTCTTTGAGCAAATTGCAAAACAAGGTTTTGTAAAAGTGCGTACTGATGGCGAAATAAAAGACCTTGTGAAAGGCATGAAGTTAGACCGTTACAAAACGCATGATATAGAAATTGTAATTGACCGACTTAAAATTGATAATTCTGCCGATAACGATAAGCGCTTAACAGAAACCATAAATACAGCCATGTATCATGGAGACGATGTGCTTATGGTGTTAGACCAAGACACTAACGAGGTACGTTATTTTAGTAGAAACCTAATGTGTCCTTCTTCTGGTATTTCTTATCCAAACCCAGAACCAAACAACTTTTCGTTCAATTCACCTAAAGGTGCTTGTCCAAAGTGTAATGGTATTGGTAGACTTTATCAAATCAACGAACGTAAAATTATACCAGACGACAACTTATCTATAAAAGCTGGAGCACTTGCACCTCATGGTCCACAAAAGAACTCATGGATTTTTAAACAGTTAGAAACCATTGCGCATCGCTATGGCTTTAGTTTATCCGATCCTTACAAAAGTATTCCTGAAGACGCTAAACAAATGATTCTCTATGGTGGAAATGAAAAATTTTCGGTAGAAAGTAAAACACTTGGTGTTACCAGAGATTATAAAATCGAGTTTGAAGGTGTTGCTAATTTTATTGAAAGCCAATACAACAATGCTGAGTCAACATCTTTAAAACGTTGGGCAAAAGACTACATGGATAAAGTAAAATGTAGCGAATGTGAAGGCTCTAGACTTAGAAAAGAATCTTTATACTTTAAAGTTAATGGTCTTAATATTTCTGAATTAGCAAACAAAGACATTGTTGATTTGGTAGATTGGTTTAATGAATTGCCAAAACATCTATCAGAAAAACAGTTTAAAATTTCTGAAGAAATACTAAAAGAAATTTCAACACGATTACAGTTTTTGTTAGATGTAGGACTTGATTACTTATCGCTTAACCGAAGCTCAAAATCGCTTTCTGGTGGAGAAGCACAACGTATTAGGCTTGCCACCCAAATTGGCTCGCAACTGGTTGGTGTACTTTATATTTTAGACGAACCTAGTATAGGCTTGCATCAACGCGACAACGAAAAACTTATCAACTCGTTAGTATCGCTGAGAGATATTGGCAACTCGGTAATTGTTGTTGAACATGACAAAGACATGATTGAACGTGCCGATTATGTTATTGATATTGGACCAAAAGCAGGAAAATATGGTGGCGAAATTATAAGTATTGGCACACCTGATGAACTAAAAACACATCATACACTAACTGCCGATTATCTTAATGGTAGTAAAGCAATTGAAGTACCAAAAGAACGTCGTGAAGGCAATGGAAAATTTATTGAGCTAAAAGGTTGTACTGGTAACAACTTAAAAAATGTTTCAGTGACTATTCCGTTAGGAAAAATGATTGGAGTTACTGGTGTTTCAGGAAGTGGAAAATCAACACTTATCAATGAAACCTTATATCCAATAATGAATGCACACTACTTTAATGGCGTAAAAAAACCAATGCCTTACAAGAGTATTAAAGGTTTGGAGCATATTGATAAAGTTATAGACATTAACCAATCACCTATTGGTAGAACACCTCGTAGTAATCCTGCAACTTACACTGGTACATTTAGCGAAATACGAAGCCTTTTTGCTAAAATACCTGAAGCTATGATTAGAGGTTACAAACCTGGTCGTTTTAGCTTTAACGTAAAAGGAGGTCGTTGCGAAACTTGTCAAGGTGGTGGTTTACGTGTTATTGAAATGAATTTCCTTCCAGACGTTTATGTAGAGTGCGAAACCTGTCAAGGCAAACGCTTTAATCGTGAAACCCTCGAAATTAGATATAAAGGTAAAAGCATTAGCGATGTACTCAACATGACTATTAGCGAAGCTGTAGACTTTTTTGAGCACATTCCTAAAATCCATAAAAAACTAAAAACCATAAAAGACGTTGGCTTAGGCTACATTACACTGGGTCAACAAAGTACAACGCTTTCAGGTGGTGAAGCACAACGTATTAAACTAGCTACTGAACTTAGCAAGCGAGATACAGGAAACACCTTTTACATTCTTGACGAACCTACAACAGGCTTACATTTTGAAGACATTCGTGTACTTATGCAAGTGCTTAACAAATTAGCCAACAAGGGGAATACTGTACTTATCATTGAGCACAATATGGATGTTATTAAAATGATGGATCACATTATTGATGTAGGTTACGAAGGCGGAAAAGGTGGCGGACAAATTGTTGCTGAAGGCACTCCAGAAGAAATAATAAAACACAAAAAAAGTTACACTGCGCAATTCCTTAAAAAAGAACTAAATTAGCATGTTACAAAAATAAGATTTACACTATGAGAAACGAACAACATCACAAAAGATGGAATGAAATAAAAACAAACGACTCTTGGGCAATTTTTAAAATCATGGGAGAGTTTGTTAATGGTTATGAAAAATTAAGCAGAATTGGACCTTGTGTTTCAATTTTTGGTTCTGCAAGAACAAAACCAGACCACAAATACTACAAACTAGCTGAAGAAGTAGCTAGCAAAATTGTAGACCATGGTTATGGTGTAATTACTGGTGGTGGACCTGGTATTATGGAAGCTGGTAACAAAGGAGCTCACATTGCTGGAGGAACATCGGTAGGACTTAACATTGAGTTGCCTTTTGAACAACATGACAACCCTTATATTGATTCTGACAAGAGTTTAGATTTTGACTATTTCTTTGTAAGAAAAGTAATGTTTGTAAAATACTCTCAAGGTTTTGTTGTAATGCCTGGTGGTTTCGGAACTTTAGACGAGTTGTTTGAAGCGATTACCTTAATTCAAACCAATAAAATTGAAAAATTCCCTATTATACTTGTAGGAACAGAGTTTTGGAGCGGATTGATGGATTGGGTTAAAGCAACACTTTTAGAAACTCACAATAACATTAGCCCTAAAGACTTAGATTTAATTCATTTGGTGGATACTGCTGATGAAGTTTTAGAAATTCTTGATGCATTCTACAAAGAATTCAACTTGAGTCCTAACTTCTAAGAGAAAATTGCTTTCCAAAATATAGTTATGAAAAAGAAGAACATAGCATTGCTTGTGCTAGCTGGTATGCTTAATATTTATGGTCTCTTCTCGCAAGAGACCTTCAATGTTATGTTCTATAATCTTTTAAACTATCCTCTAGAGAACAATGTAGAAAATAGGTTGCAATACCTTAACACCATTGTTTATGATTACCGACCAGACTTATTCATGGTTTGTGAACTCAACAATGAAAATGGAGCTAATGACATATTAGCTATGATGCAAAGCATAAATCCTAATTATAATAGAGCTGCTTTTGTTCTTAATAATTCTGATGATAATCTTGGTAATCAAAATGACCTGCAAAACCTTATCTATTTTGACACTTCAAAATTTATTTTAGAAAGTCAGAATGAAGTAATTACTATTTATAGGGATTTTAATCATTACAGATTAAAGCTAAACACTGTAAATCAAAGCACAAACCCAGTTTACATTGATGTTATTGTTTGTCATTTAAAAGCTTCTAGCGGAACAGACAATCAAGCATTACGACTTCAAATGGTTCAAGATTTAACAGATTACTTGGCCACTTTTCCTGTAAACAGCAACGTTATTTTGGGAGGCGACTTAAATGTTTACACCCATTCTGAACCTGCTTTTCAAGAGCTAATTGACACTTCAAACAACATTACATTTGTTGATCCTGCTAATAGAATTGGAAGTTGGCACAACAATAGTAGCTACGTTGACGTTTTTACTCAATCAACCAGAACGCAAACTGGTTTAGGAGGAACTACAGGTGGTTTTGACGACAGATTTGATTTTATTTTAGCTTCAGAAAACATGCTTACCAATACTGATATTTTTTATGTAAACGATTCTTATAAAGTATTTGGTAATAACGCCAACACCTCTTGTCATAATCAAGAAATAAATTCAACCAATTGCTCAGGAACCGATTTTGATTTTAATATTAGAAATGCTCTGTACTATTTTAGCGATCACTTACCAGTGACTTTACAATTACAAACTACTGAGACTCTAAACACCTACACTCCTGAGTTAAAACAACCAATACGCTTTGTTGGTTCAAATATTTTGAATACTTCTTTTTTAGAATTAGAAATACATTCTGAAGCACTTTTTAACACGACTATAACTATTTATAATGGTATTGGTCAATTGGTAAAAACCATTCCTTTAAAAAATTCGATATATATTAGGGAAGACATTTCAAATCTATCAAATGGTTTATACTATATTACCTTGTCCCAATTTAACAGTAACCATTTAAAGTTTGTGGTAACGAATTGAAATCAGCAATAACTATATATCTACTTTTATTAGTAAACCTATGTACATGGGCTCAAAATAAAATTGAGTTAAATGCAAAGTTTGATATTCCTAATAAAACCCTGCATATAAAGCAATATATCTCCTATCAAAACACCTCAAAAGACACTTTAAAGACCATATATTTAAACGATTGGAACAACGCCTACTCCGTTAAAACTAGTCCGTTAGCAAAACGTTTTACTGAAGAATTTAACAACAAATTCCATTTTGCTAAAAGTGATGAAAGAGGCTACACAAATATTACATCGGTTAAAGAAAATGAAGGTGACGATTTAGAGTTTACTCGTTTAAAAAACCATCCTGATGTTATTGAAATCACGCTTAACAACGCTATTTCTCCAGGAGAATCGTACAATATTCTTTTAAATTACAACTTAGTTGTTCCTAATGATACATTTACCAGTTATGGAATAACCGAAACCAAAGATTTCAATTTAAAGTATTGGTATGTAACACCTGCTATTTATGATGGTGAATGGCATTACTACAGCAATAAAAATCTTGACGATTTATACCTACCTAAAACCGACTTAACGTTTGAAATTGAGCACCCAAGAAACTATGCACTCATGACAGAGTTAAACACGCTTGCGCTTAACCAAACTGATAGTACATTAATTACTATTATAAATGGAAAAGATCGTATTAATTCGTTTTTATCTCTAGCTCGATTTCCTAATTTTAAATATGTGAAAACCGATAATGTAACTGTTATTACTAATTTAAAAGAAGAAAACTTAGAAGCACATGAAAGAGCTATTATAACTGATAAAGTACTCAGTTTTATTGATGACAACTTAGGAAAGTATCCACATGAAAGAATGTTGTTAACCGAAATTGAGTATAAAAAAGACCCATTGTATGGCCTTAACCAGTTACCAAGTTTTATTAGGCCTTTTCCTGATAATTTTCAATACGAACTGAAGCTTTTAAGAACAGCTCTCAACAAATATCTTGAAAATACATTATTGATAAATCCTCGTAAAGACTATTGGCTAAAAGATAGTTTTCAAGTTTATTTTCTAATGAAATATATTGAAGAACATTATCCAGACATGAAGCTTCTAGGAACATTAGCTGATGTTTGGGGAGTAAGATCTTTTCATGCTGCCGATTTAAAATTCAACGACCAATACCTGTTGTTTTTTATGCAAATGGCTCGTACTAATAGAGATCAACCTTTGGCAATGTCTAAAGATTCTTTATTAAAGTTCAATGCTAATATTGCAAGTAAGTATAAAGCAGGTTTGGGTTTAAAATACTTAGACGACTTTATTAATGGAAATGTACTTGAGCAGACTATCGTTCAATTTTTAAAAGAAACTAGGCTACAACCAACTTCTTCTAAAGCATTTGAAACACTTTTAAAACAAAACACCTCAAAAGATATCGATTGGTTTTTTGATGATTATCTAACAACAAGAAAAAAGATTGATTTTAAAATTAAAAATGTTTCAAAAACCGAAGATTCAATAACATTTACTATAAAAAACAAGCGTAAAAATGCAATGCCTGTGTCGTTATTTACTTTAAATAACGATTCAATACTTTCTAAAACTTGGATAGAAAATGTTAATGGAAGTAAAACGTTAACTATACCAAGAAATGACGCTAATAAATTGGTTTTAAATTACGATAATGCAATACCAGAAATAAACCTAAGAGATAACCAAAAATCCTTAAAAGGGTTTTTCTTCAACAATAAACCATTTCAATTTCGATTATTTAAGGATATTGAAGATCCTCATTACAACCAAGTATTTTTAATGCCAATTGTAGAGTATAAAAATATTTACGATGGTTTAAATTTAGGAGCAAAAATCTATAATAAAACATTGTTGCGTAAAAAATTAAACTACAAGTTTTCTCCACAATACTCAACAAACTCTAAGACCTTAACAGGATCTTCAACTGTTTTGTTTACTCACAATATTGAAAACAACAACCTATACAATATTACCTACGGTTTAACCGCTAGTTATTCATCTTTTGCTGAAAATGCTTTTGTAACCATAGTATCGCCTACACTTTCATTTTATTTTAGAGATGACAAAAACTTTAGGTCTAATAAGTCTAACTACATTAACTTAAGGTATTTGGATATTTCAAGAAAGCAAGAAGACAACAATCTTGTATTGACTGAAGAACCAGATTATGGTGTTTTCAATATTAGATATATAAACTCTAATCCTGGTTTGGTCGATTTTTATAAAATTTATACAGACTTTCAAATAGCCAATAAATTTGGTAAAATAGCTGTAAACTACGAGTATCGTAAGCTTTCTGAAAATAACAGACAATTTAACTTTAGGTTTTTTGCTGGTACATTTTTATACAATAAAACCGATGCCAATAACAACTACTTTAGTTTTGCTTTAGATAGACCTACTGATTATTTATTTGATTACGATTATTTAGGACGCTCTGAAGCTTCTGGTATTTTTAGTCAACAAATTATCATTGCCGAAGGTGGATTTAAATCAAAGTTAAGACCTGCTTTTGCCAACCAATGGATGACAACTATAAATACCAGTACAAGCATTTGGAAATATATTGAAGCCTATGGAGACCTTGGTCTTGTAAAAAACAAATACTCTGATGCTGAAGTCGTTTATGACTCCGGAATACGATTAAACTTAGTACCAGATTATTTTGAAGTATTTTTCCCTGTATATTCCAATTTAGGATGGGAAATTGCTCAACCACATTACGATCAAAAAATAAGGTTTAAATTTACAGTAGATCCACAAGCACTTTTAGGCCTATTTAGAAGGAAGTGGTATTAGGAATTTATTAACAGATTCTTAATTTTTATCGATTTAATAGAGAAATATTAAAAATATTTGCTTTTTTTTGATATATTCTTAATATTATAACAAATTTAGGCGTTGTAAAGAACAGAAAGTTTCCCTAAATTTGCAACTTAAAAATACCTCTATAAATGCATACTGAACCAAACACTATAAACAACATCACTTTTGATGATTTCAAAGCCGAAGTCATAAACGATTACACAATTGCTGTTACAAGCAGAGAATGTAGTTTGTTAGGTAGACGTGAAGTTTTGACTGGTAAAGCAAAATTTGGGATTTTTGGTGACGGTAAAGAAGTCCCGCAACTTGCATGGGCAAAAGCATTTAAAAATGGAGATTTTAGATCTGGTTATTACAGAGACCAAACCTTTATGATGGCTATTGGTGAGCTAACCATTGACCAGTTTTTTGCTGGTTTATATGCACATCCTTCTATTGAAGCTGACCCTATGTCGGCAGGAAGACAAATGGGAGGTCATTTTGGTACTCACAGTTTAGACAAAGATGGTAACTGGAAAAACTTAACTCAACAAAAAAACTCAAGCGCTGACATCTCTCCTACTGCTGGTCAAATGCCTCGTTTATTAGGATTAGCACAAGCTTCTAAAATATACCGAAATGTTAAAGGTATAGACGCTACTAAGTTTTCGGTAAATGGTGACGAAGTTGCTTGGGGAACAATTGGTAACGCTAGTACTAGTGAAGGTTTATTTTTTGAAACCATAAACGCTGCTGGTGTATTACAAGTACCAATGGTAATAAGTATTTGGGATGATGAGTATGGAATTTCTGTACATGCTAAACACCAAACTACTAAAGAAAACATATCAGAAATCTTAAAAGGATTTCAAAGAGACGATAAACATAAAGGTTACGAAATACTTAAAGTTAATGGTTGGGATTATGTAGCATTAATGGAAACCTACCAACAGGCTTCTAAAATTGCAAGAGAAGAGCACGTTCCTGTAATGATTCATGTGGTTGAACTTACACAACCTCAAGGTCACTCTACTTCTGGATCTCACGAGCGTTACAAATCTCCTGAGCGTTTAACTTGGGAAGCTGAGCACGATTGTATTTTAAAAATGCGCCAATGGATGGTTAGCAATAATATTGCTGATGAAGAAACATTAGACAGCATTGATAAAAACATAAAAAAACAAGTAAGAGAAGGTAAAAAAAGAGCTTGGGATGCTTACTTAAAACCAATCAAGCAAGAGCAAAACGAAGTTATTGATATTTTAACTAAGCTTGCATCTTCTAGTCCAAACAAGGTGTTTTTAACAAAACTTGTCAATGATTTATCTGCCATAAAAGAACCTATCAGAAAAGATGTATTTTCTTCTGCAAGAAAAGCACTTCGTTATGTGATTTCTGAAGAATCAGCAGAAAAAACAACATTACAAAACTGGATTAACACTAACTTAGACAGAGTTCAACCAAAATACAGTTCGCATTTATATAGCGAAACCAAACATTCTGTACTAAATATTAAAGAGGTTGAACCAACCTATGATGACAATGCAGAAGAAGTTGATGGACGTTTAATATTAAGAGATAACTTTGATGCCATTTTTGGCAATTATCCTGAAACCTTAGTTTTTGGTGAAGACTCAGGAAATATTGGTGATGTTAACCAAGGCTTAGAAGGATTACAGAAAAAATATGGTGAACTTAGAGTAGCTGATGCTGGTATTAGAGAAGCAACAATTATAGGTCAAGGTATTGGAATGGCAATGAGAGGATTGCGTCCAATTGCTGAAATTCAGTATTTAGACTACCTAATGTATGCACTTCAAATCATTAGTGACGACCTTGCTACATTGTATTACAGAACTTTAGGCAAGCAAAAAGCACCATTAATTATTCGTACTCGTGGACACAGACTTGAAGGTATTTGGCATTCTGGTTCTCAAATGGGCGGAATTTTACATTTAATGCGAGGTGTTAATATTCTTGTTCCTAGAAATATGGTTAAGGCTGCAGGATTTTACAATACGCTTTTAGAAAGTGATGAACCTGCACTTATTGTAGAATGTTTAAATGGTTACCGTTTAAAAGAAAAAATGCCTAATAACTTAGGACAGCTTAAAACACCTGTTGGTGTTGTTGAAACTGTTAAAGAAGGTGCAGACATTACTTTGGTATCCTATGGATCGACACTTCGTATTGTTGAAGATGTTGCTAAAGAGCTTCTAGAAGTTGGTGTTGATGCAGAAGTTATTGACTTACAGTCACTACTTCCACTAGACATTAACCATGATATAGTGAAGAGTGTTAAAAAGACAAACCGATTAATGGTTATTGATGAAGACGTTCCAGGAGGAGCTTCGGCATATATTTTAAACGAAATATTAAATACTCAAGGCGCTTATCAATATTTGGACAGTCAACCTAAAACATTAACAGCTAAAGCACACAGACCTGCTTATGGTACTGATGGTGATTATTTCTCAAAACCTTCTTCCGAAGATATTTTTGAGGCTGTTTATAATGTTATGCATGAAGTAAACCCTTCAAGTTATCCAAAAATTAGGTAATTTGACTTCATTTACTGTTTGATGTATTCAACTTAAAAATCAAATAGTTATATTTACTTATTATAAGTTCTCCTTTTTCAAGGTGAATAAATAGGTTATTCATGATAAGACACTTTTTGTTGATTATTTTTTGTTTAACTACGATTAGCTTGTTTTCGCAAAACGAATCTGCTATTTGGTATTTTGGCTACAATGCTGGTCTTGATTTTAACACTGGAGATGATCCTTCAGTTTTATTAAATGGACAACTCATTACCAAAGAAGGATGCGCTACAATTTCTGATGCTAATGGTAGCTTATTATTCTATACTGATGGTAGAACTGTTTGGGATAGACAACATCAAATTATGCCTAATGGCGAAGGACTTTTAGGACATTCCTCTAGCACAGAATCTGCACTTATTATCCCTAAACCCGGTAATTCAAACTCCTATTACATTTTTACTATTGACAAACCAAGTTATTTTTTAACAGAAGACGAACCTATTGATGGTGTTAATTATTCTGAAGTTGACATGACACTTAACAATGGCTTAGGTGATGTTGTTGATACTCAAAAAAACATACATTTAATCACTTATGACGTTAACAATGCTACTCAAAGCGAATATAAATCTTCCGAAAAAATCACAGCTGTAACACATAGCGACGGAAGCGCTGTTTGGGTTATTACACATTTTAGAAATAAATTTTATGCGTTTTTAGTTGACTATACTGGTGTTGTTGATACTCCTGTTGTTTCTTCGGTTCAACAAATGGTAGAGCCTAGGATTAATGAAGAAGGTGCAAATGTTACTGCTATTGGGTACTTAAAAGTATCACCTGATGGAGAAAAAATTGCAATAGCACATAGCTCAACAAATCTAGGTAGCCCGAGAAACGGAACAAAAAAATCAGGAAAGGTATTATTGTACGATTTTAATAACGCTACAGGTGTTGTAAGCAATCAAAAAAACGTAATTTCAAATACCTATCCTTACGGAGTTGAATTTTCGCCTAATTCAGAGCTACTATATGTTACTACTAGCGTTTTTGATGAGGACGATTTATTTGTTACAAGTTATTTGTATCAATACCAAACCGAGGCTGCTAATGTTGAGACTACACAGCAAACCGTTAACAGCTCTTCAAATGTTGCTGGCGCTTTGCAATTAGCTATTAACGGTAAAATTTACAGAGCAGGATATCCTGTTTTTGGAGAAGGAGAATATCTATCTGTTATAAATAACCCAAATGGTATTGGCTCTGCATGTAACTATTCTCATAATTCTCTTTTTTTAGAAGGAAAAACTGCTCAACTAGGACTTCCGCCTTTTATACAATCTATATTTCTTTACACGTTTGATTACGAGTTTACCTGTCTTGGTGATACCACTCATTTTTTTATAACTTCTGAAGAGCCTTATGATACTGTAGAATGGAATTTTGGTGACGGTCAAACCTCAACTAACGAAGAAGCTTATCATTTTTATGACCAACCAGGAACTTATACAGCTACATTAACCCTATCAATTAATGGTGTTGAATATGACCCAATGGTTAAACAAATAAATATTTCAGAAGCTCCTAATGTAATGCAAAACACTTACGATTTGGTACAATGCGACTCGTATGACAACGACCCAAATGATGGTATTGCAACCTTTAATTTAGCTTTAGCCAATGGACCTTTAACCTTCAACACTTCTGAAGCTATTCAGGTTTACTATTACCATTCTGAAGCAGAAGCTCTAGCTGATGAACACAACTCAAATGCCTTAAACAATGTTTATGAAAATCAATACCAAGGCGAAATATTATATGCCAAAGTATACAAAGCCAATACACAATGTTTTAATATCGCATCAATAAGACTCGAAACCACACAATCAGTTGATTTAAATAGTTTTGAACTTGAAACTTGTGATTTAGATAATTCTGGTATCGCTGAATTTGATTTAAATAATGCAGTTGAGAATATCGTAAACACCCTCAACTTACCTACAAATGTTAATGTTACCTTTCATGAAACACAACAAGATGCTGCTATTGGCATAAATGCAGTACCATTAAACTATACTTCATCTTCTACTAGCCTTTATATTAGAGCTGAAAGCGATAACGTATGTTATGGTGGTGGCGTTTTAGAATTAATTGTTAAAGACTTTCCTTTAATTGACGACCAAACTATTAATGTTTGTCCTTCTGAATTTCCAATAATAATTGATTCTGGTTTAAGTAATAGTGATGTTTCTAACTTTAATTATTTATGGAATACTAATGATACCACCAATCAGATTTACATAAACGAACCTGGTATTTACAATTTAACAATAATTGACCCTGCTTTAAACTGTGAAAAACATATAACTGTTACTGTTAATCAAATTGAAACTGCTCAAGTAGAAAGCATAATTATAAACGATTATGATGTAACTATAAACCTCATCGCCACAATTGGAGATTTTGTATTTTCACTAGATGACCCTAACGGAATCTACCAACCTAGCAATGTATTTACTAATGTAGAAGCAGGATCTCATACAGTATATATTAAAGACCTTTTTAACTGCAATATTAGTTCTGAAACATTTAATATTATTGGGTTTCCTAAATACTTCACACCAAATAACGACGGAAGACACGACACATGGAATATAAAAGGATTAGACTCAAACGATTATCCTGATATTACAATTTACATTTTTAACAGGTACGGTAAACTTCTCAAAGCTTTCAACCCAAATACATCAAATGGTTGGGATGGTTTATTACATGGTAAACTATTAACACCTGACGATTATTGGTATTACTTAAAACTTCCTGAAGGAAAAGAATACAGAGGTCATTTTTCGTTAAAAATATAATCAATTAATAATTTCGATTTACACCAAAACTATGCTCACAAAGCAAGACAAACAGCAATTAAGAAGTAATATTTTTAAACACCTTGATGGTATTGCTACTGCTACTACTGCTCATGCTTTGAATTCAAAAGGAGTATTACAATACCTTTTAGAAAATAAAACATGTAGTCTAACAGAATTAACCGAAAAGTTCAATGCTAACGATGGCTATCTCAATATTGCGTTAAGAATTTTGTCTGCTCAAGGTTGGCTTACTCAGCACCTAGACAATGCCAATGACAAAGTAGATTATGAAATTAATACTAACAGTAAAAAGGCTTTTGAACTTGTTCATTTATATGAAGATGCTGTAAAGCTTTTGGATTACTCGGTTAAATTTCCTGAAGACCGAATTGGCGCAGATGCATTTATTGCTCTTGAACGCATATTCAAAAAATTTGAGCAAAACTTTGGATTAGGCAAAGTAGAAGAAAACAGTATTGAACAACAAATTTTAAAACACATTGAAGGTGTTATTGTTGCTCCTATAATTGTGTTATTAGGAGTTAATGGTTTATTTCATAAATATTTTATGGAAGCCTCTTTTACTGCTGAAGAATACCATAAAGACCCAGAAAGTTTTAAGAAAATATTGGACTTTTTCACACATTTAGATTGGTTTACTAAGAAAAAGAACACCTATCAGTTTACCGACAAAGGATTGTTTTTTGCTAAAAGAGCAAGTGCTTATGGCGTTACTGTATCTTACCTTCCAACCTTTGTAAAACTAGATGAGTTGATTTTTGGAAATCCTATGATTTTAAAAACCGATTCTCCCGATGAAAAGGAAAAACATGTTGACAGAGAAATGAATGTTTGGGGAAGTGGTGGTGCGCATTCAACGTATTTCAAGGTTATAGACGAAGTTATTATTGAACTCTTTAACAAACCCATAGACGAACAACCAAAAGGCATACTAGATATGGGTTGTGGAAATGGTGCGTTTATTCAGCATATATTTGACGTTATCGAGCACCAATCTTCAAGAGGAAAAGTATTAGAAGAACACCCTTTATTATTGGTTGGAGCCGATTTTAACCAAGCTGCTTTAAAAGTTACCAGAGCCAACTTAATTAAAGCTGATATTTGGGCTAAAGTAATTTGGGGAGACATAGGACGTCCAGATTTATTAGCAAAAGATTTAAAAGAAGACTATAACATCGATTTAAAAGACTTACTTAATGTACGCACATTTTTAGACCACAACCGTATTTGGGAAGCTCCAAAAACAACTACTAACAGAGTTAGTCAATCATCTGGTGCTTATGCTTATCAAGGAAAACGCATTAGTAATAATTCAGTAGAAGATTCTCTGCTAGAACATTTACAAAAATGGAAACCTTATGTAGAACGTTTTGGTTTACTCATTATCGAATTACACACCATAAACCCTAAACTCACGGCTGCTAACCTAGGGAAAACCGCTGCTACTGCTTACGACGCTACTCATGGTTATAGCGACCAATACATTATTGAAGTTGATGTTTTTAATAGTATTGCTGAAGAAGCAGGTTTAGTTCCAAGTGAGCATTATTTTTCAAAATTTCCTGATAGTGAACTCGCCACAGTTAGTGTTAACCTACTAAAAGGAAACCTATGAAAGCAGCAACTGTAGTTAGTATTAAAAAAGAATTACAGCATCGTTCTTCTGAAGAATTAATAGAACTCTGCTTACGGTTATCAAAATTCAAAAAAGAAAACAAAGAGCTACTCACCTATTTACTGTTTGAATCTCATGATGAAACAGGATACATTGAAGCTGTAAAATCTGAAATTGATGACTTGTTTGAACAAATTAACACCAACAGCTATTTCTACATTAAAAAAAGTGTCAGAAAAATATTGAGACTCATAAAAAAATACGCACGATACTCACTAAAAAAAGAAACCGAAGTTGAGCTTCTACTCTACTTTTGTAAGCAACTAAAAGCGTTTAAACCTTCAATAAAGCACAATGTAACGCTAACTAACATATATCAAAGACAAATTGTTGCCATTAAAAAAATAGTTGCAACACTACATGAAGATTTACAATACGATTACACTGTAGAATTAGAGCTATTAGAAGCTTAATTCATAATTCTAACCATTAATTCCTTAAGCAAATCGCTTTGCGGTATTGAGTTAGCACCAACACCTTTGCTCTTTACATCAAACTCTCTTAGTGAGTCAATAACAGCACTTACTTTTTTCATTGGATAGTTACGTGCTGCTACAATATATTCGTTAGCAAAATAAGGGTTTATTTTTAATGCAGACGCAACGTTTCTAGACGACTTATCATTTAATCCATGTAACTGCAATAGTTTAGAAAAATAACTATGAAGTAATGAAACTGTAACTACCATTGGATTATCTTTTGGGTTTTCACCAAAATACTTAATAATCTTAAAGGCTTTTTTAGTATCTCTATCTCCAATAGCCTTATGCAATTCAAAATTATTATAATCTTTGCTAATCCCAATATTTTGCTCAATATGCTCAGGAGTAATCTCAGTGCCTTCAGGAAGTACAATCTTTAGTTTTTCAAGCTCATTATTTATTTTGCTTAAATCGGTTCCTAAAAATTCAGCAAGCATCAATGCTGCTTTTGGAGTTATTGAATAGCTTTGACCAGACAACACTCTCCTAATCCAATCTGGCACCTGATTGTCGTATAGTTTTTTGCTTTCAAAGACAACACCATTTTTCTTTATAGCCTTGTAAAGTGACTTTCGTTTATCAATTTTCTTGTACTTATAATTTACAACCAAAATAGTTGTTGGTTGCGGATTTGCAACGTAGGCTTCCAACTTATCAATAGTTCTAGAAAGGTCTTGAGCTTCTTTTACTATAACCACTTGGTGCTCTGCCATCATAGGAAAACGCTTAGCATTACCTATAATATCCTCAACACTCACATCTCTTCCGTAAAGCACCATTTGGTTAAACCCTTTTTCTTCCTCGCTTAAAATATTGTCTTCAATAAATTCTGATAACTTATCTATATAATAAGGCTCCTCACCCATTAAAAAATAAACAGGTTTAATGTGTCCTTTTCGTATATCGCTTACTAATTCTTTGACTTCGTCCATTGAAAAATTTTCACCAAATTTGTAGTGTGCAAAAACTAAATTTTCCTACATACTCGTTTCGATTCAAAAATAACGAAAATAAAGTTTCTATTTTTGATGCTATTCGCAAAAAATTTGTGGTTTTACAACCTGAAGAATGGGTAAGACAACATTGTTTACAGTTTTTAATTGAAGAGAAAAAATACCCAAAATCTTTAATTAATGTTGAAAAAGAATTAACGGTCAACGATTTACGAAAACGCTACGATATAGTCGTTTATAACCCAAACGGACAAATACATTTGGTTGTAGAATGTAAAGCTCCAAAAATTAATATTGACCAGACCGTCTTTGATCAAATTGCACGTTATAATTTAGAGTTAAACGCAACCTATTTAATGGTTACCAACGGAATTAATCATTATTATTGCCAAATGGACTTTGAAAATGAACGCTATGTGTTTTTAAGAGACATTCCTGAATATCAAAAATGAAAATAGCTGTCGTCATACTTAATTGGAACGGAAAAGAACTTTTAGAGCAGTTCTTACCATCGGTTGTTGCTTATTCTCAAAATGCTGATATTTACGTAGCTGATAATGCTTCAACAGATAACTCCGTTGAGTTTTTAAAAACAGAATATCCTAACATTAAAGTTATTATCAATTCTACAAATGGTGGTTATGCCAAAGGCTATAACGATGCTCTTAATACTATTGATGCTGATGTATTTTGTTTACTCAATAGCGATGTAGAAGTAACTCCTAATTGGCTTACACCCATTCAAGAGGCTTTTAACAACGATAAAAACATTGCCATTGCGCAGCCAAAAATTTTAGATTACAAACAAAAAGACCATTTTGAATATGCTGGAGCTGCAGGAGGCTATCTAGATAAATATGGTTACCCTTTTTGTAGAGGTCGTATCTTTAACACTCTTGAAAAAGATAATGGTCAATACAATGATATTGCTACTATTTTTTGGGCAACAGGTGCTTGTTTATTTATAAAGCGATCTGTTTTTGGTGAACTCAATGGGTTTGATGAAGACTTTTTTGCCCACATGGAAGAAATTGATTTGTGCTGGAGAGCCTATAACAAAGGGTATACAACAAAATACATTGGCACATCAAGCATATACCATGTTGGTGGTGCAACACTTAAAAACTCTAATGCTAAAAAAACATATTTAAACTTTAGAAATAGTTTTTATACCTTAGTTAAAAATGCTCATGGCTCAATAATACCAAAAGTGTTTACTAGGTTACTTTTAGATGGTATAGCTGGCATCAAGTTTTTACTAGAATTTAAGCCTCAGCATTTTTTAGCAATCATTAAAGCACATTTTGCATTTTACGCAAAACTTCCTAAGCTTTTAAAATTTCGAAATTCACAAAAAAAGAAAGAAAATTACTACCATAAAAAATCTATAGTGTGGTCTTATTACGTAAATAAGGATAAAAGATTTTAATTGTTTATAAAATTGTTAAAGTTTTTGTTAACATATACCAAACGGAGTAATCTTTTATATAATTTTGGTATGTTAAATTACAAATTATTTAATCACACACTAATTATGAAAAAACTAATGTTATTAAGTGTTTCAGCTATGTTGCTTTTTGGATCATGTGTATCTAAAAAAGAATATGCAGCACTTGAAGCGAAACAACAAGAAACACAAGACCTATTAAATACTGCAACTGTTAAATTAAACAGCTGTTTATCTGATAAGGCTTCTGCGATTGCAAGAGCTGAAGCTTTAGAAGACAGAATTTCTGACTTAAAAAAATCTAACGACAACCTAATTCAAAGTAACAAGGATTTAACGATTCTTACTTCAAAAGGTGCTTCTAACGTTGAAAAAACTTTAGAAAGCATGAAAGAAAAAGACCTTAAAATCTCTCGTTTACAAGATGCTATCACTAAAAAAGATAGTGTAATGTTGGCTTTAGTAACTAGCTTGAAAAAAGAAGTTGGTATTAACGATCCTGACATTGAGGTAAACGTAGAAAAAGGAGTTGTATTTATTTCAATTGCTGACAAACTTTTATTTAAAAGCGGAAGCTATGTTGTAAACGAGCGCGCTAAAGAAGTTTTAGGTAAAGTTGCTAAAGTAGTTAACAGCAAACCAAACTTTGAGTGTATGGTAGAAGCACACACTGACCCTGTTCCTTACAACAAACCACCATTGGTTGACAACTGGGATTTAAGTGTTAAACGTGCTACATCTGTAGTTCGCGTACTTGAAGATTTAGGTGTTTCTTCATCTAAACTTATTGCTGCAGGTCGTGCAGAGTTTGTTCCTGTTGCATCTAATGACACTGCTGAAGGTAAAGCAGCTAACCGTCGTACTAGAATTGTGATTTTACCAAAAATCGATGAGTTCTACGATATGATTGAAAAAGAAATGAAAAACTTAGAAGCTGGTACTAACTAATTGCTTCTTTATAGAAAAAGAAAAGCTCAACCATTGGTTGAGCTTTTTTATTTAAAATATCTCCAAACTCCCTTTACCTTCCCTAACAATAATTGGTTCTTCTTCTGAAAGGTCAATAACAGTGGATGCTTCATTATCTCCATAACCTCCATCAATCACCAAGTCAACTCGGTTATTCCATTTTTCCAATATAAGCTCAGGATCAGTAGTGTATTCCAAGACTTCATCTTCATCACGTATCGATGTTGAAATAATAGGATTACCTAATTGCTTCACAATTTCTAAAGCAATAGTATTATCAGGCACACGAATACCTACTGTCTTTTTCTTTTTAAAAGCATTTGGTAAGGTCTTCGCTCCTGGTAAAATAAACGTATAAGGACCTGGTAATGCTCGTTTTAAAATCTTAAAAGTTGTGGTATCTATTTGCTTAACATAGTCACTTAAATTGCTTAAATCATGACAAATAAATGAAAAGTTAGCTTTATCTAACTTCACGTTTTTTATTTGAGCAATACGCTCTAAAGCCTTAGTATTGGTAATATCACAACCTAAACCATAAACCGTATCTGTTGGATAAATAATCAATCCACCATTTTTAAGCACCTTAATCACTTTAGCAATTTGCTTAGGATTAGGATTCTCCGCATAAATTTTCACAAATTCAGCCATAAATATGTATCTTACAGTTACATTACAAAGTAAAGCATTTTTATGATGTAATGCATATAAACATATTTTGATACTAATTAAAACACTTACAAAAGCACATTTACTATAAAAACATGTAACAATATTCAATTTTTAGAGTCTTAACTATATGCAAAAGATACTACTCATAGTCATACTTTTTATCACTACAGGAAAAGCGTTTTCCAATTTTAAAGTAGAGTATGTATCTTTTACCGAAGCTGAAATTATAAACGATTATACTACTAGAATTCCCTTTAAGCTTATTGACCATTTAATTGTTGTTGAAGCTAAACTGTTAGGTAAAGAAGGTAATTTTATAATAGATACTGGCTCTGAAACTTTAATTTTAAACAAAGTTCATTTCCCAATAAAATACAGTCACAATAAAAAGAAAAACGAAACGTCTGGTGTAGTAAATATTGTTGACGACCCTTTAGAAAGACAACTCAGTCAGTTTGTAATTCAAAATTTGATTTTGGAAAACAAAACCTCTGATGTTATTGACCTTTCTCACATTGAAAGAACAAAAAAAATGAACCTTTTAGGTGTTATTGGTTATAACATACTGAAAGACTACGAAGTATTTATAGATTTATACTTAAACCAAATTACACTTACTAAAACAGATAGGTTTGGCGAAAAACTAGACAAGCATGTTTATCTAGAAAAAATAACAGATAGCATTGATTTCAAATTAAAAAACCATACTATTGTACTCAACGCAACAGTAAATGGTCAAAACTTAAAAATGGGATTGGATAGTGCTGCTGAGCTAAATCAAATAAACAAATCAGTTAGTAAAAAGGTTTTAAAATATTTTCATCCTAAAGAAAGACTCATGCTTACAGGAGCAAGTAATTCCAAAATTGAAGTTTTGGCAGGGAAATTGCATCGTGTTAAATTGAGTGAAACTATTTACTTTGGCCCAATGAACACAATATTGACCAATTTAAGTAAAATGAATGAAGCCTTCGGAACTAAATTAGATGGTGTTTTAGGCTTTGAGTTTTTTCAGCAGAAAAGAACAATTATAAACTATAAAAAAGAAAAACTTTACTTCGTAAAGCATCCAAACATAAAGGATTGAAATTAGTCATAACATATTTATGCCTTTGCTTTTTAAGCTTAAACCTCGTAGCACAAAATGGCAACACTTTAGGCTACAAAATTGAAGGTGAAGAGGTCGTGTTTACTTTTGATGTTAGAGACTACAAAGAATACACCAATGAGCATACTGGTAGAAAGATGGATTTTAAAGACTTTGACATTGAAAATGTTGTCGTTTCTGGAGAATTCAACCTTTGGTCTAGAGACAAATGGAAAATGAACAAAGTAGGTGAATACACTTATGAATTAAGAAAAAAACTTTCTGATTTTACTGATGAATTTTCTTGGGAGTTTAAGTTTGTAATAAACAATTCATATTGGGCAGAACCTAGCAACAAGGTATCCAATATTGCTCCTGCAGTTGATAACCACGGAAACAATTACCACACATACAATCTTAAGATTTACACTGCTGTTCCTGATCCAAACGGAAATGCATGTTTTAAATTAAATGGTTATGAGAACGCAAAAAGTGTAATCTTAAGCGGAAGTTTTAACCGTTGGGATGAACACTTATTTAAAATGATCAAAACAACTAATGGCTGGGAACTTACCCTAGATTTAAAACCAGGAGAATATCAATACAAGTTTATAGTTGATGGTAACTGGATAGAAGACCCTGATAATCCTTCTAAAAAAAGAAACGAGTATGATGGTTACAACTCTGTCATCAACATACAAGTTCCTGTTACATTCAATCTTTTTGGTTTTAAAGACGCTAACAATGTAATTCTTACTGGTTCTTTTAATGATTGGAACGAGCACGAAATAAAAATGACCAAAACCGACAAAGGATGGACATCTACCATACTTCTATCTGGCGGAAAACATCACTACAAATACATTGTTGATGGCGAGTGGATTGTTGACCCAAACAACTCTATAAAAGAATATGATGGTCATGGACACATCAATTCTGTAAAAATGGTTAAATAATTAACCCAACACTTGCAGTTTAGCAAATCGTAACAACAGCTTTTTTACACCTCCATTTTCAAAATTGATTTCTGCTTTTGTATCAGCGCCTTGACCTTCAATTTTAAGCACTTCACCTTTACCAAACCTAATATGCTCCACAATATTTCCTACAGTAAGTTTACCATCAAACAGATTCACTCCATCGTTTGTGGTTTTTGATATAGGTTTCAATTTAGGTGGAGCTACAAACTTAGGAGGCTTTTTTTCTGATTTTCGCTTAATAGGTTTCTTAAAACGAATTTTATCAGGTTCAACATCACCAAAAATATCAGGATTCAACATAGGGTTTTGCCTTGGGTCGTTTACTGGAGTTAATACCTCTAAGTACTGATCATCAATTTCTTCAATAAATCGACTTGGTTCAGCATCAATTAATTTTCCCCAACGGTACCTCGAAAGTGTATAGGTTAAGTAAGCTTGCTTTTCTGCTCTAGTTAATGCCACATAAAACAAACGTCGCTCCTCCTCTAGTTCACTACGCGTATTCATACTCATGGCACTCGGAAATAAATCTTCTTCCATACCTACAATATACACATAAGGGAACTCCAAACCTTTAGCCAAGTGAATGGTCATCAACGCTACTCTATCGTCATCACCTGTGTCATTATCTAAATCGGTAGCTAGAGCAACATCTTCTAAAAACTCGGTTAAAGAACCTGTAGTGTCTGCCAATTCTTTTTGTTCTTCAACAAAATCCTTAATACCATTTAAAAGTTCTTCAATGTTCTCCATTCTAGCGATACCTTCAGGAGTACCATCTTTATTGAACTCTCTTATCAATCCGCTAGCTTTAGTGACGTGTTCAGCAAGTTCAAAAGCATTAGCATTTTGGTTCATGACCTGAAAACTCTCAATCATAGTTACAAAATCCTGAAGTTTGCCTTTAGTACCAGAGTTGATTTTTATATCAACCTTATCTAGGTTTTGTAAGACTTCAAATATTGAACGGTTATAACCATTTGCTGCAACCACCAATCTATCAATAGTGGTTTGCCCAATACCTCGTGCAGGAAAATTAATCACACGTTTAAGCGCTTCCTCATCGGCTGGATTAATAATCAACCTTAAATACGAAAGCACATCTTTAATCTCTTTACGTTGGTAAAAGGATAAACCTCCATAAATTCGGTATTCAATTCCTCGTTTACGAAGCGCATCTTCCATTGCACGCGATTGCGCATTGGTACGATACAGTATGGCAAAATCTTTATTTTTAAGCTGATTATTCATCTTATTCTCAAAAATAGAACTCGCCACATAACGACCTTCGTCACCATCGGTCATTAAACGGTTAACCTTTATTTTAGGACCTTCATCATTAGCTGTCCAAACTACTTTATCTAGCTTGGTTTGGTTTTTATCAATAATAGAGTTTGCTGCATTAACAATGTTTTTTGTAGAACGGTAATTTTGCTCTAACCTAAACACTTTTACATCATCATAATCGCGTTGAAAATTCAAGATGTTATTAATGTTTGCGCCACGAAACGCATATATACTTTGCGCATCATCACCAACCACACATATATTTTGAAAACGATCAGAAAGTGCTCTTACAATCAAATACTGCGAATGGTTAGTATCCTGATACTCATCAACCAAAATATATCTAAAACGATCTTGATATTTGGCAAGCACATCAGGAAAACGAGTTAAAAGCTCATTGGTCTTCAACAATAAATCATCAAAGTCCATAGCACCTGCTTTAAAGCATCTCTCTACATAGTTTTTATAAATATCACCTAATCTTGGTCGTCGAGCAGCAGTATCAGCTTCAATAAGCTCTGGATTATTAAAATAGGCTTTAACTGTAATTAAGCTGTTTTTATACGAAGAAATTCTGGATCTTACCTGCTTGTACTTATATACATCTTTATCAAGATTCATTTCCTTAATGATCGAAGAAATCAATCGATCAGAATCTTGTGTATCATAAATAGTAAAGTTACTTGGATAACCTAACCTATCGGCTTCAAACCTTAAAATTTTAGCAAAAACCGAGTGAAATGTTCCCATCCAAAGGTTTTTAGCTTCGCTATTTCCAACTATATCTGCAATACGCGATTTCATTTCGCGAGCAGCTTTATTTGTAAAGGTTAATGACAAAATATTAAACGCATCAACGCCTTGACTCATTAAATACGCTATTCTATAAGTAAGCACACGTGTTTTTCCTGAACCTGCTCCTGCTATTACAATCATAGGTCCATCTTTTTGCAATGTAGGTGCTAATTGTGCATCATTTAACTGACTTAAATACTTCTCCAATTCAATTTCATTTTAAAGTGTGAAAATAACCAATGTTACTTAGTTACATAAACAGTTTTATTAATAATTATAAACAATTAAAGTATTGTAAAAAGGCTTTGACAAATTTTAAATATATTTAGAGTTCAAAACGTAAATAGATACTTCATGAAATTTCTACCAGCTTTATGTTGCCTTATCATTTCAAGCGCATTTTCGCAAACTACTTTAGAGCAAGATATTATTGATATTGAACCAAAAGTTATTGAATGGAGACACCATTTTCATCAAAATCCTGAATTGTCAAACCGAGAGTTTAAAACTGCTAAAAAAATTGCTGAGCACTTAAAATCTTTAGGGTTTGAAGTGCAAACAGGAGTCGCAAAAACAGGAGTTGTAGGTATTTTAAAAGGTGACCTTCCAGGAAAAGTAGTGGCACTTAGAGCTGATATTGATGCTTTACCTGTTACCGAAAGAAATGATTTACCCTTTAAATCGGAAGTTAGAGATACCTTTTTAGGCACTGAAACTGGTGTGATGCATGCTTGCGGACACGATACGCACATTTCAATTTTAATGGGAGTTGCTGAAGTATTTTCAAAACATAAAGACAAGATTAAAGGAACTATTAAATTTATTTTTCAACCTGCTGAAGAAGGTCCTCCTCCTGGAGAAGAAGGCGGAGCATCTTTAATGGTTAAAGAAGGCGTTTTAGAAAATCCAAAAGTGGATGCTATTTTTGGTCTTCATATTAACTCTGCTACTCCTGTTGGTACCATAAAATACAAACCTGGAGGCATGATGGCTGCTGTAGAGCGTTTTGTAGTGAATGTAAAAGGCAAGCAAACTCACGGTTCGCAGCCTTGGGGAGGAGTTGACCCTATTTACATTTCCGCTAAAATTATTGATGGCTATCAAAGTATCATCAGTAGAGAATCTAATTTATTGGTTGAACCTGCTGTTATTACTGTTGGTAAAATTACAAGTGGTGTACGTTTTAATATTATTCCTGAAAGCGCTGAACTTATTGGGACTGTTAGAACCCTAGATGCTGATATGCGAACCAAAATTATTACGCGAATGACCGAAATGACTGAAACCATCGCCAAAGCTTATGGTGGTGAAGCAACTATTGAGTTTCAAGAAAACACACTTGTTACCTATAACGACCCAGATTTAACCTCACAAATGTTACCTTCGCTAGAAAAAGCAGCAGGAAAAGATAATGTTAAACTTATGAAAGCAGTTACAGGAGGTGAAGACTTCTCTTATTTTCAAGAGGTTGTTCCTGGGCTTTACTTTTATTTAGGCGGAATGACACCAGGAAACACTGAAGCGTTTCCTCACCATACTCCAGATTTCAAAATTGATGACAATGGATTGATTTTGGGTGTTAAAGCCATGACATACTTAGCATTAGACTACTTAAACAATTAATAATGAATACGTTTTTAGATTTTATAAGCAGCATAAGCTGGTGGATGTGGATGTTAATCGTTTTAGCTTTAGTTGCTATAAGAGACATCTTTTTACAAAGAAAACACACCATAAGCCATAATTTCCCTGTTATTGGACATTTTAGATATATTTTAGAACGCATTGGTCCTGAACTTAGACAATATCTTGTAGCAAACAATAGAGAAGAATTACCTTTTAACCGTATTGAACGTGGTTGGATTTATGCGTCTGCTAAAAAAGAAAATAACTACGAAGGATTTGGAACTGATAGAGATATTTATTCGCATCATCACATCTTTATCAACAATGCAATGATGCCTTATAAAATTGAAAAAGACCATCCCAATGCTGTTGACAAAACGTTTTTACCTTGTGCAAAAGTTATTGGTGCTTACAACAAGCGAAAAAAACCGTTTAGACCTGCATCTGTAATTAATGTTTCAGCTATGAGTTTTGGTTCTTTATCTGCCAAAGCGGTAGAGTCTCTCAACAAAGGTGTTCATATAGCTGGAGCATACCACAATACAGGTGAAGGTGGTTTGTCTCCTTACCACTGTAATGGTGGTGATGTTATGTTTCATTTTGGAACAGGTTATTTTGGAGTAAGAGATAGCGACGGTAACTTTTCAATGGAAAAATTAGTGCAGTTAGTTAATGATAATCCACATGTAAAAGCCATAGAAATTAAGCTTTCCCAAGGTGCAAAACCTGGAAAAGGTGGTGTACTTCCTGGAGCAAAAATCACTGAGGAAATTGCACGCATACGTCATGTAGAAGTTGGTAAAGACGTGTTATCACCTCCTAACCATTCAGCGTTTTCCAACGTTCCTGAAATGGTTGATTTTATTGAAGCCATTGCTGAAGCAACAGGTTTGCCTGTAGGTATAAAAGCTGCTATTGGAAAACTAGACCAATGGGAAGAACTTGCTGATATAATGAAAACCAAAGGTCATGGACCAGACTTTATAACTGTAGATGGTGGCGAAGGTGGTACAGGTGCTGCTCCACCAAGTTTTGCTGACCACGTTTCATTACCTTGGGTTTATGGCTTTAGCGATTTATACAAACTATTTCAGAGAAAAGGTTTAAGTGAACGTATTGTATTTATTGGAAGTGGAAAACTAGGATTTCCTGCAAAAGCTGCAATGGCTTTTGCTATGGGAGTTGACTGTATTAACGTTGCCAGAGAAGCCATGATGAGTATTGGTTGTATCCAAGCACAAATTTGTCATACCAATCATTGTCCTAGTGGTGTTGCCACCCAAAGCAAATGGCTACAAAGTGGTATTGATGTAACTTTAAAGTCACATCGATTAGCGCAATATTTTAAAACCTTTAGAAAAGAGTTTATAGAAATTACACATTCCGCAGGTTACGAGCATCCTTGTCAGTTTAAAATGAGTGATATTGATGTAAATGTAGACGACCATAACCTGTCTAAAGAATTAAATTTAACCTATCACTACGAAAAAACTCCTGTGCCTTTTAAAAGTATGCAAGATTTAAAAGATTGCATATATTTGGGAGGTCAATATAAAAACCAAAATACCTAACCTAACTAAAACACTATGGAAGTTGAAAAAATATTTGAAGTATTATTGTATGCTGTTCCTGCCCTAATTACTGGAATGATTGCTTATTACTTTTTTAAAGAACACACTAAAAACGAAGATGGTAGAAGACGCTTTTTATTACATAAAGACATACAAGTAAACACACTTCCTATCCGCTTACAAGCCTATGAAAGAATGGCTTTGTTTTTAGAGCGTATCACACCTTCAAAATTACTGATTAGAGTTATCCCAAACTCCTCAAATAAAGAAGATTACGAATCTTTAATTATAGCAACTATCGAACAAGAGTTTGAGCATAATTTATCACAACAAATCTACATGACTGATGAATGCTGGAACATTATTGCAGCAGCAAAAAATGCCACTATTCAACTGATAAGAAAAGCAAGTCTTTTAGAAAAAACTGACACTGCCAATAAACTTAGAGAAGTTGTTTTAACCGAAATGATGGAAAAGCGAGCTCCTAGTGACGCTGCATTATCTTACATAAAACAAGAAGTAAGCGACATGTGGTAAAACTCCACTACCTTTCATTTCTTGCTTTTGCATAATCATAACCTAATTGCCACCATTTAGTCATCAAACGCTTACTGAAAATTAAGGAGTTTTCAGTAAGGTCTGTTGGCGTATAGTACAAATTCAGCTTTACGCCTTTATTTCGCGCTGCAAGCTTGCCTATAACTATATCATTACGCTCCACTTGGTTAAGCAAATGCCCAAATAGGTTAATCATTAAGGAAAATGGGTTTTTACCCAACACCTTCAACCTATCCATTTGTTCAGCTTCTAAAACAATAGCATCAATTTCAGTTGCTCCACGTTGTATAGCCTCACGTATTGGCACTACACAACCCAAACCACCATCAGCATATTCATAACCGTTCACTTTAGCTAAAGACATAAACGGTATATAATTGCAAGAAATCCATATCCAATTACAAAACTCTTCATACGAGTAATCGTTAATAGACTTGTACTCTACTGTGTTTTTAGAAAGGTTAGACACTGTCACTACAACATCCTCTTTGGTGTCTTTTATCTTTAAAAACTCTTCTTTAGTAAAATTCTTCCTAATATTCCTCCTTAGTGATTTACTCTCTCCAAAGGTGCGTTTCATTCGAATAAACTGCCATAAAGAGTTCACAAAATCAATAGACACAAACTCTCTTCCGTCTTTTTCACGCTGCACAAAAGGACTTACACTAAAAATATCACTCTGTTGCACATTAGTAAAAATATCATACAACTTACCAATATCGTTGACAGCCAAATGAGGTATTAACAAACTTCCTGTAGAAGTTCCTAAATACATATCGTAAGTTTTCCCCTGACCCTCAATAAGGTACTGCGCAACTCCTCCTGCATACGCACCTTTACTTCCGCCACCTGATATTACTAATGCTCGCATTTTATTTGTTTTCTGCTCATTTTAGAGTTCCAAAATACAAAAAATCAAGTTTTATCTTTCAAGTATTAGAATTATATTCGTTACCATGAATACCAATCTTCAAACACCTATAGATTACCTTAAAGGCGTTGGACCAAATCGAGCCGATTTACTCCGTAAAGAGCTTGGTATTCACACCTATCAAGACTTAATCAACTTATTTCCAAATCGATACATAGACCGAACCCAATATTACAAAATCAACCAACTGCAACGCAACAACGCTGACGTACAGGTTATTGGAAGAGTTACTAGCTTTAAAGAAATCGCTCAAAAAAGAGGTAAACGACTAGTTGCCACGTTTCAAGACGATACTGGAGTTATGGAGTTGGTTTGGTTTAGAGGTCAAAAATGGATTAGAGACAGCATAAAACCAAACACAACTTATGTGATTTTTGGAAAAACCAATTGGTTTAATGGCACATTTAGCATGCCTCACCCTGAAATGGAACTGCTTGAAGAACACGAAAAGAATTTGCGCTCTGCAATGCAACCTATTTACCCTTCAACTGAAAAGCTATCCAATAAAGGCATCACCAATAGAGTAATTAGTAAAATTATGCAGAATCTGTTCCTGGAAACCAAAGGCAGATTTTCGGAAACCTTATCTGAAAATTTACTTTCCGAACTTAAATTACTCTCAAAAAGCGAAGCACTTTTTAACGTGCATTTTCCAAAAAACCAAGAGCTATTATCTCGCGCTCAATTCCGATTAAAATTTGAAGAATTATTCTACATTCAACTGCAACTTATTCTAAAAAATCTAATCCATAAATCAAAAATTAAAGGCTTTCCATTTGAAAAAGTTGGCGACTATTTCAACACCTTTTTTAAGGAACATTTACCCTTTGAATTAACCAATGCTCAAAAGCGAGTTCTCAAAGAAATTAGAGCCGATTTAGGCAGTAATGCACAAATGAACCGATTATTACAAGGTGATGTTGGTTCTGGGAAGACCATAGTTGCGCTAATGTCAATGTTAATCGCACTTGACAACGGTTTTCAAGCTTGTTTAATGGCTCCAACTGAAATTTTGTCAGTTCAGCACTATAATGGCTTATCAGAGTTTTGCAATAAACTGAATATCAGTATAAAATTATTAACTGGTTCAAGTAACACTTCAGAACGAAAAGAAATCCATGAAAATCTTGAAAATGGCAATTTACAGATTTTAATTGGCACTCACGCACTGCTTGAAGATAAGGTAAAATTTAAAAATTTAGGGCTTGCAATTATAGACGAGCAACATCGATTTGGAGTCGAACAAAGAAGCAAATTATGGAGAAAAGGCCCAGAGGCATCTTCTGATAATGAAAGGGCAACTACTCCTCCACACATTTTAGTGATGACTGCAACACCAATTCCGCGAACTTTAGCAATGTCGGTTTATGGTGATTTAGACATCTCAGTAATTGACGAATTACCTCCAGGAAGACAATCTATAAAAACAGTACATCGTTACGATAAAAATAGACTTCGTGTGTTTCAGTTTATAAGAGATGAAATTAAAAAAGGCAGACAAGTGTATGTGGTATATCCATTAATTCAGGAAAGTGAGAAAATGGATTACAAAGACCTTATGGATGGTTACGAAAGCATTTCTAGAGACTTTCCTATGCCTGAATACCAAATCTCCATTGTACACGGAAAGATGAAACCAGCCGATAAGGATTACGAAATGCAACGTTTTGCTAAAGGCGAAACACAAATTATGGTTGCCACTACAGTAATTGAAGTTGGTGTAAACGTTCCTAACGCCTCTGTTATGGTTATTGAAAGTGCTGAACGCTTTGGGTTATCGCAATTGCACCAGTTAAGAGGTCGTGTTGGTCGTGGTGCCGAACAAAGCTATTGCATTTTAATGACGAGCCATAAACTAAGTAACGACAGTAAACTACGTTTAGAAACCATGACCAGAACCAGTGATGGCTTTGAAATTGCCGAAGTTGACCTTAAACTTCGTGGTCCTGGTGATATTATGGGAACCCAACAAAGTGGTGTACTCAACCTTAAAATTGCCGATATTGTTAAAGACAAAGACATCTTGCAAAGCGCTCGCTTTTATGCTAAACGCGTTTTAAACAGCGACCCAACTCTAGGCTTACCAGAACACAAAGTGCTACTCCACACCTACAGGCAATTGAGCAAATACAAAAACATGTGGAATTATATTAGCTAAAAAAAGCCCAACTAAAATGCTGGACTTAAAAACATAACTGCTCGTTTTTAATTGATTGATTGTCTTAAAATTAGACCATTACCTACCTCACTGCTGTTAGCAATTTGTTAAAGTACTGTATACAACTGTTAATTAACGCTTTTTTAAGAATACATCTGTTAATAACAATTCATAAGATAACTGCATGACTGTCATATAAAAAAACTAAATTCGTCGAGAGTTGATATGGATAGTTAAAACTATTCATATCTTTATTATTGGCTTTAATTTAAACGAAATGCCTTGCTACAAAGAATTTCCCGAACAAGTAAAAAACCTATCATCTGAATTTATGGATGATAATAAATTGTCGTTATCTGAAATTAAGAATGATTATTATGTGCGCTTTTCGAGTAATGATTGGAATGTTGTT
>NZ_JAOQHY010000048.1:0-268 GCF_025548475.1 Gaetbulibacter sp. NE | reverse complement strand
AAGGAAGTGGTACCGCATGCCGAGGCGTGGGAGCGCGACGGCAAGATTCCGCGCGAGATCTATCGCCGCATGGGCGCGCTCGGCTTCCTCGGCATGCGCCATGCGGCCGAGTATGGCGGCACCGACATGGGGCCGCTGGCCTCGATGGTGTTCGCCGAGGAGCTCGGACGCTCGAGCTTCGGCGGCTTCACCTCGTCGATCCTCGTGCACACCGACATGTCGGCGGTGCATATCTCCCTGCGCGGCACGCCGGAGCAGAAGCAGAACT
>NZ_JAOQHY010000047.1:0-269 GCF_025548475.1 Gaetbulibacter sp. NE | reverse complement strand
AGAAGAACGCCTTCAGCCCGGAGATGATGGCCGAGCTGTCCGACGCGCTGACACTGCTCGACAATGACGACGGTCTCTGGGTCGGCGTGCTCTGTGCTGCCGGCGGCAGCTTCACTGCAGGTCTCGACATGCCGAAATTCTTTGGCCCGACCGCATCGCGCAAGCCGCTGCCGGAGGGCAACGTCGATCCCTTTGGATTGTCGAAGCGCTGCCGCAAGCCGATCGTCACGGC
The DNA here is from genome assembly GCF_025548475.1 of Gaetbulibacter sp. NE. Classification (NCBI taxonomy): domain Bacteria; kingdom Pseudomonadati; phylum Bacteroidota; class Flavobacteriia; order Flavobacteriales; family Flavobacteriaceae; genus Gaetbulibacter; species Gaetbulibacter sp. NE. The sequence continues at coordinate 37 of NZ_JAOQHY010000047.1, read as the reverse complement.
GGTGCAGGGCATCGTATTCACCGTCGGCATCGAGATG
>NZ_JAOQHY010000046.1:0-271 GCF_025548475.1 Gaetbulibacter sp. NE | reverse complement strand
CCTGCTTGGCTTGAGGACTCGCGACCGGGGCTGACCGGGTCGGGCACCCAGGGCGCCCTGCGGCCCTGCCCATCCGGCCAGTTTCGCCGCCGGCCGCAACATCCCAGATTGCGGGAAGCCAACGGAGTTTCCCATGACCGAACCGAACATCCTTGCCTCGCTGTCACCAGCCCTATCGGCGACCATCGCGCGCGCCGCGCCATCGGTCGTCTCCGTGCATTCGCATCGCGCGCGCGCCTCCGGCTTTGTCTGGAAAGCGGGCCTGATCGTC
>NZ_JAOQHY010000045.1:0-272 GCF_025548475.1 Gaetbulibacter sp. NE | reverse complement strand
CCGGTCCGGGTTCGAGTGAGGCGACCCGTGTCGAAAGAATCGCGATCGGTGTGCGCAGCTCGTGCGCGGCATCGGCGAGGAAGCGGCGGTGGCGTTCGTAACCCTTGTCGAGGCGGTCGAGCGCAGCATTGATCGCCTTGACGAGCGGGGTGATCTCGATCGGCACCTTGTCGAGCGGCAGCTGCACGCCGCGCTGGTCGATGTCGATGCGTTCGGCCTGCGCCGCGACTTGCGCCAGACCCGTCATGGCCCGGCGCACCACGAACGGGGTC
>NZ_JAOQHY010000044.1:0-272 GCF_025548475.1 Gaetbulibacter sp. NE | reverse complement strand
TTGCAGCGAACCGCACCCAAAACTTCGCGTCGCAAAGCTCCTGTTCTCGAAGCTTTTGTGCGCTATGCTTACGACAGCGTTTTCCTGCGTTGCAGGAATGGGGTTTAGTGTTTGGTTTTTAGATTATAAGGGATTAGGGATTAGTGTTTGGTTTTGTAGTGATGTGTGCTTGTTCATTTTTGAGGGACCAAAAACGAACCAAAAAGTCCTTTACTGTCGGTAGGCATTTCGCTTGCAGCGAACCGCACCCAAAACTTCGCGTCGCAAAGCTC
>NZ_JAOQHY010000043.1:0-273 GCF_025548475.1 Gaetbulibacter sp. NE | reverse complement strand
CAATCCGGCGACGCCGGCAATCACCAAGCCCAACAATGACGCGACATTGCGTGCGCCACACGCACCGCCGCCGGCACCATACCGCGCCCAGCCAAAAATCGAGTCCGCTCCGACCGGCCAGCGGCGCCCGGTGAGGTGATCACCTCCAGTTGAGGCTGCCTTGTTGTCTCAGATGGGTTGCCTCGAAAACGAAGACGACCTTGAAGACGGGGCCGCCTTCGGTCCGCACTTCGATCGCAAAATCATGCCGGTCGTCCAGTGACGCAAGGTCTC
>NZ_JAOQHY010000042.1:0-275 GCF_025548475.1 Gaetbulibacter sp. NE | reverse complement strand
CGTTACGCGATCAGCGCGGAGCTCGCGCTCTATCATGAGCACAATGCCGCGCAGGCCCGTCCCAAGATCCTCGAGCGGCTGGCGCAGGGCGCCGCGATCGCGCTGGTATCCGATGCCGGTACGCCACTGATATCGGACCCCGGCTTCAAGCTGGTGCGCGAGGTCTGCGCCGCCGGGCATGCCGTGATCGCGGTGCCCGGGCCGTCATCGGTGCTGACGGCACTGTCGGTTGCGGCGCTGCCGACCGACCGGTTCTTCTTCGAGGGATTTTTGCC
>NZ_JAOQHY010000041.1:0-279 GCF_025548475.1 Gaetbulibacter sp. NE | reverse complement strand
AACAGGTTGGACGCGTCCATCGCGCCGTCGGCCTTGCCGGCGCCGATCAGCGTGTGCATCTCGTCGATGAACAGGATGATGCCGCCCTCGGCGGTCGAGACCTCCTGCAGCACGGATTTCAGCCGCTCCTCGAACTCGCCGCGATATTTCGCGCCGGCGATCAAGGCGCCCATGTCGAGCGACAGCAGCTTCTTGTCCTTCAGGCTCTCCGGCACGTCGCCGTTGAGGATGCGCAGCGCCAGGCCCTCGACGATCGCGGTCTTGCCGACGCCGGGCTCA
>NZ_JAOQHY010000040.1:0-282 GCF_025548475.1 Gaetbulibacter sp. NE | reverse complement strand
GGGGGGGGGGGGGGGGGGGGGGGGGGGGGGGGGGGGGGGGGGGGGGGGGGGGGGGAAAAAGAAGCAATGGGAAGAAAAGTTAGAAATAGAGAAATAATTAAAAAAAAAGAATAAATAAGAAAATAACAATAAAAAAAAAATTTATTATTGCTAAAAAAAAAACAAAAAAAATTACACCTGGATTTTATTTTTTAATAATTAAAAAAGTAATTTATACATTAAGAAAAAACCTAATAAAAAAAAAAACTAAAAAAAGCGACTCTTACAAGTCGCTTTTTTTTG
>NZ_JAOQHY010000003.1:0-211175 GCF_025548475.1 Gaetbulibacter sp. NE | reverse complement strand
CGTGTAATAGGTATTACCTAAAGACCGTTCGAGTTCTCCTCTCTACTCTTGTTAAATTTAATAATATCAAAGTAAAGAAGACCGTTAAACGAACCTCGTGTTATTTGACTGCAATCATACTAATTTCCACATTTACAAACTTAGGTAAATTGGCAACTTCTACAGTTTCTCTTGCAGGAGCAGTGTCTGGATTAAAATAAGTTCCGTATACCTCATTTATCTTTGAAAAGTTATTCATATCACTAATGAATATTGAGGTTTTCACTACGTTTTCAAAGGTCATATCAGCAGCTTCCAAAACCGCTTTCATGTTTTCCATTACTTGCTTGGTTTCGGTTTGAATGTCATCTAAAATCAACTCCATAGTTTCTGGATGCAATGCAATTTGCCCTGAAGTATATAAAGTGTTTCCTACAAGTGTAGCTTGGTTGTATGGTCCAATAGGAGCAGGAGCTTTGGTGGTGTTGATTATTGTTTTCATAACGTAGTTATTATAATTGTTGGTCACGTTGCTTACGCTTATCGTATTTAAGGTCTTTAAGTAAGCTGGATTTTATTCCTATAAAGAAATTCCATGAACTTCTGGTACTAAAAGGAATCCAGCTAAAGTTCATTCGCCAACTTAATAAATCTCTTTCAAATCGTAATTGCGTATAAGTAAATCCGTTGTTTTTAAAATCATAACCAGACGACGCACCAACGGTCCATCTAGGAGAAATTTCTACATCACCAGAAAACATTAACGAGTGTGATGATATTTCGTTTTGTCTAGCAGAGTTGGAGTAATTTACAGCGTAGGCTAAACGCAAGTTCCAAGGGATGACATAGTTGTATAATTCGCTAGGTTTTTCTTCTTTATTTTCTCGGTCATCATCAGTTAAACGTTGGTCTGCAAAATCTTCTGGTTTTCCAAAAAGGTCATCGGCACGACCACCACTTCTTAGAGACTCTTGTATAGCTCTATCGTTTGAATTATCGTCATCACCTTTTCCTGAAAAACTCTTGTTTGAAAGGCTATAACTCATGTTTACACTAGCTGAAGTTAACCTAAACAAGCTTCCGCCATTATTGATGTTGAGTTTGTCTATTCTTTGATTGTTATTGTTTAACGCATAAGGATCAAACGTTGCACCAAAGTTAATACTCATTTTATTATCAAATATTTGAGTACCACCAGACATACGTATAGGACTCAATTTCATAGAGTCTGCTGCAAAATTATAAGATGTAGAAAAGTTAAGGTTGTTAAGTAATACTATCTTTTTAGGTTCTGTTTTTGTTGAATCTTTATCTCTTACTTTAGCTTCAAGGTTGTTGGAAAGTGATATTCCCATTGAGCTTGCGTAGTTCTTATTAGGAGATCCAAAAATAGATTCTTCAAATCTGCTATATTCTACTTCTCTAGATGTGGTTCCATCTGCATCAACAATTTCATAAGTGTCATAATATTGATCAAAAGCAGGATTAATACTATAACTTATTGATGGTCGCATAACATGTCGTATCGCCTGAATTTTAGTGTCCTTTCCTTCTTTGGTAAAATCGTACATACCATAAATGGTTGTACCAATACTTGTGCTAAAATTATAAGTTCTAAAACTATCAAAAGTGTTTTTTTGAATAGTTACTTCTTCCTCAAGAGCCGCATCGTAGTATTTTCTAACAGTATTAAAAGTCCAGTTTTCTTCAAAATTTGTGCTGGCACTCATACTAAAGTATTTAAACACTTTAAAGTTTGTGGTTAACGGAATACTGTGTTGTACACCCATTTTAGCATCATCAAACATTTCTTTTTTAAAGAACAACGAATCGGTAGTTTGAATTCTGTTTTCAGCTCTTACATTATACTGAAAGTTGATGTTATCTATAATTCCTTTTTTAGTTCCAACTTTAGGTTCAAAAGGATAAACTCTACTCACACTACCTTGAAACGTAGGTAATGTCATGTTTATTTGCTGTGTATTGGTGTTTTGCGAGTGTGTCGCAGTCATATTCAAATTTACTTGTGGCTCGCCTTGAAAAGATTTTGAATATGAAATAGAGGATGATAATGTGTTATTTAAAAAGTTAGACGAGTTTAACTGATTAATAGACTGCTGATAATATCTACTACTACCTAAGTTTACAGAAGCCGAAAAACGCGAATTTGGGCTAGATTTTCCATCTTGTGAGTGTGACCATCTTATATTGTAAACCGAAGTTTTTGAATAATCAGGGAATCCTCGTTCGCTACTAATTAGGTTTTCATACCTAAAACTCAAGTTACCTCTAAACTTGTAGCGTAACGCATAGTTGGATTCGATACGCATTCCGTAACTACCATTAGTGTAATAATCCCCTAAAACAGCTAAATCAACATAATCATTAATAGCAAAATAGTAACCACCATTTTGTACAAAATACCCTCTGTCATTTTGTTCTCCAAACGAAGGAAAAATAACACCAGACGTTTGTTTTTTGGTCATTGGGAAGTAAGCAAAAGGCAAACCAATAGGTAGTGGCACATCATAAATAAACATGTTGGTAAGACCTGTTACCACTTTTTTACCAGGTACAATTTTAGCTTTACGCATTAAAAAGTAATATTCAGGATCGTCAAGATTTTCTGAAGTGGTAAACTTACCGCGTCGTATAAAATATACTGAGTCGTTTTCCTTTTTAGTTAAGTCAGCAATAATAGTTCCTCCGCTTTGTTCAGTCTTGGAATTAAATATTAATGCTTTTTTAGAATCGGTATTAAAGATAATAGAATCAGGCTCTACAACATTTTGTCCTTGTTTAAACACAGGAGCTTGACTATATCCTGTTGAGTCTTTTAATCGACCTGCATACACCAGATTTTTGTTGTAGTCAATTACAATAACTCCAGCTTTTATTTCCATATCTTCATAATACACTTCAGCTTGATTATAGAGATATATTTTGTTTTCCTTTTGGTTTATGGATACGTAATCCTTTGCTTTATAGTTAACCTTTCCAGATAAAAACTCCTTTTTCTTAGGAATACTATCAGAAGTAATGGAGTCGTTTTCTTTTAAATTTAAAGGTTGACTAAATAAAGAGTCTGATACTAGCGACAAAGTATCTCTTTCAGTTTTTGGAGTAATGGGTTCGGTAGATTTTGGTAAATCTTGAGAAAAGCCCAAAGTGTTAATAAACACTGTAAAACTTAGGGTAAAAAGTATTTGAAAGATGTTTGTACGCAATGCTTTTAAATGTATTTTTGTAAAAGTATGGCTCGGTTTTTGAATTGCCAAAATTACATATATTTTTTTGTGATTACAGTTAATTCGACCAAAATTTAAAAATTAAAATAAACCAAGTTAGTCAGCCGTTTAAACACATATGAGAACGTACATATTTTCCATAATCGTATTATTTATAGTTTATTTAACACCTGCACACGCATTTCAAAAGGATAAAGACCATTTTGTAGTGGTTTTAGATGCTGGTCATGGTGGTCATGATCCTGGTAATTTAGGAAGTGGTTACAAAGAAAAAGATATCGCTTTAAAAATTGCTTTAGAAGTAGGTAAGGAGTTATCAAAACATAAAGACATAAAAGTAATTTATACACGTAAAACAGACGTTTTTATTGAGCTTCGTGAACGTGCAGCCATTGCTAATAGAGCAGATGCCGATTTGTTTGTATCTATTCACTGTAACTCTCACCACTCAAGTGCTCATGGTACCGAAACGTTTGTTTTAGGAGCAGCAAACACACAACGAAACTTTGAAATAGCTAAAAAAGAAAACGAAGTAATTTTCTTAGAGGCTAACTATGAAACACACTACGAAGGGTTTAACCCTAATTCTCCTGAGTCATCAATAGGCTTGGGTGTAATACAAGAAGTATATACTGAAAACAGTATTAAATTAGCAAGACTTATTGAAGATAATTTTTCTGGGAAATTGTCACGAAAAAGTAGAGGCGTAAAGCAAGCTAGTCTTTGGGTGTTACACAACACCTATATGCCAAGTGTGTTAATTGAAGTTGGTTTTTTAACCTATAAACCTGAAGGAAAGTTTTTAAATTCCTCTAGTGGTCAAACATCAATGGCTATAGGTATTAGAGATGCTATTTTAAGTTATAAAGATGAATTATCATTAAATGTAGGTGAAAGTATTTTTTCTGATAAATTACCAGATAAACAACCACCTATAGAAAACGAAACCATACCAGAGACTAAAGAAGTCTTCCCAAATATTGTGTTTAAAGTTCAAATAGCAGCAAGTTCTAGACAACTAGAGCCTAAACCTTACAACTTTAAGGGACTAGATAATATCTCTAGAAAAAAGGAAGATGGCTTGTATAAATATTATTATGGTTATACTTCAGATTATAACGAAGTGCAAAGACTTCAAAATGAAGCTAAAGCTAAAGGCTATACTACCTGCTTTATAGTAGCTTATAAAGACGGAAACAAAATAGATGTTTCAGAAGCTATTAAAAGTACCTCTAATTAGAAACATTCTTTATATATTTATCATTAATTTTGTGTAACCAAACACACTGAACATTGAAAATATCAAGAGAAGTTAAAACAGCTATACTGGTCATATCAGGAATTGTTCTGTTTATTTATTTATTCAATTACTTAAAAGGTGAAAATCTTTTAGATTCTTCAAGAACCTATTATACTGTTTATGATAACGTTGAAGGACTTGCGCCTTCTACACCTGTAACCATTAATGGCTTTAGTGTAGGTAAGGTTCAAGATATTTCTTTTACTGATGATGGATCAGGAAAATTATTGGTAAAATTACTTGTTGACAATGATTTTAAATTTTCTAAAAATAGTAAAGCGCAGTTATACGATTTAGGTTTAATAGGAGGAAAAGGAGTAGCAATTATACCAGCGTTTGATAATGCCGAAATAGCAAAAAGCGGCTCGTATTTAGAGTCTAGTGTTAAAGGTGGTTTGTCTGAATTGGTTAATCAGCGTTTAACTCCTTTACAAGAGAAAATTGAAACTATGATGGTGAGTGCAGATTCGTTACTGTCTAATTTAAATGATGTGTTTGATGAAGAAGCTAAAGCAAATTTAAGAGGTAGTATTGCTGGTTTAAACCAAACCATTTCTTCTTTCAAAAGCACGTCTGAAACCATAAACAAATTATTAAAAGACAATCAAGAAAGTTTAAACAGTACGTTAGCCAATGCTGAAAACTTAACCAATAACTTGTCAAAAATAACCGATTCAGTTGCCGATGCTAATTTAGGTGCAACCTTAAAGAATTTACAACAAACCGTTAACGGACTTAATAGCGTGTTAGCTAGTATAGATAATGGTGAAGGTACTATTGGTAAGTTATTAAAAGACGATGCTTTATATAAAAATTTAGAAGGCGCTTCAAAAGAAATGGAGTTATTACTATTAGATATAAAACTACATCCTGCACGATACAGACGTATTTTATCTAAAAAGGAAATTCCTTACCAAGCACCTACTGAAGAACAAATGAATTAGATTATTTCTACTATGCAATTTATACCAAACATACTTTTTGCTATAGCACTTATTCTTGGAATAGGATTTTTTGCAAAAAATGTCAAAAAACTTATTCGTAACATCAAACTAGGACAAGATGTTGATGTAAGCGATAATAAATCACAACGATGGAAAAACATGACCATGATTGCTTTAGGGCAAAGCAAAATGGTAAAACGTCCAATTGCAGGTGTACTTCACGTTATTGTATATGTAGGCTTTGTAATTATCAATATTGAAGTACTTGAAATAATTATCGACGGACTTTTTGGAACGCATCGCCTATTTTCAAAAATGGGAACATTATATGGTGTTCTTATAGGCACTTTTGAAGTATTAGCAGCATTAGTATTTGTATCAGTTGTAATATTCTGGGTTAGAAGAAATGTTATTAAACTACAACGTTTCTGGAAATCTGAAATGAAAGGTTGGCCAAAAAATGATGGTAATTTCATTTTATATTTTGAAATGGTATTGATGACTTTATTTTTAGTTATGAATGCTACCGATGTTCATTTTCAAGATATGAATTCAGGTAATGTGATTAGTCAATACATAGCGCCTTTGTTTTCTGGATTAGCAGAATCTACATTGCATATTATAGAGCGTAGTGCTTGGTGGCTGCATATTTTAGGAATTTTAGTGTTCCTTAATTACTTATACTATTCAAAGCATTTACATATTTTACTTGCATTTCCAAACACTTACTACGGAAAAGTAAATCCAAAAGGACAATTAAACAACTTAGAAGCAGTTACTAACGAAGTTAAAATGATGATGGACCCAAATGCAGATCCATTTGCAGCACCTGAAGAAGGCGCAGAAGACGAGGTTCCTGCAAAGTTCGGTGCTAGTGATGTGCAAGATTTAAACTGGGTACAACTACTTAATGCTTATACATGTACTGAGTGTGGTAGATGTACAAGCGAATGTCCTGCTAACCAAACAGGAAAAAAATTATCGCCTCGTAAAATCATGATGGATACTCGTGATCGATTAGAAGAAGTTGGTAAAAATATCGATGCTAATGGAGGTGAATTTAAAGATGATGGAAAACAACTCTTAGGAGATTATATCTCTACCGAAGAACTTTGGGCATGTACAACTTGTAATGCATGTACAGAAGCGTGTCCTGTAAGTATCGATCCATTATCAATTATTATAGAAATGAGACGTTATTTAGTAATGGAACAAAGTGCTGCTCCAATGGAGCTTAACAATATGATGACCAATATTGAAAACAATGGAGCACCTTGGCCATATAACCAAATGGACCGTTTAAATTGGGCTAACGAAGAATAATATTAGGGTATGAGCGAGAAACTAAAAGTGCCTACAATGGCAGAGTATATGGCAGAAGGTAAACAACCAGAAATTTTATTTTGGGTTGGATCTGCTGGTAGTTATGACGATAGAGCAAAAAAAATATCAAGAGCTTTTGTTAAAGTACTTCATAAAGCTAATGTTGATTTTGCAGTATTAGGAACCGAAGAAAGCAATACTGGAGACGTTGCTAAACGCGCAGGAAATGAGTTTTTGTTTCAAATGCAAGCAATGACTAACATTGAAATACTAAATGCTTACGAAGTAAAACGCATAGTAACTGCGTGTCCACATTCATACAATACCTTAAAAAACGAATATCCTCAATTAGGTGGTGTGTACGAAGTATTACATCATACTCAATTTATTGAAGAATTGATGAGTTCTGGTCGTTTAAAACTAAAAAGTGACTCCACTTTAAACGGAAAACGTATTACGTTTCATGACCCTTGCTATTTAGGAAGAGCTAACGAGGTGTATGAAGCGCCAAGAAATCTACTTAAAAGTTTAGGTGTTGATTTAGTAGAAATGAAACGCAACCGAAGTACTGCTTTATGTTGTGGTGCTGGAGGAGCTCAAATGTTTAAAGAACCTGAAAAAGGTGATAAGGACATTAACGTGCTACGTACTGAAGACGCGCTTAAAACAAACCCAAATATAATTGCTACAGGTTGTCCATATTGCAATACAATGATGACCGACGGTGTTAAAGCTAAAGAACGCGAATCTGATATTAAAGTATTTGATATTGTTGAAATCATAGCAAATAGCGAGGAGCTTTAATAAATTAAAACAAAAAAATGCTAGTAGATTTTGATACATTACCAGACGAATCTAGAGTTTGGATATACCAAGCAAACCGTTCATTCAATGACGAAGAGCTTGCTCAATTAGAAGAACAATTAAGTCAGTTTATTCAAAACTGGACTGCTCACGGAAGCAATCTTCAATCTGGATACAAAATTGTTTATAAGCGATTTATAGTAATCGCATTAAATCAAAACTTTAATCAAGCATCAGGATGTAGTATTGATGCTTCAGTGCATTTTATTCAGCAATTAGAAAAGCAGTACGATGTAGATTTAATGGATAAAATGAATGTGTCTTACAAACAAGGAGAGTTTATAGCATACAAGCCACTTATGGACTTTAAAAAGATGGCTAAAGACAAAGCTGTGTCTAAAAACACCATTGTATTTAATAATTTAGTGACTAACATTGCTGAGTTTAAAGACAGTTGGGAAGTACCTGCAAGCGAGAGTTGGCATAGTCGATTTTTAAATTGAAAAATTAACCTTGTTTTTACACGCCAAAACTTTTATAATTCAAATAGTTTAGTCATTTTTACTTCTCTTTTTAACGAGACACATAGTTCAAATGGCAAACGACATCTTCTTACTTAACATTTCAGGACAAGATAAACCAGGTTTAACTTCAGCTTTAACAGGTGTTTTAGCACAATATGGAGCAAAAGTTTTAGATATTGGTCAAGCTAATATTCATGATACTTTGTCCTTAGGTATTTTGTTTGAAATTGGTACTGGCAAAAAGTCAGCTGCGGTTTTAAAAGACTTACTTTTTAAAGCTTATGAACTTAATATCACTGCTAAGTTTACACCTATTTCTTTAGAAGATTATGAAAGTTGGGTGAACCTTCAAGGTAAAGACCGTTACATTGTGACTATTCTTGGTGAACGATTAGCAGCAGAACAAATCTCAGAAGTCACCAAAATCATTTCTGATAAAAATTTAAACATTGACTCTATAAAACGTTTAACAGGGAGAACCTCTTTAGTTAAAGAAGAAGAATACCCAAGAGCATCAATTCAGTTATCAATACGAGGAAAAATTGATGATAAGCAAGAGCTAACAGCTAGATTTGTGCAGGTTTCAAAAGATTTAGATGTAGATATCGCTTTTCAGGAAGACAATATATTTAGACGTAACAGACGCTTGGTGTGTTTTGATATGGACTCTACCTTAATTCAAACTGAAGTTATTGACGAATTAGCAGAACTTGCTGGTGTAGGAGAAGAAGTAAAAGCTATTACAGAATCTGCTATGCAAGGTGAAATTGATTTTAATGAAAGCTTTAAAAGACGTATGAAACTTTTAAAAGGACTTCGTGAAGAAGTGCTACAAGACGTTGCTGAAAGATTACCGATTACAAAAGGCGCAAGACGACTAATTGACACTCTACACAACTACGGATTTAAAACAGCAATCCTTTCAGGTGGATTTACATATTTTGGAGATTACCTTCAAAAAAAGCTAGACATAGACTACGTGTTTGCAAACCAACTGGAAATTAAAGATGGTGTCTTAACAGGTGGTTATATTGGAGAAATAGTTGATGGCAATAAAAAAGCTGAATACTTACAGTTATTGGCTAAAAAAGAAGGAATAGATATTAGTCAAACCATTGCTGTTGGTGATGGAGCCAATGATTTACCAATGCTAAATCTTGCTGGTTTGGGAATAGCGTTTCATGCTAAGCCTAAAGTGAAAAATAATGCACAAAGTTCAATTTCTAGTATTGGTTTGGATGGTGTGTTGTACCTATTAGGTTATCACGACAGGCATATCGACTTGTTGGATTAGAAAAATTCTAAAAGTAAAATGAACAAAACAGTATTTGAAATTACCAAAATGGATTGTCCATCAGAGGAAAATCTCATTAGAATGAAATTAGATGGTATTTCAAGTATTGCAAATTTAGACTTTGATATTCCGAATAGAAGGCTTTCTGTATTTCATACAGAAGAAATTAATCTAATCGAAAAATCTATTGCTGAGCTTAATTTAGGAGCAAAGAAAATTTCAACAATTACTACTAGTCAAACCACATTCAAGGAAAACAAAAACCAAAGAAAAGTACTTTGGTCAGTACTAGTAATCAATTTTGTCTTTTTTGTTGTAGAAATGACTACAGGCTTGATTTCGAAATCTATGGGACTAGTAGCTGATAGCTTAGATATGCTTGCAGATAGTTTTGTGTATGGTATAAGCTTATTTGCAGTTGGAGGCTCAATGACAAAGAAAAAGAGTATAGCTAAACTTTCTGGTTATTTTCAAATTACACTTGCAATAATTGGTTTTGTAGAAGTTATAAGACGTTTTTTTGGAGCAGAAAATCTTCCTAATTTCACAACAATGATTTATGTGTCAATTCTTGCATTGATAGCCAATGGTATTTGCCTATATATTTTACAAAGGTCCAAGAGCAAAGAAGAGGCACATATGAAAGCAAGTATGATTTTTACTTCAAATGATATAATAATTAATTTAGGTGTTATTGTAGCTGGAATTCTAGTTAATTGGTTGAATTCTGGTAAACCAGATTTAATTATCGGTTCGGTTGTTTTCATATTAGTAGTTCAAGGTGCTTTTAGAATTTTAAAACTAAGTAAGTAGAAACTATATTGTTAATTACCTTCTTTATAAATCTATCTTAAAGTGCTTCAAACTTCTTTGTAAAAATGGTATTTTGGCATAGTTTTTAATTCATTATACCAAAAACTTTAATGTATGAGATGCATTTTCTCCCTTATATCTATCATATTCCTCTCTTTTACTACTATAAGTTGTGCTCAAGAAGAGAAACTGCAAGTATTACCACAGCAAGATTTAACAAATCCATTGCTTCATAAAGACGTTGAAGCACAACAAAAATGGGTTGATAGCATTTACAATGCTATGTCTTTGGAAGAAAAATTAGGACAATTGTTTATGGTTCAGGTGTTTTCTAGTCAAGATAAAGCGACTAAAACCAAAATAGTTAAACTTATTAAAGACCAACACATAGGTGGATTAATTTATTCAAAAGGAGGACCTGTGCGTCAAGCTAGACTTAATAACGAATTGCAGGCAGCTGCTAAAGTTCCGTTGTTAATTGGTATGGATGCAGAATGGGGTTTAAGCATGCGTTTAGATTCTACTTATGCATTTCCTTGGAATATGACACTAGGAGCTATTAGAGATAATGCATTAGTTGAAAAAACAGGTTATCAAATAGGAGAGCATAACAAACGTCTTGGAGTGCATTTTAATTTTGCGCCAGTAGTAGATATTAATACAAATCCTAAAAACCCAATTATCGGTAATCGTTCGTTTGGTGAGGATAGAGATAACGTTACCGAAAAAGCTTTAGCATTTATGAAAGGAATGCAAAGTGCTGGCGTATTGGCAAACGCTAAACATTTTCCAGGTCATGGTGATACCGAAAGCGATTCACATAAAACATTACCTACGATTACATTTGATGAAAAACGAATTGATTCTATAGAGCTATATCCTTACAAAAAACTAATAAAAGAAGGCTTAAGCAGTGTTATGGTTGCACATCTTAGCGTACCTAGTTTAGAACCAAGACCAGGTTATCCTTCGTCATTATCTAAACACATTGTTACTGATATTTTAAAAGACTCACTTCAGTTTAAAGGATTAATTTTTACTGATGCGCTTGAAATGAAAGGTGTTGCTGATTATGTTGAAAAAGGTATAGATGGCAACAGTACTACAAAAATGCCTCAAGGAGGTGAAAATGATTTAAAAGCCTTTTTAGCAGGTAATGATGTGATGTTAATGTCTGAAAACCCTGAACAAGCCATAAAACTATTTGCTACTGCTTATACTGATAGTATTATTACTGAAGAACGATTATCACATTCGGTGAAAAAAATATTGATGGCAAAATACAAAGTTGGTTTAGATAAGTATTCTCCTATAGGAATCCATAATTTGGTTGAAGACTTAAATAGACTTAAAGATGATTTGCTGTACGAGAACCTTATGGAGAATGCAATAACGGTTGTGCGCAATAAAGAAGATATCTTACCATTACGAAAGCTTGATGAAAAGAAAATTGCTTATGTAAGCTTTGGAGATGATGATGGTACTCCGTTTTATGAGGAATTAAAAAAATATACTAAAGTACATCATGTCAAAGCCGAAAAGCTTGATGAATTACTTACTAAACTTCAAAACTATAATACTGTAATTGTTGGGTTACATAAGTCTAATGCTTCGCCTTGGAAAGACTATAAGTTTAAAGATCAAGAATTGGTTTGGTTGTACGAAATAGCAAGAACCAATAAAGTTATTTTAGACGTATTTGTACGTCCTTATGCGCTAATCGATTTGCATACTGTTGAAAACATAGAAGGTATTGTGGTTAGTTACCAAAACAGTACTATAGCTCAGCAAAAATCTGCTCAAGTAGTATTTGGAGCTGTTGCTGCAAAAGGCGCATTACCTGTGTCTACAGGCATTCATTTTAAAGTAGGCGACGGAATTACTTATAACAGTATAAAATCCTTGAGTTATGGCTTGCCAGAGCAGGTTGGTATGAGTTCTGAAAAGTTATCAAAACTAGATTCAGTGGCTAATTATGCAATTAGTAACCAAATGACTCCTGGTATACAGCTATTAGTTGCCAGAAAAGGAAAAGTAGTTTACAACAAAAACTTTGGAAAACATAGATACGAAGGAGATGACAAAGTAAAATTTGAAGATTTGTATGATGTAGCTTCTTTAACCAAAATTTTAGCAACACTACCATTACTCATGGAGTTAGAAGAAAAAGGAGCACTATCGTTAGATACTAAACTATCTAAAATATTACCTGAGTATAAAAGTTCGAATAAATCTGACATTACCATAAAAGAAATGCTATCGCATTATGCAAGATTAAAACCTTGGGTTCCATTTTATGCAGCCACATTAGATAGCGTCACAAAAAAACCAGATGCTAAATACTACCGAAGAAAATACAGTCCTAACTTTAGTATTAAAGTAGCAGAAGAAGTTTATTTACGTCACGATTATCCTGATTCTATACAAAAAATCATAAAGGATAGCGATTTACTATCAAGACAAAGGTATAGGTATAGTGATTTACCATATTATATTTTAAAGAAATATATTGAGAGCTATTACGACAAACCTCTAGATGAACTAGTTCAAGAACACTTTTACCAATCATTGGGAGCAAATTATACTACATACAATCCGTCACAACTTTTTAGTAACTCACAGATAGTTCCTACTGAAATTGACGACTATTACAGATATCAAGAAGTACATGGTTATGTCCATGATATGGGAGCAGCAATGCAAAATGGAGTTGGTGGTCATGCAGGAATTTTTAGCAATGCTAATGATGTTGCCAAAATCATGCAAATGTTTTTGCAAAAAGGCTTTTATGGAGGTAAGCGATACTTTAAAACAGAAACTTTAGATAAGTTCAATAAATGTTACTATTGTCATAGAGACAACAGGAGAGGAGTTGGTTTTGACAAACCACAATTAGGTGAAGAAGGTCCAACCTGTGGTTGTTTATCCTTACAAAGTTTTGGGCATTCAGGGTTTACAGGAACCTATGCTTGGGCAGATCCTGAAGAAGAAATAGTTTATATCTTTTTAGCAAATAGAACCTATCCTAGAGCTGGAAAAAACTTGCTTTTAAGAGAAAATATTAGAACAGAAATACAACGTTTAATTTACGAAGCGATTATAGAATAAAAATGAAAATAGGAATTGTTTGTTATCCTACATTTGGAGGAAGTGGAGTTGTTGCTACCGAACTTGGTTTAGAACTTTCTAAACGTGGTCACGAAATACATTTTATCACTTACAGTCAACCTGTACGATTAGAATTATTAAGTACAAAAGTACACTTTCATGAAGTAAATGTACCTGAATATCCTTTGTTTCATTATCAACCTTATGAGTTAGCATTATCTAGCAAGTTGGTAGATATGGTAAAACTTCATGGTATTGAAATACTACACGTGCATTATGCGATTCCTCATGCTTATGCAGCATATATGGCTAAAAAGATGTTGCAAGAAGAAGGTATTTATGTTCCTATTGTAACAACGCTTCACGGAACAGATATTACGCTTGTTGGTAACCATCCATTTTATAAGCCTGCAGTAACATTTAGTATCAACAAATCTGATGCTGTAACGTCAGTTTCTGAAAGTTTAAAAGAGGACACTTTAAGATTATTTGATATAAAAAATGATATAGAAGTTATTCCAAACTTTATTGATGTTGGTAAATACAAGCATACGTTTACCGATTGTCAACGAGGTATGATGGCTAATGAAGACGAAAAAATAATTACCCACATTAGTAACTTTAGACCTGTAAAACAAATTACTGATGTTGTAAAGGTGTTTTATAATATTCAAAAGGAAATTCCTGCTAAACTAATGATGGTAGGAGAAGGTCCTGAGCGTAAACCTGCTGAACAATTATGCGAACAGTTAGGAATAAGCGATAAGGTTATTTTCTTTGGTAATAGTAATGAAGTTGATAGAATTTTGTGTTTTAGTGATTTGTTCTTGTTGCCTTCAATAACTGAAAGTTTTGGATTAGCGGCTCTTGAAGCTATGGTGTCTGGAGTTCCTGTTATTTCTAGTAATACAGGTGGAATTCCAGAGGTAAATATTGAAGGAGTTACAGGGTTTTTAAGTAATGTAAATGATGTGGAAAGTATGAGTAAAAATGCAGTTCATATTTTAAGTGATGAAGAACGCTTAGCAACATTTAAGCAAAACGCTAGGGAAGAAGCAGCTAAGTTTGATATTCATAAAATAGTTCCGCAATACGAAGCAATATATAAAGATACCTTGCAAAAATGTATGGTACTGTAAAAAAAGAAAAACCACCTTTTGCAAGGTGGTTTTTTTATAAAAGTAGTTTCTTAATTATTAGAATTGATATCTAATACCTAAGGCTATATCAAAATCAACATCGTCTCTATAGTCTCCAAAGCCTAACTCTGGTCTAAAGTCAAGTGACAATAGTAAAGGAATATCAAAATTATATTCAATACCTATATCACCAGCAGCAAAGATGAATGTTTCATCATCAAAATCATTGTTATCGAAGCTGTATGAACCAACTCCACCACCAGCACCAGCATACCAGTTAAATCCACCATCTATGTTCCAAACCCATTGGTATAAACCAGCAAGTTTAAAACCGTCATATCCATTTCCACTTCGCCAACCTAAATCAAACTCTAATCGGTTATTATCACCTAATCCTCTTTGGTAAGAAACTTCTGCTCCAAATCCGTCACTATCACCTAGTCTAAGACCTATAGCGTTTGGAGAAATATCTTGCGCATTCGATAATGTAGTAAAGCCAATAAATGCAATGGCTAATAAAAATAATTTTTTCATAAATTTTAAAGTTTTAAAGTTTTAACGCAGCTACTTAATGTTTATTTTAGTTGAATAATAAATATAAGCAAAAAGAGCATGCATAGTATATATACGATAAAAATAAATATTAAGATGTTAAGAATATGCTAAAGAGCCTAAAAGACCAACTAGATGGTGAGTTGTTTTTTGACGATTTAACAACGTCTATTTATGCTACTGATGCTTCTGTTTATCGTATGAAACCTTCTGCTGTTGCATACCCAAAAACAGTACAAGACATTAAAACACTTATTGCTTATGCCAATGCAAATGACACCTCATTAATACCTAGAACCGCAGGAACTTCATTAGCAGGACAATGTGTTGGTAAAGGTATTGTTGTTGATGTATCCAAGCATTTCACAAAAATTATCTCTCTTGATAAAGAGAACAAAACAGTTACTGTTCAACCAGGAGTGGTTAGAGATGCGCTTAACAACTATCTAAAACCCTACGGACTCTTTTTTGGACCTAACACATCAACATCCAATCGTTGTATGATAGGAGGAATGGTTGGCAATAATTCATCAGGGACAACCTCTATTCAATATGGAGTTACAAGAGATAAAGTTGTAGAATTACATACAGTGTTAAGTGATGGAAGCGAAGTGGTTTTTGGAAATCTATCCAAAAATGAGTTTAACACTAAAATGGCATTAAATACTTTAGAAGGTCATATTTACAAAAGTATGTTCTCTGAATTAGAACCTGAAACTGTTAGAGCCAATATAAAAGCTAATTTTCCAAAACCAGAAATTCATCGTCGCAATACTGGTTATGCTATTGACGAACTTATAAATACCGAACTTTTTGAAGGCGAATACCCTTTTAATATGTGTAAATTACTTTCGGGTAGCGAAGGTACTTTGGCATTCACAACGCAAATCACTTTAAAACTTGACGAGCTACCACCAACCAAAAGTATAATGGTAGCTGCACATTTTAGTACTATAAACAGTTGTCTTGATGCTGTTGCAGCTACTATGAATCACAACTTGTATACTTGTGAAATGCTAGATAAAACCATATTGGATTTAACAAAGCATAACAAAGTTCAACAAGCTAACAGGCAGTTTATTAAAGGTGATCCTGAGGCTATATTAATGTGCGAAATTAGAGCAAATACCATTGATGAAGCTAAAAAACAAGTAGAAGCTCTAATAAAAACTATAGAATTAACAGGCTTAAGTTATGCTAATGTTATCCTAATGGATGACGCTATTGATAAAGCCAACGAACTTAGAAAAGCAGGTTTAGGCTTGTTGGGTAATATGATTGGTGATAAAAAGTCTGCAGCATGTATTGAAGATACTGCTGTTGCGCTTCCCGATTTAGCAAATTACATTAGTGAGTTTACACAAATAATGAATGGCTATAAGCAAAAAGCTATTTATTATGCGCATGCTGGAGCAGGAGAATTGCATTTAAGACCAGTTTTAAATCTTAAAAAGTCTGAAGATGTTATTTTATTTAGAAAAATAACCACTGATGTAGCAAAATTAGTGAAGAAATATAAAGGCTCTATGAGTGGAGAGCATGGAGATGGTATTGTAAGAGCTGAATTTATCCCGATGATGATTGGAAAGGAAAATTACCAATTATTAAAACGTATCAAATCTGCTTTTGACCCAAATAACATCTTCAATCCTGGAAAAATTGTAGATGCGTATCCAATGGACGAATCTCTGCGTTATGTTCCTGACAGAAAAGAACCAATGGTTGAAACACTAATGGATTTTTCAGCATCAGAAGGTATTTTACGTGAAGCTGAAAAGTGCAATGGTTCTGGTGATTGTAGAAAATTACCTGAATTTGGAGGAACCATGTGTCCAAGTTATCGTGCTACTAAAAACGAAAAAGACACAACAAGAGCTAGAGCTAATGCATTGCGTGAGTTTTTAACGCAATCGGATAAAGTAAATAAGTTTAATCATCATGAATTGAAAGAAGTGTTCGATTTGTGCTTGAGCTGTAAAGCCTGTGCTAGTGAATGCCCAAGCAGTGTGGATGTTGCTACTCTAAAGGCTGAGTTTCAGTATCAATATCAAAAGGCAAACGGATTTAAATCTAAAGACCGTTTTTTTGCACAATCCACTAAGTACAATAAACTAGCTGCTCAATTTCCAAAGTTATCCAATGCATTATTTCAGCAGAAATTCACATCAAGTATAATTAAAAAGAGCATTGGTGTTCATGCAGATAGAAGTTTGCCAAAAGTCACCAAGCCGTTTTCTAAGCTACAACAATATCAAACAAATACTATTGTTAAACCTATAAAAACGGTTTATCTCTTCGTAGATGAATTTATTAATTACTTAGAATCTCATATCGCTCTTGATGCTAAAATTCTTTTAGAAACTTTGAATTATAAAGTGGTTATAATTGACACTTTAGAAAGTGGACGAAGCTATATTTCAAAAGGGTTTTTAGAAGAATCTAAAATACTGACTAATAGAAATATAAGTCATTTTAACTCATTAATTACTGAAAGCACTCCTTTAGTAGGTATTGAACCTTCAGCTATATTAACTTTTAAAGATGAATATATAAAATTAGCGGACGATAAAACATCTGCTGAAGCAATTGCAAAACACACCTTTTTAATAGAAGAGTTTATCCAACAAGAAATTGAATTGGGTAACATAAAACCAGAGCAATTTACTTTAGAAGCAAAAACCATAAAGTTTCATGGACATTGTCATCAAAAGGCACTGGCAAATCAACTTTCTAGTTTTACAGTTTTAAATCTTCCTAAAAACTATAAAGTCACTATTATTCCTAGTGGTTGTTGTGGAATGGCTGGAAGTTTTGGTTATGAAAAAGAGCATTACAAAGTGAGTATGCAAGTTGGTAATCAAACCTTGTTTCCTGCTGTAAAAAAAGCCTCTAAAGATGTGATTATTTCAGCTAATGGAACAAGTTGTAGACATCAAATAAAAGACGGAACTTCTCGAGAAGCTTTGCATCCAATTACTATACTAAAAGAAGCTTTATTAAAATAAAAACTACTTTTTACTGTGTTGGTCAACAATGGTTATAGCAGCAATTAAGTCTTTTACTTCCATGTCTTTAATATCTTCATCAGCAAAGAATGGAGAGAGTTTGTCTTTACTATAATTGTATATTTTCCAACGTTTAAATTGGTACTCTAAAGCGGTGAAATTTTCAACCCAATCACCAGAATTCAAATAGGTAGTTTTACCGTGTTTGTTTTCTTTAATAATCATTTTAGGTTGATGGATATGACCACAAATAACATAGTCATAACCGTTTTCAATAGCTAAATCTGAAGCTACTTCTTCAAAATCATTAATGTATTTTACAGCGCGTTTAACGCTGTTTTTAATCTTTTTGGATAGTGAGTATTTTTCTTTACCCATTCGTTCTAAACACCAGTTGGTAAAGCGGTTGAGAAGAATTAATAAATCGTAACCATAACCACCTAATTTCGCCAACCATTTTGCGTTTTGAATAGACACATCAAATACGTCACCATGGAAAATCCAAGCTTTTTTTCCGTCAAGCTCCAAAACAATTTTATCTACTATAGAAATTTTTCCAATTTTTGTATCGCTAAATTTACGTAGCATTTCATCATGGTTCCCTGTAATGTAAATAACTTCTACACCATCTGACGCCATGTCAATTATTTTCTTAATCACTCTTAAATGCGACTTAGGAAAATAACGTTTGCTAAACTGCCATATATCGATAATATCGCCATTTAGCACTAACTTTTTAGGCTGAATGCTGTTAAGGTAGGTAAGTAATTGTTTTGCGTGACAGCCATAAGTTCCTAGATGTACATCAGAAATTACAGCTACTTCTACTTTTCGTTTAATCTTCAAGGCAAATACTAGGTTTTAAATGCAAATAACATAATTCTATATTACTTAATGTTTAAGAGCCAATTAATTAACCGTGAGTTTATGGTTAAGAGAATGTTATTAAATTACCTAAGCCAAAGACAGTCTTTATGAAATTCAATTTTTGTTTCTGTAATATTACATTTACATTAGCGTAAAATAAATGTATATGGCAGGAAATTCCTTCGGAAAATTATTTAAACTTACCACATTTGGTGAGTCTCATGGAGTAGCAATAGGCGGTATTATTGATGGTTGTCCAGCAGGTTTAACTTTAGATTTTGATGCAATTCAAAATGAATTAAACCGAAGAAAACCAGGACAATCAGACATTGTTACCCAACGTAAAGAACCTGATACTGTAGAGTTCTTATCAGGTATTTTTGAAGGTAAAACTACAGGAACTCCTATTGGTTTTACAATTCACAACACCAATCAAAAATCAAAAGACTATTCGCATATAAAAGATACTTACAGACCAAGTCATGCCGATTATACATACGACCAAAAATATGGCACAAGAGATTATCGTGGTGGAGGTCGTAGTTCTGCTAGAGAAACTGCAAGTAGAGTAGTAGCAGGAGCTATTGCAAAGCAAATTTTAAAAGACATAAAAATAAATGCTTACACATCTTCAGTTGGTGATATTTATTTAGAAAAACCTTATCAGGACTTAGATTTTAGTAAAACCGAAAGCAATACAGTGCGTTGTCCTGACGATGCTGTTGCAGAACAAATGATTACTAAAATAAAAGCCATTAGAAAAGAAGGTGACACCATTGGTGGCACTGTAACTTGTGTGCTTCAAAATGTTCCTGTTGGCTTGGGAGAACCTGTGTTTGATAAGCTTCATGCTGAATTAGGTAAAGCCATGTTATCCATAAACGCTGTAAAAGGATTTGAATACGGAAGTGGATTTTGTGGTACAAAAATGAAAGGTAGTGAGCATAATGATTTATTTAATGCTGATGGAAGCACAAAAAGTAACTTATCTGGAGGTATTCAAGGTGGAATTAGCAATGGAATGGACATCTATTTTAGAGTTGCTTTTAAGCCAGTTGCCACTATAATGCAAAATCAAGACACCATAAATAGTGAAGGTGAAATGGTAGAAATGCACGGAAAAGGAAGACATGATCCTTGTGTAGTTCCTAGAGCAATTCCAATTGTTGAAGCCATGGCTGCATTGGTATTAGCAGATTATACACTCCTGCGAAAACAGGAGTCTCATAATGATTTTGATTAGAAATTAAAGTTGAAAGACCCAGAAGAAAATTATAAAGAAAACAGGAAAACAACTCCTTTAACAAGAGAAGAATGGCTCACATTTTTCTTTTTCCCATTTCAATCGAAGAAAAGTGCGTTAGATACTAATACTTTTAACAAAGTTGAGGAAGAAAGGTTTCAAAAGTTTGGGTTTGAAAAAAAGATAAAACAATCAGCTGAGGCAAGGGCTTGTGGTTTGGCTTTTTATATTTTACTGTTTTCAATTATTGTTGTAATTGTGAATTGGTAAATTTTACTGATAAAAAAGAAGAATAAGATGAAAAAAATAGCATTACACTGGAAGATTATAATAGGAATGATTTTAGGTGTCATTCTCGGATTTATTATGAATTCCATTTCAGGAGGAAAAGATTTTGTAACCGATTGGATTGCGCCTTTTGGAACTATTTTTATCAACTTATTAAAACTTATAGCTGTTCCGTTAATACTTGCCTCATTAATTAAAGGTGTATCAGATTTAAAAGATATCTCTAAGATTAAATCTATGGGATTACGCACAATTGCTATTTATCTGTGTACAACTGTAGTAGCCATTGTTATTGGTTTATCTATTGTAAATGTGGTAAAACCAGGAGCAGGAATGTCTGCCGATACACTCGAAAAAATTAAACTCAAATACGAAAATGACGCAGGTGTCACTGATAAACTAACAAAAGCTTCAGCACAACAAGATGCTGGTCCTTTACAAGCGCTTGTAGATATATTTCCGAGTAATATTTTTACAGCTTTAGGTGAAGCTAAAATGCTTCAGGTAATTTTCTTTGCGTTGTTTGTAGGTATTTGTTTACTACTTATACCTGAAAAGAAAGCTAAACCTTTGGTTCGGTTTTTTGACTCACTCAACGAAGTAGTCATGAAAATGGTAGATTTAATCATGCTTTTTGCTCCTTATGCTGTTTTAGCTTTAATGGCAAATGTAATTGTTGCGTTTGATGATACCGAAATTTTGCTTAAACTTCTCAACTATGCATTATGTGTAATTGTTGGGTTATTTATCATGATTGTCTTCTATTTGATATTAGTAAAACTTTACACTAAAAAATCACCTATCTGGTTTTTAAACAAGATGTCACCAGCACAACTTTTAGCTTTTTCAACAAGTAGTAGTGCTGCAACGCTTCCAGTTACTATGGAACGTGTTGAAGAGCATATTGGAGTAGATAAAGAGGTGTCAGGTTTTGTATTGCCTGTTGGTGCAACTGTAAACATGGATGGAACTAGTTTATATCAAGGTATTGCTGCAGTTTTCATCATGCAAGTTGTATGGCCTGAAGGATTAACTATAACCAATCAATTAGTAATCATCGCTACTGCAATACTTGCATCTGTAGGTAGTGCAGCTGTACCAAGTGCAGGTATGGTAATGTTAGTAATTGTATTGGAATCTGTCGGTTTCCCTGCTGAATTATTACCTATTGGTTTAGCGCTTATTTTTGCTGTTGATAGGCCTTTAGATATGTGTAGAACAGTTGTAAACGTAACAGGAGACGCTACTGTTTCAATGATGGTTGCTAAGTCATTAGGTAAATTGCACAAGCCTAAGCCTAAAAATTGGGACGACCATTACGAACATGTTAAATAAAATAGCTACTTTTAAAATAGTCTAACTTACCAAAATCAAAACTATGAATGTTTGCTTTTTAATGTATCCATGGGAAAATATTGATCCAGAAAACGATACAAGCTTAGCTTTAATAAAAGAATGTGCAAAACGTGGTCATGGTGTTGCCTTGTGTTCGCCTGCAAATTTAACTATTAGAAATAGTGTTACTAATGCTTTTTGTACAGTTGTAGGTAGAATGGATAAAGTGCCCTCATCATTAAAAGCATTTTATAAAAAAGCCGAATTACGAGAGGAAATGTTGCCTCTCGCTGGTTTTGATGCTATCTTTTTTAGAGCGAATCCGCCTTTGGATCCTATAATGCTTAATTTCTTGGATTCAGTTAAAGATGATGTGTTTATCATTAACTCTTTAGAAGGTATGCGCGAAGCAAATAACAAGTTATATACTGCTGCTTTTGGTGATGCACATAGCAACATTATTCCAAATACACACGTATCAAAAAACAAAAGGTATTTAATTAAACAGATTAAGGAATCAAAAGCCGATAAAATGATATTAAAACCACTAAATGGATTTGGTGGTTCTGGTGTTATTCTTATTGAAAGATCAGCGATGAGCAATATCAATTCATTGTTAGATTTCTATATTTCAAATTCAGATGGAACTTCAAACTATGTTATTCTTCAAGATTATATAGAAGGTGCAGATCAAGGAGATGTTAGAATTTTAATGCTCAATGGAGAACCTGTTGGAGCCATGAAACGCGTTCCTGGAACCGACGATCATCGCTCTAATGTGTCTGCTGGTGGAAGCGTTCAAAAACATACACTTACTAAAGCTGAAAAAGCTTTGTGTAAACAAATTGGACCAAAACTGGTTAAAGACGGTTTGTATTTTGTAGGTATTGATGTTATTGGTGGAAAACTAGTTGAAGTAAATGTGATGTCTCCTGGAGGCATAACTTACATTAATAAAGTATATAAAAACAAAACCAAAGTTGAAGAAAAGGTTATTGACTTCCTTGAGAGCAAAGTGCTTGATAACTTGGAAGCATTTAACCGTCGTTCGCGATTAAGAAAAACTGTAGAAGACGCTTAGTATATGCTACATGTTCCAAAGCCTTTAGTATCTGTTCATTGGCTAAACCAACATTTAGCGGATGAAAATCTTATTGTTTTGGATGCTACTATTGGAAAAGTTACTGAAGCAAATTCTGATAGTAATGCTTCAACACAAATTGTCTCTGCACGTTTTTTTGATATCAAACAAAAATTTAGCGACACTAATGCGTCGTTTCCTAATACATTTCCTTCTGTAGAGCAATTTACTACGCAAGCACAAGCATTAGGAATACATAATGATAGTTGTATTGTAGTGTATGACGACAAAGGTATTTACTCAAGCGCTCGTGTTTGGTGGATGTTTAAAGCTTTTGGTTTTTGTAATGTTGCGGTTTTAGATGGTGGACTACCAGAATGGATTAAACATAATTATCCACTAGAAACAAAAGCCGATTATTCAGGCAAACCTGGAAATTTTACAGCAAGTTACAATACAGGATTTATAAAGTTTTTTGACGATGTAGTTAACGAGGTTGGTGAAGACAATCATATTATCGTTGATGCACGTTCACAAGCTAGATTTAGTGGTGAAGAACCTGAACCTAGAGCTGGTTTAAGAAGTGGCAATATTCCTAGTTCTTTCAATATACCATATACGTCTTTACTCGAAAATGGTTGTTTTAAAGATATTGAACAATTACAGGCTATTTTCAAGGCTGTTTTAAGCGAACACAAACAAACTACTTTTACTTGTGGTTCTGGTATTACAGCTTGTGTTTTGGCTCTTGGAGCAGAATTATCAGGATATAAAAACCTATCAATTTATGATGGTTCTTGGACTGAATGGGGAAGTTTAACCGAAGACGAATAATATGGAACGTTTATCTGTAGAAAAAATCATTGAAAATATCAATCATGAAAAGTGTTTTCATGCTGTAGCCGAAGATTATTCTTTCACAATAAAAATTGATGAATATGTGCACTACGTATGTGGAGCTGTACACGATGGACATCAGTTTAGAAAAGAACTTTGGGACAATTGTTTGCATACCGAATACGATCGATGGTATGAAGAAGATCCTGAAACTAAAAACATGATAGCTTCACATCCAATTGTTATTGCTGGTTGCGATTCTAGATTTGAATATGATTTGAATAGAACTCCAGAAGACGCTGTTTTTGAAACTGCTTGGGGAAAACAACTTTGGAAAACACCACTTCCAGAAGCCCAAAAAACTAAAAGTTTGAATAAGCATGCTGCTTTTTACAAAGTAGTACATGCGCTTATCAATAAGCTCGAAGAAAAATTTGGTGTTTGTGTTGTGTACGACATGCATAGTTACAACTGGCAACGTTGGGATAGAGAAGTGCCTACTTGGAATTTGGGTACAAGTAATGTGGATAATAATCGTTTTGGACCATCTATTGAAGCTTGGAGACAAAGTCTTTCAGAAATTAAATTTCCTAAGAATATCCCATCTACATCTAAAATCAACGATACGTTTCAAGGCAATGGATATTTCTTAAAATATATTACCAATAACTTTAAAAATACCTTAGTTTTGGCAACCGAAATAGCTAAGGTGTATTGTGATGAGTATGACCAAATTATTTATCCTGAAGTTGTTTCGGCAGTAGCACAAGAGCTAAAAACCAGATTACCAAAACATGCTGCTGAGTTTTATAATACTTATTCTAAATGATGCTTGACGATACCTTAATTGAAGAATACCAAAGCCTTTTTGATATTGATGCAAACCTAAACCGCTTGGTTAAAAAAATAGAGTTGCTCAATTATATTAATCCGTTGAATATTGAAAGTGAAAAAAAACAGTTTTTTGCTTCTAAATACAAGTATGAACCTAACTTTAAGTACCCAAAATTAAAGTTTAACGGTTACAAGCTACATCGTTTATTTTACTCACAGCGTTTAGAGCGTATTGAAGATGATGATATTCGTCAGTTATACGAAGATATAATTTATGAATATTCTGGTTTGATTGAATGTATTGAAACCATTAACCAAGGTAGAAAATTCTATTTCAACAGCTTAAAAAGTTTTGGAACACCAACTGAAAAGGATATTGACAACGCTAAATTTATTCTGCGTTTTGATGATACCGACTTTGAAGAAGACATGCTTCCTATGTACGATGCTAATGAAGCAAAAGCGTATTTTGAAGACTTTGCAAAGCGTTATGATTTTAAATACAACTTAAAGCTGTCAACTAACATTTCAGCAGCTGCAATGGTGATTAACAATACACAAACGTTAGTGTTACGTAAAAACCATAAGTTCAGCAAAAATCAATTAAAAGTATTGGCAAACCACGAAATTGGAGTACATATGGTAACCACTTTTAATGGGTTAAACCAACCTTTAAAAGTGTTTTCTAACGGATTGCCAAACAATGTTGAAACCCAAGAAGGTTTAGCAGTATTTTCTGAATACAAATCAGGATGTTTAACCTTGACACGACTAAAGGAACTAGCATATAGAATTATTGCTGTAGATAGCTTAATAAAAGGCTATTCGTTTGCTGATACGTTCGATTTACTTTATAGTCAATATAAACTCAACAAAAACAAAGCCTTTTCAATAACCTTGCGAGTGCATAGAGGAGGAGGTTTTACCAAAGACCATTTATATTTAACAGGTTTAGAAAAAGTATATAAATACGCTAAAGCTGGTAAGGATTTGGATGTATTATTAACAGGAAAAGTGTCTTTAGAATATATTGATACCATAAAAAAACTTCAAGAATTAGGTTTAGCTAATACCTCAAAACACTTTACTGATGCTTATCTTAACGATGATGTCGCTAATAAAAATCTAGATTTTATTTTAAAAAGTTTGAAGTAAAGCCTCAAAACAAAAACATCTATTAGTTTTCCTAACACTTGTGTAAGGTTAGACATGCCTTACAAAAGAATTTGAGCAGTTCCCAACTTGCTGAAGTTAGGCTCAAACTGATGTCGCTTCGTTTTGAGGCTTATTTTTTTGTCACATATTAATGCGTTTATATTTAGGATATTTCAATGTATATCCAAAATTCAGTTTTTTAGATTCGTTTGAAGACAGTTTAAGCTTCCATTCCATAATTCCTTTGTCCTTATCATAATTTGAAGTGCCTGTTTCAATATCATCTACTTTAATGTCTTTGTTTTGACTTATTGGAATTCTATCAAGTACAACAATATCAATTGAAGTAGTTTTGTTATTCTTTAATTCAATATCATAATTTTTAGTGATAATCTTGTTACTGCCTATAAAAGCGTTCTTTTTAAAGTCTTTATTTTGAGAACGTTTTATTGCAACATTAGGATCAACTCCCAAAGATACTGTAAGACTGTCAGTTGTAGCGTAAGGGTTAATGTTGGTTGTTCCTGAATAGCTACCTTCAAAATACACATTGGCTTCAGCAGGTAAAAGATTATACTGTTCCCAATTGCCAATTTTTGCAGTTAAAAATACGTTTTCGTTTATCACAGGAGCAGTAAAATAAGAATATGTTGCATCAATTGAATACGTGTCAATCTCAATAACTGTTATATCTCCATTTGAAGTAATGCTATAATTTTTTTGAATTTCAAATCGTGTATTTGTAATACCTTCATCAATAAAATCACCATTACTAGTCGTTCTTTTTGTGGTAACTAGTACAACACCATTTGCAGCTCTAGAACCGTAAATACTTGTAGCACTTGCATCTTTTAAAATATTAATATTAGAAATACTGTTTTGGTCTAGCTGATTAAAGTCTTTTGCGTCCATTGGAACTCCATCAACAATATATAGAGGATCTTTATCTTTTTTAACCGAATTATTACCTCTTATCCTTGTACTTGCATAACCAGTAATAACAACTTCCTGAAGCTGTTCATGGTCTTCTTGCATTGAAACATTAATCGTGCTTGAATGTATTGGTAAGACTTCGCTTTGCATACCAACATATGAGTACTCAATAGTATTGCTTTCTCCTGTAACTCTCAACGTGTAGTTTCCGTCAAAATCAGTTTGGGTACCATTTGTAGTACCTTGTTCAATAACACTAACTCCTGGAAGTGGTAAACCATCTGAAGAAGAAGTTATGGTACCTGAAATAGTCTTTACCATTGGGTTGTACTTGTAATTATAATTTTTTGTGGCACGTTGATTTTGATAATTACTATAAGGACTTATAAAATTTAAAAATTTAGTGTTTACATCTGGTTTTAAATTGTTTGTTGTTGGGTCGCTAGTAGAAAGTGTAAGTTTTACATCATCCCAATCAATACCAGTTGTTTGATATACATGAGCATTATATTGCAGGTTAATTGGCGCATCAATCTTCTCAGCTTTTAAGTCGTAAATAGGAAACCATCCTGCGTTTGTTACATTGTATTTGATTATCAAATTCAGTTTTTCTGTTACTGCTGAGTTAAGCTTTAAACTAATTTCACCTGTTTGCACTTTATCATCTACATTAAGCTCTTGTAATTGCTTTTGAATTAATAAAATTGACGCATTGTATTCTTTTTTTTGTTTTTCAGATTTATAAACAAGCGCATTAATCTCTGTAATACGAGTTCGGTAGTAATTAGCAAAAGCCTTAACTTTTTCCAAACTTACTGTTTCAGTATCACTACTTAATTTTCGGTTATTTTGAATTATAAAAAGTTCTTCGTTATACCCAGAAATCAATTGGTCTTCTATTTGAATTTTATCATACAATACATCTTTTTGGGTTTGTAATGAATCTATCGTCTTGGTATAATTTTTTTTGGTTAAATAATTGATGCCATAATTAATAGAAAGTACAGAGGCTTGTTTTAGTCCAGAGACTTGAATGCTACTCTCTTGAATATTAGGTGAGAGATTATCCAAAACAAATTCGGTTGTACCAACAGGAAGACTAACAGTAGTTGTTCGTGTTATTTGTGCTCCATTTAAGTACACTGTGACTTCTTTAATAGTGGAAGACGTATTTTTCTTGTTAGCATAGCCAAGAGTTGAAACTATAAAGAATAATAGTAGAATGTTTTTCATGATTGTAGATGATTTAGTTTTGTTTAGTAAAACTATTACCACACCACGAAAATTAAAACCTCTATTGAGTTTAAGACTTCTTTCTTTGAGTATAATCCTATTTTGAGTTAGTTAACAAACAGATAATTAAACTTATGCAGTTCATAGACATTATTTACAATTATGCCTTTTTGAACAAATTTTTTAGGCTTTATATCGATATTTTTATGCTCCCTAACACGTAACGTATACATTTACAATATTAAAATAATGTGCTATAAATCAAACTTTTATAATTGATTCCCTTTAATTATTAAAGTAATTTTTAGAGTTAAATTAGTTTTTAATTAGTTGTTAATTGTTAGAAAAAGCCCACTTGATTAAGTGGGCTTTTTTTTATTTTAAAAATTTAGATTGTAACTCCGGAGTAGGTATCATACAAGCCTCTTGTTTGCCATACCATTTGTAACGGTTTTTAGCAATAAAATCGTAAACCCAATTACGAATAAACGCAGGAACGATTAAAAACACAGCCATCAAGTTTCTAGGAAAACCCAATTGAGATGCTATTTTTAAAGCAGCAGTAGATTTGTAATACAGTCCTTTTTCGTGGGAAAACAATAAAATAGAATCTATCTTAGACGTATCTATATTAAAATCCTTTATGATTTCTTGTCCTGTATTGTTTTGCAATGCAGTAAACATAAACGAATTGTGTTTATCATGTTTAATAACATATTGAACGGAACTATTGCAAAGGTTGCAAACACCATCAAAAAGAATTAATTGTTTATGTTCTGGTAAGTTGTATTTCACAATACAAAAGTACAATATCTTACAGTAGCGAATTTAAAAAATTGAGTTAAAACACTCTATGTTCCAAAAGTCAGTTTGAGTGATTTTTTTAAAAAAATTGTATCGAGAACTTCTTTAAACGTAAAATCCTTATTCTCGATACATACCAACACTAAGTGTGACATACTCGAATTGACAGTATTTTACTATTTCTTAGCTTCAACCAACTCCAGCAAGTCCAAACTTACATTGGTAGTAAACATACCATAGTTAACGGTTGCTTTTCCTTTTTCAATAGTATCAATACTACCAATAGCACGACCATCTTCCATACGAACCCTATCACCAACTTTTAAAATAGGTTTTGGTTTTTCAACCACAACTTCCTTTTTCTTAGCTGCTTTTTTCTTTTGTCGTATAACGTTTACTTTCTTTTCAACTTCCTTTTTAACTTGCTGTTCTTTGTTCTTTTCAGCACGTTTTTGTTTTGCTGAAATCTTCTTGCGCTTAGAATTTTCTATCTGTACAAGCTTAAAAAGTTCGTCCATAAGTTGACGTTTGCGCTTGTTTTCAAAATAACCTTCGGCAAGTTCGTTTACCTTTTGTCCTAAATAAATCAAGCGTTGGTTACTATCATATAACTCTTGATAGTTCTCTAGTTTCTTCTGAACTCTAGCATTGATTTCTTCTAGCTTATCAGCTTCATTTTGCTTTTTCTGTTCGTTCTCTTTTAATGAACGCTCTGTCTTTTCAAGTTTACTACGCTCTTTTTGAAGTTTAGCAATAGTTCGGTCAAAACGTACCTTACCACGTTCAATTTTCTTTTTTGCTCTGTTGATTAAACTATACGGAATTCCGTTTTTTTGCGCTACTTCAAACGTAAAACTACTTCCTGCTTGACCTAAAACCAGTTTAAACATCGGTTCCAAAGTTTTTTCATCAAACAGCATATTGGCATTTTGCATAAACGGTAATTCGTTTGCCAAAATTTTTAGGTTAGAGTAGTGCGTTGTAATAATTCCGTAGGCTTCTCTATGATAAAACTCTTCCAAAAAGGTTTCAGCTAAAGCGCCACCAAGTTCAGGATCACTTCCTGTACCAAACTCATCAATTAAAAACAAGGTGTTTTTATTGCACTTTCTTAAAAAGTAATTCATTTGTTTTAAGCGATAGCTGTAGGTACTCAAATGGTTTTCAATAGATTGATTGTCACCAATATCAGTAAGAATTCTATCAAACAAACACACATCACTTTTTTCATGAACAGGAATAAGCATACCACTTTGTAACATAACCTGAAGCAGTCCTATGGTTTTTAAAGTGATACTTTTTCCACCAGCATTTGGTCCTGAAATAACAATAATCCTATTTTCAGGTTGCAGCTCTATAGATTGCGGAAAAGTTTTTAAACCTTCCTTTTTATTAGATAAATAGAGTAGTGGATGGTACGCATTTTTAGCAATATAGGTTTTGTTGGTATTGATATTTGGCAACAGCGCATTGG
The DNA here is from genome assembly GCF_025548475.1 of Gaetbulibacter sp. NE. Classification (NCBI taxonomy): domain Bacteria; kingdom Pseudomonadati; phylum Bacteroidota; class Flavobacteriia; order Flavobacteriales; family Flavobacteriaceae; genus Gaetbulibacter; species Gaetbulibacter sp. NE. The sequence goes on along the minus strand of NZ_JAOQHY010000003.1, from coordinate 181,058 downwards.
TACTTTGTGCATATTTTGCTTTTGCAGCAACCACATCTATTTTGGTTAAAAAGGTTTGGTATTGCTCCAAAAGCTGGATGTAAGGTCGTGTAGCTTCGGTAAGTGCTTTTAATATTTTTTCAACTTCTTCTTGTTCTTCAAACTCAAGGTTGTTGAGCTCTCTGGTATGTTGAAACGTTGCTTCAGGTTGCATGTAAATAATGCTTCCTGTTTTGCTGTTACCAAGAATACTACCTTTTACTTTGCGTCGGTACATAGCTTTAACAGCAAGCACACGCTTGTTTTCAATAACGGTTTCCCTAATATCATCTAGATAATCCAAAGCACTGTAACTGTTAAGCGCACTAGTAAAACTTTGGTTTATTTTTCCTCTTACATTGTTTATAGATTGCCTAATGGTGTAGAGCTCTTGTGATGCTTTATCTTTTACATCACCAAATCGATCAACAATTACATTAATTTGATTGATTAGCTCCTTTGTAACTTCAATGTGGGACGCATGAGTGGATAAAGTAGGATAATACTCTTCAAACTTCTTTAAAAACGTGATAATTTCATTACAAACGGTTGAAATGGATACAATTTTTTTAAAGCTAAGAGTTTCCAAAACCGAACCTTCAATATTTAAGAATTGTAGTTCTCTGGTGATAGGTTCAAATCCATGATTAGGAATTCTGTTTTCGTTTTCAAAAGACGCCAGATATTCATTGGTCATGTGTAGCTCTTGCATTAATGTGTTACGATTGCTAACAGGAGTAATTGCAAGACATTGGGTTTTACCCAAGTTGGTAATGCAATACTCTGAAACCTGTTGCAGCACAACATGAAACTCTAAATCTTGTAATGTCTTTTTATGAATGTTAACCATACTATTTCCTGCGACAGCAAGAAGCTTATTTATATGTAGTGAAACCTAATTTTTTAAAAGGAGTACAAACTTACATAATACAATTGAACTATGGAATTTTTTGGAGTTGCGCTTAACGGTTTTGTGTATGATTAGTTGCGTGGTTAAGCACGTAATTTAGTAAATAAAAACCGAATAGAAAAACCGCGAGGATTTTCATAAGTAGGCTAGAACCAAGCAATTAATTATACACGTTGTTGTGCTTTCGTACTTTATATTATTTCTGCAACCAATGCTATAAAATGAGCAAATGGCACTAGCAATAATTGAGCTAAAATTGTTCCAATCACTCTCGCAAAAACCATATATCGAATAGTTCGTCTAAATTCACTTTCTGCAAATTTTCCTTCTACAACTTCATCAGTCAAAATTGAAAGGTATGGGTCAATAATGACAAACATTAATATTGTCGCAAATCCATTAATAATAGCTGATAAAGAACTTGCTGTAGTTCTTAATTCAGGCGTTATAAATCCTGCGTATAGTGAAGACAGTACTCCGACTGATAATATAGCGACAGCTAAAATATTAAAAATAAAAATCTTTAGCGGAAATTTAGTTTTCGAGTTTATCGATAAATTTTCTCTATTCGGAATGCTAATTTCTTTTCTTAATTGCTTAATTCCTGTTTTTGTAAAACTATGTAAAATCAATTTTGGCATTGATTTATGCACGCTAAAATTCATAACAGCTTTAGATAATATCCTCTGAAAAGTAGGAATTAAAAAAGCTCCAAATATTGTAGCTAAAGTTGCTACGAATAATATCAATCTTATTTCATACGTTCCTGGATTAATATTCAGGTTAATATTGTTTTCAACCCACTTTGCCAATAATGGTGCTTGAAATGAATTTGAAGTTCTTGAAATAAGAACCATAATATTAAAAAGTGCAAATGAAACTGCTATTTTTCTTGTTCTAGTTCCGACAATTCTTACCGAATAGGATAAAGTACTTATTAAATGGATAATAAATGTTAGAAGAAGTACTATTATAATTTGAATTGTCATTCTGTTTTATATCGTTTCGGGTATGAAGCACAACTTTATAAGATATGGATTGTTTTAATTATCTATATCTACCGTTAAGCGAAGTTAAAGTTTTCAATTTTAGTAATCAAGGTGTTACCTGTGTTTGTGAAATTATTTAATGCACAAATTGTTAGTAACTAATAGTTGTTTTTTTAAAAAGTTGGAGAGTACTAGCAATAAACTTTAGTCAGTGTTATGCTTTTAGTTATTTACTATTTTAAACTTGTTGTTTTCTATTAATCCCAATAGATTCTCCTTCCATTTTTTTGCTAAAGAGCCTCCATTGTCATTTTCCATTGAATCGATAATCACTCCATTCAAAAGATATTCGGTCGAAGCAATGACTTTCTTGTTATCAACATTTATACCAGCTGGTCCTCTAGCAGAATGATGTTCGTGCATTGGCATTTCGGAATAGTTTATTTTAAAACCATTTTCACATATTTCTTTTGCTTGAGCATTAAATTCAGTATCAATTATTGAAAGAATAACCAAAATCTGTGGACTAACCCAAGAACCATTCTTTAGACGATTCCATAAATCCGTTTTTAATTCAGACTGTCTATTTTTGTCAATTTTAAGGGTTGCAAGAGCAGCGACTATATGTGGTCTCCAATCTTCATTCTTTAATAACAATCTAATTCCATCTACTATATCACTACTTGAGTTTTTAGAAATTATATAATCAAGTCTATTAATACTTTTTGTGAGATTCCATTCTTTTGGAGGATTCGGAATGTCATATAAATTCATAAGTGGTAAATGATTTGGATGTCCATTCCAAAAATCATTAAAAACTCCAAAGTTTGGTCTTTCACTCATTTATTTCTAATTAAGCACTACTTTTATAAGATGTGGGTTGTTTAGCAAAGTTAAAGTTTTCAATGTTAGTAGTCAAGGTATTACACACGTTTATAAAAACTATTTAATGCACAAATTGTTAGTAACTAATAGTTGTGTTTTTCAGAAGTAGTCGAATCAGCCGTAATTGCAGTTATACATTGTTGGCAATAGTTATTTTTCCAATTTATTAGTTGTGGCTACTTCTCTGTGTAATTTCCATTTTCCATCGCTCTTGTCCTTTTTTAGTATGGCCAAGAAAGTATCCTCAATTTCTATCGGTTCACCTTGTTCATTGGTGTAATAAACAGAGCTTGTTCCAAAGTCATACGCTATACTATCACTTACAATAATTGTTTCTTTAGGTTTCATAATCAAACTGTCGTAACTAAAAGAGCCCACAGGTTCATTTCGTAGACGTTTATATTCTTCCCAAGCCCCACAAATAGGTGTTAATGATATGATATCTTTAGTGCCATAATTCCTTAAATCAGCATAGCGTTTTTCTTTAATTGCCAATTGAAAGCCTGCGCGAGTTTCCTCAATCGATGCTAATTCGGCTTGAATATCTATTTTGGTTTCATCCATCGATTTTATTTCCGTTTGCTTGTTTTTTTCGTTACAAGAAATAAGAAATATTGTCACTAAAAGAAGTGTTAAATTTTTCATTTTATTTTGGATTTACGGTTACTTTCTAATTATTGCCAACTTTATAAGAAATGGATTATTTTAATAATCTATATCTACCGTTAAGCGAAGTTAAAGCTTTAAATGTTAGTAATCAAGACATTACCTGCGTTTGTGAAACTATTTAATGCACAAATTGTTAGTAACTAATAGTTGTGCTTTTCAGAAGTAGGCGAGAACAAGTGATTACTTATAGCTATAGTTCGTTTTTTATTTTAGGTATTCTAATGTGTTTACCATTTCAAATTTTGGGCTTCTTTTCATAAATTCTCTTAAAAAAGCAGTATGAGCAGTTCCCATAATTATAAATACTCTATCATTTTTTGTCATTGGAATTCTGTTTAGGTTAGAATATATTTTCATATTTCTATGATAGAAGATAGCTGCATTATCAGCACCTTCAAATCCATCCTCTATTCCTACATAGAGTAGTTTATCTGCATTCGTATTTATTGAATAGTCAAGATGCAAGGGTTCATTAATTAATTTTAATTTCTCAAGTAATGACAGTTTATCATATTTTTTTTCTCGTTTAGCTATTTCGGGATAATCTTTAAATGGCTCATTTGTTAATTGTAAATATGTTTTTGAATCAATGTTGTTTTTATATTCTGGACTGCTTTCAATAAAATCTCCAACACTATAATTATATCCCATATGATTATCTATTCCATATATTTTTTTTACATCACTCAATCTACCAACATCAAAACCAATCATACTACTTTCGCCATATTTAGTATTTAATTTCGAAGGATTATCTAAAAAATCTTGGTAGGCTTTATTAATCTCAGTATTAAATTTTGGTAAGTTTTCAACACATATTATTGTAGGTTTAAATTGAGCTAACATTTTTGAAATTTCTCTAATTTCTTTTTGTGCTTCTTCACTATGTTCATCGAATTCTGTTTTGTTAGCATCAGGTGTAAAACCAAAGTGAAATGTTCCAAAGTTTAAAACTTTAATTTTATCATTTTTTAGTTCAGTTTGTTCTTCTATTTTTATTTCATTCGGTTTATTTTTTGTATTACAGCTAAAACATAAAATACATAACAGTAGAAAGGTTTGTTTCATTTTTAAGATTTTGTTTTTAAATGGGCTACAACTTTATAAGATATGGGTTGTTTTAATAAAACATATACTGCTAATTTAAACTTTTACAACTATTCAGGCTAGAATTGTAGGTACATAATTTATTTTCTATAAATATATGTAGAAGAGTAGTGGGATGGCTTTGTTTTTAATTAGACTCCAGTTCAATACTATGTGTGGCAAATCCGCTTCCAGTATTATTTTCAGCCATTCCTTTTATTACACCATTTCCTGAAAAGTCAGTATTAAATTTAATTAAAGCAATCGATTTGGCAATTAAGCCATTAGTTGAATTTTCAATATTCAAAATTTCCATATTACCAGATTCTATAGTCCATATAAATTCGGTGTCAATAGGGTTGTCGTTTTTTGAGTAAAAAGTTGTTACAAATTTTATGATTTCATTAGGTAGAGCAAAATCAGTTCCATCTACACATATTGATGCTAATGTGTTTGTTTCTATTGCTATTTCACAATCGGTTACATCTTTTAAGTTTCCAATTGTAGGTTCGATATCATCATCATTTGAACAAGATGTTGCAATTACGACAAGAACAAGTAATACTGAATAGATAGTTTGTTTATTCATAATATTTCATTTTTTAGTTAATGTATTTTCTTAATAGTCTCTATAAACCTTAAAAGGTTGCTTCAAAATATCTTAATTTCTTTCGGTTTGGTTTCTGAACGTAGTTATATTTCATGAAAATAAATTTAGTAGAGTAGTAGGATAGCTTTATTTTTGTGGTACACGCAATACATTATGGACGTTAATATACACCCAAGCTGGAAACCTTATTTACAAGAAGAGTTTAGCAAACCGTATTTTACAGAGTTGGTTAGTTTTGTAAAAGATGCTTACGCTACAAGTACGTGTTATCCTCCTGCTAAGCAAATATTTTCTGCATTTGAGCATTGTACTTTTAACGAAGTGAAAGTAGTTATTATAGGTCAAGACCCTTATCATGGTCCAGGACAAGCTAACGGGTTGTGTTTTTCGGTTAACGATGGTATTCCGCATCCACCATCATTGATTAATATTTTTAAAGAAATTGAAACGGATGTCAATACGCCTTATCCTAAAAGTGGTAACCTTGAACGTTGGGCAAAACAAGGTGTGCTGCTTTTAAATGCGACGTTAACAGTTAAAGCACATACAGCAGGAAGTCATCAAAAAAAAGGTTGGGAAACGTTCACTGATGCTGTAATACAAAGCATAAGTAAAGAAAAAGAGAATGTGGTTTTTTTACTTTGGGGAGGATTTGCTAAAAAGAAAGCGTCGCTAATTGATAAGACCAAGCATCATATACTTACATCAGGACATCCTTCGCCATTAAGCGCTAATAGAGGGTATTGGTTTGGTAACAAACACTTTAGTAAAACTAACTCCCTGTTGGAGCAAGTTGGGTTTGTTCCAATTGTTTGGTAACCACTTTTGGCTCTCTAAAGTCTCTAACAACTTTTCTTTTAGATTGTGCTTTTTTAGTCGTTTTGTTGCAGCTAAAGAATAGCAATAAGAAGTTAACAGCAACTAGAAAAAATAGCAATAAAGTAATTTTCATAATCATAGAATCAACGGTTTAGTCAAGCATTTAACTTGGTTTGGGTATGGGCAAATGTAAGTAAAATTTTAATATATAGAAAGTTACGTACAAAAAATGCCAAAAAATAACACTTAAGTAATATAAGTTTAACCTTTAACTATATAACAAGTTTAGTAGCGATTTCCCTACTACAATTTGTAAACTATTTCTGGATATTGAAGTTTTTTATCGATAATATTCAATTCAAACAGCTTGTTTTGAACATTAGTTATTGTTGATTTGTCTATGTTTTCTTGAGACCATTCGGTTAAATTTAACCATTCTTGTACGTCTTCAAGTTTTTGGTCGTATCTGTTAGAAATGGTTTTATCAATACTAGGTATGCTCTTAAAATCAGAAGTTGTGTTGTTTATAATATCTAAAATGGTATTTAACTCCTCGAGATTATTCTCAATAAATTCATCTCTTACTGCTATTACAAAACAAGGCCAAGGTGTTGGGCAATTATCTACACGTCTAAACACACCTTTATCAACTATAGGTTTAGTAGTAAATTTTTCCCACATAAAGTAATCTGCTTTACCGTCTACCAAACCTTCAACTGCACCATCAAGATTTTTAACGACCTCAAAATTTAGATCTTCTTCTAAATTCCAATCGTTGTTTTGTGCATTGATATAAGCCATTAAGTGCGACCCAGAACCATATCTACTAATTGCTGCTTTTGTGCCTTTTAAATCGTTAATAGATTTGTATTTAGAATCATTAGCTACATGGATTCCCCAAATTAAAGGCGATTGCACAAACACCTGAACTATTTTACTTGGATTGCCTTCAACAATATCTTTAACAATACCTTCAGTTAAAATAACTGCCATGTCAATATCACCATTACGAAGTGCTTTACACATTGAACCTGTACCACCATAATAGTCTTTCCAACGTAGGTTAATCCCTTCGTCTTTGTATTCACCATTTTTTAAAGTTAAATACCAAGCAAGGTTAAAATGCTCTGGTACACCTCCAATTTTTACGTTCTTCATATTCAATCTGTAAGTTTGTTAAGCGTGTAAAGAATTAAATCGTCTACAATTGCTTTTGGGTCTTCACTAAACGTTCCTGATGCTCTGTTTGCTATTATAGCGTTCATGGATAATGCTTTATGACCTAATAATTTTGCTAAACCGTAAATTCCTGCGGTTTCCATTTCAAGGTTAGTAATGGCTTTTCCTTGATAATTAAAAGTTGCTAATTTATCATTTAATTTTGGGTCTTGAACAGGCAACCTTAGCACACGTCCTTGTGGTCCATAAAACCCAACATTGGTTGCTGTAAACCCTTGTGCTGTTTGTGATGAGCTTAGTTTGTTGTAAAGCGTTTGGTCACAAGACACAATGTAAGGTCTTGATTTATGTTTAAACCAATCTAAATGTTGTATTAATGCTTCAGAAATTTCAGGATATTGCACATGTTCGCTTTCGTAAAAATGTAATAAACTGTCAAAACCTGCTGCATATTCGCTTATTAAAAACGAATCAGTAGGAATTTCTTTTTGGATAGAACCAGAAGTCCCTATTCTAACAATATTTAACGAAGTAAGGTCTTGTTTTACTTCGCGTTTATCAAAATCGATATTTACCAAAGCATCTAGCTCGTTAAATACAATATCAATATTATCAGTTCCAATTCCTGTTGAAATTACTGTAATACGTTTGTTTTTATAAGTTCCTGTTTGGGTGTGAAACTCTCGTTTTTTAGTTTGAAATTCAATAGTGTCAAAATGTTTAGTAACACTGTCAACTCTATCAGGATCACCAACAGTAATAATAGTATCAGAAATATGTTCTGGTCGTAAATTTAAATGGTAAATACTACCATCAGGATTTAAGATAAGTTCAGACGCTTTAATAGGCATTTATTGGTGTTTTAATAAGTTTGTTTTGTTGTTTACTAAACTGAAAATCCAATCTATTTACTCCACCATAGTAAATGTTATTGTTTATTTCAGATGAATAATTAGTAGTATTTAATAAGGCTTCATGACCTTTTCTGTTTAAAGAAATATGTTGCTCTTCTTCGTTGAAGAATATGGAAAGTTTATCAATTAATCGGTTAATTTGAATATCTCCAAACCCAAAATAACCTTGATAATTTAAGGTGTAACCCAAAAGATGATGTCTAGATTTTATATCATTATCTCTAACAATAGCTAAAATATTATGCTCTAAAACACTTAGGCCACTTTTTGAATCAGGAAAACGCTCTAAATGCGCTTTTAAGCAATTGCTTAAATATTTAAACGATGATTTTTTGGTGATGTAAGGCTTTAATAGGTTGTGGTCTTTACCACAATAGGTTTTCCATACAGTTGTTGCCAAATCTAAATCCTCTTCAGAAAGCTTTATTTTATTTTTATAGTGGTTTAAAAGCTGGCTTTGTGTAAGCTCTGGCAATCCTTTGAGGCTTTTTTCGCCTTCAATTCTACCAGAACATACTAAATACACAGGAAGATTAATTTGTTTTTGTTTGATTAAGCTTATTACAGCAACAAGGTTGATATGGCAGAATAAATCGTATTCAAACCAAAGGACAATTTCTTTGTAGGTATCAGCATTATTGAGCTTGTTGATGTCTTCAAAGAATTTTTCATCATGAAAATCTAGATTATACACATCGTTAAAAAAGTCTTTTCTGATTTTTAAATACTCTTTAGCATCGATACGCTCAGTAGTTGGACCTTCGCAAAGCATTTCATCCCAAGTTAAAATATCACCTTGTATTGAGAGTTCTAATAACCTTTCGGTTAGGCTATCTCCATTTGTAATATGCAATGTTTCCATAATTATCCGCCTACACGTTTTACAGCAAATCCCTTGTCTTTAAGTATTTGCATTATTTTATCTCTATAGTCGCCTTGAATAATGATTTTATCATCTTTAAAACTACCACCAACACTCAATTTGGTTTTAAGTTCTTTTGCAAGTGCTTTAAAATCTTCGGTAGCTCCAGTATAACCTTCTAAGATAGTAATAGGTTTACCTTTTCGCTTTTCGTATTTACAAATTATAGGATCGTCCTGCATCCATAGTCCATCTGCATCGTCATTGGTGTCATCAGACGCTTCTGGGACATGGTCTGGAAAAAGGTTTTTAAGTTGGTCTTGTAAGTCCATTTATTAATTTTCAGTACGCAGTTGTTGGTTATTTTTTAATTAAACCTAGTTCAACTAAACGCTCATGAAGGAATTCTCCAGCTGAGATATCATCATACAGTTTTGGATGGTCTTCGTCAATACAACTCTCCAATACGTCTAATCTCATTTCACTTACAGGATGCATAAAAAATGGAATAGAATAACGTGATGTTCCCCAAAGTTCTTTTGGTGGATTGATAACTCTATGGATAGTAGATTTTAATTTGTTGTTAGTGTGACGCGACAACATATCTCCAACATTAATCATTAATTCATCAGGTTCTGCAATGGCGTCAATCCATTCACCTTTATGATTTTGTACTTGTAGTCCTCGTCCTTGAGCTCCCATTAATAATGTAATAAGGTTAATATCACCATGAGCAGCAGCTCTAACAGCTTCTTTTGGCTCTTCTTTAATAGGAGGATAGTGGATAGGTCTTAAAATAGAATTTCCGTTGTGGATGTATTGGTCAAAATAGGTTTCTTCTAAATCTAAATGAAGTGCAAGCGCTCTTAAAACATATCTAGCTGTTTTTTCTAGCATTCTATAGGCTTCTTTACCAATTTCATTGAATTTAGGCAATTCTTCTACAGTCACATTACTTGGATATTCTTCTTCAAGTTTCGGGTTGTCTTCAACATATTGTCCAAAATGCCAAAACTCTTTTAAGTCACCTTCTTTTTTTCCTTTAGCACTTTCTTTACCAAAAGACACATAACCTCTTTGACCTCCAATTCCAGGAATTTCATATTTCTGTTTAGTGTCAACTGGTAAGTCAAAAAAGTTTTTTACTTCTTTATATAGGTTGTCAACTAGTTTATCATCTAAAAAATGACCTTTCAATGCTACAAAGCCTATTTCTTCATAAGCCTTACCAATTTCTTTAATAAATTTTTGTTTTCTATCAGGATCTCCAGAAATAAAATCTTCGAGATTTACACTAGGTATTGAATTCATTGTTTGTATTTTTAAGTAGTAATAATACAAAAATAACGAAAACATCGCTAAAATTTCACTTCTTTGATTGGTTGTTAAAAAAAATCCTGCTTAGATATAAATCTTTCAATTTTTAGTTACTTTTGAAATACGAATGAAAAATGACAAAATGCTAACTTCATCAAAAAGCAATATTACTTACGACAAAAAGAATTTAGACTCTAAAATACTTTTACAACTTTACGCTAACATGCTAAAACCACGCATGGTAGAAGAAAAAATGCTTATCCTTTTACGACAAGGTAAAATTTCAAAGTGGTTTTCAGGAATTGGACAAGAAGCTATTTCTGTTGGTGTTACAATGGCTCTTAACAAAAAAGAGTATATTTTACCAATGCATAGAAATTTAGGTGTATTTACAACCCGAAAAGTACCTTTAAACAGATTGTTTAGCCAATGGCAAGGTAAAGCCAATGGTTTTACTAAAGGAAGAGATAGGTCGTTTCATTTTGGAACGCAAGAGTATAATATTGTAGGGATGATTTCGCATTTAGGTCCTCAACTAGGAGTTGCAGATGGTATTGCACTTGCAAGCGTACTGAAACACAAAAACCAAGTAACAGCAGTATTTACTGGTGAAGGCGGAACTAGCGAAGGTGATTTTCATGAAGCTTTAAACGTGGCCTCTGTGTGGCACTTGCCTGTTATTTTTTGTATTGAAAATAATGGTTACGGACTTTCAACTCCAACAGACGAGCAATACAACTGTAAAGATTTAGCAGATAGAGGTAAAGGCTACGGAATGGAGTCGTTTATTATAGATGGAAACAATGTTGTTGATGTTTATAGTAAAATTTCAAAGCTAGCTGAAAGCATAAGAAAACGACCAAGACCAATTTTAGTGGAATTTAAAACCTTTAGAATGCGTGGTCATGAAGAAGCTAGTGGTACAAAGTATGTTCCTGAGCAATTAATGACTGAATGGGCTAAAAAAGATCCTGTACGAAATTTTGAAGTTTACTTAAAGGAACAAAAAATACTTACTGAAAAAGAGGACACTATTTTACGTGATAATATTCTTAACGAAATAAACGAAAACTTACAGTTAGCTTACGATGAAGAAGAGATTATTCCAAGCGTAACTAATGAGTTAAATGATTTATTTAAACCTTTTAATTATCAGAAAGTTAATCCTAGTAGTAAAACTAACGAATTACGATTTATCGATGCTATTTCTGAAGGTTTAAAACAGTCTATGCAACGCCATAAAGATTTAGTAATTATGGGTCAAGATATTGCTGAATATGGTGGTGTATTTAAAATTACTGAAGGCTTCGTAGAAGAGTTTGGAAACGACAGAGTAAGAAATACGCCTATTTGTGAATCGGCAATTGTTGAAGCAGGAATGGGACTGTCTATTGCAGGTATGAAAGCAGTTGTAGAGATGCAGTTTGCTGATTTTGTTAGTTCTGGATTTAACCCAATAGTTAATTATTTAGCTAAATCGTATTACCGTTGGAACCAAAATGCCGATGTTGTTGTAAGAATGCCTTGTGGTGCTGGTGTTGCTGCTGGTCCTTTCCACTCGCAAACCAATGAAGCTTGGTTTACAAAAACACCAGGTTTAAAAGTAGTATATCCAGCGTTTCCTTATGATGCCAAAGGTTTATTGGCAACAGCAATTAATGATCCAAATCCTGTATTGTATTTTGAGCACAAAGCTTTATACAGAAGTATACGACAAGATGTGCCAAAGGATTATTACACACTACCATTTGGTAAAGCGTCATTGCTAAAAGAAGGAAATACAGTAACCATAATTACTTATGGAGCAGGAGTACATTGGGCTTTAGAAACTCTAGATAAAAATCCTGATATACAAGCAGATTTATTAGATTTAAGAACTTTACAACCTTTAGACACTGAAGCTATATTTAATTCAGTTAGAAAAACAGGAAAAGCCATTATCTTACAAGAAGATTCGCTATTTGGTGGAATAGCAAGTGATATTTCAGCACTGATAATGGAAGAGTGTTTTGAGACTTTAGATGCTCCTGTTAAACGAGTTGCGAGCTTAGAAACACCAATACCTTTTGTAAAGCAATTGGAAGATCAGTACTTAGCTAAAGGTAGATTTGAAACGGTTTTAAAAGAGTTGCTTGAGTATTAACTTCCTTTTTGTTGTATCTTAGTCATTATGATGCAACAAAATACTTTTAAGTTATTCAGTGTTTTTTGTGTGATTTTCTGTTTGTCTTGCAACGAAAAAGAAGTTGCTACTCACGAATGGAAAACACTCAAAGTAACAGCTACAGCTTATAATTCTTTTGAGTATCAAACCAATACCAATCCACATATTACTGCTTTTGGAGATAGCCTAAAACCAGGTTATAAATACATTGCTGTTTCAAGAGATTTGTTAGCTTTAGGGTTGGAGCACAATACACCTGTTACCATCGAAGGTCTTGACGGATTGTATCTTGTAAAAGACAAAATGAACCGTCGTTGGCGAAACAGGATAGATATTTACATGGGAACAGATGTAAAAGCTGCCAAAGAATGGGGACGAAAAAAAGTAACTATTAGCTATCAGGTTGAAATAGAAAAAGATTCTATTTCGTCACAGCCTCTGAAAGAATAAAAGGATACGCTTTTTTTACTGCTGCAATATCTTCATCAGTTACTGTTATTGCAGTTTTACCTAATACATCTTTTGTGTATACTTCTCTTAATTCATAATAAGCTTTAGTAAGTTCATCTTGTACTGAAATGTAAAAGTTATAGGAGGTAAGCTTATCATTCTGCAAAGAAATTACAGCTTTTTTAGGATTGTCAGATAAAAACGATAGTCCTTTTCCGTTGCAATACGTACAACTATCATCTCCATTATTATCTAAAAAAGATTTAGCAATATCTTTTAGTTCTGGTAAAGTAACTAACTCATCTTCAACAAAGATTTCGTCTTTACTGTTTAAAACAATCCTTAAAATGTTTCGTTCGTTAATGGGTTCGCTGCATTCAGTGTTTGGCGGACAAGGCTTAGGCAATTTTCGGTTAATACCTTTATCCATTGATATGGTTGTGGTTACCAAAAAGAAAATTAATAATAAAAATGCGATGTCAGCCATAGAACCAGCATTTACTTGTGGCGAATTGTGTCTTGAAGTTCTCATAATAAAAGGATTAGAAGTTTTACTAGTCCTCTCAAAAACAATACCATAAAATTTTGTTAAAAAGAAAAACCAGCATGATCAAGATTCATACTGGTTTTTCTAACTCGCTAATTGATTGATGATTTCTTTTATCGTAGCGTCTCCAAGTCGTCGTCGCTACTGTGTGTTGTGTCGATAATTTTTGATAAAGTTTTCATGATTGATTGATGGTTTTGATTGATGAAATTAAGACTGTTTGAATTAGCTTCTAAAACGTCTTTTACTGTTCCAAGAATTACTTCTTGTGTTCTCTAAAGTTCCGCTTAATTGATTTGTGTTTAAAGTTCTCATAATATTTTGTTTTAAATGATTGATGTTTATACCTAATAGACGAGCATTTTTAATTTTTGTTACAGTACTATGTATAACAAAGTAATAAATTAACAAATTTTAACGTTTAAACAAATAACTATCAAACGAATAGAGTAGAGGTGCCTAACTTAATGTAAACCAATTTTGTGAAAATCTTTTTAATAAATGTTGAAAGATTACTGCGTTATAACCTTATAAAACCTTAGTTTTGTACGAATTTTTTAAGAGGGAGATTTATTTATGTCTGAGACGCTACAAGCAGCAAAAGAACAAGAGAGTAAAAAACGGTTATACGATTATCAATTAAATGACTTAAATCGCATTTTTGATGTGATGGATAAGTCGCCAGATAACTATAATTTATTGTATCAATTGCCAACTGGTGGAGGAAAAACAGTAGTGTTTTCTGAAATTGTGCGTCGCTACATTAAAAATCACAACAAAAAAGTAGTAATACTTACACATCGAATTGAGCTTTGTAAGCAAACCTCTAAAATGCTTTCTGGATTTAATGTTAAAAACAAAATCATTAACAGTAAAGTAAAAGATTTACCAGACCAAGACCAGTACAAGTGTTTTGTTGCAATGGTAGAAACTTTAAATAACAGACTTAATGATGACAAGCTAAAGCTTGAAGATATAGGTTTAGTGGTTATTGACGAGGCACATTACAATTCCTTTAGGAAGTTATTTAAGTTTTTTGATAAGTGCTTTATTCTTGGAGTAACAGCAACACCTTTAAGTTCTAATATTAAATTGCCAATGAAGGACAATTATCAAGAACTTATTGTTGGTGATGATATTGCGACACTTATTAAAAACGGATTTTTAGCAGATGCTGAAGTATATAATTATGATGTTGCCTTAAATACTTTAAAAATTGGTATTAATGGTGATTACACTGTAAAATCATCAGAAGCACTATATACTAATTCCATCATGCAGAGTAAATTGCTGCATGCTTACGAAGAAATGTCAAAAGGAAAAAAGACATTAATCTTTAATAACGGAATTAATACTTCTAAAGAAGTGTATTATGTGTTTAAAAGAGCTGGTTACAATGTTCGACACCTAGATAATACAAATACTAAGCAAGAACGTAAAGAGATTTTAAAGTGGTTTAAAAACACACCTGACGGGATTTTAACTTCTGTAAGTATCTTAACCACAGGGTTTGATGAACCTTCAGTTGAAACAGTAATTTTAAATAGAGCAACACGTTCGTTGACGCTTTATTTTCAAATGATTGGTCGTGGTTCTCGTATTTTTGGAGATAAAAAAACATTCATGGTTTTAGATTTAGGGAACAATGCCATTAGGTTTGGACCATGGAATCAACCTGTTGATTGGCAACACATTTTTAAATATCCAGACCTATATTTAGAAAATATTAGAAACGACGAAGATATCGAGCGAGATTTTGTTTACGTTATGCCAGATGTAGTAAAAGCTCGTTTTAAAGGTGCTAAAATGACTGACTTTGACATTAAACAAGTGTATAAAGAAGTTATTCAAGAAGGTCAAAAATCTATTGTTGCTATTGAGCGTTCTATTGAGCAACATTCGCAAATGTGTATTGAAAGCAGTGAGGATGTTTTTGAAGCTAGAGCATTAACCAAGCTACTTCAAGACGATATTGCTTACCGCATAAAACAATACTCATATTGTATAATGAACAGCACGCAAAACTATAAAGATTGGCTAATGGAAGAGTACAACCGTAAGCTACGCTTAAGTTTTAATGGTAAGTTTTAACTCTTTTTTAAAATTTATCTTATTAAAAGTCGTTATTTTCGAAAATAGGTATAGTTTTTGATTTTTAGAGATAAACCCATTTATCATATGCCCAAAGTGAATCTTAAATTAGTAATAGCTTTATGTATGTTGTTCTCGTTTCAGCTTAATGCACAAGTTGATAACCAGAAGAAATCAATACCTATTCCTGCTGAAGAAACCAAGAAAAAAGATTCGTTACCTCATGATTTAAAGATAAAACCAAACGAGAAGGCATCCATTACCAAAGGCGAAAAGCACATTAGTGGAATTCCGTATAAAAGTAAAGTTGAAGTTAAAGAGTTGAAAAACGAGTTTTCAATGATTGACGACAATAAACTTTTAAATCCTGGAACCATTTTTGAAAAACGCTGGAACAAAACAGCAGTTGACCAAGCGATAAAACCAGCTTCAATGGATGATGTCTTTTTAGGTGATTTTAGGGTTAACGGAAAATTTGTAAACATCATTTGTCGAGACCACCAGTTTCCTGATGGAGACAGAGTAAGAGTTTATGTTAACGACGACATTATTATTCCAAGTTTAGTATTGACTTCTAATTATAAATCTTTTAATATTCCTCTAGTTGAAGGGTTTAACAAAGTCGTGTTTTTAGCGCTAAACCAAGGAGAATCTGGTCCAAATACTGCAGAATTTCAGGTTTATGATGATAAAGGTAATTTAGTATCTTCAAAACAATGGAACTTACTCACAGGCGTTAAAGCTACAATTGTTGTTACCAAAGAAGCTGAAGAGTAAACTTATACCAAACTATTCATTTCTTTAACTTCTCCATAATCAAGTCCTTCAAGCGTTATAGCTCCAATTCTAACTCTAACTAATCGTAGCGTAGGAAAACCAACTGCAGCAGTCATCTTTCTTACTTGTCTAAATTTACCTTCTGTTATAGTTATTGAAATCCATGAGGTTTTACCATGTCTGTCATCACGTATATTTTTACCTCTTTCAGGAAAACCAGGCACTTCAATTAGTTTATAAGCCTTACAGGGTTTGGTAGTATAAGTGTCTTTTTTGTGACTCAAGTCGACACCTTTTTTAAGTTGCTCTAGCGCGTCGTTAGTAATATCTCCATCAACTTGTACATAATATTCTTTTTCAACAGCTGTACTAGTTATTGTATAACTAATTTGTCCATCAGTAGTTAAGAGTAACAACCCTTCTGAATCTTTATCTAATCTACCAACAGCCATAGTACCTTTAGGAAAATCATATAGTTCTCCTAAAAACTTTTTCTTCTGTTCATGTTTTGCATTACTCATAAACTGACTAAGGTAACCATACGGTTTAAATAACTTATAGTGAAAATGTTTAACTGTATCCGAAGACATCTAATATTTTTTTTAAAAACTTATTGCTGAAATCTATTAATAAATTTATAAGATTAAAACAGGTATTCGCTTTTATTTTTTATAAATTCACTAACCAAAAATTTAAAGTTATTTTCTTCATGAAAAAATCAACCATTTTAATGATTGTTGGCTTGAGTTTAGGCTTACAATTTACGCATGCCCAAAAGAACAAAAAAGAAGACAAACAGCCACTTGACGAAATTACTATAAGTGGATTAAAATGGAGGAATATAGGACCTTCATTAACTTCTGGTAGAATATCAGATATTGCTGTAAATCCTAATAATCCTTTTGAATACTATGTAGCTTCATCTTCTGGTGGTGTATGGAAAACTACTAATGCTGGTAACCATTACACACCAATTTTTGATGGTCAAGGGTCTTATTCTATAGGTTGCGTTACCATTGATCCTAACAATACTAATGTGATTTGGGTTGGTACTGGAGAGAATAACAACCAAAGATCTGTATCTTATGGTGATGGTGTTTACAAGTCTATTGATGGAGGTCAAAGCTGGAAACACATGGGATTAAAAAACTCTGAACACATTGGTAAAATTATTGTGCATCCAGACGATTCTAACATTATTTACGTGGCTGCAATTGGTCCGCTTTGGAGTAAAGGAGGAGACAGAGGTTTATACAAGTCTACCGATGGTGGTGAAAATTGGGAAGCTGTGCTTACTATTGACGAACATACTGGTGTTACCGATTTAGTAATGGACCCAAGAGATCCTGATGTGCTTTATGCAGCAACACTTCAAAGAAGAAGACACGTTTATACCTATGTTGGTGGTGGTCCAGGATCTGGATTACACAAAACTACTGATGGTGGAAAAACATGGCAAAAAGTTGAAAACGGATTACCTAAAACTGAATTAGGACGTATTGGTTTAGCTATTTCTCCTGCAAACCCTGAAATTATTTATGCTATTGTTGAAGCTGCTGAAGGTAAAAGCGGATTCTTCAAATCTACAAATCGAGGTGCAAGCTGGGAAAAGCAATCCAACCACGTTACAAGCGGAAACTATTATCAAGAAATTATAGCTGACCCAATAGATGAGAACACAGTGTACTCTATGGATACTTGGATGAGTGCAACTAGAGATGGAGGTAAAACCTTTAATATGGTTGGTGAAGTGACTAAGCACGTTGATAACCATAGTATTTGGATTGACCCTAACGATAACAAGCACTGGCTTGTAGGTTGTGATGGCGGAATTTACGAAACCTTTGATGCTGCCAACAACTGGGATTTTAAAGAAAATCTTCCTGTAACACAGTTTTACAAAGTAGCAGTTGATAATGCTGAACCTTTTTATAATGTGTATGGTGGAACCCAAGATAACTTTAGTCTTGGAGGACCATCAAGAGTAGTTACAGATCATGGTATTACAAATTTTGATTGGTTTATCACTAATGGAGGAGATGGTTTTGAATCTCAAATAGACCCTTACAATCCAGATTTAGTATATGCACAATCACAATATGGGTTTTTAGTACGATACGATAAAAAGAGTGGTGAAATTGTTGGTATTCAACCTAAAGAGCGTGAAAACGAAAATGCATACCGTTGGAATTGGGATGCTCCATTAGCAGTAAGCAAACATGCTAAAGGTCGTGTGTATTTTGCAGCTAATAAAGTGTTCAGATCTAACGACTATGGAAATAGCTGGGAAGTTTTAGGAGATGATTTAACGCAACAAATTGACAGAAATACATTAAAAGTGTATGATAGAGTAGTGAGTATGGACGCAGTTGCTAAAAATGGTTCAACATCACCTTACGGAACTATAGTTGCATTGTCTGAATCTCCAATTGATGAAAACCTTATTGCTATTGGTACTGACGATGGTTTAATCCAAATCACTGAAGATGGTGGTCGCACATGGCGAAAAGTATCTAACATTTCAGGAGCGCCAAAGCAGTCTTATGTCAACAATGTGTATTTATCAAGACATGATGCAAATGTTATATATGCTGCATTCAATCATCATAAATATGGCGATTTTAAGCCTTATATATTTAGATCAAACGACAAAGGAAAAACATGGTTTAGCATAAGCAATAACTTACCAGAACGTGGTAGCGTGTATGCTATTGAAGAAGATCATGTTAACAGCAATTTGATTTTTTGTGGTACGGAGTTTTCAGCATATTTCTCTCCAGATGGTGGTAAACGTTGGAAAAAACTAGCTAACGGACTACCTACTATTGCTGTTAGAGATATTGCAATTCAAGAACGTGAAAACGATTTGGTACTTGGTACTTTTGGTCGTGGATTTTATGTGTTAGATGATTATTCGTCACTTAGAGAAGTAAAAAATAGCACACCAACTGAAACTGCTACCATCTACCCAATACGCGATGCTTATATGTGGGAAAAGAGTTTACCTTTAGGCTTACCAGGAAAAGCATTTCAAGGAGATAACTTTTTTAGCGCTCCAAACTTAGGTCCTGAAGTTATGATAACCTATTATTATAACGACGATTACAAATCTTTAGAAGACCAAAGAAAAGCGAAGGAGAAGAAACTTATTGAGTCAAATAGCAACACACCTTATCCTACATACAGCGAGTTAAAAGCTGAACGTGATGAAATGGAAGTACAGCTTGTATTCACTATTAAAGATGAAATGGGTAATGTAGTAAAGAAAGAGTTTGTAGCTCCAAGCAAAGGATTGCAACGTTTTCACTGGGATTTGAGATACACACTACAAGACCCAATTAATTTTAATAGTTCCGATTTTTACAATCCTTGGGCAAATAAAGACGAAGGTACTTTAGTACAACCTGGTAATTATACTGTTGACATGCAACTGTATAAAGATGGAGAAATGACTAGCTTAGTTAACCCTGTAACTTTTAAGGTTAAGCCTTTAAATAATACTATTTTACCTGCAGAAGACCGAGCGTCTAAAGTTGCTTTTCAAAAGCAGATTTCTCAATTGGAATCAGACTTAGGAACTTGCCAAAGTATGATGAGTGAAATGAACAACAAAATAAGATATATGAAGAAAGCTGTTAAACGTTCAGAATTACCTTTTGCGCAATTAACCGCTTCAATTAATGCTATAGAAAAGAACTTAGAAACGATTAGCACTAGCCTTTATGGAGATAGTGTAAAATCTAAGTTAGATATTGACCAGTTATTAAGTCCTGCAAACCGATTAGGAACCATAAGTTATGAGCAAAAGTATTCAACATCAACACCTACTGAAACTCACAAAACAAGCTATACAATTGCAAAAAAACAAATTGATGCTATAAAGAAACAGTTAGAAGTGATTTACAATGTTGATATTAAAAAACTTGAAGAGCAACTCATAAAATCAGGAGCTCCATATACTCCTGGTCGTGGTTACGAAAACGAAGACTAAAACTTAAATTTCAATGTCAGATAAAATCGTTACTGTTTCGCAAAAAGTAAACACTTCAATTGAACGTGTTTGGAAAGCAATAACACATAAAGACCAGATGAAAAACTGGTATTTTGAACTTGAAGAGTTTTTACCTGAAAAAGGGTTTAAATTTGAATTTATAGGTTATGGACACACAGGTGAGCAATTTAATCACCTGTGTGAAATTACCGAAGTTATTCCTTTAAAGAAGCTACAGTATAGTTGGGAGTATAAAGGTTATGTAGGGAAGTCCTTTGTAACGTTTTATTTAGACGAAAATGCAAAATCTACTACAATTACTGTAACGCATGAAGGTATTGAAACGTTTCCTGATCATCCAGATTTTGACAAATCTAATTTTACTGGAGGCTGGAAACACATTATTAAAAAATCATTATATAACTATTTAACTAAATAAAGTTACCGAACACATTAAATGAGCCAACCTAAAAGCAAATTACTCATTGTATTGGCGTTCTTTTCTATATACGTCATTTGGGGATCTACCTATTTACTTAACAAAATTGCAGTAATGGAGTTACCTCCATTTATGCTAGCGTCAATTAGATTTACAGTTGCAGGCATCTTAATTTTTGGGATTGCAAAAACTATGGGTATCTCTATAAAAATAACCAAAAAGCAACTGCTTAATACAATGGTTGCTGGCTTTTTGTTTCTAACTTTTGGAAATGGAGTAGTGGTTTGGGCTTTAAAATATGTAGATAGTGGTTTTGCAGCTTTAGAAATTTCAGCACAACCTTTGGTTATTCTTATTTTAATGAGAGTTTTACAAGGCAAAAAAATACAACCTATGTCATTAATAGGTGTTGCTCTAGGTATTGTTGGTATTTACCTTTTAGTAAGTCAAAAACAAATTATAGCTAAAGAAAACTCCATATTAGGTATGATTATGATTTTTGCTTGTATGCTAAGTTGGGCTTATGGTAGTTTGTTTGTAGGTAAAGCCGATTTACCAAACAATTATTTTATAAATACAGGTTATCAAATGTTTACTGGTGGCATTATGCTTTTCATTGCTAGTTTAGCTTTTGGAGAAAGGTGGTCCACACCTAATGTTTGGAGTTTAGATGTCCAAATATCTATGGTATTGCTTATTCTATTTGGAAGTATTGTTGCGTTTACCTCGTTTAATTATTTATTAAAAGCCGTATCTCCTGAAAAAGTAGCGACATCTACTTATGTGAATCCAATAGTTGCGTTGTTTTTAGGATGGTATTTTTTAGATGAAGCTATCACAGTTCAATCATTATTAGCAGCTGTAATATTACTTACAGGAGTGTACTTTATCAATACCAAAAAGAAACTTGTTCTATTTTCTAGATTCAATAGAAAGCAAGTGTAATTAATAGCACACATTGTTTTTAAGAGTTATGGTATTCAGTTCATTCCAGATGCTATCATCAAAAGACTTTGGTGAAAACCTAAAAAGGAGTAGAGTAGTATTCTTGTCTTTACAGTAATGCTCTTCTACAGTGACATTTAATGTTATTATTTCTTTAGTTTTTAAACGGTCAAATGTTTTTAGTTTTCCTTTATAACTTGTCTTGGTTTTAACTAATAATACATTAGTTTTTAATATACCATTGTCAACATTTCCATTTGTGTTCATAGCCATTAAGCCATCAAAATAAAGCTGTAAATCATTTTCCAAAGTATGCTCATTAATGTCAATTTCACCTTCTATATGCCAAACAAAAGCATAAGACCAAAACGTAGGACTATCTTTAGTTCCCCAACCTTTTGGAAATTGAGCTTCTTCAAAACCTGAATATGGAATATCCTGAGCAAAACCAATAGGAAACTTAAATACTTCCTTAGCCCAAGTGCTATCTGTTACCAAAAGATTTTGATGCGTTTCATCTTGAGCGCTAACTAGTGTAGTTATTAAAATTGCAAAGCATATTAATAAATGTTTCATTTTGTTTCAGTGAGTTTTAGAGTATAGTCTTTAACGGTATCTATGTTATTCAAATAATCATCAATAGGTTGCATTAGTGTAATATCAGGCAATATTCCAGTAGTATCAGGTAATGTTTTAACAGCAACTCTACTTGCTGTATTAGCGACATAGTATTCTAGTTTTGTGTTTTTCAGCCTACATACTGTTTGTCCTGCTGTACAAAGCTGATTAGAGCCTAATTCTTCTCCTACTATAGTTCCTAAGCTCAACTCTTTTGCTAAAGCCATAAAATGGCCTGTTGTTGATTTTCCGTTTCCGTCAATCATAAAATACAAGTTACCTTTAAAGGTATTGGAAACTGGTTGGTGAATTTCATGTTCTAAGGAATGCACAGAGTTTACAAAGTATTTAAAAGGAGCCTTCACTAAATGCTTCAATAAGTAAATACTAGACTCCGCAGAACCACCTCCATTTAAACGTAAGTCAATAACTAAGTTTTCAATGTTTCTGCTTTCAATCCTTTTAAAACTAGAATCTATAAAATCCTTAAACTCCTGAAGGTTATTCCATGGGTAATAGTTAAACGAACTAATAGTCATAAGTGCAGTAGCTGTATTATCATAAAACTCTAAACACAAATTAGCTTCACATGATGTAATTGAATTATCTCTGTAAGGCGCCTTAAAATCTTTTGCTTTGTTTAGTATAATTGGATTCTCATTGCCTTTAATAGTAATCGTATACGTTTTAGGAAAACTAAGTGCATACGGAATAAGTTCAGTAGACCAACTATTAAAGAAATGCTTCTTGGTAGTCTCTGTATATCCTTGTGATTCAATATGTTTATAGATGTCGTTAATAAGTTTTGAAACTGTTATACCATTAATACTCAGTAGTTCGTCTTTTGGTTTTACCATATCAGAATTGCTCATTGCATCTACCACATAGAGTTTATCGTTTACCCAACGTGTTTGCAATGGAAAAATAAGGCTAACATCCTTTAGCATTTCACTCTCTTGCCAAAATCCTCCCAATGTAGTATGTGAACAATTGATACTTGCTATAATTTCACTACAATGCCATATAAACTGACCATAAGTAGTTTGTGGTGTTATCAGTGCCTTTTTTTGATTGATAATAGCCCAAAAGTCTTCTTTAGAAATAAACTTAAGCGCATTAGGATTAATCTCTATTAATTTGTGTCCTAGTTGGTCTAAGTCTGCTTTATAGTCTTCAACCGAATACACCTTAACAAACTTTTCTTGTGGCGTAATAGGTTTCTTGTTTGGAAACTTAATGCGTTCAATCTGGTCTTCAGCATTAAAATTATCAGGATTCATAGCTAAAGACTTCTCGTAATTTTTTAGTGACAACTCCATATTTCCCTTTTTCATATAAGCTTCTCCTAAACTATCATATGCATTGGACGAATTAGGAAACTGAGATGCAATCAACTTAAATATTTCTAAAGCTGCATTTGTTTGATTATTCCATAAAAACCCATAACCATACATGGTTAGTTCATCTTCATTATCAAAATTATAAGCTGTAGGATTTTCCTCTTTTAGCTTTAGGTAAAGCGCTACTTGTTCTTCAATTGGCAAATGACCATTAGCTTTTAATTCTGCAGAAATGGAACGCTTTTCAGTATTATCATTAGTTGAAGCTTCAACTGTAACCATAGGTGTTGCAGTCTTATTGGTGTTACCACAACCTAGCAGAGAAGTGGCAACACCAAATAAAATAAGGATAAATGATTTTAGCATAATTATTTAGTAAAATAGTTCAACTTCAAACTCAATAGCATCAGAAATAGCATAATCCTTAATATCTATAATGCTTTTGGCACCATACATAATATTCCATTTTGTACGGTCAATCTTAAACTTAGTAACCAGCTTTCTGTTATTTCCCATCATGCTAAACTCGTTCTCCACTAAAGCTTCAAAACGTATAGACTCAGTAATGCCTTTGATAGTGAGATTTCCATCCATGTGTATTTTACCATTGTCCATATACTTTGCTTTGGTAATTACTAGAGTAGAAGTAGGGTACACTTCAACATCAAAAAAATCGTCATTCTTTAGATGGTCAACTAAGTTTTGACTAAACTCTCCATCGGTATTGATAATGGTATTCATATCCACTGTAAAGCGTCCACCAGTAATATAGCCTTTATCACTTTCTAGATAGCCATCTTTAAACTTAACTGTTCCATGATGACCTCCAAAACTAAACAGCATAGAACTATTCCAGTTTATGACACTCTGTTCAGTATCTATAGTAAAGTTGTTTTGTGCGTTAAGGGTTAAAATACTTGACACTAGTAATAATGCAATAACAATTCGTTTCATGATGATGTGATTTAAAATTCATCAGTAAAACTAGCAGGAGCAGTGTTTTTAAATGTCAAAAAAGTGTAAAAGAAGTGCAAATAGTTTCAAAAAGTAGATGGAGAGGGCAATTATCAATAATTCGGCAATGCATTATAGCGGTGATTTTTTCCTTTAATGGTTTTTGGTGTCCTTTTATCGTAAAATTATTACGTTCATAAGATTTTTATGTTTAAAGCGTGTTAGTGCGTTAATTTTGAAAGGATTAAAAGTATGATGTCCCATGAAAAATGTATTTACACTTTTGTTTTTAACGTTATTTGCAAGTACTGCTTTTGCACAAAACACACTATTAACCGCAAGTATTGCAGATGAAATTCCAACCAACTATAAAAAGCGTAGTCCTGTTTACGATTACACCGAAGTTAACTTAAACAATGTTGACACAATTCCAGGGTTTGACGCTACAACCAACAAACTTAAGCTTACAGGAACCATTTATTTAAGTGATGGTGTTACACCTGCAAAAGATGTTGTGTTGTACATTGAACATGCTGATGAAGCAGGAGAGTATGACATTAAAAAAGAACATGGTAAAAAGTATATTGAACATAGAGGTTGGGTAAAAACTGATGCAAACGGAACATATACTTTATACACTTTCATGCCTGGAGAAGCCATTATTCCTATAACACAACCTGAAAGACGAAGCCCAAAGCAAATCTTTCCTATTGTTAAAGTTCCAGGAGAAAAAGCCTATAACTTATCTGCGTTCATGTTTGACAATGACCCATTAATCACGAAAACCTGTCGTAAACGCTTAAAACGTAAAGGTATTGATTGCTTATTGACTACCACTCAAGAAGGCGATATGCTTGTTGCTACAAAAGATATTATATTAAAAGCAGATGCTGCTGCTTATTAGCAAATTGTTCTTTTTCAAAACTTAGTATTCTTATAGTAAAGACAAGTTGTTTGATTGATATTTTGTATTTTTAGTATTCACTAATAATCCATTGTATTATGAACACAACAGTAGTTAAGGCTTATGGTTCAGAATCTCCTGAAGCCGATTTAAAACCTTTAAAAATAGATAGAAGAGCAGTAACACCAACAGATGTTGAAATCGATATTTTGTATTGTGGTGTTTGTCATTCTGACCTACACTTTGCTAAAAATGATTGGGGAATGACACAGTACCCAGTAGTACCAGGTCATGAAATAGTTGGAAAAGTTACCAAAATAGGACAGAATGTTGACAATTATAAAGTAGGTGATTTGGTGGCTGTAGGTTGCTTAGTAGATTCTTGCAGAACCTGTAATAATTGTAAAAACGACTTAGAACAATACTGCCCTGAATGGATTGGCACCTATGGTGGTTTTGATAAACACTTACAAACCAATACGCATGGAGGCTATTCAGAAACTATAGTTGTTGATAAAGACTTTGTACTCAAAGTCCCAGAGAATTTAGATTTAGCAGGCATTGCTCCTGTATTGTGTGCAGGTATTACCACATGGTCACCTTTAAGACATTGGAATGTTGGTAAAGACAGTAAAGTAGCTGTTGTAGGGCTTGGCGGTTTGGGCCATATGGCTATTAAACTAGCACATGCTTTAGGTGCGCACGTTACATTATTTTCAAGGTCTACTAATAAAATAGAAGATGCTAAAAGTCTAGGAGCAGACCAAGTTGTGATTTCAACAGATGATGCACAAATGCAAAGCGTTGCAGGTGCGTTTGATGTTATTATTGACACAGTTCCTTATGCACATGATTTAAACCCATACATAGGCACACTAAACACCAATGGCACATTAGTAGTGGTTGGTTATTTAGGACCATTAGACCCAATGTTGGTAACCGTTCCAATGATTATGGGACGTAAATCGGTTGCTGGTTCTTTAATTGGAGGAATTGCTGAAACCCAAGAGTTACTGGATTTTTGTGGAAAGCACAATATTACTTCAGATGTTGAGGTGATAAACATCCAAGAGATAAATACAGCTTATGAACGTATGTTAAAAAGTGATGTGAAGTATCGCTTTGTAATTGATATGAAATCTTTAAAGTCTTAACATTGAAAATACAAACCATAAATCATAACCAGTTAGAATACTACCAGCTAACTGGTTTTTTTATGATTTACCATTATTTTGCTAAACAGAGTAGCTTTTGCATTATTCTATTTTACATAATATAAATTATAAGACAATAGTAATATCTATGAAATATAGCGAATAGAACCTTAAAATCTATTTATGGTTTATATCAAACAGCAATTATGTAACAGCTTTTTTAAGTGCTATAGAAATTATATTTAAGGTATTTGATATAAGGCTTGATCAAGACTATTTAAAATCAATGTTTATGTATAGGAATGTTAATGTAGCTATCGTTATACCACCTAATTGTTAGAGGCTCTTTTGCATCTTTAATGGTTTCGTCGCTTACGTCTTTTCCAGTACCATAGTTTATTTGTGAAAAAGGATGTTTAATTCCATTAACAAGAATAACTATTCTACTTCCTTTTTTTAGCATCTTACTCGTCATTCTAAAATTACTAATAGGTATTGCGGTCTTTTCATTTGGTGCTAACAAGTTTCTGTTTTCAATGTCTTTAGACATACTTGCTCTGGTTGTAAATGGCAGTGTTAAACTAAAAAATTGGCCGTCAGCGGTTTGTTCATAAAGCAACACATTACAATCAAAATCCTTTTTATTGATAGACAGATTTAAAACGCCACTTATCGCTCCTGTAAGCTCTGTATCTTCTTCAAAAGGTTCTGTTGCAAACGAGAAGCCTTGACCTACAGTTAAAGTATTTGATACAAGGTTACGATTACCACTTAAATTCCAAGAGAATTGACTACGATCAGACATATCAATTGTTTGTTCAATATAACTTGTGGCATCAGCAGTATGAGCTAAACTAAAGTGTTCGTTGACACCTAGATTTCCTGTGTCATAAGTCGACTTAAACGCTACACCAGAACGTTGCTGACTTAAATACACCTTTAAAGTATCTGTAGCCATTTTATCTAATGAAGATGCATGTTTCCAAGTATTTGTACCCATGACTTGATAATTGATTTTATCCTTTAACAAAGCAGGCTTATTGGCTTCTTTAAAAATGTAATCAAACCATTGAAAGATGATGGCTTTAATATCTATTTGAGCTACTGGGTCTATATCATAACCTAGAATGTGTTTTTCAGGATGTTCTTGCGCTCCAAAATGTGAATAAGGTCCTATTAAAAGATACTGCTCAGCATTGGTATGGTATTGATAATGGGATTTTAAATAATGCATTGTTCCAAATTGTCCACCATCATAATACCCTGTAGTACTTAAGATAGGTATATCTATTTTAGCAAAATCTGTTTTGTTATACAGTGTCATACCTTTCCAGTAGTTGTCAAATGTTGGATGTTTTAATTTTTCATTGAATCCTGGATTTGGCAGACCATCTAAACTATCTAAACGTTTATAAGCAACACCTTTTTTATACCAATTTAAATATAACTCATTCCAGCGTTTACCATTATAATACGAAGTGGTATCGAGGGTTTTGTTATTGGTTACATAATGCCACCAAGGATAATGAAAGTTAAAATAAACACCATTTTCCATAGGTTCAGCAATACCAGGAGCCGCAGCTACTGAAGGTACAATAGTTTTTAAAGCTGGATGTACTTTTTCTTTCATTGAAGCCCATTGTACAAAGCCAGCATAACTACCACCATACATACCCACTTTGGCATTGCTCCACTCTTGCTTTGCAATCCAATCAATAACATCGTACACATCGTTACCCTCATGGACATAAGGTGTTATTGTATTTGGACTTAAATGTTTTCCTCGAGTGTATGATACCACACCTACATAGCCTTTATCGGCTGCTTCATAAGCTCTATTGATATCATCTTTACGCGTATATATGGTATGAAATAGTATGGTTGGCTGTGGTTTTGTTTCAGCTTTACTCCTAACAATTATAGCTGATATTTTTGCACCATCTCTAGTGGTGATTAGCACAGAGTCTTGTACCAAATATGCTTTTCCTTCTCTATTTACAGTTCTAGGTTCTTGTTGTGCTTCGGTTATTGAATTACAAGCAACCAACACTAATAGCAGTAAAAAAAATGTGCCCTTTAATAGTTTAAATACTCTCATTTAATTGTATTGGTTTTATTTTGAATACTCAATTAACTCTTCGGTATAAGAAAAACCGTCTTGTACTTGGGTCATTTTTATAAAGTTCTTGATTTTTGGAGCATACAACCATACTTCATCTGTTTTGGCACTATAGCCTCTTGAATTAGAAATAGTTCCTTTATATGTTATGGTGTAAGCCATAAATGTCCCTGCTCCTACTGTTTCTTCTTTAAAGGATAATACTTCTACATCCTGACTTTGTTTTCCGGTAGTACCATCTTGACTAGTCCAGTCTTTTTCATAGGTCCATGTTTTACCAACTTCCAAAGGCCATTTATATCTTGGTGTTTCACTGTCTTCAAGCTTTACAATATCAGAGACTAAAACGGTATCCTTGTCTATAGTCATTCCTAATTCACCATTAAAATTAACAATGGTTCTAGTATCTGTTCCATCAGATCGTACTTCGCCTTCATCAGTAACGCCTTTGTATTTCCATACCCATTTTTCTCCCAAGTTATAATCAGATAGTACAGGTTGATTAGTGACTGTTGCTTCTGGATTGTTTTTGCAAGATGTTAGAAGCAATACTATTATAGCTACTACTAATTTTGCCAAAAATTTTTGAACTGTAAAAGATTTCATAATGTTCGTTTTTAATGATTTACAATACAAATTAAGGGCAGGTTTTACATTTATAAAACAAAAAGTACAGGAGCGTAACATAACAGCATTGAACGTCAAAAATTGGCGTCATTAATATTTTAAAGACTATTCCAATTCCTAAACTTAACAGATTGACGACTAGACACATCGATTGTTTCTCCCGAAGTTAATTTAATTTGCAATCTATTATTAAAGTGCGGATAAATCTCCTGTATATAGTGTATGTTAATAATTTGACTTCTATTGGCTCTAAAAAATACGTTAGGGTCTAATTTTTCTTCTAAAAGATTTAATGAACGTTTAATCATTGCTTTTTGAGTTCCAAAATATAAACGTGCGTAATTTTCGAGCGATTCAATGTAGCGAATATCAGACAGAGGAATAAAATGACACTGTTCACCATCTTTGATAAAAATTTTGCGATGCATTGGGAATACCTCAGGAGTGGTCTTTCTTTTCTTAAAAAGTTCTTGTTTTACCTTTTCTATAGTTTTAGCAAAACGTTCTTCGCGCAAGGGTTTCACCAAATAATCTAATGCGTTTAATTCGAAAGCTTTTACTGCATACTGATCATAAGCTGTAGTAAACACAACCTCTGGCACAGTTCCAAGTTCTTCTAATAAATCAAAACCAGACTTTTCAGGCATATGAATGTCTAAGAAAATAATGTCTGGTGCTTCAGTCTCAATAATTTGTATGGCTTCATCTACATGCGATGCCTCTCCAACAACCTGAAATTCTTTGTGTGGCTTTAAAGTACGCTTTAACTCTTCTCTCGCCAAACGCTCATCGTCTATTATAATGGTTTTAAATGTCTTCATTGGTTGTTAAAGGTAAAATTATCTTAGCCTCTACTGTATTTGCGTCAATTTCTGTTAAGTGAAATGAAGCTTTAGTTTTATATTGAATTTCTAATCGTTCTTTTAAATTTTTAAGGCCTACACCTTTAGAATGCTTTGACGTTATTTTACCTGGGTTTTGTACGCTGATTATAATCTGTTCTTCATTTTTTACAATCACTAAATTAATAACGCCTCCCTTAATTAGCTTATCTATGCCATGTTTAATGGCATTTTCTATTAATAACTGGATACTTAATGTTGGTATTTTAACTTGCTCTAAACTATCGTCTAAAGTGCTATGTAATGATAAACGCTCTTCAAATCGTAATTTTTCTAATTCAATATAATCATTTACTAAGGCTAACTCATCCTTTATTGGAATTAAATCTTTATCCTTTTCATATAAAGATGAACGTAACAAATCTGATAATAGGTCTATAGCTCTTCTTGCTTTACTTGGATTTTCTTCTATTAGTGACTTGATTGAGTTTAATGAATTAAATAAAAAATGTGGATTTAATTGAGCTGATAAATTATCTAATTGAATTTGTTTTGAAAGAATAGACAGTTGTGCATTTTCTCTAGCAGTAGCAACCTCTTTTTGGTAATAATGGTATAAGTGATATGCTAAAATCCATATTGACATCAAACGTAAACCAGTAAGTAAAATTGGGTCCCAATACACAAGAGCTGTCCAAAACTCTTTATCCTCTCCTGCAATGACAGTCCAATAAAGATACCACTTAATATTGTTTAGCAACACATATAATACTGACAATATAATAATGCTTGGTACTACTCTATAAAGTAATTTTTTAAGAGGCAGTTGATTCCATTGTTTATGTAAAGCAAAGCGTCTGTAACAATGCGTTAAAAATACACCAATAGCAATATCTAACACATAATTCAACAAGGTGTAAAACGCTCCGTAGTTATCGCGTGTATACACAGTATATGCCCAATAGATAGATACAATACTCCATCCTAACAATTGACATGACCAATAAAGGGATGCTTTACTCTTATTATATACTTTATGACTAGTATTCATTTGTTAACAAAAAAAGGAAATACTTTTAAATAGTAAAAATAAAAGTACAGGAACGTAATTTACAAGGTTTAAGCGTATCAGTGAAATTATATAATTCAAAACACATGCTTTCCTTTTATTGATATTGTTGCGCTGTACTCTTACTTGTTTACCCTTTTTCATAAGCACAAGATGACAAGATAGACATGAGATTACTTTGTTGTAGTATGTTAAATTTTAATTAAATAACTAGACTTGGGAAACAAAATGATAGTAATACTATTATATTTGCAAGTAATAATTGTAAATTATGAATAACTTACTATCAAATATTAAAATTGAAGTCCCTTCAGGCACCTATTTAAAGGATCCTGAATCCTCTACTTTAGGTAAAAAAATACTCACTCACAGTATTATTTTAATTGATGAGATGGGATTTGAGAGTTTCAACTTTAAAAAGTTAGGTGCTGCTATACAGTCCAACGAAAGCTCTATATACCGCTATTTTGAAAGCAAGCATAAGCTGTTAGTGTATTTAACCTCTTGGTATTGGGGCTGGTTAGAGTATCAATTGGTTATTGAAACCTATAGCCTTACTTCTATTGAGGATAAGCTAAAAAAAGCGATTGAAGTTTTAACACGTACTACAAAAAACGACAATACCTATACGCATATTAATGAGGTATTGCTAAACACTATCGTTATTAACGAAAACTCAAAATCATACCTTACCAAGGATGTTGACGACGATAACAAAGAAGGATTTTTTATGCCTTATAAACGTGTGGTGAAACGTTTTTCTGAACTCATTTCAGAGTATCAACCAGACTACGACTATCCGTTAAGTTTAGCAAGTACTGTAATACAAAGCGCATTACACCAACAGTTTGTTAAAGATCATTTTAAAACCATTAGCAATTTTAACAAACAGCACACGCCTACTCAATTTTTTACTGACCTCGTTTTAAACGCTTTAACATATGGCAAATAACAGTTTAACGCCTTGGCAACGCTTTATTGGATTATTAGAGTTAGAAAAAAAGGACATCTTTCAAATTTCGTATTATGCTATTTTTGAAGGTATTGTTGCTTTATCATTACCTCTAGGTATACAAGTTATTATAAACTTATTACAAGGCGCACAGGTTTCGGCATCGTGGGTGGTATTGATTATTTTAGTAACTACAGGAGTTGCTTTTACTGGTATTTTAAAATTGATGCAATTGCGTATTATAGAAACCATAGAGCAACGTATATTTACCAGAGCCTCTTTGGAGTTAAGTTATCGTTTTCCTAAAATAAAAATGAACGAACTGCGTAGGTATTACCTACCAGAGTTAGCCAATAGGTTTTTTGATACGCTTACGATACAAAAAGAACTGTCTAAAATTTTAATTGATGTGCCTTCGGCATTATTGCAAATTATTTTTGCGCTTATCTTATTATCGTTTTACCATCCGTTTTTTATTATATTTGGGTTATTACTCATCCTATTAGTGTACATCGTGTTTAAGTACACTGCCAAAAAAGGCTTGGAAACAAGCTTAAAAGAATCTAAGCACAAGTATAGGGTTGCACACTGGTTACAAGAAGTATCGAGAGCTGTAATAAGCTTTAAACTTTCAGGGAATACGAATCTTGCAATGCAAAAAAGTGATGCACTCGTTAATGATTATCTAAAATCTAGAGAAAGCCATTTTAAGATTTTAATACTTCAGTTTATACAAATGATAGGCTTTAAAGTACTTGTAACTGCTGGGTTATTGCTTATTGGTGGATTTTTAGTACTTGATCAGCGTATGAATATAGGACAGTTTGTAGCTGCTGAAATTATCATCATCCTAGTGATTAACTCAGTTGAGAAATTAATATTAGGACTTGGGTCTTTTTACGATGTCTTGACGAGTATAGAAAAACTAGGACAAGTTATAGACAAACCTATTGAAGCGCAAACAGGAGAAGTTGTAAAGTCTGGAAACAATTTAAATATTGAACTTAAGAATGTGTTTTACGAAGTAAAAGAGCGTAACACTCCTATTTTAAAAGATATAAATTTAACCATCGCACCAAAAGACAAAATACTCATTAAAGGAGAAAGTGGTGCTGGTAAGTCTAGTTTGCTACAACTTATTACAGGTGTTATCATGCCAACATCAGGATATATTTATGTGAATGGCCTATCTATGGAAAGTTTATATATTAATAACTATAGAGCACAGTTAGGCTTATCATTATCTACCGAAACACCTTTTGAAGGTACCATTCGAGAAAACATCACTTTTGGAAACCCTAATATTAGTGATGATGCCATTTATGATGTTTTTGCTCAAATAGGTCTTACCGAATTTTTACAACAGCAACCAAAAGGATTAAATACTATACTAAAACCTGAAGGTAAACAGATAGCTTATACCACAGCAAAGAAAATAGTACTCGCTAGAGCTATTGTTAAAAAGCCTAAGGTATTGATACTAGAAGATCCGTTAGATCAATTTAAGAAAGCAGAATCTAAACAAATTATAGACTTTTTAATATCAGAAAACCAAACTTGGAGTCTTGTAGTCATTAGTAATAATGATTATTGGAGTTCAAAGTGCAACAAACAAATTACCCTTAAAAAAGGTGAAATTATAAACGTTAAATCTTAGTGTATGTTAAACATTTCAAAGAATAGTGTTTCAGAATATGTAGACCTAACCAAGTTTAAGTCTTGCCAAGAGATTTTTCATAAAGAATACCACAAGCGATTTAAAAGCTTTTTAATGGTATTTACTGTGATAATGATTATGATATTATTTTTACCTTGGACACAAAACATTACTAGTTCAGGTAATGTAACTACACTTAAACCAAACCAGCGACCGCAAACCATTCAATCGCAAATACCTGGACGTATAGAACAATGGTTTGTACAAGAAGGCGACTTTGTAACCGCAGGTGATACTATATTGCGAATATCTGAAGTAAAAAGTGAGTATTTTGATGCACAACTTGCTGAACGTACTAACGTGCAGCTTAACGCAAAATCATCGTCAGTAGACGCTTATAAAAACAAGATTAATGCGTTAAACAATCAAATTTCTGCATTACAACGTGAACGCACCTTAAAACTTGAGCAAGCACAAAACAAGTTAAAGCAAGCCTACTTAAAAGTAAAGACAGACAGTATTGACCTTGAAGCCTTAAAAATTAAAGCAGCTATTGCCAATACTCAATTTGAGCGAACATCTAGTTTACAAACCGAAGGTTTAAAGGCTGTAAAAGATGTTGAAGATGCCAGAAACAAATTGCAAGAAGCTAGTGCTAAGTTGGTTTCAGCAGAGAATAAGTTTTTAGTTGCAAAGAATGAAGTTATCAATAGTCAGTTAGACATTTCAACATTACAAGCAACCTATGCTGATAAGATTTCAAAAGCGCAAAGCGATTTATACGCTACACAATCTAGCGCTTATGATACCGAAGTTCAGGTGTCAAAACTAGAAACTGATTTGGCAAACTACACCAAACGTAACAGTTTACTTTATGTAACTGCACCACAAGACGGTTACATTAACAAAGCTATAAAATCTGGTATTGGTGAAACCTTTAAAGAAGGCGAACAACTTGTAAGCATTATGCCTTCTAATTATGAATTGGCTGTTGAAATGTATGTAAGACCAATAGACTTGCCACTTATTCATGTGGGCGAAGATGTACGCGTACAGTTTGATGGTTGGCCTGCAATTGTATTTAGCGGTTGGCCTAATGTATCGTATGGTACTTATGGTGCAAAAATTATAGCGATTGAAAACTTTATAAGTAACAATGGAATGTATCGTGTTTTACTAGCTCCTAACAAAGAAGATGTTGAATGGCCTAAAGACATTAGAGTAGGTTCAGGAGCGCGAACCATTGCGTTACTGGACAATGTACCAATATGGTTTGAAATATGGAGGCAAATTAACAGCTTCCCTCCTAACTTCTATCAACCAGAACAAGCCACAACTAAATAAAACAAATTATTGTAATATGAAAACAGTATTAAATTATTTGTTAGTACTCATGTGTTTTAATGGATTTGCGCAAGAATCGTTAACTACATTAACCCTTGAGGAGTATTTAGGATACGTAAAAAAATACCATCCTGTGGTTAAGCAAACTCAATTACTGGTTAGCGAAGGTGAGGCAAAATTGTTAAAGTCTAGAGGTGCTTTTGACCCTAAAATTGAAGTTGATTTTGACAGAAAAAAGTTTAGCGAAACTACTTATTACAATAAGCTTAACACTACATTTAAACTTCCAACATGGTATGGTGTAGAACTAAAAGCTAACTTTGAAAACAACGATGGCATATATCTCAATCCTGAATTACAAACTCCTAATGATGGTTTATACAGTGCAGGTGTTTCGGTATCTTTAGCCAAAGGGCTGTTTATGAATGAGCGTATGGCAACATTAAAGCAAGCAAAACTGTTTACCCAACAAGCACAAGCCAACCAGCAATTGTTGGTCAACGATGTAATTTATAATGCTTTAGTAACCTATTACAATTGGCTTAAAAACTACCAATCATTAAAAACCTATGAAGGCTACACTCAGAATGCTAAAACACGATTAGATATTATAAAAAAGAGTTACCTAGCAGGAGACAAACCAGCTATTGACACCTTAGAAGCAAGTATTAATTTAAAAAACAGAATGGTTGATTTAGAGAAAGCTAAAATTGGCTATATCAAATCTAAGCTTGAGCTTTCAAACTATTTGTGGATTGATAACAACATACCTTTAGAGCTTGAAGAAGCCATTATACCAGACTTAAACACTATTAGCATCATTGATCAGGTTTTGAACAGTTCACTTTTAAACAGTGATGCTATTGACATTACTAATCACCCAAAACTAAAAGCACTACAAGTAAAAAAAGATATTTTAACTATAGATAAAAAACTTAAAACAAACAATCTACTTCCTACTGTTAACTTACAGTATAATTTTTTAACGACAGACTATGACAATTTAAACTCGTTAAACACTGCTAATTACAAAAGTGGGTTACAAATTAATTTTCCTTTATTTTTGCGAAAAGAACGAGGCGATTTAAAACTAGCACAAATAAAACTACAAGACATTAACTTTGAACTTGCTACTACTGAAGTAACTTTAAAAAATAAGATTAACTCCAACTTACAAGAAATAGAATCTTACAACAACCAGCACATCATACTACTTGACTTGGTTGAAGATTACAAATCCCTTATACAAGGTGAAGAACGCAAATTTGAAATTGGTGAAGGCTCTTTGTTTTTGGTAAATTACAGAGAGGTAAAACTTATTGAAAATGAATTAAAACGTATTGATGCCGAATACCAGTTACTAAGTAGTAAGTCTAATTTATCAAGAACTATTAATACACTGTTTTAATACCAAGTCTTAAATATTGCTTGTATTAGTAAAGAATATTTTTACGCGCTCTTCTTGCAAAAGTGCATTAGTATATTCGTCTACTGTTTCAGAGGTTAATTGAGGGCTTTTAATTTGTAATGACCTCAATGTACCATCTTTTTGTGGCGCTATAAAAATGGTATTTCCAAAATTTAAGTCAAATAATCGTGTGTTTATAATAGCATAGCTATTGCTTTCAGCTGTATCAAACGCAAAGTAATCTATTCTATTTTCTTTAGTTTTCACAAAACCCTGCGTAACATAGTCTGGATGGTTTCTAGAAATACCTATATTTTTGTTCAGGTTATAATTTATGGTATCTAAAGTATCAGTTAGTACCAACAATTGAAAAAACACTTCATTATTTTTACCTTTTAGTCGCTTTTTGTTTATTTCGTTATCAGCTACAAAAAAACTATTCATGATAACCGTTTTATCGCCTATTTGATAGTTTTCGCCTTTACTACCCAATCCTTTAAAGCTATCTTTTCCTAAAAGGTCATATTTTGGCACAGGAAAAACTCCAATCTCAAACGGACCAAAATCACCAATACCAATCATTTGCTTATCAGTTTCAAGCATTTTAATGTCCCATGTTGATGAATCGTTTCGGTTGGTAAGGTATTGTTCTCTTTTTTGTTGGTTCCAAGCTGAATCAGTTTCTATTGAATTTGAAGACCTATGACTTCTATCACAGCTAACAACACACAGAAATAGAATGACAACTAAATTTTTCATGTATTTAGAGTTTAATTGCAAGATTAATCTGCCCAATTAATGGCGTTGGTTTTATCAAGATAAATAATAGCATCAAAAGCGCTTCCAAATGCTTTAGATTCTGTTTTAGAACTTCTAGCACGTGCTCCTGCTCCACTCATTGACATCAATGGCGAATTAAGAGTATACGCTAAATTTTTATTTGCTCTTGCTGCTCTAAAGTTTAGGAAAGTGTTAGGGGTTCCAAAGTTTTTTAGACATTGTGTAAATGTATCTTCAACTACTTTATCAATGGTAATTGTTTTAAAACGCCAATCGTTTGTTTTATTAGCATCATTAGGATATGCTATAAAATTGCCTGTACCAAAATCGGTAGCTATATTAAAGTAATAATCGTCATACAGTTTTCTTAACTGGTGACCTGTAACATCTACAATGCCATTATCTACCCAATCACCTACATGCGCATTATGTGCCCAATACATTGCTTTTTTATTATGGTTATAATAATTCATAATCCATAGTATGTTTTCACCCATGTAAATATCTCTAAAATCGGATTTTCTCTGTTCGTTATTTTGATTGATGGTAGTGGCAAACTGACCAAGTATTTCCACTAGATGAAAGTTTAAGTTGAATTCTTCTTCAGATGACTTGCTTTTAAAGTTCTCATGGTTTTCAACAAAGTGTTGTTTTAAATTTGCATATGCCATGAAATACATTGTTTTTTCCTGTTCATTAAACGCTTGCCAAAGGTGTTTTTCAAACCCTTCTACTTTATAATCAGAACCTACTTTTAAAAGGTATTCTTTAATTCTATTCACTTCTGAAGCTACGTACTGCATCTCACAACCATATAGATACAATTTATCTTCATTATTTTGATTGTAGGTTCGCATCCAATCCATTAACTGATAAAACTCTTTGGTTCTATACCTCCAAGATGAATTGTACTGATTTAGGATCGTTTTTAAATCGTCTCTTTTTCCTTGTATATAATCATTGAGATACAAGCCTTCACCAAAACCGGTTTCGATAATCAGTATTTTAAAATCGTGTTGTTCAGAAAGGTATTTCATTAACTCTTGAGCTAGTAAGGTGAACTCAGCTGTTCCATGAGTATCTTCACCATAACCCACAATTCTTATATCGTTGAGTACATTGTCTAGAAACGAAAACTCACTAGCTTGAACTGACTTAAAGCCTGTGGTGTATTGTTCTAATTCGGTATGGCATTGTGCAAGACTTATTTTTGTTGCCAGTACAAAAGCAAGCAGAAAAATGTAGTTTTTCATAGTTTATCTTGTTTTAAACTCTATTAAATAAGGCTTTAACGGTCTGTTGTCTGGTGTCCTAAAATTATTTGTTATAAATATTTGATAGGTTTTGTTAGGTTCTAACTCCACAGGAATTGTCCAAGACCTGTTGTCTTCAGCCCATGTTCTTCCGTTTAAAGTTCCTTTTGGGAATGCTTCTCTTCCTAAGTTACCCAAATCCACACTTGTATGATAGCCATTTAAAGCTTCAGAAAATTTTATAGTTATGGCTTTTATACTTGGGTTTACATTTTGACTTTTATTTTCAAATTGTTCAATACCTATAACGGTTGGTCTTTTGCTTTCAAAGCTTTGCTCCAATTCATTTAGGGACGTTGAAAAATAATTTGCTTTTTGGACAAACGCTTCAATTATAGATTCGTTTTCATAATCCAATTCAATCATAGACTTTATAGCAGCTTGCTTATCCTCTGCTTGATTATAATAGTTTTCGCAAATTTGATACCCTACATAATAGCCTAAATCTCGCATACCAAATTCGTTAGACTCATTACTATTTAACCATTTGCCAAAGTTAGCGACATAAAACATTTCGTCTTCAAACACTTCTCTAATACGTTCTGCGTTGTTTTTTCCGAATTCTATTTGCGGATTTGGTGATGGCTGATTGAGTGCTTGTACTGTTACAAACTCTGCAACACCTTCATAAATCACTGAAGATAATAAATTATTAACTCTCGGTTTTTGTTGGGTATGTACAAACTCGTGGATGTTTAAAAAGCCTAAATTTTTATTAGGATTGGTAGCGAAATATGCTTTTAAATGCGATATGTTTTCAGGAAACTCACTTGTATCTGTATTAGGATTACCCATTGCTAATTCTGCACCTATAAGCACCAAACTGTCTATTGTAGTTCCTGGTGTACGGAAAGTTCCAATTGTAAAATATATTTTGGCTGGTTTTAGTTCTGGATATAATGTTTTTAGTTTTTCAATTCCAACTTGTAATTTTGAACTGACTTTAGGAGCCTCTAATGTGTTCTCTCTTATAGAATTCCAAAATTTTGGATAGTTGTTGATAGCCTCAATATAATCTTGTGCTGTATAGTTTCTTACTTGTCTGACACCTTCTAACCCTACAGTTCCTTTCTTGAAATATAAGCTATCTAAATAGTTATATTGTAATACTGAATCTTGGGTTGTGACGATATGATCATAGGCATTCCAAAAGTTTATAACATCAGAAGTAATAACGTTGTTGCTTTGCGGATTTTCTTTTTCAGGATTTTTACAAGCTATTGCAATAAATACTAAAAAGAATAATAGAATTGATTGATGCTTCATTTTATTTCTTTATGATTAACAGGCTTTTAGAATAACAACTCATAAAACCTAATTTTATGATATTGTGAATTATTTCTCTGGTTTAATATTCCCTTCTTCATCAATCTGGAACTGCTCTACAGTTATTTCCTTGTCTTCGAGCCATAAGGTATATGTTCTTTCAATAGTGTGGTTTTCAATTTTTGAGGTTATTCTTGCAATTCCTTCAGCAGTTTCATCATAAGCTACAACTTCATAGTCGATAATTTCACCATTAAGATCGTAATTAATTAGTACAGACTCCATTTCATTATTGCCTTTACGAACTGTTATTACAGCTGTATGAAAGTTATGAGACATTTCAATTTTGTATGAGGCTATCGCTTTGAAATTATAACCTTCTTTGTAAAAGTTTGGATAAACATTTATTAATTTAAAACCTTTAACATCAACTACTTTATAATCATCTTCATCAATAAAATCATCAAAATTTGTGCTATCTGTTATTGGTAGCGTTCTGGTTTTAGTATTGGCAATTAGTGTATCAAAATTTACTGTGTTTTCTTCTGCAGTGGCTTTTTTAGCTTCATATGATTCATTATTAAATTTTAAAACATACTGCTGTTCACTTTTACTTTTCTCAATTGGATTACACTCCTCGTTTTCATCCTTGGCATAATTAATTTGTGTTATGGTTTGTAAGACTGTTATATCGTAATACCCATTTGTTGTTATATCGCTTATTTTTAGTTCATTTTTTTCTTTAACTATATCAGCATAACAGTCACTAAAATTGACATTTACCTCTCCTGAACTTTCGTAAGTTGTAAAATTGTCTAATAGTTTTTGCAGAGTATGATTTTTCTTAGCGTATAAAGATACTATTGAGGTACTGTAAGGATTGGGTTGGGAATTATTTCTAAACTGGACCATGATTCCAAAGGCAGTAACGGAATCGTTAAGTTTATATTCTAAATCTTCTATCGCAATGTCTTCAATAAATACCGCATCGGAAATCCAACCGTTGGTTTTAGAGCTTTCAAAATACTTGTGTTTGATGTTTGCCGTAGTAGTATTAGCTATAACAATATGACTGTTGAGTTCATAAATATCTTCTTCTTCATTTACTATTTCAGGAATAATTATAATTATTTCATCTGAATTACTTGGGAATACTTTAGATACAATAGTTCCTAATTTGATTTCGTCTTGATCTAAATGAAGTGTTTCAACAACAGAATTTATAATTTCCTCCTGAGATAATGCAGTTTCTTCTGCTGTTTTTTCTTTTGGTTCTTTTATGTTTTGAGCACAAGAGCTTAATAGGCACAGAAATAAAACGTAAACGATTTTCATGATTTGCAATGTTAAATCCCTTAAAGTTATTCTATTAACGCTAAAAATAAGCTTAAAAGGTATCATTTATAGTAATTCAATACGGTTATAAAAAAGAAATGAGCAGTAATTAACCCAAATATTACTGCTCAATCTTGCAACAAACTAAAGCACTACAACACAATCCATAAAATAATAGCAGTGTAGAATACTAGTAAAAACAATTCTAATTTATATTCTTCTAATAGTTTAACCATGTTTTAAAGTATTATAGTTATTGAATGGCATAAGACTCCAAGCGTTTTTCAATGAAGTGCTCAGATTGGGTTACAAAAGACATAGTACTTAACACCTCTCCTATCCCATCTTCTCTATAGATATGATCTAATGCATTAGCGATATTACCATTGAAATCTTTAAAATAGTAATGATTATCATAGCAGGTAAAACTGCCTGCGTTGGTTGTGATGTTATCCATGACATTAGATAGCGCCAAATGATACGAATAATCAAAATCTAAATTGAACATGAAATACTCATTATAATCGCTATTGTTGTATTTGATAAGTCCAACCTCGTCTATTAGAAATCCTAGAGAGTCTCTTAACGTGTAGTTTCTTTCGCCATTATCAGGAAAGTAAGGGTAAGTTCCATCATTACCTGTTACCACATGCTTAAAATTAAAGTAGGTATTATTATCAATTTCTACAGTCTCAGTAATATTAACCGTTTCGATTATTGTTGTGGGCAAAAAGGTGTTTGTGTCGTTATCTTTGAGGTAATAAACATACTCCCAAGTATTCCCTACCGTTAAGGCATAAAAATTGTCTGGTTGTTCATTTGGGTTTGTGTTGTCATCTGAACTACAAGCGTAACCCAGAATAAGCACACACAGAATTAACATTTTTCTTTTCATAGCATTTTATTTTAATTAAACATTTCGTTACAATTTTTGTTAGAACGTTAGTTTCTTTAGGACAGTTCCTATATTAAAATCTAGTTTTACAAAATAAATCCCTTTAGATAACTGAAACGTTTCTATCTTAGACTCATTTCCTTCTTTTACTTGATTACCAGATATATCGTACATAGTATATTTATACAAGTGCGCACCAGAATTGAGAGTATTTATCTCAATAGTGTTTGAGTTTTTACTGTAACGTAATTGCACACTATCATACAATAAATAAGACTGATTATGTAACGTTGAGGATGACCAGTTGATATTGTCAATACCTAGGTTACCCAAATCGGCACAAGTAATTACTATTTTATCTACATCATCAAAAGCAGCATTGGGAGTAAAAATTGAATTCATTCCTCCAACCGAGAATGCTTGGGAGCCTGTTGATACATTGTTTTTAAAACCCTCAATTGTCAATTCGTAAGCGAAAACATAACATTGAAAAAAGTTATCAAATTGTATAGTTCCAAAATCAACTTCATTTCCACTTTGAGTCTCTATAGTCCAAGTTGTAGCAGGAAATGTTCCTGAACTCAAGTGACTTAAACCTGTATTACCACAACCAAAAGAATCGGTAGTTCTATACCTATGAGTTGTTGGTCCTCCTGTTACTCCACTAACAGTAAACACAAAGGTTTCTCCGTTATTTGCTATCATGTATGGGTTTCCCAAAGATTGCCCATCAACACTACCTTGATCATCAAAAGTAATGACCTGTGCCCAACTTATTGTAGACCCTAAGAATACACATAACAATGTTACTATTACTTTCATAACGTCGATTAATTAATCATTACTTTTTTAATCAGCATTCCTTGATCAAAATCTAATGCAAGGATGTAAATACCTTTTGACATTGTACTCGTTGAAATTTCGGTACTTGCACCAGTATGTATTTTTGCTCCAGTAATAGTATATAGTGTATAGCTATTCAACTGTAGGTTATTAGTTGAAGTTATAGTTAAGCTTTCAGGGTTTGTTATGATTTTCACAGCATGTTGTAGTTGAAACTCACCAACACTTAAAGCGTCTTCGGTTACTGGATTAAACCCAGTCCATAATGCTCCAGGATCAGTCACATACGCTCCCATGGTACCAGGAGGTATATGTAGATGAATGTTACTTCTATTAAAAGCAAATGTATCGTTAGTACCAGTAGTAATAGTTGGTGGTATTACAGCAAATGACGTTACACTAGC
Organism: Gaetbulibacter sp. NE; assembly: GCF_025548475.1. NCBI lineage: Bacteria > Pseudomonadati > Bacteroidota > Flavobacteriia > Flavobacteriales > Flavobacteriaceae > Gaetbulibacter > Gaetbulibacter sp. NE. The sequence continues at coordinate 137,572 of NZ_JAOQHY010000003.1, read as the reverse complement.
TAATGGATTATTACCAAATGCTATCAAGCCAATAAAAGTAACATTGCTAGGAATAGTAACATCAGTTAAATTATTATCTACAAAAGCTCCAATACCAATATCTGTAACATTAGCACCTAATGTTAGATTTGATATAGAATTAGTTGCAAAAGCTGCTGTACCAATAAGTGTAACACTATCTGGTATAGTCACACTTGTTAAGTTATTTAATTCGAATGCTGAAATTCCAATTTCAGTAACACTATTTGGAATAGTAACACTTGTTAAACCAATATTTTGAAATGCTGAATTATCAATTTTAATGACATCGAATACATTAGGACCTGCTGTAACAGATGATGGTATAACCACATTAGTACCATTAGCTGGATCGTAATTTGAAACTTCAACTGTAGTTGGTGAAGTGGCCTCAAAAACCATTTTAAATCCTGTCCATAATGCTCCCGAATCTGTAACATATTCGTCAGTACTATTATTGGTTACAACCAAATTAATATTACTTCGATCATGACTAAAAGAATCAACAACGCCTGGATAAGAAGGGTCAGTAATTATTGTTGGAGGCGTAGTTGGTAGAGAAATCACAGTTTCTAATGGGTTATCTCTGAAAGCACCAAGCTCTATGTTTGTTACTCCACTACCAATAATTACGTTTGTGATTTGATTGTCATCAAAAGCCCTAGTTCCTATATTTGTAACACTATTAGGTATAACTATTTGATTAGCTATTTGGTTATTAAAAAATGCATTAAATCCAATACCCGTAATGTTATTACCAATCGTCACACTCGTTAAGCCTTTATTCATAAAAGACTGTTGTCCAATACCAGTAACACTATATGTGGTTATTGTGTGAGTAACAGTATCTGGTATATCAACTATACTACCACCAGCAATGTCATAATCTATAGTTCTAACATTATTAGGCGCTAAAGACATAACCTCATAGGTTATAAAATCAACAACAAAGGTATCGCCTACCGAAGGTGTTGCAGCCTCAGTCACCGAGTTAAAACCAGTCCAACCTCCTGCTGCATATGCAGCTGATGTACCTGCTGGAATCGTTAAGTCAATAGCGGCTCTGTTCCAAAAAGAATCATTAATTCCTGGTACAAATATGGTTGCTGGTGTTGTGCCTTGCGCTGTAACAGTTGCTAATGGATTATCTCTAAACGCAGCAAAATCAATATCAGTAACACTTGCTGGAATCGTAACATGAGTTAGATTATTACCTCTAAAAGTACTATTTCCGATAGTTAATAAACTATTAGATAATGTAAGATTTGCTATTTGATTGTTATTAAAAACAGCATTACCAATACTCGTTACACTATTAGGAACAATAACATTAGTTAATTGGTTACTTTGAAAAGTACCAAATTCTATTGTTGTCAAATTATTTGAAAGTGTCACACTAGTTAATTGGTTACCTGAAAAAGCAAACTGACCAATACTGGTTACACTATCAGGAATAACAACATCTACTATTTGATTACCTTGAAAAGCATTATCACCAATACTCACCAAACCCATTTCAAAAGTAATACTAGTTAAATCATTGTTCACAAAAGCTGAATTTCCAATACTTACCACACTACTAGGTATGGTAACATTTGATAAATTTTGAGCACTAAAAGCATTATTCCCAATGGACGTAATACTATTAGGAATAATAACACTTGTTAATCGTAAGGCACTTGGTCCATTAAACTCAAAAGCTAAATCACCAATGCTAGTAACACTATAAGTTGAACTACTATTTGTAACTGTAGCAGGTATATTTGCATCAGTACCAGCATTATTATTGTCATAATTAATAACACTCACTGTATTTGGTGAAATAGAAGTAACTTCATAGGTTATAAAATTGTCTATAAAAGTATCTCCAACAGTTTGAGCGTAACTTATTGAAAATAATAAAGTTGCCATTAAAAAAAGTAATTGTTTTTTCATGATTTAAGGTTTATAATTAATAACTATTTTTTTAGTAATCCATTTTAATTAGGTTGCCATCTAAAGTGTAGAAAAAGCTAAATGCTGTTCCTCCATGTTCAGGCTCTAGCGTTACCAGGTACTCTGCTTTAGAGACATCACCATTTTTAGGAAATTTTATAGACGCAATACTTAATTTTGGGTTTTTAAGGTTTTTCATATCCTTTAGCTTTTGTGTAGACGTTTCTACCAAACCACCCAATTTTGTCAGGTTAATATTATCACCTAGTTGATACATATAATCGGTAGCTTTTGTGCCTTGAGGCACTTCAATTACAATATCAGAACTTTGTTTCCAGTTGTTTTGCACCACATTCCACTCTTCCATTTTCATGGATTCTGGATCTTGTGCAACAGTTACATTAATAGTATTACCAATTGTTTCATTGTAAATAACACTTAAGTTGGTATAGTATGCATCTTCACCAAATTTGCTTTTTAGCTCTTGCTCTATAGCACTAAAGCCTTTTGCTGTTGTAGGCTGTTGACTTAAATTATCGCTACATGCCATAAAAAGTAGTGTTGTAATACATACGATTACAACCTGCTTGTTTAATTTTGAAATCTTGTTTTTCATACACTTATAGTTTTAGGTAGTATAAATGTATGTTACGATGATTGTCTATGAAATAGGAAATGGATTTCTACTATTTATGAATCCATAAGCGTGGTACTTCAAAACATATTTGAAAAACAGAATGTGCTAGATTTTCTAATTCTTGTTTAAGAACGCAGCTACAAATTGGTCTTTCTTTCGAGAAGATACTGGTATTTTTTTACCGTTTTTTAAATAAATGATACCAGATTTATCATATTTATCAATAAACTGAAGATTCACCATATACGATTGATGAGGACGCGTAAAGTTCGCAGCACTAATCTGGTCCTCAAAGGCCTTGAGTGTTTTTGAAACTACATGTTTTTTACCATCACTACAATAAAAAGACGTATAACCTTTATCAGACTCGCAATACATAAGTTCTTTTAAGTCTATAACCTGAAAACTGTCATGAAGCGACAAAATAATTTTAGAATCTTCATTGTTCCAAACAGACTTAACAGTTTTAATTTGTTGTTTTTGCTCAGCTACAGTTAAGTTAGTCACTTTTTTTAAAGCAACTTCAAGGTCTGATATATCTACAGGTTTAAGAATATAGTCTACAGCTCCTATTTTTAAAGCTTGTAGCGCATATTCTTCATAAGCAGTAATAAATATTATTTTGAAGTTGAGGTGTTCTGTTTGATCCAGAAAATCAAAAGCAGTGCCATCAGTAAGATTAATATCTAGGAAAATTAAATCTGGTTTACAAGCATTGGCTACTACAACTGCTTCTTTAACCGATTCGCACTCACCCAATACATTCACATCATTATCAATAAGTTGCAGAAGATTTAATAACCCTTTTCGTATGTACGCTTTATCTTCAACTAATAGTGTTTTCATGAAATAGCAATGATTTTATGAGGAATTACTAAAGTAACTAAAGTTCCTTGCTCATCAAACTTTTTTCGATCTTCAATAGTTACCGACCCTTCCATGTTATAATCTTTTGATAATACTGCAAGACGTTCGGCAGTAATAACTGTCGCTAATGAACTTTTATTTTTGTTCTCAGATTTTTTAACACTATCAATACCAATACCATTATCAGCAATGGTACATAACAGTTTTTTGTTAGTGTATGCAAGTTTTATATCTATACGCTTGTTATCTGTTTGGTCTTTAAACGCGTGTTCAATAGCATTTTCCACAAAAGGTTGAATGAGCATTGGTGGAACTTCAAACAATGTCACATCTATAGCTTCATCTACCAAAATAGTGCAATTAAAAGTGTCATTCTCTAAATTTTGAAGCGTAAGATAATTTTGAATAGCCAATAATTCCTGCGAAAGCGATACCATTTTATCTCGTGAATTTTCTAAGGTTATACGCAGTAACTTTGAAAACTTAGATAGATACTGAATGGATTTTTTTTCTTCTTTGTTTAAAATCATTCCTTGTAGTACTGACAACGAATTGAATATAAAATGAGGTGTCATTTGCGAGCGTAATAGTTTTTGCTCCATAACCACGTTTTGGGTTTTTGACTTTTCGTTTTTTAATCTTTGACTAAAAATTATAGACCCAAGGATAATTGACACCAATAACACACAAATAATTGCCCATAAATAATTACGCTTTGACTTTTGTAAATCTTGAGACGTAGCTTGTACTGTTTTAGTTAATTTAAGCTCTCTTATACTTGCAGAGTCTAGTGCTTGTTTGTATTTGTATTCATACTCTAATTGCGTCATCTTTTCAATATTATCTTCATTGAAAATACTGTCATTTAATATTTTGTATTGTTGATGACTTTCAAATGCTTTTTTATAATTTCGGGTTTTCCCATAGATATCAGAAAGCAAACCATAGGCATTTTTTTTATGCCTTAAAAGACCATGCTTCTCCGATGAATCTGCTAATTTTTGGGCATTCTCCAACGCCAGATCATATGTTTTCAAACGATAATAGGTGTCTGCTAAACCATGATAGGAATCCATCAAATCGTACGATTGGTTAATTTTCAAATTTATGTTTAAGGCTTGTTCAAAATAGCTCAAAGCTGTCGCATAATCTTTCCTTTGAAAATAAGCAAATCCCAAACCGTTAAGTGCAGTAGCTAAATTTACTTTGTCATCAATTTCTTTACTCAATACTATAGATTCCTTAAAATAAGTTATGGCTTTGTCCAACTCATCATTATCATAATAAATACCCGCAATATTATTTTTTAAGGCTGTTATGTTTTTTACATTGTATTTAGCATTATCTATGGCATGCGCTCTGTTATAATAGCTTAATGCCTTATCATTTAAGCCTTGAAATCGGTACAAATTCCCTAAATTAATCAGGGATTGGAATATACCAATAGAGTCTTTGCTTTTTTGCGCTATGTCTAAAGATTGATTGTGATAATTTAAGGCTAATGGATAATTGCTTTGCTGGTAATACACATTCGCAATCGAATTGTAACAATTCAAGATACCCAATGAATCTCTGTTTTTTATATTATTCTCTAAGGCTAGTTTAAAATTTTCAAGAGCTTTTTGATACTCACCAGTCTCTGAATAGACATTTCCAATATTATATAAATAACTATGTTTATTGGAATTATCTCCTAACTGTTCTGAAATGCTTAAGGTTTCTTTGAAATGTTTTAAGGCCAAATCATAATTACCTCTATATTGATGCAAAACGCCTAAACCATTGTTGCATTTTTTCAAACCATTTAAATCATTTATGGAGTTGTAAACTTCTAGGGCTTTGTTGTAATTCTTTATGGCAACTTCAAAATTGACTTGCTCTGTGTAAACAACGGCTCTTATGTAGTAACTGTGAGCTATAAACTTCTTAGCGTTTAATGTTTTGGCTAGATTTAGTGCTTCATCATTATATGCTATAGCTTGAGGTGGATTGTTTCTATAATTATAAAACGCCAAATAATTGAGTGTATTAACACGAATCGTGTCTTGCTTTTGATAAGTTTTCAATACATTTTCCAAGCTATCTATTGCTCTATTTTGGGAGTAGATTGAAATTGATTGAAATAAAATGCAGACTAAAACAAAACAAGACAAATGGATTCTTTTCATAAGTAGATTAGATAGATATTCTGTAAAATTTTCCGTACAAAAACAAAATAGAAAATTAATGGTTTTTAAGTATAAAGTTTTAATATAGACTTTAAAATTTAAATAAATAATCAAAATAACACTATAAAATGTACTAAAGTATATAGGGAATCTATTTTAGTAAACTTTGAAGACATAAGTGCTAAGGTTGGTTACATATTTGTATTATACTAAAAAGCCACTACATATTAGCGGCTTTTTACTACTATCAATCAATCACTTAAAATACATCACTTTACTCAGTGTTGTGTATTATGGGCTACTTCCAGGTTACAATGTCTTCTAAAGGTCTTCTGGTTTTGGGGTGTGGTGGATCTGCTTTTCTGTAACCAAAAGCTACCATGTATGCTAATCCATATTTATTAGTATCAATATTGAACTTATCTTTAAGTAAAGCTTCGGCCTTTTCTTGATGGAATCCTTCTATAGGGCAACTGTCTATACCTGTTAGTGCAGCTGCTGTCATCATGTTTCCTAATGCGATATAGGTTTGTTTTGAAGCCCAATCAAACAGGGTTCTATCAGAATCTAAATTGAAATCGCGCTCTTGAAATTCTCTATAAAACTTTGAATACATTTCAATAGCATCTTCTGGTAAGTGCTTTACGTCTTTCATCATATAATCAATATATTTGGTATTGTGCTTTACCATAGGTGCTTTCATGGCTAGACCTAGTATAAAATGGCTAGCTGTATCTAGCTTTAATGGTGCTCCCCATGCTACAGGTTTTATTAGTTCTCTTAAATCTTTGTCTTGAATTATTACAAAGTGCCATGGCTCAAACCCAAAGGAGCTAGGTGATAAATTGGCTGTTTTAAGTATAAAGTTTATCTGCTCATCAGTTAGTGATTTGCTAGCATCAAACTCTTTGGTTGCATGACGGTATTGAAATGCATTTATGATATCTTCTTGGGAAATGTTGGGTGTATTCATTTGTACTGTGGTTATTGGTTTTACTATTTTAAACTATCAAAAGTATAGTAACAAAAGTATTTCCCTTTTTAATTTCATGCAATAACGGTCAAAAATGATAGTAACTAGCAAGTATTGTTTTATCGACTTAAATTACTGATAAATAAATATTTACTCAAATGTTAAAATTACTATAAAAAGTATAGTTGTATAATTTATGATAGTATAGTACTTTTGCTTAAATACAATAGTACAGCTATGGAAATTGCGCAAAAAAAACGACTGATTAAGTTTAAAGACAAATCGTTCTCTTGTTCTACCAGTGTTGCGATGGAGCTAATTGGAGGCAAGTGGAAAAGTGTGATTCTTATTTATTTGCTTACCGGAAAAAAGAGATATAATGAACTTTATAAACTTATATCTACTATTACTGAGCGTACGTTAAGCCTTCAATTAAAGCAGCTTGAACAAGATGGCCTTATTGTTAGAAAAGTATATACCAAGAAGCCACCACTACGTGTAGAGTATGAATTAACTGCCTTTGGAGAAAGTTTAAAGCCCGTTTTATTGGCTATTGCTGAATGGGGAACTTATGTAGTTGCTGAAAAAGGTGAAGTTATTGCTTAGGTTAGTCTTACTTTTTACTATTATAACATTCTTTCAGACCACTCGCCTCTTTATTTAGACCGCTTTTAGAATTTTTAATGATACTTGTTACTTGTTCAACTCTTCAACAAGATCTGGGTGACAAGACGTATTATAATAGAGATAAATGTTATGTTATATTCAGAATTACAGAACTTTAGAATTGCTGTTTTCGTATTTATAATGACTATGAATAGAAGTAATCGTTAGGTAATTTTATAAAATTTTTCCTACATTTATGTACATGTAGTTTTGTATATGAAAAACACCAACGAACATACACATTTCGCAAGCAGGTTGAAGCTTTTTGACCTGCTTTTTTTATTGCTACTTGTTGTGTCGGTTGTTATTGGTATAGTAGCAGAAATGCAAGATTTAATATATACTATGCCACTTGTTGTATTAAGCATAATAGGGAAATATATCTATGAAACTAAACGGAAGTTTAAGGTCTTATTTTTAATTGCATTATTGTGTATTCTTGTTTCTGATGTGTTGGTCTTTACTTCTTTTAAAGATTATCTTTTATGGATTTCGCTACTTAACACATTTTTTTTGATATGCTCTGCGCTAGTATTAAAGCCATATGTTAAATATGGAAAAACAAGAGCTTCGATGACTATTTCAGTATTTATAAGTATCGCTTTTGTTGTTTACATTTTATATACTGTTTTTAATTTAATTATTACTGAAGTGTATGGTATAGAGGTGTATTTTGCTGTTTTATGTGAGCTAAGTATGCTTTTATTTTTATTTCCTATTGGAAAAATTTATTTGAGTGATTACTATGACACAGGTACAATACTGTTAGCTTCAGGTATTTTCTCTTTATTTCAAGTAGCACTAAGTATTATTAATGAATTTCTTTATTTCGACTCCACCTTTACAGTATTGATTATTATTTGTCATTCATTGTCATTATACTTACTTACCAAGTTTTTAACAAACACTAAGGCACTAAAAGACGAAGCCTTACGCGAAAACTATTTGTAGTAACAAATTTTCATTTTACCAACTTCATATTTATCAATCAATTAACAGCTTTTTTGTTAACTAATTTTTGTACACTAGGACTCACAAATTATCTTCATAAAAATATAAAATTGGGATGCCTAAAGTCTATATACTGAGTTTGTGCGTACATATACATATAAACCAAAAACGATAAACAATTCAATTATGAAAAAAACAGCAATTATTTGTTTTAGCGCTTTAGTATTAGCTTCTTGTGTATCAAAGAAAAAATATTTAGCTCTAGAGCAAGACAATGGCGAACTAAAAAGCGAACTGACCAAAACCAAAGTAGAGAATGAAGAACTGGAAGCAAAGTTTGCAGCAATACAAGCACGTGTAGACCAGTATAACTCAAAAATAAACTCCCTGACGAAAGACAACGACTCTAAACTAGTGAATGTAGATGGCGTAGTAATGTCTGAAAACACTAAAGCGCAAATGCGCGAAACCTTAAAGAGCGTCCCTCCTGCTTACTTAATGGGTTCAAAAACTTTAAAGGACTCTATGAATGCTGCAATATCCTATAACCTTAAAAACTCGGTAGATACTATTGATGAAAGTGATGATATTGCCATTAATATAGAAGAAACTGTAGTGATGATTTCTATTTCGGACAAGATGTTATTTAAATCGGGAAGTTATAAAGTTAGCGATAAAGCTGATGCTATATTACAACAGATTGCTGATGTGATAAACTCTGAAGAGAGCTTAGACGTTATGGTTGAAGGACATACTGATGATAAAGCAATGGTACAAAACGCATCGGTAAAAGATAATTGGGACTTAAGTGTATTGCGTGCTACATCGGTAGTAAAAAAATTACAAAACGACTTTAATATTGCACCTGAGAAGCTTATTGCTGCAGGTAGAAGTTTTTACCAGCCTATTGCTGCTAACGACACCAAAGAAAATAGAGCTAAAAATCGTAGAACACGTATTGTGATTTTACCTAATCTTGATAAGTTTTTTGCACTTATGGCTAGCAACTAATAGCTCAAACCATATTAAAACTTAACCACGTTAATTATTCCATTTAATAAAAGGACCGTTATTAGTTTAACGGTCTTTTTTGTTAGTTCTTCTTAAATGTTAGGGTTTTGTTAAAAAAACTTTTTACATTTGGTTTACTTTGATTACCAAACCCTAACGTATTTGCTTATGAAGAACATTACTTTACTCTTATTAGTTTTTGTATTATCATTTAACACAACTCGTGCTCAAGAATCTGTTGCTAGAGAATGGAACGAGACTTTACTTAGTGCTATACGACTAGATTTTGCAAGACCTACTGTACATGCTCGTAACTTATTTCATACTTCAATAGCTATGTATGACTCTTGGGCTATTTTTGATACTACTGCTGAAACAGTATTTTTAGGAAAAGTCTTTGGTGGCTATAACTGTGCTTTTAATGGCATAACAACACCAACAGACGTTGCTACTGCACGCCATGAAATGATGAGTTATGCTATGTACCGATTGTTAACCCATAGATTTGCCAATTCGCCTAACCCAGGAACAACACAACAATTGTTTGATGATCATTTTTCTAGTTTAGGATATGATAGCAGCTTTACTTCTACTGACTATTCAACAGGTTCTTATGCTGCACTTGGTAATTATTTAGCACAAGAACTTATCGCTTTTGGATTGCAAGATGGTGCTAATGAGCAAGGTGGCTATGCAAATGTATATTACACACCTAGCAACACACCATTAATTATGCAGTCTGGTTATTATGATGACATGAACGATATGCAAGACCCAAACCGCTGGCAACCTTTATCGTTTGACACGTTTATAGACCAAAGTGGTAATGTGTATCCTGTAGATACACCTTCGTTTTTAAGTCCTGAATGGGGAGCAGTTACACCGTTTTGCTTAAAACCAACCGATCTTGATATTTTAAACGATGGTTTTGATTGTTATGTATATAACGACCCAGGACCACCAGCTTATATTCAAAATTCTAATGAAGATGGATTTGATGACCCTTACAAATGGAACTTTTCATTAGTAGCTTCATGGTCTTCACATTTAGACCCTGACGACCCAACACTAATTGATATATCACCAGCATCTATAGGTAATATTGATTTTGCAAGCTTACCAACTACTTTTGAAGAATATAAAGTATTTTATGACTTTATGGAAGGTGGTGACCCAAGCCCAGGATATACCGTAAATCCGTCAACAGGATTACCATATACACCACAAATGGTAAAACGAGGTGATTATGGACGTATACTTGCTGAGTTTTGGGCAGATGGACCAGACTCTGAAACACCACCAGGACACTGGTTTACAATATTAAATTATGTAAGTGACCATCCTGAATTAGAAAAACGTATAGGAGGTGTAGGCCCAATTGTAGATGACCTAGAATGGGATGTAAAGAGTTATTTAGCTCTTGGTGGTTCAGTACACGATTGCGCAGTAAATATTTGGGGAATTAAAGGTTATTATGACTATGTACGACCAGTATCTGCTATTCGTTATATGGCTTGGAAAGGACAAAGTAGTGATATGTCGTTACCAAGTTACGATCCACATGGGTTACCATTAATACCTGGACGTATTGAACTTATTGAAGCTGGAGATCCGCTAGCTGGTTCGGGAGATGAGAACGTAGGAAAGATTAAAATATATGCTTGGAAAGGACCTGATTATATTAGTGATCCTGAAACTGATATTGCACATGTAGATTGGATATTAGGTACACGTTGGTGGCCCTACCAAAGACCTAGTTTTGTATCTCCTCCATTTGCTGGGTATTTATCTGGTCACTCAACATTTTCAAGAGCTGCAGCAGAAACTTTGACTTTATTTACTGGTGACGCTTATTTTCCTGGAGGGATGGGAATTTTTGATGCTGACCAAAACCAATTTTTAGTGTTCGAAGAAGGTCCGTCGCAAAACATTGAGCTACAGTGGGCAACCTATAAAGATGCATCAGACCAATGTAGTTTGTCTCGTATTTGGGGTGGAATTCATCCACCTATTGATGATATAAGAGGACGAATTATAGGTAACAAAATTGGCGTAGAAGCTTATAATTTAGCTACTCAGTATTTTAACGGAACACTTAACACTCAAGAACAGGAATTTCAGACTAGTAGTATTAAGCTTTATCCTGTTCCTTTCAAAGAAGAATTACACGTATCTCATAATTTTAGTGATGCTTTACAGTTGTCATTGTATAGCTTAGATGGTAAGCAAATACTAGATACTATCGTTACTAATAATGGTCCTACTTCCCTATCCTTAAACAATTTATCAACTGGTGTGTATGTAGCAAAGTTTATTGACGCCAACAACCACATTGTAGACGTTAAAAAAATTGTTAAAAACTAGATAAAACACTTTACATAAGGTACTTTTGTAGTAAAATAAAGTACCTTATGTTTTCATTGTTTAACACCTTTAGAATTGTCGCCTTTTTAGAAGGTCTTTCTTACATTTTATTACTATTTATTGCAACTCCTATAAAGTATCTTGCTGACGACCCACAGTATGTAAAACTATTGGGTATGCCTCATGGTTTATTATTTATTGCTTATATTATCCTAGCGATAATGGTAGGAAGTGAAATGAACTGGAGCAAGAAAACATCAGCAATAGTACTCGTAGCTTCAATTATACCATTTGGTACTTTTTACATTGAAAAAAAATATTTAAAGACTGCTAAGTAATGCAAGACATTCAGTGCTTTTTTTATGATCTTTTTGTAGCCTCTGGAGTTTCAGAAACTGCTGCGAAGTATTTAAACATGCTATGTTTATTGGTAATATTATCAATACTCTTGTTTATTGCTGATAGAATAGCACGCAGAATTATTATTCGGTTTTCTACTGCTTTTTCAGAAAGAACTAAAACCGATTTTGACAACCTTTTAGTAAGCCATCGTGCACCAAGGCGCATTGCACATCTTGTTCCGTTAGTGCTTACCATTAATTTGTTTCCTATTGTTTTTCAAGATTTTCCACATTTTGAAAAATACATCATAATGATTCTTAAGGTGTATGGTATTTTACTCACCATCTGGATTATAAGAAGTGTATTAAAAACTTTTGAATCATACTTTAAAACCTTACCACGACTAAAAGACAAGCCTATTGACAGCTACATACAAGTAGCTATGTTATTTATTTGGATTATAGGTGTAGCTTCTATTCTTGCAATATTAATCAACCTGTCGTTTATTAAGTTCTTTACCACATTAGGAGCAGCTTCGGCAGTATTGCTTTTAATTTTTAAGGATACTATTTTAGGTTTTGTAGCTAGTATACAAGTAGCCATAAACGATACTGTACGTATTGGTGACTGGATTACTATGGAAAAATATGGCGCTGATGGTGATGTGATTGAAATTAACCTGTCTACTGTACAAGTGCAGAACTTTGACATGACCATCACTAATATTCCAACCTATGCACTAATCTCTGATTCGTTTAAAAACTGGAGAGGTATGCAAGCTTCAGGTGGTAGACGTATAAAGCGCTCTATACTACTAAAAGGAAAAAGCGTTAGCTATCTTACTGATGAGCAAATAGAACGTTTTAAAAAAATACAATTGATTACGGACTACCTAAACCAGCGTCAAAATGATATTTTAAAATCTAATGAAGAACGTGGAGCAGATAAATCGGTTTTAATTAATGGTAGAAACTTAACAAACCTAGGTGTATTTAGAAAGTATTTACAATCGTATATTGAAGGTCACTCGGCAATTAATAAAGACATGTTTATTATGGTACGCCAATTAGCGCCAACACCACAAGGTTTACCATTAGAAATCTATTGTTTTAGTAGTGATAAACGCTGGCAAAACTATGAGTATATCATGTCTGATATTTTTGACCATGCTTTAGCAGCAGTACCTTATTTTGACTTAGAACTGTTTGAGCTAACAACAGGGATTATTAACGAGTAAACGCTACTCTTCTAGCCTATCTTTTACAAACTCTACTTTGGTTTTACCATGAGGAGCAGGTTTACCGTCTTCACCAAGGTTTACCATAATGATGTTATCAACCGTTAAAATGGTTTCTCTAGTCATTTTGTTACGCACTTCACATTTCATTGTTAAAGAAGTTCTACCAAATTTTAGGACTTCGATACCAATTTCGATAATATCACCTTGTTTTGCTGATGACATAAAATTGATTTCAGAAATGTATTTAGTTACAATTTTAGAGTTTTCTAACTGAATGATAGTATACAATGCGGCTTCTTCGTCAATCCAAGCTAGTAACTGTCCTCCAAATAAGGTTTGGTTTGGATTTAAGTCTTCGGGTTTTACCCATTTGCGTGTGTGAAATCTCATCTATTAAAATAATGTGTTTGTACTTTGATTACCCATTTGCGGAACGACTAAATCGGTTCCTAATGTGGCGTTTAATTGTTTTATAAAATATGCTGATAATAAAGGTGATGCCTTTTCAATGTTTTGATGCACAAAAAAATCTATTTCCTTAATGCCTTGTGATTTCCATTCGTTGAGACGTTTTACCCAATCGTCTAATCGTGTGTAATCGCTTTCATGGTTGGCTCCTACATAACGTACAAAAGCTGTAGCGTTGGTTAATCGCATGTGCATAAGATCGCGACGACCTGCAGTATCAACAATTACATTTGAAATATTATTGGATTCCAATAAATCGTATAACTGATTTGCTACTACTTCGTCGTTGTACCAATTGGTGTGTCTAAACTCAATAGCCAAAGGGACTTCTTTAGGCCAACTTTCAACAAAATGAACTACTCGTTCAAAATCTTTTGGTGCAAAATTATTATGCATTTGTAAAAAGATAGTTCCTAACTTCTCTTTTAAGTTAGACGCATTATACAAATAGTTTTCTACAACTGCTTTAACCTCGTTTAAACGTTTCCAATGGCTAATTTCTTGATTTAATTTTGGAAAGAATTTAAAGTTCTTAGGTGTTTTCTCATACCAAGTTTCAAACTGTTCCGCAGGAAAAATACGATAGAATGTTGCATTAAGCTCTATAGAGTTAAACTGTGTAGAATAATACGCCAGTTCATCTTTTGTACCTCTTGGGTAAAAACCTTTAAGGTCTGCTCTATTCCATTTTGCGCAACCTACATAAACGCTTGGAAAATTATCATCCTTTACTGCGTTTAGCACTCTTAGTGTATCTGTATGGTCGTTAGGAAAGGTAAAGTCTATATCTTGAGGGTTGCTAACACTTCCAAATTTCATTTTGAACTCATTTTTAAATGCATTCAAAGATACGCAAAAGCAGTCATACCGCTTATTGCAATCCATATCAAAGACTTATATTATTATCAGTAGAATCAATATTGTTAATAACGCAGTTAACAACATATTTCAAGGACACTCTTATGCAGAGTCTTAATTTATATTTTTAATAAAACAAAAGTTCCATGTCAAACAGATCTACACAATTAGAACAGATTCGTCCTGTTATTTCTTCGGCTTTAGTACATGATAATATGAGTAGCGATGAACGCTTCCAAAACAACACTTTACGACCAGTAATAAAATTGCAAAGTGACTTGTTTATTGAAGTGTTTAAAAACTATGTTGCAAAACACAAAAATGTGTTTTACGACTTGTCGCATACCAAACAATTGGACTATATAGAAAATGCCATACACAAGGATATGAAATTTAGAAACTCCTTAAAGGGTATGATTATAGGACAATTTACAATTGAAGAGTATCGTATTTATATTCAAAACTCTTCAGCTTTAAACAAACGCATGATGAACATTGTAAAAGAAGGTTTTATAAATAATATTCAACTTTTTCAGCATCCTATTGCTAAGGCTATATAATGATTAAACACGAATTACTAGACGCTTGTTTTAGCTACGTTAACAAGCGTATATCGAGTTATAAAGACGAGATAGAGACCATAAAAGAGTCTATTGAAAATAATGACAAAAGCAATGATGAGGATGACGACTCAGGTAACGGAAAGCTTTTTAACGACTTAGAAAAAAACGCTCAGTACCTTAGTGATGCTACCAAAATGCTAGACACTTTAAAACTTATTAACCCAAAAACGATAAATGACTATGTGGTTTTAGGTAGCTTGGTAAAAACCAATAGCACTTCTTTTTTTATTGCTGTAAGCGTTGGTAAAGTTGAACTTGCCAATGATAGCTTTTTTGTGATTTCTAAGTCTTCACCTATTGGTGAACTCTTGATGGGAAAAACCAAAGGCGATGTTATTAGCTTTAACGGAACCACGTATACTATTACTGAGGTTAGTTGATATTTGAGAAAGTGAATTTATTAGGACAGTAACCAGCAGTTTAATTTAGTGTTTTACTCCATTAAGCTATTTATAAATTAGTTATAAAAGAACTATCTAAAAACACAATGAATAGAATAATACTCATAGGAAATGGATTTGATTTAGCTCATAAAATGAAAACAAGCTACAAATCATTTATTGATGATTATTGGACAAATACAATTGCAGCAATTCAAGAAACAGCTTTAGGTAGACCTTTTGAGAATGGTGAAATAAAAATTAACCATTCTCCTTCTCGATATATTGCAGGTACAACTATAAAAGATTTAGAAAAAAGTTTAAATGAACATAATTCAACTCTTGAATTTAAAAATATATTCTTAAAAGAAATAACAAATAAGACATATCTAAACAATTGGGTTGATGTAGAAAATGAATACTATTCTCTTCTAAAAAAAACATTTCAAGACTCAAAGAATTCTGAAAATTATGATATTTCAAATTTAAACCTAGATTTTAAAAGAGTTAAAGATTTACTAGAGCTTTATTTGACTAGAATAGAAAAAGAATTTAATTCTAATATAAGCCCTAATATTTTGAGAATTAAAACTAATATAGGTAATAAAGTATATTCACCTTTCAAATTAAAAGACTTTTCCGAGACATCTGTTAATCAAAGAGCTGAAATTGAATACAATTCTTTAAAAGAAAATATAATAGCAGTACAAGCAAATCATATTTCGATAAATGAAGTAAGTGAATATCAAAGAAATATTATCAAAAAATTAGGTAAAAAAGACCACTTAAATCAAATAAAAAAAATGTTATTATCTGATTCTGCTATTAACTATTTTGACCTTATACCAGAACAAACCTTGTTTTTGAATTTCAATTACACCTTTACTGAATTGTTATATGAAAACCCAAAAAGTTTTTATAATCCTTTAGAACATAAATATACATCTGTGAAATTTAACCATATTCATGGAACGACTGACAAAATGGATAAAAATCCAATAATCTTTGGGTTTGGAGATGAGATTGACAAAGATTATAGTGTAATTGAAGAGCTCAACGATAATAGATATTTAGAAAACATTAAATCAATTAACTACTTAGAATCTGATAATTACAAACGACTCTTGGAATTTATAAATAGTGATTACTTTCAAATATTTATATTAGGACATTCTTGTGGGATTTCTGACAGAACACTTTTGAATACAATGTTTGAACATGACAATTGTGCTTCTATTAAACTATTTTACCATCAAAAAGAAAATGATGTTGACAATTACAGTGATATAATTAGAAACATTTCACGAAATTTTAATGATAAGGCAAAAATGAGGGACAGAGTTGTTAATAAAACATATTGTGAATCATTAAATTAAAAACAATTGCAAAACTTTTAAATAACAGACTCTCCATTTATGTTTGTTGTTAACACATCGCTCATATAATCAAAATAAGGTCTTATGGCTTTAAAAGCTATATTGACTTCGTCTATAAAGTTATTGCTTAACACCTCTTTATCAGTGTAGTTTTTGGTGAAGATGTATTGCTTTTTTCGTATTAAGTCTATTGCAGGATGTTCTTTATCAAAACCTTTAGGTGCAGTTTTAAGTTCGTCGCCAACAAAGTCTCCCCAAACTGCTTTAAATGACTTGTTGTTTATGATTTCGCGAATTTCGGTATCGTCAGCTTCAAACTCTTTTCTAATACGCATTAAGTCTTCTTTATTAGGTTCCCAAAATCCTGTAGCAATAAACGATTGGTTGTTTGGTGCAATATGCAAATAATAACCACCACGTAGCTCAGGCTTTTTTCTATGGAAAGAGCCACCAAAATGCGTTTTGTAAGGAGTTTTGTTTTTTGAAAAACGTACATCGCGATAAATACGAAACAGTTTAAGACGGTCAATTTCATCATGTGTTTTTAAAGCTTCAAACAATTCGTTGTACACCTTTTTGGTATTGGCTTCAATGGTTTTGAATTCTTTTTTATGGTCGTTAAACCAATCTCTATTATTGTTTTGCTCTAATCTGTTTAAAAAATCGAAAGTGTCTTTAGAAATCGAACTCATTAGTGTTGCTTAAATTTTTATTTAAAAGTACAAAAAAAGTCCTGCATAACGCAGGACTTTAATTGAACTGATCATAAGAGAATTCAATTTAGTTATTAATTATCATCAGTTACTTCGTCAACAGCATCTTCTACCTCGTCTCCTACATCCTCAATGGCTTCTTCTACGGTTTCGTCTGCTGATTTCTTTTCTCTACAGCTTGTAAATACTGTAGATAATGCGAACATTAATGTTAATGCTAAAACTATTTTTTTCATGATATGGTTTTTAATGGTTATTAATTGTTTTATTGTTTTGGAATACAAATTAGCTTTTCTTCATAAGCCCTCTAAGTAGTGATACTACAAAGAGTATTAAAAAGATAAAGAAACATATTTTAGCTATTCCAGCTGATGCACCTGCAATTCCACCAAATCCTAAGAATCCAGCGATAAGCGCAATAATAATAAAGGCAATTGTCCAACGTAACATAATTTTATTGTTTATATGATTACACTAAAAGCTTTGTGAATACAAAAAGCTACTCTAACGTTTAGAGATTTTAAATACGTAAAATAAAGCTTAAAAGGGGAAAATACTTGAATAAGTAATTACTGTTAGCTAAGCAGATAATACCAACAGCATTTACCTCTAAATTACAAACAGTGAGCGAATTACCATAGTTTTTAACATATGTTAACTGAATAGAGACACATTTAACACAAATTATGTTAAAGCCAACGTTTTCTTCTAAAATAAATTAACATTAAAATAAACAGAATAATCATAACAGCCCACACTACATAGTAGCCATATTTGTAATGCAGTTCTGGCATATTATTGAAATTCATACCATACACACCAGCTATAAAGGTTAACGGAATAAAAATAGTAGCAATAATGGTAAGCACTTTCATAACTTCGTTCATCTTATTGCTAATAAGCGTCATGTACATATCCATAATACTCCATATCATTTCGCGATACAAATCAATGGTTTCACTCACCTGAATGGTATGGTCATACAAATCTCTAAGGTAGCTTCGGGTTTTAATGTCTATGATTTTACATTCAGACTTTTCTAAACGGTTAATGATTTCCCTAAACGGAAATATAGAGCGTCTAATTTTTAGAATTTCTCGTTTTAACCCTTGTATTTGACTTGGTGTACTTCCATTTGATTCCGAAGCAAAAACATCTGTCTCCAAATCCTCTATCCTATCGCCAAAATCTTCAATAACTGACATATAGTTATCCACAACAGCATCTAAAATTGCATACATTAAATAATCGGAACCTTGAGACCTAATACGACCTTTAGCGTTAGAGATACGCTCTCTCAATTCATCAAAAACATCACCATCGGCTTCTTGAAACGTAAGTACGTAGCTTTCACCAACTACCATGCTCACCTGTTCATAGTTTAACACACCATCATCTTTAAAATAAAGCATTTTAAAAACGATAAATAAGTAATCTTCAAACTCATCAATTTTAGGACGATGTGTGGTATCAACTACATCTTCGAGTGTTAGTGGATGTAAGTGATAATGCAAACCAAGTTTTTCAATGTTTTCAGTTGCGTTTAACCCATTTACATTAATCCAAGTTACCTGATTGGTTTCTTTAAAATTAAAGGCATCCTCAACATTTTTAGAATCTAACTTTGTGTAAGAATCTATACTGTAATTGATAATTTCAACAGTAGTAACATCAGAAAACTTTTTCCCTTTATAGGAAATAGTTCCAGGTGGAAGGTTGGATGCTTTGTTGGGTTTTCTACGCTTTTTGACTTTCATTATTGAAATTACTTGGAGACTAAAAGTATAAAACTTAGAGCAATTGAACACATCAATTTAAGAATAACTAATAACAATTGAAATTTGACTGTAAAAAAGTTAAAACCAGCTATTTTTGAATAATTGGAATTCGACTTGCATTTTGGATAAATTTTTATTATTATGCAAATTAAATCCTTCAAATAGAATATATGGGAAGACCAGCGACAAAACCTAAGAAACTCAAAGATGGTTTTTATTTAGAAATTAGAAACAAAGGGTCAAAAACAGGAATTAAACTTTACAGAGACACTAAGGCTCAAATGCTTAGAACAATTAAGGAGTATGAACAAGCCAAAGAAGTTATTATTTTAGGAGAATCTAAAAACGGAAAATGGGTTAACAAAGAACCTGTTTTACACGTTATGGAAGATTAACTTCTTATACTTTTTTATTCATTTCGCAATTATTTAGATATACTTTTAGATTATTTTCATAAATTGTTTTAAAATTTTACTAACTAAACAAAACAATTTATGAATCATTCAACTAGAACAAAGCCACCAATTTGGTTTTGGATTATTAGTGTTATTGCATTAATATGGAATTTAATGGGTGTTATGGCCTACTTAGGTCAAGCCTATATGTCTGATGCTGATTTAAGCGCTTTACCTGAAGCCGAACAAGCTCTTTATACCAATGTACCTGCTTGGGCAACTGCTGCATTTGCTATTGGTGTTTTTGGAGGTGCGTTAGGATGCTTACTTTTACTTTTAAGAAAAAAATGGGCTAAAAGCCTATTTATTATTTCATTAATTGGTGTATTGATACAGACTTCTTACAATCTTTTTGTAAGCGATGCTTTAGATGTTTATGGTACTAAAGGATTAATTATGCCTATAATTATATTGATTATTGCGCTATATCTTATTATGTTTTCTAACAAGTCTATAGCTAAAGGTTGGATTTCGTAATGAAAATAGTATTGCACAAGATTTTGAAATACTCATCAGCGTATTGAATGAAAAAATGGATTTTAACATTAGTCGTAATAATCCTATTTGGAATTGCTGGAATCGGAATTAAAATTAACTCCGATTTTGACAAATTTTCAAAAGCCTTTCATTCAGAACACTCTCTAAAAGAGTCTAGTTTTATTTTAATTTCCGAATCTACTTCTCCAAATCTAAAATATAGATATTACGAATATCAATTTGACAATGGTGGATTTGGACATTCAAGAGTTTTTTGGTCAGTTGTTGATAATAATGAAGACAAGGAACAAGACCTCATAAAAGGTTTAATTCCAGATGGATATAAAATTAAAGGTTGGACAAATAACGATAAACTGATTATAGAAAAGTGGGAACCATATTACAAAATCGAAAAAACAGAATTGAAAAGCGGGACAGAAATAAATGGTGTAATAATTACTCTAACTGAATAATAAAAGTACTTAAAACAATTTATAACCGCTAAACTATTCCAATCCACATAAGAATAAAAAAGCATCTTATTTATAAGGTGCTTTTTTATTTAAACAACATCTTGTTAAGAATTAAACCTGAGGCAGGTGCAATGTAGTCAATTGCTATATCACTATCTTCTTGCAAACTCGCAGTAATATCATCTAATGTCATTTCTCCCTTTCCTAGTTTTATCAAAGCTCCCATCATTAACCTTATTTGATTTCTGCCAAAACCTTCTCCTCTAACCCTTAGCATGTATGTGTTTTTTGGAAAGAAACTTGCTGTATATTCTTTGTTTTCTATAAGCTCGCAGCTCTCAATGGTTCTGGTGTATAATCCATTTCCTGTTGCTTTATAGCAATAACTTTTAAAATTGTGCTCACCTTGAAAAATTTTAGCGCCTTTAATCATTACATCTATATCCAGTTCATCTAAAATAGTTGTGAGTATTGGTGCACAAAACGGATGGCATTTTTCGCCATGAGCAAACAAGTAAATGTATTCTTTAACTTTTGGATGTTGAATGATATTAAACTCCTTATCGACTTCTTCAATTGATAAGGCTCTAACATCTTGTGGTAAGTTGTAGTTAAACCATTTTAAAAAATAGTCTTTATCGTCAATTTCATGCTTTAAAAATAGCTCTATAGCTGTTTCATTTGCTGACACCATTGCATCGGTTCGACCTGCAACTAAGGTTTTAAAATATTTGCCTTCAAGTATGTAATTAAATGTACGATCCACCATAAGGTGAAGGGTTTTTAAGTTGGGTTGTTTTTGCCAACCATGAAACCTATAGCCTAAATATTGAATTTTTATGAGGTAGTAATAGCGCTTATCAAACATAATGGCAAGAACGTTATTTTATTGAACAATCCAAAGTCTAATATTTATAAAAAAAGACCATCAAGCACGAAGCTTGACAGCCTTTTAAAAAATTACTAACTAATTATTAATCTATAACTACTTTCTTAACTTTTAGTTGAGATTGGTTTGATACTTTTACAATGTAAATTCCACTGTTTAAACCTGATACATCAATACTGTTTCTTGTTGCAGAAGTATCTAACATTTTAGTTTTAACTAAACGACCTTGAATATCGTATAAGTTAACTGTTGATTCACCAAACAACTGTCCTTTTACAATTAATTCATTATTGGTATTATCAGAAAAGATATTCAATTCACTAGCATTAGCTTCACCTATTGATAGTGTTCCTGGTTCAACATAAATTGTATAGTCCTCAGTTTGTCCATATACTAAAGAGGTGTAACACGCTGAGTCTATTAAATTAACTCCTCCAAATCTATCATCAACATCAGTCATCAATCTTAATCTCACATAACTATCATAAGGAATGCTCGCAGGATATGCTATTGTTACTGGCACAACTGCACCACCAGCTATATCTTGAGTAAAACTTTGCGTTTCTGCATCGTCATCAAAATCACCATCATTATTCCAATCTATCCACACACCTAACTGATGAAAGTTACCAGGCGCAACTTCAACATTCATTGTATAAGAATTTGCTGCATCAATATTGAAAAGACCAGTGCAATTAACACTTCTATCAAGATTACCACCATCAATACCTGTAGTAGATGTTGTATAAGTTGTATTGTTTAATTCAACACTCATCACACCTGAGTAATTGTTTCCAGCAGGTGAATTAGCTAAACATACTGCTGCAGGAGCTGTAAATCCTGGTGATGGAGCTTCATCTCCTTTAGATGCTACAATTCCTGTATCAGTCATTGCTGCTCTTGCTCTTGTTTTTTGGTCTTCGGTTAATCTATCAGTACAATAATAATAACTCATTATATTATTAACAGTATTGTTATCAACCCAAGGACTACCTGTACATGTGTTATTTGCTGGACAAGTACTTGTTTCTCTTAAGTGAGGAACAGTATCTGCACAACCATCACTATCTACACCTACAGTAGCATCGGCAGGACAAGTATCACCTACTCCATCACTGTCAGTATCATCTCCTTGAAACGTGTGATATAAATGGAAATAGTGACCAACTTCATGCACTACAGTACTATTGTCTCCATTGGAGTTTAATCCCCAACCATTAGTATTTCCAGGATCGTAACCAAAAACGGTTGACATCATTACCGATCCATGGCTACTAGAACTTTCGCTATAGAAATATGCATATCCTTGGTAACCAAACCCTCCATTATTATCGTCTAATTCAGTTACAACCCAAACATTAAAATAATCAGTTTGCGGCCAGCTAATTAAAGTCTTAATATCATTGTAACTAGCTCCATTTGACTCAGCAACATTAACACCATATTGTGAGTAACCTGGTAAACTAGAAGCATTAATTCTATTAATACCTGTTGTAGCGTTACAGTTCGGATCTCTTTGTGCTAAAGCAAATTCTATTTCAAAATCAATAGAACTATTAGGAGTTAGACCTCTGTAAAAATCGTTTAAGTTGTTTATACTACTTAAAATTTGAGCATCAGAAATATTAGATCCTGTACCTTCTGCTTCTCCAAGATGCAATACATGCACAACAACAGGAATAGTATATACTGTTCCATTACGTTGAGTTAACGTATTGTTTGAAATAAAGTTTTGAATTTTCTGTTCAGCAAGTTGCTCTTGTTGAACATAGTTAGGGTCTTGTAATAATAATTCTCTTTGAGTATCAAATGCACATTGCTGAGCAAAAGTAGAATAGCTAAACAAAGAAAACACTACCATTACAACATAAATAGTAAAGTTTTTCATGAAATCTAGTTTATAGTTTTGGGCTTGCAATATACACTTTTTTACAAAAAAATAACGCTTTATCGAAAATATTTACGTTTAATCGATGATTTGAAGCTTAGTGTCTTTGTTTAAGAATAGATACAATATCCTCTAACTTAAACCCTTTAGCCTGAAGGAGAATTAGATAGTGAAACAACAAATCTGCACTTTCATTTAAAAATAAATTGTCATTATCATCCTTTGCTTCTATCACAACTTCAACAGCTTCCTCACCAACTTTTTGAGCAATTTTATTTATTCCTTTTTCAAAAAGTGCAGCAACATAAGATTCATTAGATTTGGAATTATGTTTCCTATCAGAAATAATATGTTCTAAACTAGACAAAAACCCATAAGTTTGTGAGTTATCTTCATCCCAACAAGTATCAGTTCCTTTATGGCAAGTAGGACCCAATGGCTCAACTTTTACAAGCAATGTATCATTATCACAATCTACTTTTATGTCTTTTAAAACAAGTATATTCCCACTTTCTTCTCCTTTAGTCCAAAGACGTTGCTTACTTCTGCTAAAAAATGTTACTCGCTTTGTATCGATTGTTTTTTTATACGCTTCTTCATTCATATAACCCAACATTAATACTGTTTTGGTTTTTCCATCTTGAATAATAGCTGGTATTAATCCGTCGTTGTTTTTATTGAAATTTATGTTCATTTTTTTCTGTCATTCCTGCGCAGGCAGGAATCTATTTAATTGTTAATTATTTTTTTGGATTCCGCATCAAGTGCGGAATGACAAGTTATAATCTTACAGAAATACCTTCCTGCATTAATTTTTCTTTTAAATTTTTTATTTCAATTTCACCAAAATGAAATACGCTTGCAGCCAAAGCAGCATCAGCTTTTCCTTTAGTAAATGCATCAGAAAAATGCTGAATGTTTCCTGCTCCTCCAGAAGCTATTATTGGAATGTTTACCATGTTGGATAATCTTGCTAAAGCCTCATTTGCAAAACCGTTTTTTGTTCCGTCATGATCCATAGAAGTAAACAAAATTTCACCAGCTCCTCGTTGTTCTACTTCTTGAGCCCAATCAAACAGATTTAATTCTGTTACAATTGTTCCTCCTGCTAGGTGTACTTTCCATTCTCCATTAACTTGCTTCGCATCAACAGCAACAACTATACATTGACTACCAAACTTTTCAGAAAGCTCGTTAATAAGTTGAGGTCGCTTAACCGCAGAAGAATTTACCGAAACTTTATCTGCTCCATTTTTCAATAATATACTTACATCTTCAATGGACGAAATACCACCACCTACCGTAAACGGAATATTAACTTGTTCAGCGACTTTAAGCACCATGTCTTTAGTGGTTTTTCTCGCTTCTTGAGTTGCTGAAATGTCTAAAAACACCAATTCATCAGCTCCATGAGTAGCATATTCTTTAGCTAACTCAACTGGATCTCCTGCATCAATAAGGTTTACAAAATTGACACCTTTTACAGTTCTACCGTTTTTGATGTCTAAACAAGGTACGATTCTTTTTGTTAGCATTTTAAAACTGTTTTTCTAAGTCCTTTAAGTTTATAGCGCCTTCATAAAGTGCTTTTCCTATTATAACTGCTTCACAACCTAAATCTTCGAGTTTATTAATATCATCAATTGAGGTTACACCACCTGAGGCGATTAGTTTAATAGATTGACTTTCACTATTAGAACAGTTGTCAATAATTTTTTTATACAAATCAAACGAAGGACCTTCTAACATGCCATCTTTACCAATATCAGTACAAACAACGTATTGTATTCCTTTCTTTTGGTATGTTTTGATAAAGGGAACTATTTCTAAACTACTTTGCTCCTGCCAACCATTGATAGCTACTTTTTCGTTTTCACAATCGGCTCCTAATATAATTTTTGCTCCTCCATATTTTTCAATCCATGTTTCAAAAGTTACACTGTCTTTTACAGCTATACTACCTCCTGTAATTTGTTTTGCTCCAGAATTGAAAGCGATATGTAAGTCTTCGTCAGATTTTAAACCACCTCCAAAATCTATTTTAAGACTAGTTTTAGAGGCAATAAGTTCCAAAACTTTATAGTTTACTATATGTTTTGCTTTTGCACCATCTAAATCAACTAAATGCAAATACTCAATACCTGCACCTTCAAATTGTTTTGCTACTTCTAAAGGGTTTTCATTATATATTTTTTTGGTATTGTAATCGCCTTTGGTTAAGCGTACACATTTACCGTCTATGATATCTATTGCTGGAATTATCCTCATGATTTCTTTCCTGCAAAAGCAGGACTCTTTTTTAATTAATAATTTATTTTGAGATGCTGAAACTGATTCAGCATAATATTATAGTTCTATAAAATTCTTTAAAATTTGTTCTCCTGCTGTACTACTTTTTTCTGGGTGAAATTGTACTCCATAAAAGTTTTTATTTTGTAATGCAGAAGAATATGTTAACCCATAATTAGTTTTAGCAATGGTTTGATTACATACTTCCGCAAAGTAGCTATGCACCAGATACATATAATATTGCTCATTACTGTTTTTAAATAAAGGTGACTTCAAATCAGTAATGGAATTCCATCCCATTTGAGGTACTTTTAAAGTATCAGAAAACCGTTTTACACTAACATCAAATATACCTAAACCTTGAGTGTTACCTTCTTCAGTAGAATTACAAAGCAATTGCATTCCTAAACAAATCCCTAAAACAGGTTGCTTTAACTCTGGAATTAAAAGATTGAGTTTTGATTTCTTCAACATATTCATTGCTGATGATGCTTCTCCAACTCCTGGAAAAATCACTCTATCTGCTGATTTAATTTCTTCAGAATTGCTTGTTAATATCGCTTCTACTCCTAGTCTATTAAAAGCAAACTGAATGCTTTTAATGTTTCCTGCTCCATAATCTATAATAGTTACTTTCATTTCTTATCGATATAATTTTTGTTGTACAAAATCACTCGAAGTGACATTTACAAAACTCCTTTAGTTGATGGTAAAATCATTTTTTCTACATCTCGTTTTACTGCCATTTTAATAGCTTTAGCAAATGCCTTAAAAATGGCTTCAATTTTATGATGTTCGTTAGTACCTTCAGCTTTTATATTGAGATTGCATTTGGCACCATCAGTAAACGATTTAAAAAAGTGAAAGAACATTTCGGTTGGCATTTTACCTATCATTTCTCTTTTAAAATCAGCATCCCAAACCAACCAATTTCGCCCTCCAAAGTCAATAGCTGCTTGAGCTAGACAGTCATCCATTGGTAAACAAAACCCATAACGTTCCATTCCTAACTTATTGCTTAATGCTTTTGAAAACACTTCGCCTAAAGCAATTGCTGTATCTTCTATAGTGTGGTGTTCGTCAACTTCTAAATCACCATTGACTTTAATATCTAAATCAAGCTGACCATGTCTTGCAATTTGATCTAACATGTGGTCAAAAAATGCAATTCCTGTATCAATATTACTTTTACCAGTTCCGTCAACATTAAGATTGATTGCTATTTGGGTTTCTTTAGTATTTCTTTCAATACTAGCCGAACGATCTTTAACTTTTAAGTGTTGATAAATTGCTTTCCAATCTGTCGTTGTAATTGAAATACAATCTGTAATACTCTGTAAAGATGTTTCAATTTCATTGGCTCCTAAATTTGGGTCTTGAGACAAATAAATCCCTTTAGCTCCCAAGTTTTTTGCAAGTTCCATGTCAGTAATTCTGTCTCCAATAACAAACGAATTTTCTAGGTCATACGCATCAGAAAAATACTTAGTCAGTAAGCCTGTTCTAGGTTTACGAGTGTTAGCGTTTTCTTCAGGAAATGTTTTATCAATATAAACTTCAGAAAAAACAACACCTTCATTAGCAAATGCATTGATTATCTTGTTTTGAGCTGGCCAAAACGTATCTTCAGGAAATGAATTAGTACCCAAACCATCCTGATTAGTAACCATAACCAATTCGTAATCGAGTTCATTAGCTATTTTACTCATATACTGAAACACCTTTGGATAGAACTCCAATTTCTCTAAACTATCCAATTGATAATCTACAGGAGGCTCAAGCACCAACGTTCCATCTCTATCTATAAACAATACTTTTTTCATTAGTCTAAATGTTTTAATGTCTTAATTAATTTTTTGTTTTCATCAGGTGTTCCAACTGTTATCCTTAAACAGTTTTCACATAATGGTTGATTAGTTCTATTACGAACTACAATTCCTTCTGCAATTAATTGCCTATACCTTAAATTGGCATCATCTACTTTCATCAAGATAAAATTTGCATCAGAAGGGTAAATTTTTCCTATAAATTTCAAATCACCAAGTGCTTTTATCAATACTTCTCTTTCTAAAATTAAAGTCTTTACCTCTTGCTTCACTTTATTAATTTCTAATAATCGTTCAAGGGCTTTTTGTTGTGTTAATGCATTAACATTATAAGGCGGTTTTATTTTGTTTAATATCGAAATTATAGCTTCTGAAGCATAACATACACCTAGTCTTATACCTGCTAATCCGTAAGCTTTTGAAAGTGTTTGAGTAATAATTAAATTAGGAAAATCCTCTAGTTTACTCAACCAACTCTCTTGATTTGAAAAATCGATGTAAGCTTCATCTATAACCACAATACCATTAAACCCTTTAATTAACTCTTCAATATTTTTCACATTGAAACTATTAGCAGTAGGATTGTTAGGTGAGCACAAAAAAAGCAGTTTGGTATTTTCTTTTTGACTCTCTAAGATAGGTTTTACCCTAGGTTGAAATGTTTCATCTAAATTAATTTCAATAACCTTTACAGCATTGGTATTTGCCAACACTTCGTACATGCCGTAAGTTGGAGGTAAAACAATGACTTCATCTTTAGTTGGTTCACAAAATGCTCTAAAAATCAAATCGAGTATTTCGTCACTTCCATTTCCTAATAAAATCTGTGAACTTTTAACCTCTTTAATTTCTGATAGTTCTTCTTTTAAGCTGTTTTGTTGAGGATCAGGATACCTATTTAATCCGTTGTTAAAAGGATTTTCATTAGCGTCTAGAAACATCATGTCTTTATTGAACTCTTTAAACTCATCTCTTGCTGAAGAATATGGTTTTAAGGCCTTAACCGACGGTCTTACTATATTATTTATATTGAAGCGTGTTTTCATTTTATTGATACTTTGTCTGTTCGAGTGATTTTCCTGAAAATCGTATCGAGAACTTATTACATCTCGATACAATTCTTAATTCTTAAGAATCACTCGATGTGACATTTATAACTTAAATCTTTGAGTCTAATGGTAACCGCATTTTTGTGAGCTTGTAAACCTTCAGCCTCTGCCATTAGCTCAATGCTTTGTCCTATATTTTTTATACCTTCTTCACTAATTTTTTGAAACGTAATGCTCTTAGTAAAACTATCTAAATTAACTCCTGAATAGGATTTACTAAACCCATTAGTTGGCAAAGTATGGTTTGTTCCTGAAGCATAATCTCCAGCACTTTCAGGTGTATAGTTACCAATAAATACAGAGCCTGCATTTATAATCCCATCAATAAAAAAGACTTCGTCCTTTGCACACACAATAAAATGTTCTGGTGCATATTCATTAATTAACTCTAAAGCTTCAGTATTAGAATTCAGGTAAACAATTTTTGAATTTGAAATAGACTGTTCTGCAACTGATTTTCTTGGTAGAATTTCCAACTGCTTTTTAACTTCGTCCTCTACTTGTGAAGCCATTGCTTTTGAAGTTGTCACTAAAATAACCTGACTATCTGTACCATGCTCTGCTTGACTCAATAGATCTGAAGCCACAAAAGCTGCATTAGCAGAATCATCAGCAAATACCAATAATTCACTTGGTCCTGCAGGCATATCAATTGCAACACCATATTTGGTAGCTAGTTGTTTTGCAACAGTAACAAATTGATTTCCTGGTCCGAATATTTTATAAACTTGCGGAATAGTTTCGGTTCCAAACGTTAAACTCGCTATTGCTTGAATACCTCCAACTTTATAAATTTTAGTTACACCACACAACTGAGCTGCATATAAAATTTCATTAGCAATTTGTCCATTTTTATTTGGTGGTGAACATAAAACGATTTCTGTGCAACCAGCAATTTTAGCAGGAACTGCAAGCATTAAAACCGTTGAAAACAATGGCGCTGTTCCTCCTGGAATGTATAAGCCTATTTTTTGAATAGCACGTTTTTCTTGCCAACAACGAACTCCTCTTGTGGTTTCCACGTCTACATTTTGGGTTTTTTGAGCTGCGTGAAATGTTTCAATGTTAGCTTTAGCTAATTGAATGGCTTGTTTTAATTCTGAAGGTACACTTTCAACTGCTTTTTGAATTTCTGAGCTTGTAACCAAGCTACTTTTTAAATCTACTCCATCAAAAAGGGAAGTATATTTACTAACAGCTTTATCTCCATTACGCTTAACATCATCAAAAATTTGCGTTACAGTGTTTTCAATGTCGTCAATAGTTTTTGTTGGTCGTTGTAAAATTTCTGACCATTGTGCTTTACTTGGATTTATGATTGTTTCCATACTATATTACCATATTTTCTATTGGACAAACAAGGATGCCTTCAGCTCCATTAGCTTTAAGTTCATCTATAATTTCCCAAAAGTCATTTTTATTGATTACTGAATGTAGTGAGCTCCAACCTTCTTTTGCTAAAGGCATTACTGTAGGACTATTCATTCCTGGAAGAATATTAATAATACTTTCCAAGTTTTTGTTAGGAGCATTTAGTAAAACATACTTGTTTTGTCTTCCTTTTAAAACCGATTTGATCCTGAATTGTAGTTTCTCTAATACCTGTTGTTTATCTTCACTAATATTAGGAGACACTGCTAAAACAGCTTCTGACTTTAAAAGCACTTCAACTTCTTTTAGGTTATTTTTAAACAAGGTGCTTCCGCTGGAAACGATATCTACAATAGCATCGGCAAGTCCTATGTTTGGTGCAATTTCAACCGAACCATTTATTATATGTAACTCAGCATTTACATTGTTTGATTGTAAAAACCCATTAACAGTGTTTGGATAAGACGTTGCAATACGTTTGCCTTCTAAATCTTGAATTGTTGAATATTTGGTAGATTTTGGTACAGCTACCGAAACTTTACAGGTAGAAAACCCTAGTTTTTCAACTATGGAAATATCTTTACCTTTTTCAACCAATACGTTTTCTCCTATAATAGCAACATCAACCACTCCATCTCTAAGGTATTGAGGGATATCGCCATTTCTTAAATAAAAGACCTCTAAAGGGAAGTTTCTAGCCGAAGCTTTTAATTGGTCTTTGCCATTATCTATAGAAATCCCAACGTCTTTAAGGATTTTCATAGAATCGTCGTGTAACCGACCCGATTTTTGAACTGCAATTTTTAATTTACTCATTTTGGTTTTAATGTGTTTGAGTAAATCTTTTTTTGGGAGATATTTTTACGCTTGTAAAAACAAAAAACCGCTTGATTTACTCAAACGGTTTTAAAAATATCTTGTTTTTATTCAATACATTTTCAGCTCGCTTGAGTGCAAGTATGAAAATGATGATGATGTAATTGAATAAAATTCATTTGTTGTTTTTGTCTGTACAAAGATTTAAAATAAAAATTTAAAAATCCAAATCTTATAAGAGGTTTTATGATTTTGTTAGTATTTTAAGTCTAAAATGCGAATTAATCATATTTAGGGCATGTTGTCCAAGGATAAGCACATTGGTCCTTAAAACTTAACCAACCAGACACTGATTTTTTGCCAACATTAAAACTCACTTTAGCCCATAAATCGCTAATTTCTATAATATTGACTTTTTGAAAATTGCTTATTTTATGGATTTTATTGGACGTTTTAGAGGCTAAATCATAAAGATAAACTTTGTGATTATCTCCATAAACATCAACAGAAACTAAAAATCCTGAACTTTTAACCCAATGGTTTTCATAGTCGTAATTTTTGTAAGCGTCAGGTAAACGTTGTATGTTTTTGATTTTAAACCAACCGTAGCTACTTTCAATAATTGCTATTTTGTACCAAGAATATTTTGATTCATTATTATATAAGGTATCAACTATTCTACCATCAATATCGTCATAAATGTATATTGGTTGCTTTGATTCTTTATTGTAGTAGGATTCAACAAACTCTAGATAATGCATTTGGTCATTATCTTGAGCAAATAGCGTGAAACTACACAATAGAAAAAGAATAAAACTTCTCATTTAAAAGACTTACTGATTTCCTAAAATAATTGGCATTCCAGAATCTCCTGAACCAATAACAATTACTTTACTATTTGGTGACTCTGATAGTTTAATAGTTGCTTCAATACCTTTGTCTTGAAGAATTTTATCAGTTAAGGATGCACTTAATATTTTGTTAGCCTCTGCCTTACCTTGTGCTTCAATAATTTGTCTTTCAGCCTCTTTTTCTGCAGTAACCAATCTAAACTCGTACTCTAAAGACTCTTGTTCTTGCTTTAGTTTACGCTCAATAGCATCTTTTATTGTTGGCGGCAAAGTTACATCTCTAACTAAAATTTCATCTAAAACAATGTATTGATCGTCAACAATTTTTTTAGTTTCTTCAAAAATCTCTGCTTGTATAGCATCTCTTTTACTAGAATATAATTGCTCTGGCGTGTAACGACCAACTACACTACGTGCAGCAGACCTAATGGTAGGTAAAATGATTCTTTGCAAATAATTTTCACCAATTTCTTGGTGAAGTTTTCCAAGGTTATCATAATCTGGTTTATACCAAGCAGAAGCGTCTAATTGTATATCTAATCCATTAGAAGAAAGTACCTTCATTTTTTCGAAAATCTCTTGTCTTCTAACTTCATAAACGTGCACTTTGTTCCAAGGTGCAACAATATGAAAACCTTCACTTAAAGGAGGCTTATCAGTCACTACACCTCCTCCAAAAGTTTTATATAACACACCTGCTTCACCAGAACCAATGGTTACTGCAGATTTAGCTAATACAATTATTAAAAGTACTACTCCAATTATGATGGGTAGTCCTATCTTTGGTAACTTATCCATTTTTGTTAGTTTTTAAATTAATCCGTTATATTTTCTGATAAACCACTCAGCAGTCAAGCTTAAAACTATGACAGCGAGTAAGTATTTCCAATCGATTAAAGGTACAACATTTTTGCTGCTTTTTTGTAGTGTTGCAAACCTAGTATCGCTCGTTAACGTTTTTACTAAGCTGCTGGTATTATCAATGAAAAAAGAGTTTCCTTTAGTGGATGCTGCAAGTCTTTCTAACTTAGCAACATCAGCATTAAGAAACTGTTGTTCTACATTATAGTCTAAAATTTTCAGTTCACCAGATTGAGATACATTTTCACCAATAACTGATACCGTAAAACTGTATTCGCCAGCAGGAATTCCACTTAAATCTACCTGATAACCATTATTTTTTAGTACAAAAGGAAGTGTTCTGGAGTTGTTAGTTTCTTTATCTTTTAAAGTGATGTTTAAATTACCACTAGTGTCAAACTCATAGTTTTTATTAAAATATTGAGCATTAATTTTTAAGTCTTCATTTCCGTTGTAAAAAGACTCGTATTCAACGTTTAGTCTTGTACGTCTTTGTTTAGAACTTAAATATTGAACCATCTTACCGATAAAATTATCAAACGGTTCAAAAGATTTTTGTTCAAGAAAACTTTGTGCTCGCCATTTCCAAATACCTTCACCATTAAGTAAGGCTTCTCGTGTTTCATTAATTTCAAAAGTAGCTAACAAAGGTTCTCCTATAGCTATTCCATTTACAGTTTTATAGCAAATGGTTTGAATTGGTAAGTTAAATTCAGTTTCGCCATATTCTGAACGCAAAGGAGGAAATTCATCAAAACTGACATTTTCAATAATAAAAGGTGTGTAATTTAAGTTTAACTCTGGTAAAAAATCTTCGGTTTGATTGGTTATTGTTTGCTTGTAATTACTTTGTAGCGCGTTAAGTGCATTCCAACTTGTTTTTGTACCAGCAATTACCCATTTATTAATTTTTAAACGATTGATTTCATCAAACGCTTGTTTAAACTTCATATTAGGTTGATACACTATTGCTAGCTGATAGTCGCCTGCGTTGGAAACAAACTCTTCAGGTGTTACAAGTGTTGCTTGACGCTGTTCGTTGCTTTCAATACTCTTTTTTAAGGCTCCAATATCAGGATGCAAAATATCAGAAACTATAGCTACGTTTGTTTTTTGGTCTATAACTTCTACAGCAAAGTTTTTGATATTGTTTACTTTGTTTTTTTCGTTCTCTATGGGAACAATTTCAGCTTTATAACTTGACACTCCTGCTCTATTAGCTGGTAAAGTTAAATTAATGACTTTTGAAGTGCTTGTTGCTGTAAAATTGATATTTTGCGAATACACAACTGTGTTTCCTAAAGTGATATTGAAAGTGGTTGAAACCGAACCATCTCCACTATAAACAAGAATAGCTTCAATAGGAAATCTATTTTTTAAGTATGCATATTTATTGACATTAAACTGCTGAATTTTTAAATCAATAAACTGTGTAGTATCTCCTAAAATTATTGGGTAAATAGGCTGCTTATACTTGTTTGTAGAAAACTCATAATCGTTACCGTAGGTTTGGTTTCCATCTGTTATCAATAGCGTTGGAGCTACTGAATTACTATAAATTTCTGATAAGCGGTCAAATGCCAAAGCCATATTAGATTGTCTATCTAAATAGGACAACGAATCTGTTTTAGCTAAGGTTTTTCCGAAGGTATAAAACTCTAGATTAAAATTTTCATTTAAAGAGTCGTTGGCTTTTAAGCGTTCAATCAACTCATTGGTGTTATTGTTTTGGTTTAAATACCTAACAGACTCTGAATTATCAGTGGCTATAACAAGTGTTGGTTTTTCATTGTAATAAGTGGTTTGCTCAAATTTTGGATTGATAAGTAAAAGCATAATAGCAAATAAAGTCACAAATCTTAAAACAGCTAAAAACTTGTGACTATTGCTCTTACTTTTTGATTTATATATATACTGAAAAAGCGCTAATAAAAGCGCTATGATTCCAGATAGTATTATATATATAATGGTGCTTTCTTGCACTATTGTTTAACTTTTATAATTTCAAAACCGTCTAAAAAACGTTCTATTTTACTATTATTATCATTTTCAGGAGTGCAAATTACTTGAGAAATGTACATTGAGTTTGTAACTAAAGCAACACGTATGTATATAAAACCGCCTTGAATTTCAATTTTTACATCTCTTCCTGGATAACCATTGAAGGTGATTTTTTTATCAAATATTAAAGTGCCGTTTACATTACTTACTGCTCCTTTAACTGCTCCATCTAAAACAGTAGTATTATACTTATCATCTGCATCTATAAATTGTTCTTCAGGATAATCAGATTTTATTGTACTATACACAACATTATCGTCTTGTTGAGGAGTACACATAATCATATGCATATCTAGTGTTCCTACTGCTGTATCAACTTGTTGTACAGTACGCTTAGGCGTTTCGGGAAAATATGCTATAAAAGCTAAATCTTCAGATTTGTACTTTTGCCAATCTTGAGCTATTGCCTGGATAGATAATAAGCAACAAATTGCAATTAAATAAGAGAGTTTTTTCATAAGATTTGAATTAATATATTGATTAGGTTAGCATTCCTCCATCAACGTTTAGGGTTTGACCAGTAACATAAGCACTCATATCACTAGCTAAAAACACACATACGTTTGCAATATCTTCTGGTGTACCACCACGTTTTAAAGGTATTGCATCTCTCCATCCTTTTACTGTATCTTCATCTAGCTTTGCAGTCATTTCAGTTTCTATAAACCCAGGAGCAATCACGTTACTTCTAATGTTTCTTGAACCTAGTTCTAATGCAACCGATTTTGAAAATCCTATTATACCAGCTTTTGATGCTGCATAATTAGTTTGTCCTGCATTTCCTTTAACACCAACAACAGAACTCATATTAATGATAGATCCTTTACGTTGTTTTAGCATAGTACGTTGTACTGCTTTTGTCATATTAAAAACAGATTTAAGGTTAACTTCAATAACCTTGTCAAAATCTTCTTCAGTAATACGCATTAACAGGTTGTCTTTTGTAATACCTGCGTTGTTTACTAATATATCAATGCTTCCAAATTCTTTTACAACATCATCAGCCAACTCTTGAGCTTGATTAAAATCTGCAGCATTACTTTGATAGCCTTTAGCTTTAACACCAAGTGCGTTTAATTCATTTTCTAATTGATTAGCAGCTTCTACAGAAGAGCTATAAGTAAAAGCCACATTGGCTCCATGTTGTGCAAAAACTTCAGCAATTCCTTTTCCTATACCTCTACTTGCACCTGTTATAATAGCTGTTTTTCCTTCTAAAATTTTCATTGTTAGTTTTAATATTAGTTGATGTCCAAATATAGCAAATACAAGTTGCACGAAATAAAAAAACCTCACAAATTCTTGTGAGGTTTTTAACATTGTTATTGAGATTCCGAAACCTGTTTGGAATGATAATTTCAATTACAGCTTTACGTCTTCAGGCTTTTCGTAGTTGAATAAATGATCAACATCCATTTCTTGTACTTCACCTAACTTACTTAACGCTTTAAAGTCTATCTCATTTTTGTTACCAATAACCATTACGTTATAGTTTTCACCCTTAATATTTGTATTGAAAAAGTTTCTTAAATCTTCAATAGTCATATCTTTTATAGTGTTATAGATTTCCTCTCTGTTATCGTTATCTATACCTCTTTTTTGAAGCCCTTCATAAGTCCAGAAGATATTAGATTTTGTAATACGTTGTGCAGCAATCTTTTTTAATGTAGCTTCTTTAGCAGCATTAAATTGCTCTTCAGC
Organism: Gaetbulibacter sp. NE; assembly: GCF_025548475.1. Taxonomy (NCBI): domain Bacteria; kingdom Pseudomonadati; phylum Bacteroidota; class Flavobacteriia; order Flavobacteriales; family Flavobacteriaceae; genus Gaetbulibacter; species Gaetbulibacter sp. NE. The sequence goes on along the minus strand of NZ_JAOQHY010000003.1, from coordinate 101,137 downwards.
TTCAGGCATATTAGTCATAAGCTCCATCATTGCATCTACTGCTTGTGGCATCTTGTTTGCTTGAGTACCAATGTAAGCCATTACATAGTTAGACTCGTCTTTATCACTTGCATTACTATAGCTAGAAAACGCTGAGTAAGCTAACGATTTAGACTCTCTAATTTCTTGGAATACAATTGAAGATAAACCACTACCAAAATACGTATTGAATAAAGTAGAAGCTGCCATGTTTTCAGCTTTAAAAGGCTCTCCTTTTGCTAAAAACAACATTTCAGACTGTACCATATCGTAATCTACAAAATACACGTTACCTCCTGTTTCTTTTTCAACATAAGCTGTAGCTTCAGGGTATTCTTTTAACTCGGCAGGTAAAATGTGATGTGTATTTAATGCTGCAATAGCTGCATCAACATCTTTACCATAATAGAATACACGCTGTTTGTAGTTTTTCATGTCTTTAACTAAGTCAACTAACTCTTGTGGATTTACTGTTGCTAGTTCACTAGCTTGCATGATGTTTCTTAATCTTGAATTTTCACCATACTTACCGTAGTTCATTAATCCGTTAAAAAGAATATTTCCTTTTTGAGTTTTACCGTCTTGTCTTCCTTTAATGATTTGATCAACATACTTATCATAAGCTTCTTGGTCTGGAACAGCATTAGCCCATAAATGCTCTAATAGCTCTAGCCCTTTAGGCAAGTTTTCTTTTAAACCACTTAAACCTACATAAGACTTCTCTGAACCTGCACTTACATAATAATCGATACCTAATTTGTAAAATTCTTTCTTGAGATCTTCAGCTGAGTATTTATCAGTTCCTAAGTACTCTAAATATCCAACAGCTAATCCTAACTTTTTATCGTTATCACTTCCCATATCAAAAATGATATTTAAGTCGAAAAGATCGTTCAACTCATTTTCAATATAAGATACTTGAATTCCATTATCGGTTTTGGATTCTTTAATCGCTGTTTTGTAATCAACGTATTGTGGCTGTAATTCAGCAGCTTCAATAGCATTAAAGTTTGTTAAGTACTCAGAGCTCTTATCTCTGTTAAGATTTACAGGAGTAATACCAGGATTTTCAACCTTTACGATTGAGTTATCTTCTCCTTGACGCTTATAGGTTACTACATAATTGTCTTTGTAAAAACCATTAGCAAAATCTACTAATTCTTGTTTAGTGATTTTCTTTAAATCATCTAAAAACTTCACTTTTCTTTGCCAATCTTCGTGGTGAATGAAAGCATTATAATACATTGAAGCTAAAGCAGTACTGTTTTCGTACTGTCTAGTTTCGCTAAGCTTAAGGTCGTTAATAACTGCGTCTAACATCCAATCTTCAAATTCTCCTTTTTTAAGCTTATCTATTTGAGCTAATAGTAAATCTTTAACTTCATCTAGTGTTTGACCTTCTTTAGGAGAACCATTAAATGTATGATATCCATAATCATTTAAAAACATTGGTGAACAACCTGCATTTTGTACTGCTTGTTGCTGATTTAAATTTAAATCAATTAAACCTGCTTTACCATTAGCTAAAATCATATCGGCAAGTGTCATTAATTTTTCTTCATCAGTATTTACACCTTTAGAACGGAAAGCAATAGATACACTTTCTGATTCTGGACCAAACACTTCTTTTACAATTGGAGCAGTTATTGGCTCTTCAACTGGTAACGTAGGATGAGTAACTTCTTTACGCTCTAATTTTCCAAAAGTTTCATTTACCTTTTTTATTGTAGCATCAAAATCTAAATCACCAACTAATACCATTGCCATGTTATTTGGTACATAATATTTATCGAAATAATTATGAATTGCTACCATTGAAGGATTTTTTAAGTGCTCTCCTGTACCAATAGTAGTTTGTTGTCCGTAAGGGTGGTTTGGAAACAAACCATCTAACATTGCTGCGTATGATTTTCTAAAATCGTTATCCTGACCTCTGTTAAACTCTTCAAAAACAGCTTCAAGTTCAGTATGGAATAAACGCAATACTAACTGGCTAAAACGCTCACTTTCTAATTTTAACCATTTATCTAACTCATTAGCAGGAATTTTGTTTTTGTAAACTGTTTCCTCAAACCAAGTATGTGCATTTGTTCCTGTAGCTCCAAGAGAGCTAACCATTTTATCATACTCGTTAGCTACACAATAGTTTGAAGCCTCTAGCGATACTTCATCTATCTTCTTATAAAGCGCTTTTTTCTTTTCAGGATCAGTTTCAGCTTTATGCTCTTCGTACAAATCAGAAATTTGCTTTAAATACTCTTTTTCTTTTTCCCAGTCTAACGCACTAATCTCATCAGTACCTTTAAACACCATGTGCTCTAAGTAGTGTGCTAATCCAGTAGATTCTTTAGGATCATAGTTAGAACCAGCTCTAACTGCTATGTAAGTTTGAATTTTTGGCTCGTCATTATTTTTACTTAAGTATACTTTTAAACCATTGTCTAGAGTATACAAACGTAAACCTGTTGGGTCATTTTCAACAGTTTCATAAGAAAACCCACTAGCGTCTTTATGTGTTTCAACAGCATAAGCCAAAGTGTCATTGCCTTTATCGGTTTTGCAGCTAAACACTACAAACAGTGATAAACACAAGTAAAGTAATTTAAATTGTTTCATTTGTTGATTTGTTAATTGATAAAAAAATTCCGTTGACTAAGATACAGCCAACGGAATGATAACGAGATATTTTTGTATATATTTTAACAAAAAGTTATGATAAAACTTCTGCTACTTTTTTACCTATTTCAGCAGGTGAATCAACTACATGAATTCCACAATCTCTCATAATTGCTTTTTTAGCTTGGGCAGTATCGTCACTACCACCAACTATAGCTCCAGCATGACCCATTGTACGTCCTGCAGGTGCAGTTTCACCAGCTATAAACCCAATAATAGGCTTTTTACTTCCGCTGTTTTTATACCATTTAGCAGCATCAGCTTCTAATTGACCTCCAATTTCTCCAATCATAACAACAGCTTCAGTTTCTGAATCGTTAATTAACAACTCAACAGCTTCTTTAGTCGTTGTTCCAATAATTGGGTCACCACCAATACCTATTGCTGTAGTAATTCCTAAACCTTGTTTTACTACTTGGTCAGCCGCTTCATAAGTTAATGTTCCTGATTTTGAAACAATCCCTACTTTTCCTTTTTTGAAAACGAAACCAGGCATAATACCTACTTTAGCTTCACCAGGAGTGATTACTCCAGGACAGTTAGGACCTATTAAACGACAATCTTTATCTTTAATATAGTTTGAAGCTGTAATCATATCAGCAACTGGAATACCTTCAGTAATGGTGATAATTACTTTAATACCAGCATCAGCAGCTTCCATAATTGCATCAGCAGCAAACGCTGGTGGTACAAATATAATAGTTGTATCTGCTCCTACTGAATCAACAGCTTCTTTTACAGTGTTAAAAACTGGTTTATCTAAATGAGTTTGACCACCTTTTCCTGGTGTAACACCTCCAACAACATTGGTTCCATACTCAATCATTTGTCCAGCGTGAAAAGTACCTTCACTACCTGTAAAACCTTGTACTATAATTTTTGAATTCTTATTTACTAAAACGCTCATCTATATTTTGATTTTTATTTTAAAAAACGTTACAAAAATACTGTTTTAACACCTATAAAAAAGTGTTTTATACTTTTATTTTTGAAAATGATTTAAGACTCTCTAAACTTACATCTGCTTGCTGGCTTATTTCGTAACCACGATAGAGTTTATTGTCTTTTAACTCCCAGATAGTTATAAAATGTGCCATTGGTTGTTCTTGATCAGGATCTTCAATTGTTCTTACATAAACAGTATATCTCGTAGTCACAAAATTTTCATCAGCTAACAGATGACTGATTTCAACTCTAAACGACTCATACGTTCTACTGATATCTAAGAATAAATCTTTAATATCATTAAACTTTAAAACAGAAAACCCTTTACTACTACTCCAATGCAATAAACAATCTTTATGTAGATAATTATCAATTACAGTTGTATCATTGGCAAAATCTGATTCATAAAAACGTTTTACATATTCTTTTGGAGTCATGATTTATTTTTTAATTGTTCTAAAATTTCAGGAATCTTCTTGATAGAAGCTATTTCTTTATATTTAGATCTAAAATCGTCTGCTGGTGTCCCAAAATAGCTATTGTTACCTTCAAGAGATTTACTTACTCCTGATTGTGCAGAAATAACTGCTTTTGAGCCTATAGTAATTCCACTTGTAATACCTACTTGTCCCCAAATAGTTACTTCATCTTCAATTACTACACAACCTGCAATACCTACTTGCGATGCAATGAGACATTTTTTACCAATAACAGTATCATGCCCTATTTGAATTAAGTTATCTAGCTTAGAGCCTTCTCCAATGGTAGTATCTCCTGTAACACCTTTATCAATTGTACAAGAAGCTCCTATATCAACATTATCTTGAATAATTACTCGACCTCCAGAAAGTAAACGATCAAAACCAGTTGGTCTTTTTTTGTAGTAAAATGCGTTTGCACCTAACACAGTACCTGAATGTATTGTAACATTATCACCAATAACAGCATCATCATAAATACTTACATTGGAATGGATAACACAATTGTCACCTATTATAACATTATTACCAATAAAGCAATTAGGTTGTATAACGGTATTTTTCCCAACTTTTGCAGTCTTTGATATTGCAATGTCAGAAGCTTGAAACGGTTTAAAATGTTGTGTGAGTTTATTAAAATCTCTAAAAGGGTCATCACTAATTAATAGTGCTTTCCCTTCAGGACATTCTACCTCTTTATTAATTAATATTATGGTTGCAGCAGATTGTAATGCCTTATCATAATACTTAGGATGATCAACAAACACAATGTCTCCTGGTTCAACCACATGAATTTCATTCATGCCTAAAACAGGAAAGGTCTCTTCTCCAACATAATCACACTTAATTATGTTAGCTATTTCTTTTAAAGTATGTGGTTTAGAAAATTTCAATTAAAGCTATTCTTTAATTCTTTCTTTGTAAGTTCCTTTTTCAGTTTCAATCTTAATCTTGTCTCCTTCATTGATAAACAAAGGAACATTAACCTCTGCTCCTGTCTCAACAGTTGCAGGTTTTGTTGCATTAGTTGCTGTGTTTCCTTTAACTCCAGGTTCAGTTGCAGTAACTTCAAGAATAACGCTTGCAGGCATTTCAACAGATAAAGGTAAATTATCTTCTGTGTTGATAAGCACAGTTACTACTTCTCCTTCTTTCATTAATTCTGGTCTGTCTAATGCAGCCTCCAATAAACGAATTTGAGTATAATCTTCAGTATTCATAAAATGGTAAAATTCTCCATCGTTATATAAAAACTGGAATTTGTGAGTTTCTACTCTAACGTCTTCAATTTTATGTCCTGCAGAAAAGGTGTTATCTATAACTTTTCCTGTAGTTACACTTTTTAATTTTGTACGAACAAACGCTGGACCTTTACCAGGTTTTACGTGTAAAAACTCTATAATTTTATAAATATCATGATTGTATCTAATACACAATCCGTTTCTAATATCACTTGTAGTTGCCATAAATTAATTTGATTTAAAATATCCTTTCATAATACCTCGTTGAGAGTCTTTGATAAATTGAAGTATTTCATCGCGTTCTGAAGTCGCTTCCATTTCAGCTTCAATAATCTCAGCAGCTTGGGTATTGTTATAATTTTTTTGATACAGAATTCTGTATATATCTTGAATTTCTCTAATTTTTTCGGTTGAAAACCCTCTTCGTCTTAGTCCTACAGAGTTTATACCAACATAAGACAAAGGCTCTCTTGCTGCTTTTACATATGGAGGTACATCTTTTCTTACCAAAGATCCTCCTGTTACAAAAGCATGATTACCAATTGAACAAAACTGGTGTACAGCAGTCATACCAGCAAGTACAACATAATCACCAACAGTAATATGACCTGCTAATGTTGAGTTGTTTGAAAAAATACAGTTATTACCTACAATACAATCGTGAGCAATATGGCAATACGCCATAATTAAACAATTGTCTCCTACAACTGTTTTCATCTTATCGGTTGTGCCTCTATTAATGGTAACACACTCTCTTATAGTTACATTATCACCAATAATTGTAAGCGTGTCTTCGTCTTTGTATTTTAAGTCTTGAGGAACTGCAGAAATTACAGCACCAGGGAAAATATTACAGTTTTTTCCTATTCTTGCACCTTCCATAATGGTAACATTACTTCCAATCCAAGTACCTTCACCAATAGTTACATTATTGTTGATTGTTGTAAAAGGTTCTATTACGACATTCTTTGCAATTTTTGCTCCAGGATGCACGTATGCTAATGGTTGGTTCATTTTTGTAATTTTAATTTAAATGAATAGGTGAAAATGTATTCGCCTATTTGATTGACCGAAGCACTTAAAATATAAGTTTCTGTCTGGTTCATATTTATTTCACTTTAGATATTTGAGCCATAAGTTCTGCTTCAGCGCATAACTTTCCGTTTGCATAAGCATATCCTTGCATGTGACATATACCACGACGAATAGGTGTAATTAAATCACACTTAAATATCAATGTGTCACCAGGAACTACTTTTTGCTTAAACTTAACATTATCTATTTTCATAAAGAAGGTTAAGTAATTTTCAGGATCTGGCACTGTACTTAACACCAAAATTCCTCCTGTTTGTGCCATAGCTTCAACTATTAAAACTCCTGGCATTACTGGAGCTCCTGGGAAATGACCTGCAAAGAAAGGCTCATTCATAGTGACATTTTTCATACCTATAACACCACTATCAGTCAATTCAAATATTTTGTCAATAAGCAAAAATGGCTGTCTGTGAGGCAACATTGCCATAATTTGATTGACATCCATTAATGGTTCTTGGTTTAAATCTACACTAGGAACATTGTTACGTCTTTCATTTTTAATGATTTTAGACATTTTTTTAGCAAACTGCGTATTGATATAATGTCCTGGCTTGTTAGCTATAATTTTCCCTCTAATACGAGTTCCAACTAAAGCCAAATCTCCTATTACGTCTAACAGTTTATGTCTAGCCGCTTCGTTAGGATGATGCAACGTAAGATTATCTAAAATTCCGTTTGGTTTTATTGCTAAAGTCTCTTTATTAAAAGCCACTTTAAGTTTTTCGGTAGTTTCTTTTGACAATTCCTTATCAACATAAACTATTGCATTGTTTAAGTCTCCTCCTTTAATAAGTCCATGTTCTAAAAGCATTTCTAGTTCATGTAAGAAACTAAAGGTTCTAGAGTCAGAAATATCATCTTTAAAATCGGAAATATGATTTAAAGTTGCATTTTGAGTACCTAACACCTTTGTACCAAAGTCAACCATTGTTGTAATTTGATATTCCTTAGCAGGCATAACAATAATTTCGCTACCTGTTTCTTCATCAGAATACGACACAACATCAGATACTACATATTCTTCTCTAAAATCGTCTTGCTCTTCAATTCCTGCATTTTCCAATGCTTCAACAAAGAATTTTGAAGACCCATCCATAATTGGAGGTTCTGAAGCGTTTAGCTCAATAATAACGTTGTCAATATCCATTCCAACCAAAGCAGCCAAAACATGTTCAGACGTTTGAATAACAACTCCATTTTTTTCTAAACATGTACCACGTTGTGTGTTGGTAACATAGTTTGCATCAGCTTCGATTACTGGATTACCTTCTAAATCAATTCTTTTAAAAGAGTAACCATTATTTACAGAAGCAGGTTTAAAAGTAAGTGTTACATTTTTTCCTGTATGCAACCCAACACCTGTAAGCGAAACTTCTTTTTGAATGGTTTTTTGCTTAACGTCTGTTTTAATTATTGCCATTTACTTTTTTTTCTATTTCATTAATATCTTTTACAATCTTAGGAAGATTTTTAAAGTATACATAGGATTTATTAAAATCACCATAACTTAATGCTGGCGAACCTTGTAACACCTCATTATCCTTAATGTTTCGTCCAATTCCTGATTGTGCTTGGATTTTTACATTATTTCCTATTGTTATATGTCCTACTATACCAACTTGACCACCTATAATACAGTTTTCACCAATTTTAGTAGATCCTGCTACACCTGTTTGAGCAGCAATAACTGTGTTTTTACCAACTTCAACATTATGTGCAATTTGTATTTGGTTATCAAGCTTAACTCCTTTTCTAATAATTGTTGAGCCTAACGTTGCTCTATCAATAGTAGTAGCAGCACCAATATCTACATAATCTTCAATAATTACATTTCCGGTTTGTGGCACTTTGCTATATTCCCCTTTTTCATTAGGTGCAAAACCAAAGCCATCAGCTCCAATTATAGCTCCTGAATTAATCACACAGTTAGAGCCTATGCAACTTTCAGAATAAATTTTAGCTCCAGAAAACACTATGGTATTATCACCAATTGTAACATTGTCTCCTATGTAAGCACTTGGAAATATTTTTACATTATCTCCTATTTTTACCTTATCACCTATATAAGTGAATGCGCCTACATAAACGTTTTCTCCATAGCTTGCTGTTTCTGAAATAAACGAGGGTTGTTCAACTCCGCTTTTATTAAGTTTTACCTGATTGTAATACTCCAACAATTTTGAGAACGATTTATAAGCATCTTCAACTTTTATTAAAGTTGTAGTGATGTCGTTTTCTGCTTCAAAAGTTTTATTAACTATTGTAATTGATGCCTTTGTAGAATAAATATAAGGCTTGTATTTAGGATTAGCCAAAAAGGTTAATGACCCTTCGGTTCCTTCTTCTATTTTGGAAAGTTTAGAAACTTCAACATCGGGATTTCCAATAATATCACCTTCTAAAATTCCTGCTATTTGTGTTGCTGTGAATTTCATTAATCGCAAAAATAGAAAAAATGTATCACATTTTATCCTTAGGATAACATATATAATATTTAGTCACTTGTTTTGAAAGGGACTTGATGTTGAACTGGTCTGATACTTTAGCGATGTCTACTATCTTTCCATTTTTTTGAAGAATATTAATTCCTTGCTTTTTGGCGTTGTAAGCCTGATTAGAAATTTCGCCATAAAACACAAAATACTCAGCTTCTTCTTTAGATATTGAATGCTTGTTCATTAGGTTTTGAGTGTGTTTTAGCAAAACATCTTTCTTTATCCTTTTATTCTTTATTTTAACTTTAAGTAAATCTCTATTTATAATCATTTCACAAAGATTTCTCAGCACAAAATCTTCATGAAACTGCCATGTTTTCATTGCTGAAACAATATCATAATCGTCTAATCTTGAAAAGGCTTCTAGTGTATCTTTATTAAAATCATCTAGTGAGATTTCATTCTTAAGAAAATACTGCAAAGGCTCACTTGCTTGCAAATGAACTCCTTTATTGGTCAGCTCCTTAGCTCTACTCAACACTCTCATTAACAACTGCTCAGCAGCTAAACTAGTTTTATGCAAATACACTTGCCAATACATAAAACGTCTTGCTACTAAAAACTTTTCAACACTATAAATACCTTTTTCTTCTACAACCAACACATCGTCAACTACGTTAAGCATAGTTATTAATCGCTCACTATTAATATTTCCCTCAGCAACTCCTGTGTAAAAACTATCACGCTTTAAATAATCTGATCGATCCATATCTAATTGACCAGATATTAATTGACATAAAAATTTTCTGGAATAGTTACCTTTAAAAATAGCTATAGCAAGCGTTAAACTTGAGTTAAATTCTTTATTCAACTGCTCCATAAAAAGCATTGAAATATCCTCGTGCGAGACTCCATTAACAATACTATGTTCCATAGCATGCGAAAATGGACCATGACCAATATCATGTAATAAAATGGCAATATAGAGCGCATTTTCTTCTTCTTCAGAAATGGCAACCCCTTTAAAACGAAGCACATTCACCGCTTTTTGCATTAAATGCATACAACCAATTGCATGATGAAATCTAGTATGATGTGCACCTGGATAAACCAAATAAGACATTCCCATTTGGGTTATTCGTCTTAAACGCTGAAAGTATCTGTGTTCAATTAAATCGAAAATTAACGAATTTGGAATAGTAATAAATCCGTAAATTGGGTCGTTAAATATCTTAAGTTTGTTTACCTTATTCAAACTTCAATTTTTACTTTAAATTTAAACAAATATACATGAACAATATAAATATTCTTTGGGTTGACGATGAAATTGATTTACTTAAACCGCATATTCTCTTTTTAGAACAAAAGCAATACAAGGTTACTACATGCAAAAGTGGTACTGAAGCTATCGAGATTATTAACGATACTAATTTTGATATTGTCTTTTTAGATGAAAACATGCCAGGACTTACAGGATTGGAAACCTTGAATGAGATTAAAGAAAAGCGTGCTAACCTTCCTGTGGTTATGATTACCAAAAGTGAAGAAGAGTATATTATGGAAGAAGCTATAGGTAGTAAAATAGCCGATTACCTTATAAAACCTGTAAACCCAAATCAAATACTACTGAGTTTAAAAAAGAATTTGGATCATTCTAGGTTAGTTTCAGAAAAGACAACTTCTAACTACCAACAAGAATTTAGAAAAATAGCTATGGACTTATCTATGGTTAACTCTTTTAAAGAATGGGAAGAATTGTATCAAAAACTGATTTATTGGGAATTACAGCTTGAAGACATTGAAGATGTTGGCATGACTGAGATTTTAGAATCTCAAAAAAGTGAAGCTAACCAACAGTTTGGAAAATTTATAGACAAGAACTACCCTAGTTGGTTTGATGACAATACCGAAGCACCAATAATGTCACATACCTTATTTAAAGAAAAGGTTGTACCTGAATTAAGCGACAAACAACCAACTCTTTTTGTTGTTATTGATAATTTACGTTACGACCAATGGAAAGCATTTGAGCCTATTGTAAACAATTACTACAAAAAAACATACGAAGAGCCGTTTTACAGTATTCTCCCTACAGCTACGCAATATGCAAGAAATGCTATTTTTTCTGGTTTAATGCCAAGTGATATGGAAAAGCTACATCCAGACCTTTGGAAAAACGACACTGATGATGGTGGTAAAAATTTACACGAAGCTGAGTTTCTTGAAGCACAATTAAAACGCTTAGGGCTATCACACTTAAAACATGAGTATCACAAAATCACAAACTTAAAGTCTGGAAAGAAACTAGTTGAAAACTTTAAAGCTTTAAAAGACAACGACCTTACTGTAGTGGTTTACAATTTTGTAGATATGCTTTCTCACGCTAAAACCGAAATGGAAGTTGTAAAAGAGTTAGCTTCAAACGATAAGGCATACAGATCTTTAACACAAAGTTGGTTTAAAAACTCTCCATTATTAGAGATGATCCAACAAGCACAGCTTCTTGGTTTTAAGCTTATTTTAACCACAGACCATGGGACCATTAATGTAAAAAATCCATCAAGAGTAATTGGTGATAGAGATACCAGCTTAAATTTAAGATACAAAACTGGACGTAGCCTAACTTATGAAAATAAAGATGTACTTGCAGCTAAAGATCCAAAGACCATACATTTGCCTTCAATCACGATGAGTAGCTCTTATATCTTCGCAAAAGGCGATGTGTTTTTAGCTTACCCAAACAATTATAACCATTATGTAAGCTATTACAGAAACACTTATCAACATGGTGGAGTGTCCCTAGAAGAAATGATTATTCCGTTTGTTGTCATGAGTCCAAAATAATCTATGTAATGCAAAAAAATCCGATGAAATACACTTTTTATTGGTTTTTCTCGAATTTTATTCTTATACTTGTGCTGAATTTTATACTTAGCAAGTACAATTTTGGAAACAACTTATCAAATATCTGATATTCATTCAATTGCTGAAGCAGTTATAAAACATGCATCTTCTAGAACAATTTTGTTTTACGGAGAAATGGGTGTTGGCAAAACTACACTTATAAAAGCGATTGTTGAACATCTTGGTAGTAATGATTTGGTAAGTAGTCCAACATTCTCACTTGTTAACGAATATTCATCTCCTTCTGATACGATTTTTCATTTTGATTTTTATAGAATTGAAAACGAGGAAGAAGCATTAAATTTTGGTATTGAAGATTACTTCTACTCTAGTGCATGGAAACTTGTAGAATGGCCAGAAAAAATTCCAAATTTAATACCAGATGACGCAGAAATTGTAACAATTGTTTCTGATGAAAATAGTAAAAGAACCCTCAAATTTGACCAAAACATAAAATTAACCAAAAAAAAACCTATGGAGCAGCAAAATTTTTTGTAAAAAAAGTGGCATCCTGCCATTAGAGCACAATTGCAAAGTACGGAAAAACCGTAACGTTCAAGCGATTTCTGAAAATTATTTTAACATTTCTTTAACAGAATTTACACCTTGTTGATTCTAAATTTGAAGTAATTAATTAATTAAATCCCTTGAATTATGAAAACAAAAAAGTACGTATTAGCGATCGCGCTTTTCGGTGGAATGTTATTTGCAGCTCAGGCTACAAATTTAATTGACTTAAATGATCAAACAAAATCAGAAATCGAAAAAGGACCAAGAAAGCTTATTAAAAACTGCTAATAAGATTAACAAGAGTGTTGTTGTTGGTAGTATTATTGCAACCTTAATAGCAATCACTCCTTTCTTATTTTCGTTACATGAAAGTGTCCCTCAAACTAAAGTTTGGGACACTTTTTTGTTTACATACGATAGCAACCTTTGGGAAGATGCCAATTATGCTATGTGGGTTTTTACTGGTAAGTTTATACCTCTTATCCTTTTAATTATATGGTTTGTTACTTGCAGACACTGGTGGTATCATGCACTACTGGTTCCAATAGTGATGTATATCTTTCAAATTGTAGGCACTTATAATGGTGACACTCAAAATATTGATGAATACCAATTTATTTACTTATTACCCGTAATGGCTATTGTGGTTCCTTCAATATACCTCATTAGAGTAAGGATTTTCAATAAAATAAATGATGCCGATAAAACTATGCAGGAGCTTGAAGACGAGTTTAAAATTAAACCAAAAGGTATTTTAGGAAAACTTAAAGATTACTTTTAAAGAGTTCTTTTAAAATTCAAATTATTATTTGTAATTTGAATATTATTTCAATCACAAATGAGTAAATCTTTATCTCCTTTTACAAGGGCTCAACTTTTGCCTCAAGAAGAAAAACTAGAAGTTTTAAGAAAAAAAGGCAATCTATACATTGGTATTCCAAAAGAAACTTATTTTCAAGAGAAAAGAGTTTGTTTAACTCCCGATGCAGTATCTGCTTTAGTGTCAAATGGACATAGAGTAATGATAGAATCTGGAGCTGGCGAAGGTGCTAACTTTAAAGATAAAAACTACAGTGAAGCAGGTGCCGAAGTTACTAAAGATACAGCTAAGGTCTACTCTAACCCTATTATTCTAAAAGTAGAACCACCTTCTCTTGACGAAATAAAACTCATTAATCCGCAAACGCTTCTTATTTCTGCATTACAGTTAAAAACTCAAAGCAAAAAATACTTTGAAGCTCTTGCTTCTAAACGAATTACAGCTTTAGCTTTTGAATTTATTAAAGATGAAGATGGTGCATATCCTGCTGTGCGATCACTTAGTGAAATTGCTGGAACAGCTTCAATTTTAATTGCTTCAGAATTACTCTCTAATGTTAATGGTGGTAACGGATTAATGTTTGGTAATATTAGTGGTGTTCCTCCTACTGAAGTTGTAATTATAGGTGCTGGTACTGTTGGTGAATTTGCTGCACGTTCAGCTATTGGGCTTGGAGCCAATGTAAAGGTTTTTGACAACTCTATTACCAAATTACGTTGTTTACAGTCTAACCTTGGAAGAACAATATATACCTCAACCATTCAACCAAAAAACTTAATTAAAGCCCTAAAACGCTGTGATGTTGCTATTGGAGCTGTAAGAGGAACCAATAGAGCTCCTATTGTTGTTACTGAAGAAATGGTTGGCAGCATGAAAAATGGATCTGTTGTAATAGATGTTAGTATTGATATGGGAGGTTGTTTTGAAACTAGTGAAATCACAAATCATGACCACCCAACTTTTGAAGTCAATGGAGTTACTCATTATTGTGTACCTAATATTCCTGCTCGATACTCTAGATCTGCATCAGTTTCTATCAGTAATATTTTTACACCTTATCTACTAAAAATTGCTGAAGATGGTGGTATTGAAGATGCTATCAGGTTTGATAGAGGTTTAAAAAATGGTTTATACTTATATCATGGTGTTTTAACCAATAAGTCGGTAGCTGATTGGTTTGGTCTTAACTATAATGACGTAAACTTGCTTATTTTTTAGTTCAATTCAGCTTTACTAAGTTGGAGTTTTGCTAAGGTTAAAAAGGGTTGTATTTTTACAGAAAATTTTCAATTTAACTAATGAAATTAATACAACGTATAGGTTACTACTTAGGAGGATTTTCAATAGGTTTAATACTTTTAGCCTTTTTTTTAAGAGGAAAAAACACTTCGTGTGATTATGGTCCAAACGCAAGAACCATTAAAAACATTTCAATTAAAAAACGATTGCTCTCTGATGAAACGAAAGCAATTATGAATACTCATGATATAGACACTACTACTATCACTAATTTAATTTTAACTGGAGATGTTAACTTTCAAGAAAGTGATACAAAGTCTGAAGATTGCAAAACTTATGTAATTGAAAACAAGTTAAATAAAAATGATATTGCACTTCATATCAAAAACTGTGATTCAGTAGCTACTGTTCTTTCAATAGATTTTAAATAAAAAAGACTTAGATAACCAAGTCTTTTCTTTTTTTATCGAATAGGAATTTTTTTAACGAGTGCTTTATCATCGTATATCAACCTAATGATATAGATTCCTCTAGAGAATGAGCTTGTATCTATTTCTTTTTCAACAATTGACTCATCTTCTTCTTCAAAATCAATAGAAAACACGTGTTTTCCAGTAATATCAAATATAGACATGTTATTCACAATAACACTTTGATAACCTGATACGCGTACTTTTAACACATCTGTTTGTGGGTCTTGATATACAAGAAAATCAAACTCTTCAGGCTCATCAGGAGTTTCAATTGATGAACAATCAACCACTGAAACAATTACTGAGGTCTCATCAAAATCTAACGCATTAAATACTGTTACTGAATATTCTAAACTCTCTTCAGGCGATACAGTTATGCTTTCAGTTGTATCTCCTGTACTCCATAAATACTCATCTCCTCCTGAAGCTGTAAGTGTAACAGTCTCTCCTAAACAAATTTCATTTTGCTCAACATCAACAACTGCTGTAACTTCTTCTAACACATTAACTGTTATTTGCTTCTCATCTTCACAATTGTTTATAAATCCTGTAACTGAATATGTTGTTGTAACACTAGGATTAACAGCTATATTGGGTTGAGTTGCACCATTGCTCCATTGGTAACTATTAGCTCCTGTTGCTGATAAAGTAATATAATCACCTTGCAATATCATAACTTCATCTCCATTTTGAATAATAACATTTGGATTAGGATTAACAGTAACTGTGACTTCATCTTCATCTTGTTGATCACCTACATAAGCAATAACCGAATAGGTTGATGTTGAACTAGGACTTACTGTTATACTTTGTGTAGTAGCACCTGTACTCCATAGATAACTTTCACCTCCAGAAGCTGACAAAACAGTTTCGTAACCTTGACAAATACTAACATCATCTCCTGCGTTGGCAATTACTAGGTCTTCAACTGATACTAAAACAGAATCTGATGCTTCACAGCCATTTGTAAATCCTGTAACTGAATAAGTTGTGGCCTCTGCTGGACTTACTGTTATACTTTGGGTAGTTTCTCCTGTACTCCATAAATAAGCATCTGCTCCTGTAGCTGTAAGCGTAGTGCTTTCTCCTACATTTATTGTAACATTGGAACCTGCATCAACAATTGGTAATTCATTTACAGTAACCATCACTTGATCAGTACTTGAACAATTGTTTTCAAAAACTTCAACTGAATATGTTGTTGTTTCACTTGGTGACACAGTTATACTTTCTGTAGTTTCTCCTGTACTCCATAAATATGTACTTCCTCCTGAGGCTGTTAACACAATAGAATCTCCAAAACAAACAGACACATCGTCTCCTGCATTAGCTATGGGAAGTGCATTTACTGCTACTGTAACATCATCTTGATCTGAATTACTTCCTGATTCATCAAAAACTGTAACAGTGTAGATTGTTGTTTCAGCTGGACTTACTGTAATACTTTGTGTGGTTTCACCTGTACTCCATTCATACGTTGCGCCTCCTGTAGCTATTAAAACCACCTCTTCGCCTTCGCAAATCGATACATCTTCTCCTGCATCAGCAACTACAGTACTACCTTGCAAAAAAACAGTAACAGTGTTCGTGTTTTCACATCCATTTGTAAATCCTGTAACTGAATAAGTTGTTGTTTCACTTGGTGATACTGTTATACTTTGGGTAGTTTCTCCTGTACTCCATAAATAAGCATCTGCTCCTGTAGCTGTAAGCGTAGTGCTTTCTCCTACATTTATTGTAACATTGGAACCTGCATCAACAATTGGTAATTCATTTACAGTAACCATCACTTGATCAGTACTTGAACAATTGTTTTCAAAAACTTCAACTGAATATGTTGTTGTTTCACTTGGTGACACAGTTATACTTTCTGTAGTTTCTCCTGTACTCCATAAATATGTACTTCCTCCTGAGGCTGTTAACACAATAGAATCTCCAAAACAAACAGACACATCGTCTCCTGCATTAGCTATGGGAAGTGCATTTACTGCTACTGTAACATCATCTTGATCTGAATTACTTCCTGATTCATCAAAAACTGTAACAGTGTAGATTGTTGTTTCAGCTGGACTTACTGTAATACTTTGTGTGGTTTCACCTGTACTCCATTCATACGTTGCGCCTCCAGAGGCTGTTAAAACCACCTCTTCGCCTTCGCAAATCGACACATCTTCTCCTGCATTTGCAACTACACTATTATCAACAACTGTTACAGTTACAGTATCAGAAGCTTCACAATCAGCCACAAAACCTGTTACTGTGTAAGTAGTTGTTTCGATTGGACTTACTGTTATTGACTCAGATGTCTCATCAGTATCCCATAAATATGTATCTCCTCCTGAAGCTGTAAGCATTGTACTTTCTCCAAGATTAATTGTTACATCTTCTCCTGCATTAATCACAGGAAGCTCACTAACAGTTACTAGCACTTCATCACTACTAGAACAATCGTTTTCAAAAACTTCAACTGAATATATTGTTGTTTCACTTGGAGATACAGTTATACTTTCTGTAGTTTCTCCTGTACTCCATAAATATGTACTTCCTCCTGAGGCTGTTAGCGTAATAGAGTTACCAAAACAAACAGACACATCTTCTCCTGCATTAGCTTCGGGTATTGCATTAACAGTAACTATTACATCATCTTGATCTGAATTACTTCCTGATGCATCATACGCAGTAACAATATAGGTTGTTATTTCAGTTGGACTTACTGTAATACTTTGTGTAGTTTCACCTGTACTCCACTCATACGTTGCTCCTCCAGAAGCTGTTAAAACCACCTCATCTCCTTCGCAAATCGACACATCTTCTCCTGCGTTTGCAGTTATGCCTGCTGAATCTTGTGGTGCTTCTACAACCCACAACAAGGGATAAGAATTGTTTTCTAAGCTAGCGTTATCCCAATTACTTGCGAATATCACCTTAGAACCATCTCTATTTGGTACTGCATGAGCTTGATGGCTATATCCTGAATTTAAATTAGTATTATGCTTGGTAAATCTTTCTATAGTTTGAGAATTATCTAACTTAATAGCAAAAATCTCTCTTGTTGCTTCATAATTATTTACATTAGACGGATGCCCTTGTTCACTTACATAAGCCCATCCTGGTCTGTCTAAATTTCTAGTACTAATATGTCCTCCCCAAAGACCACTATCACCTGCTCCTCCTGAGAATGGAAAAATTCCTTGTTTTGCTCCATTGTCTAATCTTGCATAAGACAAACTATAACCACTAACACCTTGGTATGCCACATAAACTTCATTTCCTTGAGCATCGTATCCTATATCTCCATGAGGTCTTCCGCTATATAAGTGTATTTCATTATTCATATACTTATCATAAGCTTTAATGCCCTGCAATGGTCCTGAGCCATCAGAGTATCCACTCATTACTACATATTCACCAGATTGTGATACAGACACCCAATCAATATTAGCAGTTCCTAGAGACTTTGTTCCTAGAATTTCATCATTAAATATATCATAAACTAATATCGTTTTTTGTGATCCACTAGTTGCTATTAAAGCCACATAACGATCATCATTGGACAAATTACCTTCTCCATCTCCAACACTTACAGATGAATACCCTGAAAATGTTTTTAAAACAGTTTCATTTTGTGTAACTATATTTCTTCTGAATAATTGGTTCTCATGTGAATCATACGTAATGTCTGGTTCAACATTACTCCATAATGAACGACAATAAGCAGTAGTTAACACCTCATAAGTATTACCATCTAAAATTTTTGATGGCCAACCTGCAGTCATAATTTTAGTGCCATCAGCATTCCAAGGTTGCTTTTTGGCATAAATATGTCGTAATTGAGAACAATCACAACCAAATACATTTTCATCACTTATTCGGGTAACATTATTACCTGTTAATGGGTCCGTAAACGTAGCTAAATAATCAGGCACACTAATTGGTACTTGATAAGTTCCCCAATCAACTGAATTAACATTAACATCAGGTGGGTAAACTTGAGCTATACTATAATACGATACAAATAAAATTAAACACAGTGCTTTTTTAAAACACAATAGGCCATAATTATGGCAACCAAAATTTAGGGGCTTCATCTACTATTAATCTTTGGGGCTTGCTATTATACTGGCAATCTATATAAATAATATCTAAAAATACGTTTTAACGCATTAATATTCGACAAAAAGAAAATATTTGAAATACTTTTCTTACAAATAAAGATTTTTCAGGATGAAATAGTGATTTTAGCGTCAACAAATATACGTGCAGAATGTAAAAAAAGTCGACTAACTACATAATTTTAACGTTTAAAAGTAAATTCCTACATAATTGATAATGAACAAAGAACTATTAAATTAACTACATTTACATAAATTATTAGAATTTGAAGCCCAAAAAAAATATTGCTTTTGTTGTGTATAGTTTGAACTCTGGAGGAGCAGAACGCGTAGTAACTACATTAGCCAATTATTTTGCATTACAATACAATGTTACCATAATAACAATTGTTAATACTACACCATTTTATACCTTAAATAAAGAAATTACATTGAAGTCTTGTGTCAATGAGATTAACAATAGTAAAAACTTAGTTAGTGCTTTAAAGAATAACACAAAGCTCATTAAAACAATAAAAAAATATTTAAAGAGTGAAGATATTGACTTAGTATTAAGTTTTATGACCACATCAAATGTATTAAGTTTAATTGCTTCAAGATCTTTAAAAATACCATGCATAATTTCAGAAAGAAGTAACCCATACATATACACAAACAATTCTTTTTGGGATAAACTTGTAAGATACACCTACCCTAAAGCTAACTTCTTAGTAGTTCAATCAAACTTGATTAAAAATTATTATCAAACTTTTGTTAAGAGCAATAAAGTTTTAATCCTTCCTAATCCTATTTCTGAAACATTAAGTTCTCAAAAAAATATTTCTAAAAAAAGAACACCTACTATAATTAATGTTGGACGGTTAGACAGTAATAAAGCTCAAGATGTATTATTAAAAGCATTTGCGAGCATAAATAAAAAGGACTGGAAACTTGTTTTAATTGGCGATGGTGAATTACGAAAAGACTATGAAAAACTCACTAAAAAGTTACATATAGCCAACAACGTTATATTTACAGGCAATATTAACGATGTTCAAAATTATTACAATACAGCTAGTATTTTTGCTTTTACTTCAAAGTCTGAAGGTTTTCCTAATGCTTTAATAGAAGCTATGTATTTTGAAATGGCATGCATATCAACAGATTGTCCGACAGGACCTTCAGATATTATTGAAAACACCAAAAATGGCTTCCTAATTGAAGTCAACAATCAATCACAATTAGAAAGCAGACTTATAGAACTAATCGATAATAATACCCTTAGAGATTCACTAGGAAAAGAAGCTTTTAAAACCGCTAAGGCATACGAAGTAAATCAAGTTGCTGAAAAATGGAACGAACTCATAATTAAACTTATATAATGTTTAGAGATTTAATTCCAAAATACATTGAACAACCAACTAAGGCATTTAAGTATAAATTTACTGTTTTTACACCTGTATATAATTGTGAAAAAACAATTGAACGTGTTCACGACTGTTTAGTTAAACAAAGTTTTAAGGATTTTGAATGGTTAATCATTAATGATGGCTCTACCGATAGTTCTCACAACATCATTTCAAGCATTATAAAAAAGTCGTCTTTAGAGATTAAGTATATACATAACACCAAAAATAAGCATAAGATGAGCTGTTTTATGCAAGCCATTAAATTAGCCGATGGTGATTTTTTTTTAACATTTGATGCTGATGATGAATGCGTTAATAACGCTTTAGAGGTGTTTAATAATACTTACAACAGTATACCTATTGAGAAAAAAAACACTATTGGTGCTATTACAGCTTTATGCATTGATCAAAATGGTGACCAGGTAGGTGACTCTTATCCTACGAGTCCATATTTTAGTAATACCTTTGAATCATATACTGTTAAAAGAATTTTAGGTGAAAAATGGGGTTTTACTAAAACTAATATTTTAAGGAATATAGTTTACAACAAAGCGTTTATTAGCAACGGTTTTATGCCTGAAGGACTTGTTTGGAATCTATTAGCTAAAAAAGGTTTTATAACTGTTTATATTAATAAGGCATTACGTATTTATCATACTAACATTGAAAACTCAATATCTAGTTCTAACATTGAAAAAACTGCTTTAGGATCTGCTACACAACTCATTGCTAACTATAATTGGTTCTTTAAAGAGAACTTTTTTAAAGCACCAACATACTTTATAAAAAGCTTATACTTTTTACTAAGATTATCTAATTATTTAGATTTCAACCTAAAAAACTACACAACATCTATTGATTCACCTATTATCAAGTTTTTCTTTGTACTATTATGGCCAATTAGAAGATTTCTAAAATAGACTTAACCAATACCAGTACAATTGAATTCAAAATTCGATTTAAAATCTTTTATAAGTAACTTACTTAAAAACTCAACGGTTACTAATGTAATTACCGTTGGAGTAACTACTTTAATTGTAAGTGGACTTGGTTTTTTTAAAGAAATAGTTGTAGCTAATAGCTTTGGTCTCTCGGAATTACTCGACACTTTTTACATAGCTATATTGTTTCCTACATTTATAAGTGGTGTTTTTCTAGATTCGTTTAAAAGCGTTTTTATACCAAACTATGTTAGCGAATTAAAAACAGGAAAAAACATAGGAGCGTTTCAAAGCACCAGTTTTATTGTGACAATTGTAATATCCTTAGTGTTTTTACTTATTGCTATACTTTTTACTGACACTTATTTAGAAACATTTTTTAAAGGTCACACTACACAATACTATAGTTTAATTAAAACACAATTTTATTATGTAGCTCCTTGTATTTTATTTTGGGGACTTTCTTCTTTAATAAGTGGATTATTAAACATTGATGATGAGTTTAAATTTTCTTCAATTGCAAGTATTTTTACGCCTATATCAATTATTATATGTCTTGTTTTTTTTAAAGAGGCCCTTGGAAGTTTGGTACTTGCTTTAGGTACATTATTTGGAAGCATCCTAAACTTCTTGTTTTTGTTGATAGTAGCACTTAATCGAAAAATTATCACATTACAAACACCTGATTTTATTTCGGTTAACATTAAAGTATTATTTAAGCAAATACCTGCTAAAGTATCATCTAGCTTGCTAAGTGGTATTAACCCACTTATAGACCAATACTTTTCAGCTCAATTAATTGTTGGTTCAATAGCTGCTCTAAATTATGGAATCAAAATTCCTGCTTTTGCCATCTCAATTGTAGGTATTGCAGTTGGCAATGTACTTCTGCCCTATTTTTCTAAAAATGCTATTGATAATAAAGAAGCTACTTTTAAAAAACTAAAACTAATACTTAAATACCTTATAATTAGTAGTTCTATTATAGTAATTATACTAGTTCTTCTCTCTTCTCCAATTATATGGCTTGTTTTTGAGAGAAATGCTTTTACAAGTTCAGACACTGTAATTGTATCAAAAATACAACAAATGTATATTTTACAAATACCTTCTTATATTAGTGGTTTAGTGATGGTTAAGTTTTTAACATCAATAAATAAAAATAATTTTATGGTATTAACTTCTTTAGTAAGTTTAATTCTAAATATAGTGTTCAATTTTATTTTAATAGATGTAATGGGAGTTTATGGATTAGCATTAGCTACATCGTTAGTTTCTATAGTTAATAGTATCATTTTATATGTCTATATAAACAAATTAAACAGTTCCTATGTTTAATATAATTACACCAACATATAATAGAGCGCATACATTACCTAGAGTATACAAATCTTTAATACAACAAACCTCCAAAACATTTGAATGGATTATTGTTGATGATGGTAGTACTGATAACACATATCAACTAATTAGTGAATGGATAAAAAACACTACCGAATTTAAAATTACTTACCATAAACTAAATATTAATAAAGGAAAATCTAATGCTGTAAACGTTGCAATAGATTTATGTAAAGAAAAATACACCATAATTGCAGATAGCGATGATACTTTTGTTCCAGAAACAATATCAGATTTAAAAGATATTTGGACTAACAATACTGATAATAGCATTGGAGCTATTTGGACACTCACTAAGGATGAAAGCGGTCAAATTATTGGAGATAAGTTTCCTGAAGATTATTGGAAAGTAGATTTTAAGACTAGAGTTCTCAAACATAACATTGAAGGCGAAAAATGGCATTGTTGGAAAACTAATGTTTTAAAATCTAACAAAATGATTTTAAGCGATGAATGTCATATTGGCGAAAGTCACACTTGGAACCATATTAATAGATCATTTGATTTTTTATGCATAAATATTGCCCATAGAATTTATTTCCATTCTAACGATGGGCTTATTGCCACAAAAACAAGTAAAGAAAGAAAAGCCAAAGTCTATTACAACAGTGCTTTGATTGAGTTAGAAAACGTATCCTTAAATGATATTATAAAATACAAATTTTATAGGTTTTATGCATTTCAATACATAAAATCTAACCTATATTTAAAACGAAGAACCAATCGCTTGTCTTTTGTAAAAAAGCTTACATGCTTTGTGATATTTATGTTGAATATTCCATTAAAATTAGTAAGAACTTAATATGAAAATCCTAAAATACATAATTCTAATTTTAATTCTTTGGGGTATTGATAGCTTCTCATTTTTTGTGTTTGGAGAAACCATAGGTGGTTATGTTAGTCATCTTACTTTTATACTATTACTTGGGTATTATTTCTTTGCAAGAAAGCGTCCTGTAATTATCCCTTTAGCCATCCTAGGGGTTAGTTATTTTATAATTTCAGGTCTAACATATATTGATAATTATGAAGTTTACATCAATGAGTTTATCAAATACGGTATTCTAATTATTTGTGGTGCTGAAGTAGCTAGAGACACATCTTCAAAAGAGTTAATACTTTTTCTTTTAATTGGAGCAACAAGTGTATTAATTCATTCTTTATTTTTTGCTGATAACTATGGTAGGTATAGTGGCTTTTATTTAAATCCTAATGGAGCAGCTTTTGTATGCCTAATAGGCTACTGCTTAACATTTAACATTAGTAATAAAACTACAAAGTATTTATTTACATTCATTTTTACTTTTGCAGGTATTTTAACCTTTTCAAGGTTCTTTTTTTTAATGTGGTTTCTAATAACCTTGCTTTCTGTAATAAGTAACAAAAAAAACTTGCAATTATTTGGAATTGGTATTGGCACATTGGCTCTATTAATAAGTTTTGCCACAATATTACAAGTTAACACTACTCGATTTTCTCTATTAATTGGATTATTAAATAATAATGCACAAACAGAACGACTAACTGAAGATAGCCGAATGAGCAGATGGTCTACCTATTACAATGATATTTTAGATAAGCCAATTTTTGGTAATGGTTATAAAAGTTTTAGCGGTATAGACAATGTTAAACAAGGTGTGCATAACACCTACTTAATGGTTTTAGGTGAAGCAGGTATCATCCCCTTTTTGATTATTATAGGTATTTATTTGTATTTAATTAGAAAAACTATTTACGGCTACAAAACCAACACTGATAAATTACTCCTAGCCATATCATTAAGCGCTATTTTATTAACAATGCATAATTATTTTAATTACTACCTAATACTATTTATAACTATTTGGTTATTTAATAAAGTGAGTACAAATAACTCTCAAGAAAATGAAATAACTTTATAAAAGTAAACTCAAATCATACTATGTGCGGTATTTACGGAACAACATTAAATTATAACGAACAGCAAGTTAAGGACAAACTCAAGCGAACAGCTTTTAGAGGTCCTGATCAAATGGGTTGGCAGTTTTATAAAAAAGATAATAGACAAGTCATTTTTGGTCATAACAGACTTTCAATAATAGATTTAGACCCTAGATCAAATCAACCATTTACTTATTACGATACAATTCATATTGTTTTTAACGGAGAAGTTTACAATTTCAAAACAATTAAAGAAACACTTAGTAAAAAAGGATATAGTTTTAAAACAACTAGTGATACCGAAGTACTTTGTGCTGCATATTTAGAGTATGGTGAAAAATGTGTAGATTACTTTGTTGGAATGTTTTCGTTTGTAATTTACGATGAAAAAAACAACATACTCTTTGGCGCAAGAGATAGACTAGGTAAAAAACCATTTTATTATTACCACAATGGTAAAGATTTTGAATTTGCTAGTCAAATATCCTCAATTCAATTACACTCCAACAACCTCACAATTTCTGAACGCGCAATAGCTTATTATTTATCCTGGGGAAATGTACCAGATCCTCAATCTATTTTCAGTCAAGTTAAAAAACTTAAAGCAGGACATAAGTTTACATTTAACCTTAGTTCTGGTGAGTTCAAATCACAACCCTATTGGGATATTGATTACACAAATAAAAACCCTTATAAAGGAAGTTATGAAGATGCTAAACAAGAACTTAAAACAATTTTAAATGACGCTGTAAAAAGCAGGTTATTTGCCGATGTTCCTGTTGGTGTATTCCTATCTGGAGGAGTAGACTCTTCATTAGTTGCTGCTACTGCAACGCAAACATCTAGCGCTAAGGTTAAAACATTTTCGGTTAAATTTAACGAAAAAGGCTTTGATGAAAGTCATTATGCACAGCAAGTTGCAGACCACTTACAAACAGATCATCATGTAATTGAATGTAATTACAACGAAGGCATCGATTTAATTAAGAATTTTTGCCATTATTACGATGAGCCTTTTTCTGATTCTTCAGCAATCCCATCAATGCTTTTAGCTAAACATACCAAAAAACATGTAACAGTAGCTCTTTCTGGTGATGGTGGTGACGAAAGTTTTATTGGATATCACAGATACAATTGGGCAAAAAAAGGAGGAGTTTATTACAAACTACCATTACCTATCAGAAAACTTGGTGCAGGAGTCTTATCTCTATTACCTCACTATAGACTAAATGTTATTGCTAAAGCTTTACAGTTTAAAGACGTAAATGAAGTTTACTTAGGCGCTATGACTGGTGTAGATTTATCTCATATAAACACGAACTATAACACTAGACTAGTTGACGAATCAAAATACTTAATGCACAATAATAAAAACCTATTTGAACGTATTAGTGATTTTGACACTAAAACCTATCTTAATTGGGATATAAACACTAAAGTAGATAGGGCTTCGATGGCTTTTTCACTAGAAGTTAGAGCTCCATTGCTAGACCATCAAATAGTTGAGTTTGCAAATTCGCTACCAACATCTTTTAAATTTCATAAAAAAGAAATGAAACGCATTCTAAAAGATGTGTTGTACGAATCAGTTCCAAAGCACATATTTAATAGGCCAAAAGCAGGCTTTACTATGCCTTTCTCTGAATGGTTTAGAGAAGATTTAAAAGACTATGTTTTAAGTGAGTTAAATGAAGACACTTTAAAATCGCTACCTTGTATTGACGCCAAAAAAGTGCAGTTTATGATTAACCAACATATGGATGGCACCTGGAATAGATACCCTTTAATATGGTCTTTATTAGTATTAAAACAATGGTTAAGTACTAATGGAAAAGGAATAAGTATAAGCTAACTTATGTCTAAGTCTAAAATAAATATACTTTTTGTTTTACCATCATTAAAGGCTGGTGGTGCCGAAAGAGTTATTTCTTTTATTGCTAGTAATTTAAACCCAAATAAATTTACATGCACGCTAATTGTTGTTGGTCAAAAAAAAGATGCTATATACAACACTGAAGCTATTGAGGTTCTTTTTCTTAATAAACGAAGAGTCTTAAATGCAATACCTAAATTATTTAAACATATACTAATAAAAAATCCTGATATAGTTGTTGGGTCTATTGCTCATGTTAACAGAGTGCTAGCTATGTTATCTATCTTTTTCTTTAATACTAAATTTGTTGGTAGAGAAGCTAGTGTATTAAGTATTATGAATAGTTTCAATACAAAAAAAAGTGTTTTTCAATTTCCTTTTTTTAAAAACTACCACAAGTATTTAGATGCTGTAATTTGTCAGTCTATTGACATGGCTAATGACCTAATATTAAACAATTCATTTTCCAAAGAAAAAATACACATAATCAACAATCCTATATCTGGTTATTTACCTATTAAATCTTCTAAGCCTATCACTACAGTAAAAGAATTTATCACAATAGGACGATTAAGTAAAGAAAAAGGTCATCTCAGAATTTTAGAAGCAATTTCTAAACTAAGCTTTGAATTCAATTATACAATTATTGGAACTGGAGATGAAAAAGATGCAATTATACAGCATGCAAAACATTTAGGAATTATTGATAATATAAAAATTATTCCGCATACCAATACTGTAGCCCAATATTTATCTAACAGCGATATTTTTATCCAAGGCTCATATGTAGAAGGTTTTCCAAATGCTTTACTAGAAAGTTGTGTGGTTGGAACTCCTGTGATAGCTTTTAATGCTCCTGGTGGAACCAAAGAAATTATTGAAGAGAGCATAAATGGTTATATTGTAGAAAACACCACTCAATTTATTGAAACGTTGAATATGATGGTTCAAAAAGATTGGGATCCTAAACGCATCAATGCTTCAGTTACAAAAAAGTACAATAAAGAGTTAATTTTAGAAAAGTATGAAGCTTTGTTTAACAGTCTTTCATCTAAATCAAAACCATGAAAGTACTAATAATCATTCCAAATGATGCACTTGGTGGTGCAGAACAATACTTAAAAATGGTTGCATCCTACTTTAAAGAAGCAACTGTAGATATTTATTTTATCACAGTCTATGAAACAAAGCTTTGGGACGATATAAAAAATAACACAAATCAACACTTCTGCTCTACTGGCAATAAATTTTTGGGTGTTTTAAAATTTCTTTCTCTAAGTCAAAAACAAAAAAAAGAGTATGATTACGTTTTTACATCTCATATCTATATTAACGCTTTAGTAGGAATACTACTAAAACTTAAAATTTTAAAAACTAAAAAGTTTATCGCAAGAGAATCAACCTCAATTTTCCTTAGGTACAAAGGATTAAAACTATTTTTATATAAACTAGCATATAAAATTGGGTATAAAAAAATAGACTTATTGATTTGTCAGACTGAACTGATGAAAAACCAGTTAATACAACATTTTAAAAGCATTGAAAAGAAAACAAAAATAGTAACCATCCCTAATCCATTAAATTTTGAATATTTACTTAATGAACGAGCAAAAGAAGGCTTAAATCTTCCTTTTGAATTTATCGTATCAGCTGGTAGATTCATTCCAGAAAAAGGGTTCGATTTATTAATTAATGCCTTTTATCATGTTAAGATATCCTACCCAAATTTAAAATTGATACTTCTTGGTGATGGCGAATTAAAACCTGATTTAGTAGCGCAAATTAAATCTTTAAGTTTGGACAACGATATAATATTACCTGGTCATGTAAATAATGTGTTATCCTATTTTAAGTCTGCAAAACTATGTGTTGTATCGTCAAGAATCGAAGGTTTTCCTAATGTTCTTTTGCAAATGATGTCGCAAAACAACAATGTAGCATCTACAACATGTGCTGGTGGAATTGATAAAATCGAAGGTATCTACTTATCAAAACCAAATGATGCTGAAAGCTTAAAAATTGCTATTGAGAAAGCACTTTCTACATCAAACAGTACAAGCAACAGAAGTAAATTTGACAATTATCTTAGCGAAAGAGACATTGACAAGTTTATTAAAAAAATTATTGCAATAACTTAAATCACAAACAATCTTTTAAGTTGTTTTTACCTTCATCCTATAAACCTTTCCTTACAACTAATTAATCCTTTTATCATTTATTACAATTTAAATATTTGATATCTTCGGCTAATAGTTTTTAGTGATAAAAAGATGTTCAACAACAACTTACATCTTAAAAAAATTAAATGAAAAAAATAATTCGAGTAACAACAATGCCAGGATCAATAAATTCACTTTTAAAAGGTCAATTAGGCTTCATGAGTCAACATTACAACATCTTAGCTGTGTCAAGCGATGAAGGTGGAAGACTCAAAAGTATTGGTGAGGAAGAGGGCATTCCTACTTATGCTGTAGAAATGACTCGAAAAATTACTCCTATTAGAGATTTAGCTGCTACCTATTCTCTTTATAAATTATTTAAAAAAGAAAAACCCTTTATTGTACACACGCATACTCCTAAAGCAGGTATAGCAGGTATGCTTGCTGCCAAATTAGCCAAAGTACCACATCGTTTACACACTGTTGCTGGGTTACCTCTATTAGAAAGTAAAGGCTTAAAAAGAAAGCTGTTGGACATTGTTGAAAAAAGCACTTACAACTGCTCTAGCCTAGTACTACCTAACTCTTTTGGTCTTAAACAAATTATCATTGATTTAAAATTTGCAAATCAATCTAAATTAAAGGTTATAGGTAATGGAAGTTCTAATGGCATTAATGTTGAGCACTTCAATCCTGAGGCAATATCTGAATCACAAAAAGAAAAATTAAGACTAAAGTTTGGTATTCAACCCAATGATTTTGTATTCATATTCGTAGGACGTATAGTTGGAGACAAAGGTATCAATGAGTTAATCAAGGCTTTTAACTCATTAAACAAAGAATACAGTACTATAAAGCTACTTCTGTTGGGTCATAAAGAAAGCCACTTAGACCCAATATCCAAAAAATCTCTAAAAGTTCTAAAAGAAAATAAAAACATTATAGAACTAGGTTTTCAAACCGATATTAGACCTTATTTATCAATTTCAAATGTTTTAACTTTTCCTAGTTACAGAGAAGGTTTTCCAAACGCAGTACTACAAGCATGTGCAATGCAAGTGCCTTGTATTGCCTCAAATATTAATGGTTGTAATGAAATTATAAAAAATGAAATTAATGGGATAATAATTCCTCCAAAAGATACCAAATCACTAAAAAACGCAATGGCGTTTTGTTTAAACAACCCACAAAAAGTGAAAGAAATGTCTCGTGTATCCAGAAACACAATTACAGATTTATACAGTCAGGATATCGTTTGGAAAGAATTACTATCTCTTTATAAAACGCTAGAAGAATGAAGATGTACCAACATTTTTTCAAACCATTACTCGACAAGCTAAGCGCTATACTTGGGTTAATAGTTATATCTCCTATTTTCATATTAACAACTCTACTATTAACTATAGCTAATAAAGGTAAGCCCTTTTTCATTCAAGAACGTGGTGGTAAAAACAAAACCGTTTTTAAGATAATAAAGTTTAAAACCATGAACGATAAAAAGGATGCAAATGGAAATTTACTTCCAGATAAGCAAAGACTAACGAAAATTGGAAACTTTGTTAGAAACACTTCTTTAGACGAAATACCTCAACTAATAAACATAATAAAAGGTGACATGAGCCTTATTGGTCCAAGACCTATGCTTGCTGAGTACCTATCAATTTACAATGACCACCAAATACAACGTTTAAATGTAAAACCAGGAATAACAGGTTGGGCGCAAATAAATGGTAGAAACAACTTAACATTTAATAAAAAATTTGACTTAGATATTTGGTATATAAACAACCTAAGTTTTAAGCTAGATATTAAAATACTTTTTTTAACTTTGATTAAGATTTTCAGCACGTTAGATGTAAATCAGGATGGTAATTTAGAAGTAACTGCCGAAAAATTTAATGGTAAAAACTAAAGATATGAATTTCTACAACAACCTAAACTTACGCACTAACGACCCAGTTGAAAGTGCTGAAATGATAAAAGAAACTCTAAAAAACACAAAAGTACTCAAAGTTACTCCTGAGTGGTATTTAGGTGATTTGCGTCTTTTCTACGATAAGCTTGTAGATTATTTAGGTCCCGTAGTAAATGGTGGTGAAGATTTTACAAAAGGAGGCGTTTTAACTGGTGAACGTTGGTTAGAAATTAGATATGATGACGACATTCCTGATCTTGCTGCATACAGGCACAGTAAAAATGCGCAGCCATTACATACTGATGAGTCTTACCTAACAAATCCTGCTGATATAATGCTGTTTTACTGCGTTAATAAAGCACCTGCTGGTGGAGCCACTACTTTTATTGATGGACAAATTCTAGTAGACTACATGAAGAAAAATGCGCCAATTATGTTGGATGACTTAACATCAAAATCTATATGCTACAGAAAAGCAGATGAAGCACGAACCGAAAAAATTATAGACATTCAAGACAATGGTAAAATTACCTTAAACTTTAACTACTATTGTATTGACCCAAATGAAACAGAAGAAAATAAAAAGCTTAATAAAGAGTTTTTTACATTTTTACAAGAATACATAGCTCACTCACATTTAGTTGAAAGAGTATATCTTAATCCTGGTGAATCTGTTTTATGGTGGGATCAATATGTATTACATGGTCGCACATCTTATGATGCAAAAAAAACCAACGACCGCTACATCTGGAAAACCGGCTTTAAGTGGGTAGGATGATGAATACTTTAAATCTGGGAAAAATCACTTTAGGAACAATGCGTTTCGTTGATAAAAACCTCAGTATCAAGGAAACAGTAAAACTTATTGAAGAGAGTTTTAATCTAGGCATTAATACTCACCATTCTTCATTTGAATACAATTCTTATTCCTTATACGCAAATGCCTTAAATAAAAGCAGTTGCAAGCCTCACATCAAACACATTGTTAAACTATCTTCTCCTCATTTTGGAGAGTCAAAATTTTCAGCTGAAAAGCTAGAAAAACTTATTGATAATGAGTTAAAACATTTAAAAGTCGACTGTATTGATGTTCTGCAATGGCTAGTAAGATCAGAACCTATTAATGACAACGACAGACTATCAGTTCTACTCCATCAAAAAGAAACCATAGAAGCAAGTTTATCAAACTTAAAAGAAAAAGGCAAAATCAAACACGTGTTTGCTTTCCCCTACTCTGTAAACTTTGCACATGAGGTCATAAAACTAAAATCTGTTGATGGAATTATTTCTTATCTCAATAAATCTGAAACTGATTATTCCCACTTTGCAAATTCAGTACCTTTTATAGCCATAAGACCATTTTTTGCAGGAAAATTTTTTAATGATGCTTCTAACTCCTCTGAAAGCATAATTAGTGATTGTTTAGATTATGTGTATAAACACAAAAGCGTAAAAACCTCTATAATAAGCATAAACACTATACAACAACTAAGTCAGTATAAAAACTATTTAAAAAAGTCTTAATCGATTTTAGAAAATGATAAAAGAAATAACTTCAAAGCAAGAATGGGATAATGTTCTCAGTAAAGTTGATACTTACGACTTTTATCACACTTATGACTATCATATAATATCCAAACAAGAAGATGAAGAATGTGTACTCTTACAATTTGAAAAAGACAATTACCTAATAGCCATACCTTTAATTATAAGACCAATTAAAGGGACTGATTATTTCGATATCACTTCTGTTTACGGTTATTCTGGTCCTGTTTCTAAAAACATATCTTACAGTTTTAACAACACACAATTTATAACTGAATTTAAAGAATACCTCTTTAATAAAAAGATTGTTTCTGTATTTAGTAGATTAAACCCATTTATCAATCATCAAAAAGACATTTTAAAAAATTTAGGAGACTGTGAAGACTTAAGTTCTGTTGTGTTTATCGATCTCACTAATGATATTGAAGTACAGCGTCAAGGATATCAACGTAGAATCAAATCACATATCAATAAATCGAGGCGATTGTGCACTATTAAAAAAGCCCAAACACAAGAAGAAATTGAAGCATTTATTGACATTTATTATGAAAACATGAATCGTGTAGATGCCGAAGATTCTTATTATTTTGACAAAGATTATTTCTTCAAGTTTCTAAAATGTAATGATTTTAAAACTGACCTGTTATTAGCTATTGATAATGAAACCAATCAATACATATCAGGTGTAATGTTCGTTAAAACAAACCAAATTGTGCAATATCACTTATCTGGAACTAAAACAGACTTCCTTAATATTATGCCTGTAAAAATGCTGATTGACGAAATGAGAATATTGGCTACAAACAAAGGTTATAAATACTTAAACCTTGGTGGTGGTCTTGGTAGTAAAGAAGACTCATTATTACGCTTTAAGAAATCTTTTTCCAAAGAACTAGAAACATTTAGTCTATGGAAATATATTGTTAATGTAGATGCTTACAATAAATTATCATCTAAAAACGAAGTAACAAACACCAATTACTTTCCTGCTTATCGTTCAAAATAGATTTTATTGGCTTTATCAAATCTTTTTTAACAAGAAAAACACTACAACAAATTAATTATCAATATTTTACAGACAAATAATCGTTTAAAGAGTATATTTTACCGATTTTAACCAACCTACCAAAGTAGTTAACACTTAATTAGCTAAATTTAAACAACTTAAAACAAGTTCATCTCCTTATTAATAGCATAAGTAATTCAAAATAAAATGGGACACCATGACTAATGCTTTTGAAATTGACAGACGAGAAGGACTGTCTAAAAAAGAATTTTACAATTCTTACGTAAAAAAATCTTTACCAGTTGTATTAACCGACAAAGGTGAATGGGTTTCGTCTGACAAGTTTTCAACTGACTACCTAAAATCACACTATAATCATTTAACACGAACTGTTAACGGTAAAAGTTATTCTTTATCTGAAATTATAGAACTTTGTAAGAAATCTACAAAAGAGAATAAAGCTCCCTACCCTAACATTTATGATGTCAAAAGAGATTTTCCCGAATTACTTAATGAAATACCAGAGTTATTGTATGGAAAATCAAATAGACTACAAAGCAAAATGCTACCAAAATTTATTGCTAAGTACACCAACAAAAGAGAGTTGTTTTTTGGAGGAAAAGACTGTTCATTTCCAACGTTACATATAGATTACCTTGGTGTTCATACGCAATTAACACAAATAATTGGAGATAAAGACTTTTATTTATACTCTCCTGATCAGTCAGCATGTTTTTATCCTGATAAAATAAGAAGAAACCAAAGTCCAGTAAATATTTTTGAACCTGATTTAGAAAAATATCCGTTGTTCAAAAACGCAGTAGCTATAAAAACCACACTAAAACCAGGAGAAACCTTATTTATACCAGCTGGTTGGTGGCATACAACATATATTCATGATTTTAATTTAACCTATGCCATAGACCATGTAAACTCTTTTAACTGGAACTTTTTTATGGATGAATACTACCTTTCAGCTAAAAAAAATTATCCAAAACTAGCATCATTGGTTAAAGTCTATAAAGTTATCATGGGTAAAATATTTAATGCTAAAGAAGCAATACTCAACTAGAATTTAACAGCTAAACTTCATTTCAAAGTATAAAACTGTATAATAAACTAATATTTAGTGTTTTTCATTTAATAATTAGCAATAAAACATAACTTTACGTTATTCAACTGCCTAAAAATTATTATGTTCGATATCATGAAATCAAAGTTCACACGAACTATTGCAAAACATATTGGTAATGTACTTGTATTTTTAAGACCTAAAAAAGCTCAAGAACTTTCAGAAAACAGAATTACACTAGTTCATAAAAACAAAAATAATTTAAGCTTTCAAGAACGTTTAATGCGTTTTGCCCTAGTACAAAACCTAGAAACATTAGACGATCACAATAAAATAGCCGAACAAAACAAAACTTTTTGGATAAATGAAAGCGCTACAGAGTTGTTTACCGAAACTAAAGATTCAATTAATACGTTTTTCATTCCGCATTGTACTTTTATTTTTGATTTGTTAAAACAAGAAATTTCAAATCAAGATCAAGAAATTGACACACTGGTAGAAATAGGTACTGGAAACGGCAATATTCTTAACCACTTAAGCAATGAGTTTCCAAATTTTAAAAAGCTTATCGGAATTGATTTAAGCGCCAATCAAATTGAGATAAACAAAAAAAAATATAAACAAAACACTAAACTTGAGTTCGTAACAAGTGACGCCTATGATTGGATTAAAAAAAATGGTAAAAAGAATACTGTTTTTGTTACTTACAATGGTGTTTTAGAATACTTTTTAGAACAGCAATTACAAGAGCTTTTAATAGAAATAAATAAGTTAAAAAACATTTTTTTTGTATCCATAGAGCCCAATGGAGCTAGTCACGATTTTGATAAAGACCCAAATACTCAGCTTTATGGTGATGAACCTTCTTTTTCACACAATTACCCGAAACTATTTAAAAATGCAGGTTTTACTTTATGGCATTTTTCACAGATACAACTAGAAGGAGAAAGTAAACAAACTTTTATTGGCGCTAAAAATTAGACTAATAAATCTTTAAGGTTTGTGCTAAAACGAATTAAAGTGCTGTATAACTATTTTTTTTTAGTAAAAATTATTTTGAGTTTACTTTTAATTACCCTTTAAAATTCTTTACATCCCCTTTAATTTTGATTAATAGCTTAATGAAATAAAATATTTAGATTTAAAATATCTTATAATAATTTAAATTATGGTTTCAACTGCAACATATTCACTATTTGAAAAAGCAGTAAAATTATATCCTAATCATGATTGTTTAATCGAAGGAGACAAAGCTATAACCTACAATCAATTAAACGATAAAATACTAAGTGTATTCAATTTAATTATTGAACATGCCAATGATGAAAAAATAATAGGATTATCAACAACACGAGGCATAGATCAAATTGTGTTTATGCTTGCTATTTTAAAAGCTAAAAAAGCATATTTACCAATAGATTTTAAGTACCCTAAAGACCGAATTCTTAAAATCATAAAGAACTCAAATCTCAATTTCTGTTTAACCAACCTTAAGGAATCCACACTTGCTGAAGAAATGGGCTTATCTGTATTATCTAATGATAATTTTAAAGCCCCAAAACATCTATTACAACAGTCTTCTATGGCTGATAATAGCACTTATATTTTATATACTTCAGGGTCAACAGGAGAACCAAAAGGAGTTTGTATGGGAAATACCGCAGCAGTTAATCTAATTAACTGGCAGCATAAAAACTCTAAAGCAACTCAAGGAACTAGAACTATTCAATTTGCACCTTTAAGTTTCGATGTGTCTTTTCAAGAAATAATGACAACACTTACAAATGGTGGATGTCTTGTTCTAATTAACGAAGAACAAAGACTGGATGTGGTGCAGTTGTTAGAAAGAATAAACAAACATGAAGTCAATCGGTTATTCCTTCCGTTTGTTGCATTACAAGCACTTGCAGAAACAGCTGTAAGCTTAGACAAGTATCCTGATAGTCTAAATGAAATTATGACCGCAGGTGAGCAGCTTAAAATCACTAAAGAATTAAGAACATTTTTCACAAAACTAAACCACTGCACGCTTTACAATCAATATGGTCCTACTGAGTGTCATGTAGTTACTGAATTGAAGCTTGAAGGACAGCCTAAAGAATGGCCTGGGTTACCCAATATTGGAAAAGCTATAGATAATACAACTATCTATATTTTAGATAAAAACCAAAGCATACTTCCTAACGGTGAAGTTGGAGAATTATGCATCACAGGAGATTGTCTTGCTGAAGGGTATTTAGGCAATGAGACATTAACCAATGAACGCTTTACAACATTAACACTTCCAGATGGAACAAAAACTAGAATGTATCGTACAGGTGATGTCGCAAAGTTTTTACCTGATGGTAATATTGAATTTTTAGGTCGTGAAGACGAACAGGTAAAAATTAGTGGACATCGTATTGAATTAGGCGAAGTCGAAATTGCTATTAGCAAACTACCTCATATAAAGCAGGCAGTAGTTGTTGCAAGCACACATTTTTCTTCGCAACCACAGTTAATCGCCTATATACAGACCGATAATATTACTTTAAAAAACGATACTAGTTTTAGAGAAAAAGTAAGTTCTGTTTTGCCTGAATACATGCTTCCTAACTATTATGTTTGGGTCAATGAATTTCCAAAAACATCTAGCGGAAAAGTTAACAAAAAAGCACTACCTGTTCCTGAATATAAGCGTCCAAGTAATGCACCTATCTACAAGAAACCAAAAACTGAAGCACAAAAGCATATTGCAAAAATTTGGTCTGATATTCTTCGTATTCCAAAAATTGGTATTGCAGACAACTTTTTTGAAATGGGAGGAACTTCTCTTCTAGCCCAAAAAACGGTTTCTGCTTTACGTCTTAATTATCAATATGAAGTACCTATTATAAAATTATATCAACATCCAACCATTGCTGAGTTAGCAAATTTCTTAGAGCCTAAAAAAAATACTGGAATTCAGTATAAAAAAAATAATAAACGAAATCAAGACACTTCAGATGTTGCAGTAATTGGAATGGCAGGTCGTTTTCCTGGAGCTAATACAATTCAAGAATTGTGGAATGTATTAAGAGAAGGCAAAGACACGATTACATTCTTCTCTCAAGAAGAATTAGACCCTTCAATTCCTGATGCAATTAAAAACGACCCTCTATATGTTCCTGCTCGTGGCATTGTTCCTTCTGCTAAAGAATTTGATGCTGCTTTTTTCGGACTCAATCCAAAAGTAGCAGAAGCTATGGATCCGCAACAGCGTATCTTTTTAGAAATTGCTTGGGAAGTTTTAGAACAATCAGGTCATTTACCAGAGCATTACAGTGGTAACATTGGAGTTTACGCAGGAACCGGAATGAATACCTATTACAAAAACAATATTCTTCCCAATACAACAGTAATGGATAGAATAGGAAGTTTCCTTGCCGATACGTTTAATGAAAAAGATTACATCGCGTCTCGAACAGCATATCAACTTAATTTAAAAGGGCCTGCAGTAAGCGTACAATCTGCTTGCTCTACTTCATCGTTAGCTATTGCTCAAGCTGTTGAAGCTATTAGAAGCGGACAATGTGATGCCGCTATAGCTGGTGGCTCAAGTGTAACTGCTCCAATTCATACTGGTCATTTATACCAAGAAGGGTCAATTATGAGTCCTGATGGTAGATGCCGACCATTTGATGCAAATGCCAAAGGAACTATTTTTAGTGATGGTGCTGCAGTTGTTTTATTAAAACGACTGAAAGATGCCGAACGTGATGGAGATACTATTCATGCTGTAATAAAAGGTGTTGGAGTTAATAATGATGGCGGAAATAAAGGAAGTTTTACAGCTCCTAGCACTGAAGGGCAAGCCAATGCTATTGTTAGGGCACTTCAAGATGCCAACACCAACCCTTCTGAAATAAGCTATATAGAAACCCATGGAACTGCAACTCCGGTTGGTGACCCAATAGAAATTGAAGGCCTTAAAATTGCTTTTGGAGAACAAGAACAAAAAGGATTTTGCGCTATTGGCTCTATAAAGAGTAATATGGGACACCTTACTGGTGCTGCTGGTGTTGCTGGTGTTATCAAAACGATATTAGCATTAAAACATCATGAGATTCCAGCATCTTTAGGTTACGAACAACCTAACCCATCAATCGATTTTGATAATAGCCCGTTTTATGTCAATAGTACTTTAACTCCATGGAATGCTAAAAACAAACGTAAAGCAGGTGTAAGTTCCTTTGGTGTTGGAGGCACAAACGTACATATCATTCTTGAAGAATATGAACAAAAAACCAACACATCAAACGCTAGTCGACCTTTACAACTATTGACTTGGTCTGCAAAGACAAAAAACAGTTTAAATGGTTACCAGCACGCATTAAACAGTTATTTAAACACTTCTAAGTCTATTGAACTAGCTGATGTATCATATAGTTTAAATACTACAAGAGCTACTTTTGCAGAACGACGCTTTTTAATAGCTAACTCAACATTACAAGCTAAGCAGCAATTAGCAACATTAGAAACCAATACAATCAAATCTAAGACGTTATCGTCTGATCCAGATGAATTAGCATTTTTGTTTCCAGGTCAAGGGTCGCAATATCTTCAAATGGGTAAAGCACTTTATGAACATGAAACCGTATTTAAAACTGCTGTGGACACTTGTGCTCAACTCTTAAAATCAGAATTAAAACTAGACATTAGAGATATTATTTATCCAAAAGAACATTCTGAAAAAGCTGAAGAACAACTAAAAGACACACAATACACTCAACCTGCTCTATTTGTTATTGAATACGCACTTGCTCAACTTTGGATGAGCTGGGGGATTAAACCCACTTTAGTATGCGGTCACAGTATTGGCGAATTTGTTGCTGCGCATTTGGCTGG
Source organism: Gaetbulibacter sp. NE (assembly GCF_025548475.1). Taxonomy (NCBI): domain Bacteria; kingdom Pseudomonadati; phylum Bacteroidota; class Flavobacteriia; order Flavobacteriales; family Flavobacteriaceae; genus Gaetbulibacter; species Gaetbulibacter sp. NE. Next base: position 62,104 of record NZ_JAOQHY010000003.1, on the reverse strand, counting down.
TATATTTTCTTTAGAAGATGCTTTACACTTAATTACGCGACGCGGAAAACTAGTTAGCGAACTCCCTAAAGGAAGTATGTTGTCGATTCGAAAAAGTTTAGAAGATGTCAAACACTTAATTCCTTATCATCTTTCTATTGCTGCGATTAATTCTGATCAACTAATTGTGGTTTCTGGACCAGATAAACCTATAGCAGACTTTGCAAAACAGCTAGATGATAAAGGTATTGCAAACCGATTATTGTTTACAAGTCATGCATTTCATTCTACCATGATGGATCCTGTTTTAGATACTTTTGAAGCAGAAGTTAAAAAAGTAACATTAAATGTTCCTCGTCTTCCATTAGTATCAACAGTTACTGGCGATTGGATAAAGGACGAAGAAGCTATAGACCCAAAATATTGGGCTAACCATTTAAGAGCTACAGTGAATTTTTCTGGAGCTATGGAAACAGTTTTAAACCTTGAGGACACTATACTTTTAGAAATTGGACCAGGTCGTGCTTTAACAACCTTATCCAAGCAGAAAAAAGGGTTAAAAGCACTTGCATCGATTTCTACTTTAACTATTCCTGATGAAGATGAAACCGCGTACCATACTGTTTTGTCTGCTCTTGGTGAACTTTGGTTAAATGGCGTTGAAATAAACTGGAATGCGTTTTACAAACACCAAAGTCAACAACGTGTTTGGTTACCATCATATGTTTTTGATCGTAAACCATGTTGGATCAACCCACCTACAAATCAATCAACAACTATAAGTTCAACACCTAATAATATTACTACAGCAATACCACAAGAACAATCTGTAGAACCTATACCAAACCAAAACACTCAAATTATGAGAAAACCCATAATTCTTGATAAAATAGCTGAAATTGTAGAAGATAATTCTGGAATCGAAATAGAAGCAAGCGAGTATAATCTGAGCTTTTTAGAACTTGGGTTAGATTCATTAGTACTTACTCAAATGGCAATCAATCTGAAAAATGAATTTAATACACCAATAACTTTTAGACAATTAAATGGTGAATTAGGTTCACCCGACTTATTAGCAACCCACATTGATAGGATACTACCTAAAGAAGAGCTAGCTCCTGCTCCAATAGCCCAAGCTAGTCATACCATTTCAACTACCAATAGCTCAAACCAACAAATTCCATTGTCGCAACCCATGGCCAATATTGGCATTGGAGACCCTAATACAGCATTAAGTCTTATTGCACAGCAAATACAATTGTTAGGTCAACAAATACAATTAATGCAAGGCACAAGCCAACCTATTGCTTCTCCTTCTATTAATCATACTACTCCTCAAACTACACCAACGCCTTTAGCCAACAATATAAGCACAACATCAAATGATGATTTAGATGAAGACGAAAAGAAAGAGCATGAAAAACCGTTTGGTGCATCTCCAAAAATTCAAAAGCAATCTACAGGGTTAAATAAAGAACAACAAGCATTTTTAAACGACTTAATTGCTAGTTACAATAAAAAAACTGCTAGCAGTAAAGCCTATACGCAAAAACACAGAGCTCATATGTCAGACCCAAGAGTGGTTACAGGTTTTAAACCTGAAACCAAGGAATTAGTGTATCCTCTTGTGGTAGATAAATCCTCTGGTAGTCGTCTTTGGGACATTGATGGCAATGAATACCTAGATGTGTTAAACAGTTTTGGAGCTTGTTTATTTGGTCATCAACCAGACTTCATTAAAAAAGCTATTAATGACCAAGTAGAACGTGGTTTTGAAGTAGGTCCTCAACATCCATTAGCAGGAGAAGTTTGTGAATTATTATGTGAGTTTACCAATCAAGATCGTGCTGCGTTATGCAACACAGGATCTGAAGCTGTTTTAGGTGCTATGCGTATCGCAAGAACAGTAACTGGACGCTCATTAATTGTAGCCTTTTCAAGATCATACCATGGTATTAATGATGAGGTTATTGTTAGAGGATCTAAAAAATTAAAATCATTCCCTGCTGCCTCAGGTATTTTACCTGAAGCCGTAAAAAATATGCTCATATTAGATTATGGCACTGAAGAGAGTTTAAACATCATTAGAGAACGTGCTGATGAAATTGCAGCGGTATTAGTAGAACCAGTACAAAGTAGAAGACCAAACTTTAGACCAATAGAATTCCTTAAGGAAGTTAGAAAAATAACCGAAGCATCAGAATCTGTACTAATATTTGATGAAATCATTACTGGATTTAGGATGCATCCTGGTGGCACCCAAGCTCTATTTGGTGTAAAAGCCGATTTAGGAACCTATGGAAAAGTTATAGGTGGTGGTATCTCAATTGGTGCAATTGTTGGGAGTAAAAGATGTATGGACGCACTTGATGGTGGTTTCTGGTCTTTTGGAGATGACTCTATTCCTGAAGCAGGTGTTACCTATTTTGCAGGAACTTTTGTACGCCATCCACTAGCCTTAGCTACTTGTAAAGCTTCTCTTTTACACATGAAAGAACAAGGTGTTGCGCTTCAAGATGAATTAGCTAGAAAAACAGAACGCTTTGCTACCGAAGTAAATAATTATTTGAAATCACACAAACTTCCAATGGAAATTGTATACTATCGTTCGCTTTGGAAACTAGTAATGCTTGAAGATGTACCTTACGCTGAATTATTCTTTGTGTTAATGAGAGAACGTGGTATTCATGTTTGGGATGGTTTTCCTTGTTATGTTACAACAGCATACACAGAAGATGATATCACACGCTTAATTAACACTTCTATTGAGTGTGTAGAAATCCTTTCTGAAGTTGGCATTCTTCAACCTGAAACAATTTCTTCAACGAATTCAAACAATAGTAATAAGACTACAACAAAAGACTTAAATCAACCTCCAGTTTCTGGAGCACGTTTAGGAATTGACAGAGAAGGCAATCCAGCTTGGTTTGTTGCTGACAAAGATAATGTTGGAGAATATTTACAAATAGATTTATAACAAAAAATTATGGCGACAAAAGTTATTGAGTTAGTAAACAATGGAAATCTTGTAGTAGAGAAGAAATATGGCATGACCTACGAAGAATTTGCCAAAGACCATCTTTTTGCGTGTAAGCCTGTTGTAATAGGTGATGCCTGTAAAGACTGGAAAGCAAAAGATAAATTTACACCAGATTTCTTTAAATCTGAATACGGAGACCGAAAGGTTACAGTTGAAGGTAAAGACTATCTTTTGAAAGATTTTATTGATTTAATGGAAAAGTCTTCAATTGAAAATCCAGCACCTTATCCATGCAAGCTACAACTAGATAGGGACTACCCAGAGCTTTTACCAGATATTTCTCCTAGGTTTAAATTTTCAGAACCAGATTGGTGTCACAACAAACTTATAGAACCACTCCTTGGTAGTGCTGATACTTATGAGGTTTTTCTTGGAAGTCCTGGAGGTCAATTCCCATATGTACATTATGATTATATGGGATTACACGCTTTTATCACTCAACTATATGGTGTAAAAGAATTTACGGTAATCCCTCCTGAACAAACTGAATATGTTTACCCAAAACCCAATGACCCATGGGTTTCTGAAGTACCAGACATTAAAAACATAGATTTAGATAAATTTCCTCTATGTAAAAACATTACACCTGTCACCTTTACTGTTGGTCCTGGTGAAACCTTGTTTATTCCTAATGGATGGTGGCATACAGCACACTCATTAAGCATTACACTTTCAGTGGCTTTAGATTCTTTAAACAATTCTAATTGGAAAAGATTTAAAAATGAAGTTGTAACAAAAGTTTCTAAAAGAAATAAAATACTAGCTAAAATGGTTAGTGTATATCTCTCTGTTGTAAAGCCTATAATTAAATAAAAACCAGTATCACTGATAATTAAACTAATCTAACTTTTTAAATTATTATATTCATCTTATTTTTCGAATTAATTTGATGAACTCTTCAAAGAACATAATCAGTTTTAATCCATTTAAAGGACCTCAAATTGAAAAGGTAGTACCTATTACTCAGCCACAAGCTGAAATCTGGATTTCTTGCACTCTTGGTGGTGACGACGCCAATAGAGCTTATAATGAGTCTATCTCTCTAGTTTTTAATGGTCAATTGCATTATAAAGCTTTAGATACTGCTATTCAACAATTGATACAACGACATGAAGCAATTAGATCTATATTTAGTGCTAATGGTCGTTTTATGAGTGTTTTAGAATATGTACCGTTCAAACTAGAGTATTTAGATATTTCAAATCAAACTGAGTTAGAACAAAAATCATCAATATCAAATTACCTGAAAGCTGAAGCCAACTATGTTTTTGATTTGGTTAACGGTCCATTACTAAAAATGGGATTACTAAAAACAAAGGCTACTGAGCATCATCTTGTCATAACTGGACACCACATTATTTGTGATGGTTGGTCATTAGGTACTATTTTATATGAATTAGGTATATTATATTCTGCTCAAATCAATAAAACAGCACATGCACTTCCTGAAGCTGATAGTTTTAGTGTTTTTGCCGATGAGTTAACATTGTATACTGACAGTATTGAACACAAGAAAACAGTACAATTTTGGTTAGATCAATACAAGCAATCTGTTCCGCAGTTGAACTTACCTATTGATTATCCAAGACCAGAATTAAGAACTCACGACAGTGCACGTCTTGACTTTCACATGAACAGGGAATTAGTTGCTAATTTTAAGAAAGTTGGTGTTAAATCTGGTTGTAGTTTTGTAACTGCGTTAATGGCAGCTTTTGAAGTACTACTCTACGTACAAACAGGACAAGACGATATTGTTATTGGGTTACCTTCTGCAGGACAAGCAGCCACAGGTCAACAGCATTTAATAGGACATTGTGTAAATTTACTTCCTTTACGAAGTCAAATAAACGCTGAACAGTCTTTCAGTGATTATTTAAAGGCACGCAAACTAGCTGTTTTTGATGCATATGATCATCAACAATTAAGCTTTGGAGAATTACTTCAAGAGTTGAAAATTCAAAGAGACCCTTCGAGAGTACCTTTAATCCCTGTTGTTTTCAATATTGATATGGGTATGGATAGTAATGTTAATTTTGAAGGCTTAACCTTTAAATTGCTAAGCAACCCAAGAGCTTTTGAAACGTTTGAAATTTTTCTGAATGCAAGTGGATCAGAAGATAGTTTTGTTTTAGAATGGTCATATAATACAACATTATTTAAAGCATCAACTATTGAAGGCATGATGCTCACTTTTGAAAAAATTCTAAAAAAAATAATTGAAAACCCAAACATTCAATTAGGGAATATTATTGAGTTTGATCAATCAGCCTATAGCATGTTGAATGATACAGCTTCAACTTACCCTAATTTACCATTACATGAATTATTAGCTAAACAAACTAAAATTTCACCAAATAAAGTAGCTTTGAAATTTGAGAATGATCAAATTTCATACAAAGACTTAGAAAAACAAGCCCATCAATTAGCCCATTATCTTCAAAACATAGGTATTGAACATAATGATCGTATTGCTGTTTTAATGCCAAGATCCATAAAACTGATTTCAATTTTAATGGGAATTATGGAATGTGGTGCCACTTACCTACCCTTAGACCCAAGTTACCCTAAAAAAAGAATTGAGTTTATGCTTGAAGATGCTGAAGCAAAATATGTTATTACTACTGAAACATTAGCTTCAACTTTAAACTCAAACTCGAAGCCATTGTTTTTAAACCAATTATTTACAAATAGTTACAATTTCCCTCAAACGCCTTTAAACCTAAAAATTGACAACTCTACAACAGCTTACATACTATATACCTCAGGATCAACAGGAAAACCTAAAGGTGTTGAGGTAACACATAAAAACTTAGTCAATCTTTTATACAGTTTCTTAAAGCAACCTGGACTAAAAGAGTCTGATAAATTTCTCTCCATTACAACCATATCATTTGATATCGCCATGGCAGAGTTATTTGCACCTCTTTTAAAAGGCTCTACACTAATATTGACTAGTGAAGAAACAGCTAAAGATACAAGAATGTTGCTAGATGTAATGAAGAACGAGAATATCTCCATTATGCAAGCTACACCTGCAACTTGGCAGATGTTATTAGACTCTGGGTGGAATGAGCATTTACCAATGCGAATTATAAGTACTGGAGAAGCTTTACCTATAGCTCTTGCTAAAAAGATGCTTCCTTTAGTTGATGAACTCTGGAACTTATATGGGCCAACAGAAACAACTATTTGGTCAGCTTTTACCGAAATTAAAGAGTCTGATGATTTGATTACTATTGGGTTTCCTATGAATAACACCCAACTGTATATAGTTAACGAACACGGAAAAATTGTTCCGCCAGGAAATACAGGCGAACTATGTATTGCTGGCGATGGTGTTACTAAAGGATATTGGAAACGACCAGAATTGACTTCTGAAAAATTTATACCTAATCCATTTAGTAACGATTTGGATTCAAAACTTTATAAAACAGGTGATTTAGCACGCTTGCTTCCAAATGGAAAAGTGCAGTGTTTAGGTCGATTAGATCATCAGGTGAAGATTAGAGGGCAACGTATTGAATTAGGAGAAATTGAGCAAGCTCTAGATAGTTTAAATAGCGTCCAATCCTCTGTTGTGATTTTAAATGAAGATCAATTAATTGCTAATTTAATCACATCAAACTATACTAATGAAGATAAGCATCAAATTTCCGAATGGAAAAATGCACTAAAGGAACATCTTCCAAAACACATGATTCCGCAACGTTTTAATCTAGTTAAAGAATTCCCCAAAACACTAAATGGGAAAATTGATCGAAAAGCTTTGTTGGAACAACTACCAAGCAAATCAGTCACCAAAAACCACACAACTGCTTCAACAACTTCTGAAAAAATTGTTGCCGGAATTTGGGAAGAAGTACTTGGGTTAGATAATATTGATATAGATAGCGATTTCTTTGAAATTGGTGGACATTCAATAATTGGCGTAAAGGTAATGGCTAAACTTGAAAAAGAAACAGGTAAACGTATTCCTTTGGTAGGTTTACTCAAAAATCCAACAATCAGGACTTTTTCAACCTATATGGATACAGAATTCTTTACTTGGGACTCTTTAGTTGCATTAAAACCAACTGGAACAAAACCTCCTTTATACATTGTACATGGAGCAAACCACCAAGTATTAATTTTTGATGCATTAGCGCAATTTATGGATAAAGACCAACCTGTTTATGGGCTTCAATCAAGAGGTTTAAATGGTGTTGATGAACCTCATGATTCTATTGATCAAATGGCTGCTGATTATATTAAAGAAATTGTAGCATCAAACCCAAAAGGTCCCTATGCACTAGCAGGCTTTTCTTATGGTGGAATAGTAGCCTATGAAATGGCAAGACAATTAAGAGCTCAAGGAAAAAAAGTTACTATTCTTGCTCAGTTTGACACCTATGTATTTCCTCAATATTACTATAAAAGTCCTATAATCAAAAAAGCAATCTCCATACTTTATGTTATAGGAAAAGTAGGGTATTTAATACTAAACATGTTTAGCAGCAAGAAGAATTTTGTAAGGCGTTATGAGTTACTCAAGCTGTTATTTAAAGGCTATTATCTTAGATTACGACATGGAAGAGCTAAACAATATGAAATGCAGTTTAATGTACCCATAAAACTCCTTGATTACCACAACAAAGCAACTAGCAAGTATACAATTACTCCACAAGATATTGTTATAGATCTTTTTAGGGCTTCCGAAGAAGTCAATTTAGTACATGATCATAAATATTTGGGCTGGAAAAAAATGGCTCTCAAGGGTATTAGAAAACAAATAGTCACAGGTAATCATGTAGATATGTTTGAAAAGCCTCACGTTAAGGACTTTGCCAATAAACTCCAAAATGTTTTAGACAACTATAACTTAGAGCATTATGACTAGTGTGCATTGTGAAACTGTTAAAGTATTGAATCAAAGTTATAAAGTTAAACCAATTGATAAATCCGGTTTATTTTTATTTCATATTGATATACTCAACTATTATAAAGACATCACAACTCTTAAAGCGATTCTAGACGAAACCGAAACAAGCAGAGCTGAACGTTATCATTTCGAAAAAGACAAAAACAGGTTTATAATTTGCCGAAGCATATTAAAAATTATACTAGCTCAGTACACAGAACAAGATATTTTGGATATAAAACTTAAAAAAGATACTAACCAAAAACCTTATTTAGTTTCTAATAACTCTATAAATTTCAACCTTTCCCACAGTGAAGACAGTGCTATTATAGCTATAAGCAATTCTAATGTTGGAGTTGATTTAGAATATAAAAATAATGAATTCGATGTTCTTGAAATAACAAACCACTCTTATAGTGAAGCTGAAACAAAACATGTTTTAAACTCTAAAAATCAAATAGATGCATTTTACAAATATTGGACAAGAAAAGAGGCTATTGCAAAATTTTCTGGACAAGGAATTAATGACAACTTAAGTCAAATCCCTTCAATTGATGGAAGACACATTACAAACCTTAACTCTTTAAATAAGTTTAAAAGTTTAAAAGTATTAAGCTTTGCATTAAATAAAAGCTACATTGCATCTGTCGCTTTTTGCAATAAAAAAAAAGATGATGATGTATTAACCATTTTTAGTCTTCCTTCATCTTTAAAAGAATTACTAAACCCTAACAATAAAACTGATTATCAATGATTAACACAACAAACTAAACACTTTACTCAACAATTACCTTTTATCAACGTAAAAAATTGTTTTTTATCGTGTTTATTTGTTTAGTCCTCTCTATTTGAATGATATTTAACAAGAAATACAATAATTAGTTTGATACAATTAAGCTATTTTTAACTTGAGCCCTAAAAAAAATATTATTAGCATTAGTTTTAATACTCAAACATTAACCTATGAATCCTAAAATTTGGCTTTCTTCTCCTCATATGTCTGGTAAAGAGCAATCTTTTATCAGTGAAGCCTTTGCATCAAATTGGATTGCTCCTTTAGGTCCTAATGTATCGGGTTTTGAATCTGATTTAGAAAGTTACCTTAAAAGCAATAGTTACGTAGCTGCATTAAGCTCTGGAACTGCCGCAATACACTTAGCTCTTGTTTTACTAGGAGTTTCCTCTGGTGATGAAGTTATATGCCAAAGTTTTACTTTTGCTGCATCTGCAAACCCAATAATTTATCAAGGCGCTCAACCAATTTTTATTGACAGTGAGAAAGACACTTGGAACATGTGTCCTGAATTACTTGAAATTGCTATAAAAGACAGAATTAAGAAAGGTAAAAAACCAAAAGCCATTATTGCTGTACACCTATACGGAATGCCTTATAAAGCTGACCAAATAAACAGTATTGCTAATACTTATAATATACCAGTAATCGAAGACAGCGCAGAAGCTTTAGGCAGTGTTTACAAAAACAAAAAATGTGGAACTTTAGCTAATATCTCTATTCTATCCTTTAACGGAAATAAGATAATTACCACTTCTGGAGGTGGAGCTCTTGTAACAAAAGATAATAACATAAAAGACAAAGCTGTTTTTTTAGCTACCCAAGCTCGTGATAAAGATCCTTCATATCTACATTCAAACATAGGATATAATTACAGAATGTCTAATGTTTTAGCAGGTATTGGTCGTGGTCAAATGACTGTTTTAGACCAGTATGTAATTAAAAGAAGACAAAACTTTGAGTTTTACTACAACCAATTAAATAAAATTGATGCTATTAAGTTTTTAGATGAACCTGAAGATTGTTTTTCAAATAGATGGTTAAGTTGCATATTAACACCTGATTTTAAAACAAGAGAAAACATCAGGCTTAAGCTAGAAAAAGAAAACATTGAAACGCGTCCATTATGGAAACCAATGCACCAGCAACCTGTATTTAAAGATACTCCTAAATATCTTAACGGGATTTCTGATAGTTTATTTGAACGTGGTTTATGTTTACCAAGTGGTTCAAATTTAACTGACAATGAACTAAATAGAGTAATTTCAACAATAAAAACCTATTTTTGAATATGTTAATGGAACTTTTACATAAAATCTCAAACAGATATGCATCAAAATGGTTGGTGCTCATCTTTGATTTATGTATTGTAGTTTTCACTTTTTTTATTGCTTACTTAATTAGATTTAATTTCAGCCTCGTTTTTAACCTCACATTAATGCTTAAACAACTGCCTTTTGTTGTTTTAGCTGCTTTAATTAGTTTTTTGGCTGTTGGGTCCCACAAAGGAGTAGTTAGATTTACAGGATATAAAGATGTTATCAATATAATAATTGGTGTTAACATATTAGCTACTATATTAATTATATCTACTTTTTTCAGTAGAAAATTTAATTTTGATAGTACTTTCAACATTTCTGGAACAATTATATATATACACCTACTACTTAACATATTATTGCTAGTAGGCTCTAAATTAGTCATTAAGTCCATTTACAACAACTTACAGCAAGACTACAAAACTTTTACCAATGTACTTATTTATGGAGCTGGAAATTCAGGACTTATAACATATGATGCTATTTCTAACGATCCTAAAAGAGGATATGAAGTTGTTGGGTTTATTGATGACAATCCTAGTAAAATAGGAAAGAAAATAAACTTACTAATTGTTTATGGTCTAGATAAAATAACCAAGAATTTCATAGAAAAAAACAACATTGAAGAAGTTATCATCTCTATTCAAAGTGTTGATTCTACTCGCTTATTACAAATTACAGCTCAATTATTCGAATTAGGTCTTAAAGTTAAAATTGTTCCTCCTGTTCAACAATGGATTGATGGTGACTTGAGTGTTGGACAAATTAAAGACGTTAAAATTGAAGATTTATTAGGTAGAGAACCTATAAACATCATTAACCCTAGCCTTAATAACGAATATGAAAATCAAGTTATCTTAATAACAGGAGCTGCTGGCTCTATTGGAAGTGAAATTGCTAGGAAAATCAATAATTACAGTTACAAAAAGCTCATCTTAATAGATTCCGCTGAGTCTGCATTGTACGATTTACAGCAAGAGTTTATCCAGAATGGAATCAAAAACTTCATAGCAATAGTGGCTGATGTTAGAGATTATGGTAGAATGGAATATTTATTTAATGTTTACAAACCAAAAATTGTTTTCCATGCTGCAGCTTATAAACATGTTCCTCTAATGGAAAACAATCCATATGAAGCTGTAAGTGTAAATATTAGAGGCACAAAAAACATTGCTAGTTTAGCTGTTAGGCACAGCATAGCAAAATTTGTACTAATTTCTACCGATAAAGCAGTTAACCCAACCAATGTAATGGGTGCATCAAAACGCATTGCAGAGCTTTATGTTAACTGTCTTAAAGGAAAAGGTCAAACAAAATTTATAACTACTCGTTTTGGCAACGTTTTAGGCTCAAATGGATCAGTGATCCCTTTATTTAAAAGACAAATTGAAGCCGGAGGCCCTCTTACAGTTACCCATAAAGAAATCACTCGTTATTTTATGACCATCTCAGAGGCTTGCCAATTAGTTTTGGAGGCAGCTACAATGGGAAATGGAGGTGAAATTTTTGTGTTTGATATGGGTAAATCAATCAAAATATTTGACCTAGCAAAAAACATGATTATTCTTTCAGGCCTACAATACCCTGAGGATGTTGATATAAAAATAACCGGACTTAGACCTGGTGAGAAAATATTTGAAGAACTGCTCGCTGATGGTGAAAACACAATACCAACCTATCATGAAAAGATAATGATTGCAAAAACAAAGCAAGTAAATATAGTTGAAGATACAGAATCCAGAATACTCAACCTTTGCAATATAAACTCAAAAACACAAACACTAGAAATAGTGTCTTTAATAAAAGAAATTATCCCTGAGTACATTTCTAACAATTCAAAATTTGAAGTTTTAGACTCGAAAAAATAAAATCCCTAACAAATAAATTTATCATGAATAACAAAATACTCTTTAAACTAGCTGTCTTAATGTTAATAACACTATCTTCTTGTGCTTCAAGAAAAGAGTATGTATATTTTCAAGACGAACCAGCTATTGAATCTTCCACTTTAAGCAACATTGTTGATATAACTTATCAACCAAACGATTTATTAACAATAGATGTAGCAGCATTAGATCCAGAAGTTGTAAAACCATTTAACCTACCTGCTGTTAGCTATAGTGAAAGCGCATTAACTGTTCAGGGTACACTCACAATGAGAACATACCTAGTTGACAATAGTGGCAACATTCAATTTCCTACTTTAGGAACAATAAAAATTGGCGGACTAACTAGAGAGCAAGCAACAGAAATGATGAAAGAGAAACTCTCTGAATATGTTAAAGACCCAATAGTAAACATTAGGTTGGTGAATTTTACAATAACTGTTATAGGAGATGTTAACAGACCTGGAACATATACAATACAAGATGAGAGAGTATCTATCCCTGAAGCTCTTGGTTTAGCAGGTGATTTAACTAATACAGGAAAAAGGAACAATATTTTTTTAATACGAGAAGTAAATGGTGAAAAACGTTTTGCGAAACTAGATTTAACATCAATTAGCATAACTAGCTCTCCTTTATACTACCTTGCTCAAAACGATGTGATATATGTTGAACCTAATGATGCCAAAGTAAAATCATCTACTTACAACCCAAACACAGCTGTAATTATCTCAGCAATTTCAACCTTAGCAACTATAGCTGCTATATTAATTCGTTAGAACTAACCTTTCAAAAATGCCACAAAACACTCAAAACACAAAAGAAAGCATTATAAAAGCAGTTGAGCTATATTTATCTAAGTGGAAGTTTATTTTACTTTGCTTAATTATAGCAATTGGTATTGCTTACGTAAAAGTTAGATACAGTACGTTTGAATACCAAGCAAATGCTACTATAAAAATAAAGGAAGATGAGAATTCTCAAAAATTATCAGAAATTTCAAGTCTTCAAAATTATGGTTTGTTTTCAAACAACTTTACTAATGTTACAGACGAAATTGAAATTATTAAATCTAGATCTATTATTTCTCAAGTAGTACAAGATTTAAACCTAAACATAAGTTATTATGTAAGTGGTAAAGTCAAAGAAGAGGAAGTCTACCTAAACCCTCCTGTAAATATTAATTTTTTTGTTGAAGACTCTATTATAAACCACATAAACACAAATCTTTACATAAAGATAATTTCTTCAGAAAAATTTGAAATGTCAACCACTAACACTATGAAAGTTTTAGAGTTTGATAGTGGTGTTACTACTAGCCACAACTTTGGAGAAAAAGTAACCAGTAGTTTTGGTGATTTTATTCTAACACCCAATACAAACACTTACGGTTCTACTCCTGGTTCTTTAGTTGAAATACACATAAGACCAGTGCATAGCGTTGTTGAATCTTATCTTGGAAAAATCAAACTTGCTTCTGACCCAACCTCTAATGTTGTAAAACTATCTTTAACAGAAGCAAACAAAGAAAAAGCTAGATTAATCCTTAACAAGCTTATCGAAAAATATAATGAAGATGTTATCAATGATAAAGAACAAATTGTAAAAGCAACTTCTGACTTCATTAACAACAGACTAAACGTAGTATCCAACGAGCTCGAACAAGTAGATTTCACTGCTGAAAACCTTCAAAAAAACAATAGGCTAACAGCTTTATCCTCTCAAGCAAATATCTTTCTGGAAAGTGAAAAAATTAACGAAGAAAAAATAATCAACACTTCAAACCAAATACAGCTTATTGATTATATGAGCGATCACCTATCAGAAAACAATAGCAATTCTGATTTACTACCTCCTGATGTAGGAATTGCTGATAGTGATGTTTCTCAAATAACAAAAATTCACAATGAGCTTGTATTGAAGAGAAATAGAATTCTAAAAAATTCAAGTGAAAAAAACCCTGTTGTTATCAACTTAAACAATGAGATTATGGCACTTAAAGCTAATCTTCAACAAAGCTTAAGCAACATTAGGTCTGCCAACAAGATAACTTTAGATAATCTTAACCAAGAGGATTCAAGAATACGTGGGCAAATATACTCTGCTCCAGGTAAAGAACGACAATTTAGAGATATTAAACGCCAGCAAGACATTAAAGAGTCGTTATACCTATACTTGCTAGAAAAACGTGAAGAAACAGCTATTACTCTTGGCATGTCTTCACCTAATGCTAAAATTATAGATTATGCATATACTCTTGATAGTCCAATATCTCCAAAACCAAAGGTAATTTATCTAGCAGCTATCTTATTAGGTCTTCTAGTTCCTTTTTCTGTAATCTACACTAGAGATCTACTTAACAATAAGATACAAGATAAAGATGATGTTTTAAAAGCAGTAAGTGCTCCTTTTATTGGTGATATTCCAAAATCAAACACTAAATCAAAACTAATCAAAAAAATAGATTACTCTCCTAAAGCTGAAGCATTTAGAATAATACGAACCAATGCTCATTTTTTACTTCAGGATATTGAAACTGAGTGCAAGACTATTTTTGTAACATCAACCACTAGTCAAGAAGGGAAATCACATACTTCAATAAACTTAGCTTCGTCTTTTTCTTTTTCAGAAAAGAAAACCCTAATTGTTGAAACTGATATTAGAGTACCTAGAGTTAATGACTATTTAAACATTAAAGGCGACGTAGGATTAACCAATTATATTTCCGACAAGTCACTCAAAGTTGAAGATGTTACTATAAAAGTAAAAGACAACCCTTTTCTTGATGTCATTCCTTCTGGAGCTACCCCTCCAAATCCTGCTGAATTATTAATGAGCGACAGACTAAAGCACTTATTTGATACCGTAAAGAAAAAATATGATTATATTATTGTAGACACAGCTGCAGTAGGTTTAGTCACTGATACTTTATTGATTAGCAAGTTTGCAGATATGTTTATTTATGTTGTTAGTGCTAATAACATTGACAAACGTCAATTACACATTGCTCAAACCATGTACACTGAAAAGCGTTTACCTAATATGGCTGTTTTACTTAATGGCACATTACACAAAAGAGGTTATGGATACGGTTATGGCAACAACCCAAACAGAAAGAAAAAATGGTATCAGTTTAAATAAACAAAAAACTCCAATCAATCGATTGGAGTTTTTTTTATAGCTTTCTTCTTTTCTTTTCAGTTTTTAATAAACTAAGCTCTCTACTCGTTTGTCCTGCAACAGATGTATTCTCTTCTGCTCTTCTTATCAAATATGGCATTACATCTTTAACTGGTCCAAATGGAACATATTTTGCAACATTATAGCCATTATCAGCCAGATTAAAACTGATATGATCACTCATTCCATAAAGTTGACCAAACCACACTCTGTTATCTTCTTTCTCTATTTTAAGCTGCTCCATCAAGTCCATAGCTAGATAACAACTGTATTCATTATGAGTACCTATAAAAACCGAAATATCCTTTAAATGCGCTAAAGCATAAGTAAGCGTATCATTAAAACAATTGTCAGTAGCTAGCTTATTTTCACAGATAGGAGATTCGTAACCTTTCTTTTCAGCACGCTCACGCTCTTTCTCCATATATGCACCTCTAACAATTTTCACACCTATTGTAAAGCCCTTTTCTTTAGCTCTAGTATGTAAATTCTTTAAATAATCTAATCTATCCCAACGATATGTTTGCAGTGTATTGTAAACAATAGGTTTTTCTTTATTGTAAATAGACATCATTTCTTCAATTAGATCATCAGCTGCATCTTGCATCCAACTCTCTTCAGCATCAACAAGCAATTCAACATCGCGTTCTTTTGCTAATTTACATACAGCATGAAATCGTTCTACTACTCTATTCCACTCATCTTGCTCCTCACTAGTAAACGCTTTTCCTTCTCCTTTTTTTTGATATAAGTGAAATCTACCAAAACCAGTAGGCTTAAATACAGCAATAGGCATCGCATCCTTTTCATCTGAAAACCTTATAATCTTCAAGGTTTTCTCCATAGCATCATCAAAATGTGATTCAACTTCTTTTCCTTCTACCGAATAATCTAAAACCGAACACACTCCCTTTTCATACATCTTATCAATCACATTAAGACAATCATCTTCACTTACACCACCACAAAAGTGATCAAAAACAGTTGACCTAATTAAACCTTCAACAGGTAAATGTGCTTTTAGCGCAAAGTTTGTAGCCGCAGTTCCTATTCTCACTAAAGGCTCGTGAGAAATCATTTTAAACAAAAAATAAGCACGCTCTAACTCTGAGTCACTTTTTAACTGAAAAGCCACCTCAGTGTTTTCAAATAAATTTTTATCTATCATTATCTGGACAAAATAATAGCAAATATATTTATTCATCTTCTATTTTTAATCAAAATCTACTTATTTTCATACCCTATTTAAAGTATAGATGCATTTTATGAACTCCATTACAACCAAAGACAGCACAATTCATTTTAATTCAAACTGTTACACTGCCATTAATGAGTATTTGGCTTCTAATAGGTTTTCTAAAATTTTTATAATTACCGATTCTAACACGAATACAAATTGCTTACCTGAGTTTTTATCGCGTCTAGAAACTGATGTTGCTATTGAAATTATTGAAATTGAACCTGGAGAAACCCATAAAACCATTGAGACTTGCGTTGGTGTTTGGAATGCGCTTTCTGAGCTTGGTGGAGACCGAAAAAGCTTAATACTTAACCTTGGTGGAGGTGTCGTAACCGATTTAGGCGGTTTTGTTGCTTGTACTTTTAAACGTGGAATTAAATACATAAACATCCCTACTTCTCTTTTAGCTATGGTAGATGCCTCTGTGGGAGGAAAAACTGGAGTTGACTTAGGGAGCTTAAAAAATCAAATAGGTGTTATTGACTCTGGTGATATGGTGTTAATTGACACTAACTTCCTTTCCACTTTACCACAAAGTCATTTAAAATCAGGGTTAGCTGAAATGCTAAAGCATGGTTTAATCTACGATAGAAATTATTGGGATAAAATGACCGACTTATCAAAACTCAACCTTGACGATTTAGATGCACTTATCCACGAATCTGTTATTATAAAAAACACTATTGTTACTAAAGATCCTTTTGAAAATAGCGTCAGAAAAACACTTAATTATGGTCACACACTTGGTCATGCTATAGAGTCTTACTTTTTAAGTAATCCGAATAAAACTGATTTACTTCATGGTGAAGCTATAGCTATTGGTATGATTTTAGAAACTTATATCTCGTCAAGACTATTCAATTTCCCTGAAGCAGATTTGGAAGAAGTGAAAAAAGTGATTTTAAATGTATTTGCTCAAGTAGATTTTGATGATAATGATTACCCTGAGATAATTGAACTCCTAAAACACGATAAGAAAAACGAACACGGAAACATCAATTTTGTGCTACTAGAAGCCATAGGAACACCAAAAATTGATTGTTTAGTGGACAACGAACTTATAATTGAAGCCTTTGAATACTACAAAAAATAAACCCTTTACTCTAGAGCAAAGGGCTTCTTGTTATGTTTATTAGTTAGTGATGGTTACATATCATTAAAAATAGTGTGCATTAAACGTTTTTTATCGTTAATACTTTCCTCAAGAGAAATCATAGTTTCTGTTCTATAAACACCTTCAATATCGTCTAGTTTAAAAATGACATCCTTAGCATGATCAGTGTTTCTTGCTCTAATTTTACAGAAAATATTGAATTTTCCTGTAGTAATATGAGCTACAGTAACAAAAGGTATTTCATTAATACGCTCTAAAACAAATTTAGTTTGAGAGGTGTTTTGTAAAAATATACCAACATAAGCTATAAAAGAATATCCCAGCTTTTTATAGTCAAGTGTCAAAGACGAACCTTGTATAATACCAGCTTCCTCCATTTTTTTCACTCTCACATGTACAGTACCTGCAGAAATAACTAATTTTTTTGCAATATCTGTAAAAGGAACTCTTGTATTATCGATCAACATATCTAGAATTTGGTGATCTATATCGTCTAATTTGAATTTTGCCATTTTTAATTTTCTTTAAATTTAAAGCAAAAATAGTAGATTTTTATTGAAGATAATACAAGGAAAAGTGATTTTTTTAAAGATATAATGAAGTTTTTTGATTGTTTATCAAAACGAAATCGTTTTCGCTTTCCACTTTTAGAGCACCATTTTTAGCATCTAAAACCTTGCTATTGTTGGCATTTATTTCCCTGTGAGCATAAAAGTTTTCTAATTTTGAAATTTTTTGAATTTTCGGCACAAAAATGATGGAATTTTCTTTCAATCGCTCTTCATATTGAATCGCAATGTCCAAAATTTCACCATTTACATCTGCATTTCTGATAATAATATCGAAAAACAGCTTCTCATTTGCTGGAATATCAAAATAAGACTCATAACCTTCTCCTTCGACATTATTATTTGCAATATAATTGAAAGATGTTAATAGCGAATTAAAGATAAGCGCTCTAGTTTCTTCTCTAGCATAATCATTTGGAAAATGTCCAGCTTCAAACAAAATAGTAGGCACACCTTTATGTTGAAACGTGTCTCCTACACAATTTATATTAAACGCATCATCATAAATACCAACTTTATTAGGTATAACTTGTTGCAACGCATTATTCATAACCGAAATCACTTCCATAGCTATTTTTCTATTTTTAGAAAGACTACGAGCTTCGTCTTGCGCTGGAGACAAAAAAGATACTATGGCTGAGTTATTGGACTTTCCCGCACTAAAAATTGTACGCTGACCATGTAAATTATAGCAATAGTCTGGTTTAAAGTCTTCAAAACACGTTTTAAGAACTAAACTTTCTGGCTGAGTAAGGTTTTGAGCATCTCTATTTAGGTCAACCTCATTTGCATTAACTCGTGCATATGCTCTAGCACCATCAGGATTAAGTATAGGAATGATTTTTAAAGTACAGTTATTTAAAATAGCCTTAGCGTAACTATTATTAGATGCAAGGAAGTTAAACACATCAAAAAGCGCTTTGGTAGTTGTGCTTTCATTACCGTGCATTTGCGACCATAACAATAAACGTTTTTCACCTTTACCAACAGTAACAGAAAAAATATCTTCTCCATTAACCGATTCTCCAATGACATCAACTCTAAAATTTGATGGTAAATTATTAAGCAAAGAAACAATATGATCATTACAAATATATCGATGATGCAATGACTTTTCCTTACTAAAACTATAGGCGTTTTTAATCAATTCAATATCCATAGATTTTCTTTAATGCTACAAAGGTATACAATTGTAAATTTACAATTGTAAACACAAAAAATTGATGGAATAAATACACTTGTAAACAGAAAATTTAATTTTTAAACTGGGAACACTTCATTTAAATATCCAATTTTTAACAATTGCGTATTTATTTATTTAAAATATTATTTATCAGATATTTAATATATTTTACTTAAAGTAAAAATATATATAAAATTATTAAATATGAAACAATAATAATCTACATATCATATTATTTGTTACATTTGTAACACCAAATCTTAAATTTCTATGTTTACAATGATAAACAACGAAGAATTCATTATCCGACTACAAAAAGTCATCGATTTTTATGGTGAAAGTGCATCGTCTTTTGCAGAAAAAATTGGTGTGCAACGCTCTAGTATTTCGCATATACTTTCTGGACGAAATAAGCCTAGTTTAGATTTTGTTTTGAAAGTGCTACACTCCTATCCCGAAGTTGAATTGTATTGGTTAATGAATGGTAAGGGAGAATTTCCTGCTACCGAAAATCAAAAAATTGTTCAACCCGAAATTAAAACTATTGAAACAATAACCCAATCACCTTCTCCTACTTCAAATCCATCTGAAAAGAAAATAAATAGAATTGTGATATTTTATGACGATGGTACTTTTGAAGATTTTGTTAAATAGTTTTACTCACATTCTTTTTATTATAGCAACAAATAAATTGGTAGGTTTCTTTTCGTAATTTTGTATTACAATTAACTTTTATGAGACTACTTATTTGTATTTGCTTTTTAGCCTTGTTTTCGAGCTGTTTTCAAACTGAACGTAATTGTAGTGATTACAAAACAGGAACTTTTGAATTTTCTTATCTCGACAATGGTGTTGAGAAAACTGCAAAATTTACCAGAACGGAAGATTATAGTATTGATTTTATTGAAGGAAAAGCTGATTCGTCTTCTGTACGATGGATAAATGACTGCGAGTTTATTTTAAAAAAACTACACCCTAAGTCTACACAAGAAGCAAAAGCTATACATATGAAAATTCTAAATACAACTGACAATTCATATACGTTTGAATACACCTATGCTGTAAAAGAGCAAAATAGATCTAATCGCGTTGAAAAAGGAGTTGCCACTAAAATCGATTAAAAAATGTTAGAGTTTTTACTTACACCAGATGCTATAATGGCATTGTTAACATTGACATTCCTTGAAATCATCTTAGGAATAGACAATATCGTTTTCATATCTATTGCTGCCAACAAGCTGCCTGAACACCAACGTAGTAAAGCCACAAACATTGGTTTACTGCTAGCCATGTTACAGCGTATTATTTTGTTGTTTTTCGTTTCCTTTTTAATTGGACTTAAAGAGCCTTTTTATACGATAGATAACTCTTGGCTACATGTTGGTATTAGTTGGCAAGCTATTATTTTATTTGCTGGTGGGCTTTTTCTTATCTATAAAAGTACTTCTGAAATTAGAGAAAAAGTTGAAACTCCAAGTCATGACGAAAATAATGTAAAACACAAAAAGATTACCTCGTTATCGCAAGCCATTACTCAAATTTTAATTATTGACTTTATCTTTTCGGTAGACTCTATTTTAACTGCTGTAGGAATGACCAATGGTTTACACCCAAACCATAATTACGCTTTAGTACTTATGATTATTGCAGTAGTTATTTCAATAATAATTATGATAGGTTTTGCAAACCCAATTAGAAAATTTATAGACACACATCCAAGTATGCAAATATTAGGATTAGCGTTTCTAATACTTATTGGTTTTATGCTTATTACTGAAGCTGCGCATTTATCTCACACTTCTGTTTTTGGACAAACTGTTGGAGCTATACCAAAAGGATATTTGTACTTTGCTATAGCATTTTCACTGTTTGTAGAATTTTTAAATTACAGAGTTACAAAAAACAAGAACAAATAAATTTTGTTCTTAGCCAATTAAAGCTTAAAACAGTGTAATTTGTCCTTCTTCATCAGTTTCAAAATTGTTGTCGTCATTATTAGTTGAACTGTTTGATGAATTCGACTCTTGCTTATTGTCGCTTGATGCTTTAGGAGCATTGTCATCATTACTAACTTCAGTTTCGTCAACAACCTCTATATCATCAGCAGGCACTTCCTCTGGAGCTTCATAAGGCAATGGCTCAAGTAAGCTTACTTGGTTTACTTTATCTTTTGTTAGTTGATTCCCTAGAGCTGTAATTCCTTTAATAGCGATAAACTCTTCAAGATTGATTTCTAAATTAGGCTTACGGTCTTTACCTCTTTCTTTGGTGAATTCAATTTCGGCAATAGGCTTCCAATCTGTTGAAACAATTTCTAAACGAGACTCAGGATGCTCCGAGATAAAAACTTCTTCCTTTCCTTCATTCTCAATTAAAAAGCGCTTGACATAGTACAACTCTTTTTCGCCATTATAATAAATAGCTGAAATAGGCTTTTTAGGCACCCATTTTTCCATGACAATCATATCGTCATCAAAATGCGTGGTAATTTCAGGAATAATAGTCTTTACTATACCAGATTGAGTAATGATTAAAATACGATCTTCTCCTCTAAACTCACCAACCAGCTCTCCTCTACCATCAACATTTAATCGTTGTACAGTATCATCAAACCAGATTTTCCTTGGTTTTAAAGTTGAAACTCCTTTTTCTTTAAGCTCAATGCGTTTTACAGAGTATTTAGTAACTAAATTTCCTTTAGAAGCTCGACCTTTTATAAGTACATCGGCAAAATCCAAATCCCATTTTAGTTTTTTGATGCTTCCTACTTGACGTAACAAAACGGTTACCACTTCTGCTTCGCCATTAGGATTAGCAGAGAAATAATACACTAAAGAGCTCTTCGAGCCATTAGTTAAATCGTACTCTCTATCTCGAGTTATTGAAGTTACGGCAAAACGTTTTACATACGTTGGACCTCCTTTTCCATCTCTATAAATCATATTATAGATGGTACGCTTGTCTTTTTTCTTAAATACAGCTACGTGAATAATGTCTTTACCAATAAATGTTTTTGAATCCACTTTGGTAACCATCATTTTACCTTCTCGTGTAAATACTATAATGTCATCAATATCACTACAATCGCACACATACTCATCTCTTTTAAGCGAAGTACCTACAAAACCTTCTTCTCTATTCACATAAAGTTTTGTGTTTCTAATTACCACTTTTGTAGCATCAACATCATCAAACACACGAATTTCAGTCATTCGCTCCTTACCTTCACCATAGTCTTTTTTCAATCGCTCAAAATAAGCAATAGCATAGTCGATAAGGTTATCTAAATGGTGTTTTACTTCGGCGATTTGTTCTTCAAGAGCATCTATTTTTTGTTGTGCTTTTTCAATATCAAATTTTGAAATACGCTTAATTCGTATTTCGGTTAATCTAACAATATCGTCTTCAGTAATTGCGCGTTTTAGATGCTTAATATGTGGCTGAAGTCCTTTGTCGATAGCTTTTATAACACCTTCCCAAGTTTCTTCTTCTTCAATATCACGATAAATTCTGTTTTCAATAAAAATACGCTCTAAAGATGCAAAATGCCACTGCTCTTCAAACTCTCCTAGCTTTATTTCTAATTCACTTTTTAAAAGCTGAACTGTATTGTCTGTAGAACGACGTAGCATTTCAGAGACACCAATAAACAATGGTTTGTTATCTTCAATAACACAACCTAATGGCGAAATTGAGGTCTCGCAATTGGTAAATGCATAAAGTGCATCAATGGTTTTATCAGGTGAAATTCCGTTAGGTAAATGCACAAGTATTTCTACCTCTGCTGCAGTATTGTCTTCAATCTTTTTAATCTTGATTTTTCCTTTTTCATTCGCCTTAAGGATAGAATCAATTAATGAAGAGGTATTTGTACCAAAAGGAATTTCGGTAATTACTAAAGTATTTTTATCTAACTGAGAAATTTTTGCTCTAACACGAACTTTACCTCCTCTGTTTCCATCATTATAGTTAGTAAAATCAGCGATTCCTGCAGTAGGGAAATCTGGATATATTGTAAAGCGCTTTCCTTTTAAGTGTTTAACAGAAGCATCGATTAACTCGATAAAGTTGTGCGGTAAAATTTTAGTTGACAGTCCAACTGCAATACCTTCTCCACCTTGAGCTAATAATAATGGAAACATTACCGGAAGATTTACAGGCTCTTTACGACGACCGTCATAACTAGCTTGCCACTCGGTAATTTTTGGGTTATACACCACATCTAAAGCAAATTTAGACAAGCGTGCTTCAATATAACGCGATGCTGCAGCACTATCTCCTGTAAGAATATTTCCCCAGTTTCCTTGGGTATCAATGAGTAAATCTTTTTGACCAATTTGTACCATGGCATCAGCAATACTTGCATCTCCATGAGGATGGTACTGCATAGTATGACCAACTATATTAGCCACTTTGTTATAACGACCATCATCTAAGTCTTTCATAGAGTGCATAATACGTCGTTGAACTGGTTTAAAACCATCTTCAATTGCTGGTACAGCACGTTCTAGAATTACATACGATGCGTAATCCAAAAACCAGTCTTTATACATACCAGTAACTCTGGTAATTGTTTCCTGGTTATCATCATGTTCATTCAACAAATCGTCTTTTTCTTCGCTCATTAATTAGTGTTGTTTTCGGTTTAGTTTAATCATTTTACTCAATGACTGTCTTATATACTTGCGCTTTTTTTTAGAAACCAAAGTTACATTAAAACGTTCTTTTTTTGTGTGTCCTCTTCTATCTTTAATATAAAGTATTAAGCCTTTATAAATTATAAAATTCACAAACTTATATCCTGTGAGATTTTCTTTTTCAAACTCTACAGTATGCTCACGATAGTTAAAATGATCTGAAAGCAATAAACCTTTATTAGACACTACTACTTTAAGTCCATCACTATCATACTCAAAATATTTAGAAATACTATGCACCACAAAGAACAAAAACGCAAAACTTAAAGCTATAATAACAAACGTAAGTAACGGATTGCTAGTTAAATCCTTGAATGCGCTAAAAACGGTTGCAAAAAATATGGCAAGCACTATCAGTATAAAATATACCGATATTATCACATTTCTAACTTTTGAGTTGTTGGTTCTCATACACTCTCCTCAACGATATCTAACTCAACTTTAAGGTTATTAATGATAAATTCTTGTCTGTCTGGTGTGTTTTTACCCATATAAAACGACAGTAATTCTTCAATAGACATGTCTTTGTCTAACATTACAGGATCTAAACGAATATCTTCGCCAATAAAGTGTTTAAACTCATCTGGTGAAATCTCACCAAGACCTTTAAATCGTGTGATTTCTGGTTTTGGTTTTAATTCTTCTATAGCATTTAGACGTTCTTCGTCTGTATAGCAATAAATGGTTTTTTTCTTATTACGAACCCTAAATAAAGGTGTTTGTAATATATATAAATGACCTTCTTTTATAACTTCTGGGAAAAATTGTAGGAAAAAAGTAATCAACAACAATCTAATATGCATACCATCAACATCAGCATCAGTAGCAATAACCACATTGTTATAACGTAAGTCTTCTAACGACTCTTCAATATTTAAAGCTGCTTGTAATAGGTTGAACTCTTCGTTTTCGTATACAATTTTCTTACTTAGTCCATAGCAGTTTAAAGGTTTTCCTTTTAAGCTGAAAACCGCTTGAGTATTCACGTCTCTAGACTTTGTAATACTTCCCGATGCAGAATCTCCTTCAGTAATAAATAAGGTAGTTTCTAAGTTTCTTTCGTTTTTGGTATCACCAAAATGAACACGACAGTCTCTTAATTTTTTATTATGAAGACTTGCCTTTTTAGCTCTGTCCTTTGCTAGTTTTCTAATTCCTGACAATTCTTTACGCTCGCGTTCTGCCTGTAAAATTTTACGTTGAATTTTCTCTGCAGTATCAGGGTTTTTATGTAAAAAGTTATCTAAGTATGTTTTTATAAAGTCATTTACATAAGTTCTTACAGTGGGCAAATCGCCTCCCATATCAGTTGAACCTAATTTTGTTTTTGTTTGACTTTCAAAAACAGGCTCCATTACTTTTATTGAAATGGCAGCAACGATAGATTTTCTAATATCTGAAGCTTCATAGTTTTTACCGTAAAATTCACGAAGGGTTTTTACTAGCGCTTCTCTAAAAGCTGCTAAGTGCGTACCTCCTTGAGTGGTATTTTGTCCGTTAACAAAAGAATGATATTGCTCGCTGTACTGCGTTTTACTGTGAGTTAAAGCTATTTCAATATCATCTCCTTTTAGATGCACTATTGGATATAGCACATCAGTCTCACTAATGTTTTCAGACAGTAAATCTTTAAGACCATTTTCACTATAATACTTTTCTCCATTAAACACAATGGTTAATCCAGGATTTAAGTACACATAGTTTTTGAGCATTTTTTCTACATACTCATTTCTATACTTATAGTTTTTAAATATAGTTTCGTCAGGAATAAAAGATACTTTGGTTCCTTTTCGTCTTGATGTATCGTCTAAAGTTTCTTGGTTTGTAAGATTTCCTTGTTCAAACTCAGCTGAAGCTGATTTTCCGTCACGTGTAGATTCTACTCTAAAATAGTTTGATAATGCGTTTACAGCTTTTGTACCAACACCATTAAGTCCTACCGATTTTTTAAACGCTCTAGAATCGTACTTACCACCTGTATTCATTTTAGACACAACATCTACAACTTTACCAAGCGGAATACCACGTCCGTAATCGCGAACTATAACCTTGTTTCCTTGTATGGAAATTTCAATGGTTTTTCCTGCTCCCATGACATACTCGTCAATGGAGTTATCTAATACTTCTTTTAAAAGAATGTAAATACCATCGTCTGGAGATGAGCCATCACCAAGTTTACCAATATACATTCCTGGACGCATTCTAATATGTTCTTTCCAGTCGAGTGAGCGTATATTATCTTCGGTATAATTGGTTTGTTCTGACATAGAATTGAGTGAATTTAGTGATAGGATGCTAATATAATATATCACTTTAAAAAATGAAATATACAACCCATAAAGTAATTAACAATAAAAAAGCCTATGTCGTTGATAACGTAGGCTAAGAGGTTAAAAATTTGCTAATGAGGAGCAAATCTATTTTTTAGCTGAATCTTCAATAGCTGATTTTAAATATTCAACCCTACTTTTAAGTAAACTTTTGGCATAATTTCTCATAATTACCTTCTTAGTCATTTTTCCTAAAAATCCATAAGGCAATTCAAAACTAAGAACATTTACAAGTAACGTTTTTTCTCCGTAAGCTTTAAAGTGAAATTCATTACGAAAGGACTCAAAAATACCTTCAACCATTTCTTCTACAAAATAATTAGGTTTTTCAAGTTCTGAAATTTTCAATGTTAAATGTTGAAGAAACCCAAAGTGCTCTTCTTCCCAACTCACCCATTCACCTAATTCTAATATTCCAGAAGTTTTACCAGATACAGCTCTTAATGAGGCTCTGTCTAGGGATTGTTCATGAATAGCTACATCTCGAGCTAAATCAAAGCACAATTTTATATTCGCATTGATTAAAGTTTCTGTTTTTACAGAGGGCATATGTTGAGCTAACTTATTACATCACAAGACTTAGTCTTTGCTTTTAAAGTTTAGACACAACATATTAACAAAGTCACATAAAAAAGTAACATTATACATTAAATAGGAAATGCATAACATCGCCATCTTTTACAATGTAGTTTTTACCTTCAACTCGCATCTTTCCTGCTTCTTTAACTTTTGCTTCGCTACCATAGCTTGTGTAATCACTGTAAGCAATTACTTCAGCACGAATGAAACCTTTTTCAAAATCGGTATGAATTACTCCTGCAGCTTGTGGTGCAGTTGCTCCAATATTTACTGTCCATGCTCTAACCTCTTTAACACCAGCAGTAAAATATGTTTGAAGACTCAATAGCTTATAAGCAGCTCTAATTAATTTTGATGAACCAGGTTCTTCTAGACCTATGTCTTGTAAAAACATTTGGCGTTCTTCATAATCATCTAATTCATTTATATCTGCCTCAGTACCTACAGCTAACACCAATACTTCGGCATTTTCATCTTTTACAGCTTCTCTTACTTGTTCAACATAAGCATTACCTGAAACAGCAGAACCTTCATCAACATTACAAACATACATTACTGGTTTATCTGTTATAAATTGTAGTGGCTTAACGAATTCTAAATAATCATCTTCAGAAACTTCAACAGCTCTCACAGAAACTCCAGACTCTAAGCCTGCTTTTATCTTACTTAAAACTTCTTCTTCTTTTTGTGCTTCTTTGTTTCCTGTTTTTGCAGCACGCTTAACTTTGTCAAGCTTCTTTTCAACAGTTTCTAAATCTTTAAGCTGAAGTTCCATATCAATGGTTTCCTTATCTCTTATAGGATTTACATTTCCATCAACATGTACAATATTATCATTATCAAAGCAACGTAACACATGTAGAATTGCATCAGTTTCTCTAATGTTTGCTAAAAATTGATTTCCTAAACCTTCTCCTTTACTTGCTCCTTTAACTAAACCAGCAATATCAACAATCTCAACAGTTGCAGGAATAACACGCTCAGGTTTTACTAATTCTTCAAGTTTTTCGAGTCTTGGGTCTGGTACATTTACCACTCCTACGTTAGGCTCGATAGTACAAAACGGAAAGTTTGCACTTTGCGCTTTAGCATTAGACAAACAATTGAACAACGTTGATTTACCTACGTTTGGCAATCCTACAATTCCTGCTTTCATAATTTATTTGGCAATTAAATTTAATGTATAAAAACCAAGTGTTTGGTTTAGCGTGTGCAAAGGTAGACATTTAGTTATAATCAACAACAAAATAATTACTACTAAATACTAAGCCTAAACTAAGGATTTAAAGTCGTTAAAATCTATTAAGTTAAGTATTCGTTTTCTGTCTTTTGAAAAGGTATTGTAGTAACTTTATTCGCTTAACAAAGCTTTCAATCTTTTTTATTTAATCCGCTTACCTTGTGTGCTAAACGACAAGCCTTGTTGTCCCATAGTAGAAATCATTATAGCTTCAAATAAGGGTTCAGTAGCATTGTTTGGCGTTACCCAATCAAAAACAAAATTACCTCCTGTACCTCCACTTCTATCAGATTCTTTTATTACAATCTCCAATGTCTCCAACGGTTTTAAAAACACAGGAAAATCAATGTGTTTTTTTACCAAATCACCATGAGTATCATACAAATCTGCCGCTTTAAGATAAATAGTATCTATTCTACTCACATTTCGCATACTTATTGTAGCTGTAAGATTATGTGTTCTATGTTCGGTTAAACTATAAATCTGCGAGTAGACTGATAAGTAAGTACTTCCACTATTTTTTAATAATGAATCATTTACCGTTGTTGCTTTTCTTTCGTTCCAATTTACCGACTGTGGCAAATCATCTACATTATTTTTTGTTTCATTACACGAAAACAAAAAAAGAACCAAAACACAAATTACACTTATATAACGCATTATATTTTTTTTACTAAAATAAGATATAGCTAACAAAAAACCCCAAGTTAAACTTGAGGTTTTTTAAATTTTAATACTAAAAATGTTTTTTTAATCCTCAGGATGCATAAATGCTTGTTTTCCTAACAACTCTTCATCTGTTTCAACATGGTCGTCATCAGGCACACAGCAATCCACAGGACATACTGCTGCGCATTGTGGCTCTTCATGAAACCCTTTACACTCAGTACATTTATCTGGAACGATATAATAAATTTCATCACTAATAGGTTCTTGCGCCTCATCAGCATCTACTTGCTTTCCGTTTGGTAACACTACCGAACCAGATAAACTAGTTCCATCATTATATCTCCAATCGTCAGCACCTTCATAAATTGCTGTATTTGGGCATTCTGGTTCGCAAGCACCACAGTTTATGCATTCGTCTGTTATAATTATTGCCATAGGTTGTTCTTGGTTTTTTGAATTTTATTTAATCCATAAAATAAAACTCAGGTTCACTTTCATTTTTCTAACTTTGCACAACAAAAATAAAGCCAAAACAATTCATAACCAAACTAAGAATGAATTTAGAACAAAGAATTAATGCATTCGTAAAATTAGGCGAGTTTTTAAGTCAATTTACTACAGAAGGTTACTCAAAAAAAGACACTATTCCTCACAACGAATTATTTTTTGATGGCTTTAAACATCAAATTAAAATTTCCGAAGAGCAAAATGGTTGGTTTACTGAAAGTAATGTTTTATTTGCTTTAGAAGGCTGGAGTAAATCACTTGAAATAGAAAACATTAAAGAATGGGTTAAGAACTATAACTTTAACACAGTAAATCCTAAAAAAATAGCCATTATAATGGCAGGAAATATTCCTTTAGTTGGCTTTCATGATTTTTTATCTGTCTTAATGTCTGGTCATGATGTGTTGGTTAAGCAATCATCAAACGATAAGAGCTTGCTTCCTTTTTTAGCCAAATATATAGAGTATGTTGAACCTGATTTTAAAGGTAAAATTAGTTTTACAGAAGAAAAACTAAACAATTTTGACGCTGTAATAGCTACAGGAAGTGATAATACTGCACGCTATTTTGAATATTACTTTAAAGACAAACCTTCTATAATTAGAAAAAACAGAAATTCGGTTGCTATACTCACAGGAAATGAAACTGAAGAACAACTAGATAGTTTATCTGAAGATATTTTTAGATACTATGGCTTGGGTTGTAGGAGTGTTTCTAAGTTATTTGTACCAAAAGGTTATGATTTTGACAAGTTCTTTAAGGCAATGTATAAATGGAATCCTATTATCAATCAAGCTAAATACGCTAACAATTACGACTACAACAAAGCAGTGTATTTAATGAGCGAATTTGATATGCTTGAGAACGGGTTTTTAATGATTAAAGAAGATAAAAGCTACGCTTCGCCAATAGCAACTGTATTTTATGAATATTATGATAGTATTGACGCACTTAAAGAAATGCTAACTAAAGATTCTGACAAAATTCAATGTATTGTTTCTGATGGTATTTTTGAATCTGAAATTGCTTTTGGCAACACTCAAAAACCAAATCTTTGGGATTATGCAGATAATGTAGATACCATTGAATTTTTGTTAAAAATATAGTTGATAAATTATAGATTATTTAACGAGTTTTTTAATAGAATTTATCACCTTTGTCAAGACTACATTTAAACATTTACAAGAATGAAAAGACACAATTTTAGCGCAGGACCTTGCGTATTACCAAGAGAAGTTATTGAAAAATCTGCTCAAGCAGTTTTAGATTACGACAACGGTTTATCGCTAATAGAAATATCCCATCGTAGTAAAGCGTTTGTAGACGTTATGGAAAACGCCAGAGCATTAGCTCTTGAACTTTTAGGTCTAGAAGGTAAAGGCTACAAAGCATTATTTCTTCAAGGTGGAGCAAGTACTCAGTTTTTAATGGTTGCGCTTAATATGTTAGAAAAAAGAGCTGGTTACCTTAATACAGGTACTTGGAGTGCTAAAGCCATTAAAGAAGCTCAAATTTATGACGATATTTACGAAGTAGCGTCTTCTAAAGATGCTAACTATAACTATATCCCGAAAGGATATGATATCCCAACTGATTACGATTATTTTCACTGTACATCAAACAACACCATTTTTGGAACACAGATAAAAGAATTTCCTGATAGTCCAATACCTATGGTGTGTGACATGAGTAGTGATATTTTTTCTCGTCAACTAGATTTTTCAAAGTTTGACATTATATATGCAGGAGCTCAAAAAAATATGGGTCCAGCAGGTACTACTCTAGTTGTTGTTAAAGAAGATGTACTAGGAAAAGTATCTCGTAAAATCCCTTCAATGATGGATTATAAAGTGCATATTGATAAAAGCAGCATGTTTAATACACCTCCTGTTTTTGCAGTATACACATCAATGCTTACTCTAGAATGGTTAAAAAACCTAGGAGGTATTGAAGCTATTGAAAAAGAAAACGAGAAAAAAGCACAGTTAATTTATTCTGAAATTGACCTAAACCCACTCTTTAAAGGATTCGCTACAAAAGCAGACCGTTCAAACATGAATGCTACATTTACTCTTGAAAACGAAGACCTTAAAGAAACATTTGATACTATGGTAAAAGATGCAGGAATTAATGGTTTAAATGGCCATAGAAGTGTTGGTGGCTACAGAGCTTCAATGTATAATGCACTTCCATTAGAAAGTGTTGCTGTACTTGTTGAAGTTATGAGCGAATTAGAACGAAAAGCATAATTCAAAAGTCAGTAAACCAGTTGCAGTATGCAGTTGGTTTTACTCAAATTTTAAAAAATAATTAACCCTAAAAGTTTAAGCTAATTGTTTCATAGCTTTTAGCCAATAACTTTTAACTTTTAACTTAAATAATGAAAGTATTAGCAAACGATGGTGTTTCTCAAAGTGGTATTGATGCTTTAGAAAATGCAGGTTTTGAAGTAAACACTACAACAGTTGCTCAAGAGCAATTGGCAAATTATTTAAACGACAATCAAATAGATGTACTTTTAGTGCGTAGTGCAACTAAAGTTAGAAAAGACATTATCGACAATTGTCCAAATTTAAAAATCATTGGTCGTGGTGGTGTTGGTATGGATAATATTGATGTTGACTATGCTCGCAGCAAAGGCATTCACGTTATAAACACACCAGCAGCTTCTTCACATTCGGTTGCTGAACTTGTTTTTGCTCACCTATTAGGTCTTTCAAGATTTTTACATCAATCTAATAGAGATATGCCTTTAGAAGGTGATAGTAATTTTAAAGGTCTTAAGAAAAACTATTCTAAAGGAACTGAATTAAAAGGAAAAACAATAGGTGTAATTGGTTTTGGGCGAATTGGTCAAGCTACAGCAAAAGTAGCTTTAGGACTTGGTATGAAAGTACTTGCATTTGACCCTTTTATTGAAAAAACCGATTTAGAGTTAGAGTTTTTTGACGGTCAAAAATTAAGTTTTGAAATAAAAACCATTTCAAAAGAAGACGTTTTAAAACAATCAGATTTTATTACACTTCATGTACCTGCTCAAAAAGACTACGTTATTGACAAAGCTGAGTTTGACACTATGAAAGATGGTGTAATTATAGCTAATGCTGCTCGTGGTGGTGTCATTAATGAAGTTGCCTTGGTAGAAGCCATTACATCAGGTAAAGTTGCAAGTGCTGCGTTAGATGTTTTTGAAAAAGAACCTAAACCAGAAATTCAATTATTAATGAATCCTTCGTTATCGCTTACACCTCACACAGGAGCTGCAACAAACGAAGCACAAGATAGAATTGGAACCGAACTAGCCACTCAAATTATAGAGTTGCTAAAATAATAATGTGACCAAATCATTAAAAGTGAGTCCTAATTAATACAATTAGGACTTTTTTTGTAAATTGTATAGTCATTTTATTAACCAAATAACAATTAAAAATCATGTCAGGTATACTAGACTTATTAAACAGCGACCTAGGAAAAACTATCATTAGTGGAGTTTCTGGGCAAACCAATCAACCAGAAGACAAAACAAGCAGTGTATTAACAATGGCTTTGCCTGTTTTAATGCAAGCTATGAAACGAAATGCTTCTACTCCTCAAGGAGCTGAAGGGTTATTAGGCGCATTAAACAACTCTAAACACGATGGAAGTATCTTAGATAATCTTGGTGGATTATTTAGTGGTGGTGTTGACTCTAGTGTGCTAGACGATGGAAGCAAAATTTTAGGACATGTTCTTGGTAACAAACAACAAAATGTAACTAATACCTTAGGTGCTAAGTCTGGTATGGATGCTGCTTCTGTAGCACAAATACTTAAAGTAGCTGCTCCTATTTTAATGGGTGTTTTAGGTAAAGAAAGTAGACAAAGCAATGTATCTAGTCAATCTGGACTTGAAGGACTTTTAGGTGGTTTAATTAAAGGAAACTCTCCACAACAAGAACAAAGCTTTTTAGAATCGATACTTGATGCTGATGGCGACGGAAGTGTAATTGATGATGTTGCAGGAATGGTTCTTGGAGGAAACAAAAAGAAAAGTGGATTAGGAGGACTTCTAGGAGGCTTATTTGGAAACAAATAAATTTTTCTAAATCATAAATACTAAAAGCCAAACGAAATGTTTGGCTTTTTCTGTAGTGTTAAATGAGTTAAAAACCAATAATTTAAGGCATAATTTTTGTACCTTTAACAGAAACGTTAAGCTATGAAAGCCTTTGTTTACACAATACTGTTAGCCCTTTTTGTCTTTAGTTGCAATAGCACAAAAACTGTTACTGAAAATTCTACTCCTAAAACAATTTCAGAAGAAGACACAGTTAGAATAACTAATGATGAACTAGAGTATGAAATCATTATTATTGAACCAGGTTTTAATACTTGGTTACAAAGTGTTGCAAGACCTGAAGGCTACTATTCTCAAGATTTTTTAGAAAACAGAAACTTACAATACGTTATAGCTTGGAACCAACGTGTTATGCAGCCTCAACAATTCAATCCAGATCTTTACGCTATGCAAATTGACTATCAAAATGGAATTGATTATGGCTATGAGGTAAATTATAAACTGTACAACTACTTTATCTACTTCCAACTCACTTACAAGCAAAAATTAGCAGGCTTTGTTCCTAGAATTTAAACTATATTTGCATAGCAAAAATTGCTATGAAAAAATTTAAAGAAAACTGGGAAATACAACATAATTGGCAACTACTCTTTCCAATTATAGGAATTGTTGCTCTACTCTACTCCTCCTATAAACTTTCTTCATTGTTTGTGGATAACGTTTGGCTGATTGTTTTGGTAAGCATCCCTATTTTTTATGTATTGCTTAAGTTCTTTTTATTTCTTTTTAAAAAACTGGAAAAGAAATGGATATTACAATACAAGTGGGAAATGATTAGGGTTTTTATTGTATTTGCTATAACTGGATCAACTTCAGCATATATAGGTAAGCCTATTTTTTCATTGCTTGGAATTACTAAAGAAAACTTAAACCCTATAGTTTATTGGGTTTTATTTATTATCATTGGGCTCATTTTTTACCAGCTGCTTTTGGTGTTTTTTGGATGGCTCTTTGGTCAGTTCAATTTCTTTTGGGAATTTGAAAAAAAGATGCTTCGTAGGTTTGGTTTAAAACGGTTTATTGATTGATGCAGCAAACAAAACGACATATTTTTATAAAATTATCAGCACTTTTATTAGTGCTTGGGTTGTTTGCACCTGAAGCTGAAAAATTTGCACACGTATTCAATCATCATAAGCATGAAGTTTGTCATGGAGAAAGCGAAACTCACCTTCATACACTAGATGTAGATTGTAGTTTTTATAAATATAAGCTTAACAATTCCTACACCCTTCCTGAGTTTAATTTCGAAATTCCTGAAATAAAAGACAACCATGAAATAATAGTATCTCAATACTTCTTTTTAAGCGATTATCAACGCTTACATTTTTCTTTAAGAGGTCCTCCTTTTTATAGTTAACATACACGACTTCAATTTTGTCAAAAAACTATTTTGACAATAACATTAACTATAAAAAATTTTAAATGAAAACAATTTTTAATGTACTGCTTTTACTTGCAGTATCATCAATATATGCACAAAATAAAACACAAGGAACTGTAACTGACGTTAACTCTCAAGAAGCTATTGTTTATGCCAACATATACTTTCCGCAGTTAGAAAAGGGAGTAACAACCGATGAAAATGGAAAGTTTACCTTACAGAACATGCCAGAAGGCACTTTTAAAATAGTGGTTTCCTATATAGGTTATGAAACTTGGTCACAATCTATTACATTTCCAATTAACACTATTATTGTAGCATTAACCCCTTCTGTTATCGAAATGGAAGAAGTTATAGTATCAACACCATTTCATAAACTTCAAAGTGAAAATGTAATGAAAGTGGAACACCAAAATGTGTCTGCTTTAAAGAGTAAAGGAGCAGTAACCCTTGCCGAAGGAATTACAGATATTCCTGGTGTTGAAAGTGTAACTACAGGTTTAGGAATTGGAAAACCTGTTATTAGAGGTCTTAGCTCTAATAGAGTTTTGGTTTACACTCAAGGTGTTAGATTAGAAAATCAGCAATTTGGTAGCGAACACGGTTTAGGTCTCAACGATGCTGGAATTGAAAGTGTCGAGGTTATTAAAGGTCCTGCATCACTACTCTATGGTAGTGATGCTCTTGGTGGAGTTTTATATTTAAACCCTGAAAAGTTTGCAAATCAAAACTCATCAAAAGCTGATATTAGAGCCAATTACTATAGCAATACAAAAGGCTACAACACAAACGCTGGATACAAAGCATCTGGAGATAAGTTTAAATTTTTGTTCAGAGGAAGTCTTACCGAACATTCCGATTATGAAACAAATGAATATAGAGTTACCAATACACGTTTTAGAGAACAAGATTTTAAAGCAGGTTTAGGTTATCAATCTACTAAATTCAAAACAGATTTTAGATACAATGTCAATCATGCTAAAATTGGTATTCCTGAAGAAGTTGGTCATCAATCAACCAACAAAACACCATTGCTTCCTTATCAGGATATTACCAATCATGTTCTTAGTTCAAAATCTACAGTGTTTTTTAATAATTCTAATCTTGAATTTAATTTGGGGTATATCTATAATGACAGACAAGAATTTGAAGACGAACATCATCATGACGAAGATGAACACGAAGAAGACCATGAGGATGAGGATCACGACCATGAAGATGAACACGAAGATCATGATGAGCATGAACTTACCCATCCTGCTTTACGTATGAAACTAAAAACCTTTAATTATGATGTAAAGTACCACTTACCTAAATATGGTAAATTTGAAACTATAGTTGGTGTACAAGGTATGCATCAAACCAATGCTAATTATGGTGAAGAAGTGCTCATACCTGATGCAACTACAAATGATATTGGTGTTTTAGCAACATCACATATTCATTTTGAAAAAGCCGATATACAACTAGGTGCTAGATTTGACAACAGAGATATAAGTATAGATGCTGTTGAATCAAAAAGTTTTAATAGTTTCAATGGAGCTATAGGTGTTAAAACCAACATAGCAACCAATGTAACTGCCAGAGTTAACTTAGCAACAGGATTCAGAGCGCCTAATTTAGCTGAATTAACTTCAGATGGTGTACATCATGGCTCAAATAGATATGAAGTTGGAAATATTAATTTAGATAACGAGCAAAACTTTCAAGCAGATGTTAATCTAGAGTATAAAAGTGAACATTTTGAGATATTTGCTAACGGTTTTTATAATAGCATTAGTAATTATATATTTTTAACTCCTGATGGAACTATAATTGATGAAACTCCTGTATTTAACTACGTACAAGATGACGCTAAACTATATGGAGGTGAATTTGGGCTTCACTTACATCCACATCCATTAGACTGGTTACACTTTGAGAGTAGTTTTGAAACTGTAACAGGGAAACAAGACAATGGTGATTATCTTCCTTTAATTCCTGCAAACAACCTTAATAACACCATACGCATTGAGTATGACACAAACTGGTTGAAACATGGATTTGCCTTTGTGAAGTTACGCTCAACATTTGCTCAAAATAATGTAAGCACTTTTGAGACTTCTACTGATTCTTATAGTTTGTTAAGCGCTGGACTTGGTGGCACTATTAAATTAATGAACAATGACTTGATGGTTTCAGTTTCTGCAACAAACATTACTGACAAAAAGTATATTAATCACTTGTCTAGATTAAAACCTGATGGAATTTATAACATGGGAAGGAATATAAGCTTAGGGCTTACCTATTACTTGTAATAAAAAAAGCGTTCAAAATGAACGCTTTTTTTTTATTTAATTTCTATAACTGTTTCTTTCTCTTTACTAAATACATAGGTATAAAACCACATAATTGTAAAAGTTGGTATAATATCTAGTCCTGGTATAATCTCTTCTATAAAAGATATAACACCAGCAACCTTACCTTTGTTTCCACTATACATTTTAGCCATCAAAACCCCTGAAAGTGGTGCCCAAATAATATCTATAATGGTAATAAAACCAATAGCATCAAAAAGAATACTTAATGCTAATTTTTTGTATTTGCTTAATCCTTCTAAACTCATAATTTATAATGTGTTGTTATACTTTATATTATAACAAGAAACATACCAAAATAGTATTATGACAATTTTTCGCTTATGAGCTTTAAAAACTCATTTCGTGTTTCAATTTTTTCAAATTGACCTCTAAACCCTGATGTTGTTGTTACAGAGTTTTGCTTTTGCACACCACGCATCATCATACACATATGAGAGGCTTCAATTACAACAGCTACTCCTTGTGGTTTTAAAGTATCGTTAATACAGTCTAATATTTGCTCTGTTAAGCGCTCTTGTACTTGTAATCGTCGTGCAAAAACATCTACAATTCTTGGTATTTTGCTAAGCCCTACAATTTGTCCGTTTGGTATATAGGCAATATGCGCTTTCCCGAAAAATGGTAACATGTGGTGTTCGCATAACGAGTATAGTTCAATGTCTTTTACAATTACCATTTCGTTGTAAGACTCTTTAAACATTGCACTTTTAAGAATCTCCGCTGCATCTTGATGATAGCCTTGTGTTAAAAATTTCATCGCTTTTGAAGCGCGCTCAGGCGTTTTGAGCAAACCTTCTCTTTCCACATCTTCGCCTATATCTTTAATTATGTCTTTAAAGCGATTTTTAGTGTCGTCTGTGATATTAATATTATACTCTTCAAATTTGTTATAAGGCATATTCAATTTTTTTTTTGATACATAAAAATACGTAAAATTCAATTGAAACCCTAGTAGCACAAAAAGCTCATTTAACTTTTATTTAAGAGAAAAAACGGTTTCAACTAATAGATTTGTATCACTAACTGTAACAAATTAAATTAATTAATATCTTTCTTTTAGAAATTAATTAAATCATCAATCATTAAAATGTTTTTCCGCTTAACTATCTTTCTCTCTGTGCTTTTTTGTTTTTCTACAATTAAAGCTCAGGATAAAAAAACCTTAACTATTACCAGAACAACTACACCTCCTAAAATTGACGGAGTATTAAATGATGCTGTTTGGCAAAATGCTGATGAAGCAAAAGACTTTACTCAATTTAGACCTGAAATGGGTGTTCCTGAAACCGATTATCAAAAAACGGTTGTGAAAATTACTTATGACGACGATGCTATATATGTTGGTGCATATCTCTATGATAAGCCAGAGGAAATCATGAAGCAGTTTAACAGCAGAGATAATTTTGGTCAACAAGATTTTTTTGGCGTTATCTTCAACCCTAACAACGACGCTCAAAACGATACTGAGTTTTTTATTTTTCCGTCAGGAAATCAAGCAGATGCTATTGCTTCACCTAGTATTGGGGAAGATTTTGGTTGGAATGCTGTTTGGGAAAGCGCTGTGAAAATTGTAGATGATGGTTGGGTTGTTGAAATGAAAATTCCATACTTTAATTTACGATTTTCAAACCAAGATGTTCAAACTTGGGGATTACAATTCCATAGACATTTTAGAACTACTAGAGCGCAATATTCGTGGAATCCAATAGACAGAACCAAAGGTAACATAGGATTATATCATGGTGAATTAAAAGGCATTGAAAATATTGAGCCTCCTGTAAGGCTTAGCTTCTACCCTTTTACTTCAGGGCTTTTAAACACTTATGATGGTGAAACCGATACTGATTTTAACTTAGGCTTAGACATCAAATACGGAATTACCGAAAACTTTACGTTAGACATGACTTTAATACCTGATTTTAGTCAAGCAGGATTTGATAATTTGGTACTAAACCTTGGACCTTTTGAGCAAACCTTTTCTGAACAACGCCAGTTTTTCACCGAAGGTGTTGATTTGTTTAATAAAGGTAATTTATTTTTCTCAAGACGTGTAGGTAGTAGACCAACAGGTAATGTTGAACTTAATGAAAATGAGGAAATTATTGATCGTCCTAACACAGTTAAAGTACTTAATGCTGCTAAAGTTTCTGGTCGAACTAAAAAAGGATTAGGAATTGGTGTTTTTAATGCTATTACCGAAAAAACCAAAGCTAAAATTAGAGATAATGAAACTGGTGAAGTAAGAGAAGAAGTTGTTGAACCTCTTGCTAACTATAACATTTTGGTACTTGACCAACAATTTAATCAAAACTCATCAGTAAGTTTAATTAACACCAACGTAACTAGAGATGGTAATTTTAGAGATGCCAATGTTACTGGTTTACTGTTTGATATTTCAAACAAACGAAATACTTATAATCTTTATGGTGAAGCTAAAATGAGTAATCTAAACTTAGCTGACGGAAACCAAACTGGTTACAGCACTTTCTTTTTTGCAGGAAAATCACATGGAAAATTAAGATACAGCTTTGACCATAGTTATGCTGACACCAAGTACGACATTAACGATTTAGGATTTATCTCAAGAAACAATTACAACAACTTTGGTGTGGACCTTACCTATCGAATTTTTGAACCTACCAAAAAGCTTAACAACTACTTTATTGGTACTTATGTTAATTATACACGTTTAGCTAATCCTGGAGAGTACACAGGAAGCAGCTTTGGCGTAAACTTTGACGCAGTAACTAAAACCCTTCACAACTTTGGTGGAAACATAAATTTCCAAGTTGGTAAACAGTTTGATTACTTTGAACCACGTGTTGAAGGACGTTATTTTATCTATGAAAACCGAATAAACTCAAACGTTTGGATTTCTTCAAATTACAACAACACCTTTGCTATAGATGCTAATCTTGGTGGAGCAACTTATTTTGAAGATAATAGAGACACTAACGAATATTGGTTTGGGTTAAACCCAAGAGTACGATTTAATGATAAATTTTTAGTAGTGTATTCTTTTGACTACAATAAAATTTTCAAGGATAGAGGATTTACAACGCTTTCAGATGATAATATCATTTTTGGAGAAAGAGACCGAAAAATATTGGTAAACAGTATTTCTGGGACTTATAACTTTAACTCCTTCCACTCTTTAGGTTTAACGTTTAGAAACTATTGGTCAACCGTTATTTATCAAGATGAATTATTCACGTTAAGAGATAATGGCAGACTTACAAAAGACTCAGGCTTTACGGTTGGTGATTTAGAAAACAACCCAAATATCAATTTCAGCACATGGAATTTGGATTTAAATTACTCATGGCAATTTGCTCCTGGAAGTTTCCTAACTGCGTTATACAGAAATCAATTATTTAACTCTGACACTGCAGCTACTGAGACTTACAGACAAAGCTTGGACAGACTTTTTGACCAACCTATCCAACATACATTTTCATTACGTTTACAGTACTTTATAAATTACAGCGATTTAAAAAATGTATTTAAGAAGAAAAACAAAACTAACTCTTAAATTGTGCATCACATCTTAAAATAGTATGTTTACGTTATTATTTTCTATAGCATGATTAAAGCCAAAAACATTCATAAACACTATAATGATTTACACGTTTTAAAAGGTGTTGATATCACAATTTCCAAAGGTGAAGTAGTCTCTATAGTTGGTGCTTCTGGTGCTGGAAAAACCACTTTACTGCAAATACTTGGTACTTTAGACAAAGCCAGTAGCAACAATGAAAGTCAGTTATTGATTAACGACGTTGATGTATTGCAATTAAAAGATAAGGCTTTAGCTAAATTTAGAAATGAGCATATTGGGTTTATCTTTCAATTTCATCAATTGTTACCTGAATTTACAGCTTTAGAAAATGTGTGCCTACCAGCTTTTATAAAAAATACTCCTAAAGCTGAAGCCGAAAAACGAGCTAAAGAATTATTGGATTTTTTAGGACTTAAAGAGCGCTACAATCATAAACCTAACGAACT
This sequence comes from Gaetbulibacter sp. NE, assembly GCF_025548475.1. Classification (NCBI taxonomy): domain Bacteria; kingdom Pseudomonadati; phylum Bacteroidota; class Flavobacteriia; order Flavobacteriales; family Flavobacteriaceae; genus Gaetbulibacter; species Gaetbulibacter sp. NE. Next base: position 21,017 of record NZ_JAOQHY010000003.1, on the reverse strand, counting down.
TTCAGGTGGTGAGCAACAACGTGTTGCAGTAGCTAGAGCTTTGATAAATAATCCTAGATTAATCTTTGCCGATGAACCTTCAGGAAACCTTGATAGCGAAAGTGCTGAAAACCTTCACAACCTATTTTTTAAACTTAGAGATGAGTTTGGTCAAACCTTTGTAATTGTTACCCACAACGAGGAACTCGCTAATATGGCTGACCGCAAACTTACTATGGTTGATGGGAAGATTGTAAAATAACTACCTCCTACAACGCAACCAAATTAGCAATTCAGCATCTTAAGAGAAATGATTGCTATGATTAAAAAAATTACATTTTCTTTTCTGTTTTTTTGTTTACTTGAAGTTTTAGTCGTTTCATGTTGTGAAGAAGAATACAATCTTTATTTAACAAGCATAAACTTTACCGTTGAAGATAATGCTGACTTTGACATTACCACAATAAAATATGAAGATTTACAGCTAAACTTGTTTCTTACTTATGAAACAGAGCTTACTTACTTAAAAAAAGAATTATCAAGACTATCCAACAAAGCTTATGCTACAAGTTGTGATGAAACCTACATTGTCAGAAATAAAGCAACTCAAGTTGAAATTACTTCTGACGCTACTTTTCAAAATATAGAGGCAGGAAATTCATTAAATGAATTTTTCTATCTAAACCACAATGAAACACTTAAAGCGGTAGATAGTGTTTTGGATTACATAAATCAAGACACTTACTACTATGGCGATTTTTATCAATTCGTTTTAGCTAATCCCATTAATGAAGATGTTAGTGCGTCATTCAAAATTAGTATTTCCTTAGAAAATGGAGAACTTATTGAACGCTCAACAGTAACTACAACTATTACTGCTGAATAACATTAAATACATTTCAAAACTGTTTTAATGATTACTTTTGCACTTTATCACCAATACAGTAAAAGTGAAATTCATTAATAAATCAGAGCTTAAAGAGTTTTTAGATAGTAAAGTTGAACAATATAATAACCCTAAGTTTATTGAAAGCGACCCAATACAAATACCACATCGCTATTCAAAAAAGGAAGATATTGAAATTGCAGCATTTTTAACGGCTACCATTGCTTGGGGAAACCGAAAAAGCATTATCAACAATGCATCTAAAATGATGAACTTACTAGATAACTCACCTTATGATTTTGTATTGAACCATACAGAAAAAGACCTAGAACCTTTACTACAATTTGTGCATCGTACATTTAATGGAACCGATTTAATCACCTTTGTAAAAGCACTAAAGCACATTTATAATAATCATGGTGGATTAGAAACTATATTTAGCAAAACTGCTAAAAATGAGTCGCTACAAACAGCAATAAGCCAATTTAAAACTCACTTTTTTGAAATTGAACATTTAGCAAGAACTCAAAAACACGTTAGTGATCCTTTAAAAAATTCAGCTGCAAAACGAATCAACATGTATTTACGTTGGATGGTTAGAAATGATAATACTGGAGTAGATTTTGGGATTTGGAATAACATTTCACCTAGTCAACTCTCCTGTCCTTTAGACGTACACTCAGGAAATGTAGCTAGAAAATTAGGGCTTTTAACACGTAAACAAAATGATGCAAAAGCATTGTTTGAACTTGATACTAACTTAAGGGAATTAGACCCTAAAGACCCAGTAAAATACGATTTTGCACTTTTTGGGCTTGGGGTATTTGAAAGCTTTTAATTTTATATATTTGCTCCATATTACCCTAATTTAACTAACCAAAAAAATGAAGCACTCTTTTAGATTGAAAAAATCTCAAATAAAGACTGTTTTTTTTGAGAAATTGGATATAAAATCGGTTTCTATTGAAAATAAGTCTGATGTTGAGAATGCAATCACAAACATTTTAGTTTTTAACGACCTTGACAGTTATCTCAATCCGATAGACTGTAATTACAATTTTATCAATACTATGGTAAGTTTTCAATTAGAACTTAATCCTGAAAGAGATAAAAAAGACTTTTTTAAAACTATTAAAAAGTTTACTGAGTTCATTGAAGACACAACAGAAAACAAAAAAGCGAATTAAAAAATTTTAATTCGCTTTTCTATTTTTATATGTGTTTACTTACAAAGTATCACTTTGGTTTAACCAAGCATTTCTTAGTTTTACCTGAGACTTGGTAGCCTCTAAGTTTTCTACTATTGTTTTAATTTTTGTAAATGCTGGAGTTAGTTTAGTTTTAATAACTTTTTCTTCTCCATTTCTTAACAATTTTACTTCAATTTCGTCTCCTTCTTTCCATCTAAACATTTGTCCCATAACCATTCTAAGATTGTTAAGTTTAACCTCAGTTCCATTAACCGAAGTAATAATGTCATTTTCTCTTACACCTTGCGATTCCCAAAAAGTATTTTCTGATACGTTACTAGAAAAGAACACGTAATCGTCTTCTTCATTGGCATCAAAAACAAAGCCCATTCCTGATTGTACATAATTGGTTTCTGTTTGTGTTAACTCATATATTAAACCTACTTTTTCAAAAAACGCACCATAGTCAATTGGCACACCTTCAACCACATGTGTTTGTAAAAATTCCCCAATTGATGGATAGGTCATTTTAGTAATTTCTTCAATAATAGTATCATCATCAAACGGTTTATGCACTCCATATTTAGCCGAAAGTTCTTTCATTAAAGACAACATACTTCTGTTTCCATTACTTTCTTCTCGCATTAAAATATCAATACACATCCCTATTAAAGCGCCTTTTTGATAAACGTTAGTATAGTTTTTAGCATAAGGTTCTTCAATAACATTCTCACTCATTTCAGTGAAACTCATGCTGTCGTCATAATATTTTGATCTTGTTATTTGATTTTGAATTGTCCTGTAGTATTCCTCAGGAGTTACTAATCCTTCATACACTTGAAAGTGTTGTGCAAAAAACTCTGTTACACCTTCGTACATCCATAAATGTTTTGAAAATGTTGGATCATTATAATCAAAATAATGCACGTCTTCAGAATGCACTGAAAGTGGTGTTACGATATGAAAAAACTCATGCGACACCACGTCAACCATAGATTTTGCCAAATATTCTGCTGAAGCCCATTCGCGTAAAACCACAACTGTTGAAGTATGATGCTCTAGAGCTCCAAACCCTTTAGGTGCTTTATCTGAACCATCAGATAGGTATAAATAAATATCATAACGTGCTGTACTGTTAATGTCTCCCAAGTAGTTCTTTTGGGCTTCCATCATAGTAAACATCGTTTCTTTTAAACTTGCAGCAGTGTGTTTTTTGTTTGGAGAATAAACGCTAAGTACAATTTTAATATCACCTACCATAAACTCCTCTACATCAAGTTTCCCATACATCATTGGATTATCAGTAATATCAAAATATCGTGGAGCAAAATAGCTTGTCGTTATTTTAGTGCCATCGCTACTATATTTTATTCCTACATTTTGTAATGCCGAAGTACGCTCAAAAGTTGCAGGTGCAGTAACATCTAAATTGTATTGTGCGTTTTTTAAACTATCAAAATACCCAATAAAACCATGCAAATTCAGGACATAATTATCTGGCTCAATATTTGTTCCTTGTGGCGAAAACAAGCTAGGATAATTAGGATCACTTTCAACATCATAGCTATCATTCACCCAATAAGTGATAACGTCAAGTTGTTGTGCGTTGGTAATAACCCAAGAATTTTCATCTATCTTTTTAGAAGGCAACACATTACCATCGTAATCTTTTGCTACAAAATCATCAATAAAAGCCCCAAAATTACTTATATCATAAGTACCTTGGACTATTTTTGGTAATCTATAAATTACTGAATCTTGAGTAAAACGTCCTGGATTTATAGTTACAGGTAATTTATCGTTATTAACAGCTGTAATGTCTATAGACGTATTAATTGGGTTGCTTACTGCTAAATCATCAACTGACTTAGATGCAGAACCACAAGAAGTTAACAAAACGCTAATCCCAATTAGGGCAAGTATATTCTTCATGCTATTATTTTCTTTTAAGGGTCAACAAATTTAGGATTATGTTACATTTTTGCGAGCCAATATTTTGTTAAAATGATGAATTACTATCTTAGCAGCATGCCTAAACCTTTGATAAGTATTTTTACGCCTTTTAAAAACACAGCAGCCTTTTTACCTGACTGCATAAACTCTATTATTAATCAGAGTTATACACACTGGGAACTCTTGATAATTGACGATCACTCAACCGATAATAGCTTTGAAATTGTTAACGCTTTTTCGCAGCAAGATCCTAGAATAAAACTATTTACAAATTCTGGAAGTGGTATTATTGATGCATTACAACTAGCTTTTAAAGAAAGTAAAGGGACTTATGTAACTAGAATGGATAGTGACGATATTATGCATATAGACCGATTACAACTCATGCTCAATAGCTTATTGGATTATGGTAAAAAACATGTAGCTGTTGGCAAGGTTAAGTATTTTAGTGATGTAGGAATTAGCGATGGTTATGCACGTTATGAAACTTGGCTGAATAACCTTACAGAAACTGGCAGTAACTATTCTGAAATCTATAAAGAATGTGTCATTCCTTCACCTTGTTGGTTAATTCACAGAGAAGATTTTATTGCTTGTGATGCTTTTAACCCAAATAGATATCCTGAAGACTACGATTTAACCTTTAGGTTTTACAAGCATAATTACAAGTGTATTCCTTGTGATACAGTATTGCATCATTGGAGAGACTACAGTTATCGCAGCTCACGAACTCACGAGCATTATGCCGAAAACACATTTTTAGAGTTAAAACTTCATTATTTTTTAGAGCTAGATTACAATTCTAATAGAACACTTACTGTTTGGGGAGCAGGTGCAAAAGGAAAAAGCATTGCCAAACAACTTAAAGCGAAACAAATACCTTTTGTTTGGATTTGCGACAACCCTAAAAAAATAGGCAAAAGCATTTATAGTATTAAACTGCATAACTTTGTACATTTAAAACAGTTACACCAACCACAAAGTATTGTTACAGTTGCCAATGAGCAAGCACAACAAGAGATTACATCTTATTTTAAACAACAACAAATGAAACCAATGATTGATTATTTTTTCTTTTGCTAGATTTCAATTACCAGACAAAACGTTAAATTTCTCAAAACCCAACCGCAATAATCGCTCATCATTTTCTATATTTGAAAGCTAGTACAATTAATCAATAGGAATGCAGTTTAAACACCCAGAACTTCTTTACGCCTTACTCCTGCTTATCATTCCTATAATTGTTCATTTATTTCAGCTACGTAGATTTAAAAAGGTTGAATTTACAAATGTTCAGTTTTTAAAAAACATCACTTTACAAACTCGTAAAAGTTCCCAACTAAAAAAGTGGTTAACACTACTTACTCGTTTACTACTTTTAGCTTGTGCTATAATTGCATTTGCACAACCTTACATTTCTAAATCTAGCAGTTATAAAACCAAAAGCGAAACGGTAATTTACTTAGACAATTCGTTTAGCATGCAAGCCAAAGGAAGTAACGGAACGCTTTTAAACAGTGCTATACAAGATATTATTGAACATATTGACGAAAACGAAAAGATTACGTTTTTTACTAATAATAGTTATAAACCCAACACAACGGTTAAAGCTTTAAAGAACGAATTGATTCAACTATCAAATTCGCCAAATCAAATTACTTATGATGCTGCATTATTAAAAGGAAAAAATGCCTTTTCTAAAGATAAAAGTACGCTTAAAAATTTGGTGCTGATTTCCGATTTTCAACAGCACAATAACGCATTCAACACAGTTACCGATTCTTCTATACAGTTAAAATTAGTACAGCTAAAACCTGTTAACAACTACAATGTAGCTATTGATAGTGCTTATATTTCAAAAACAAATGCTGAAAACATTGAGTTGAGCGTTACCATAAAAAACTCTGGTAATCCTATTGATAACTTACCTGTATCGTTATACAATGACGATAATTTAGTAGCTAAAAGTTCAGTAAGTAGTACTGAAAATGTCTCTGTGGTTTTCACACTTCCTTTTAATCAAATGTTTAATGGCAAACTAAGTATTGAAGATGCTGGTTTAACTTATGACAACACCTTGTTTTTTAACTTAGATAAAAGTGAAACTATAAAGGTATTATCCATAAATGAAGCTGATGACACCTTCTTAAAAAAGATATATACTGATGATGAATTCAGCTACACATCATACAAGCTAAATGAGTTAGATTACAATATCATTTCATCTCAAAATTTAATTGTTTTAAACGAGATAAAAAACATTCCAAATTCGCTAACAACTGCTTTAAAAGCATTTACTGATGATGGTGGAACACTGTTAATTATACCTTCAGGTAATTCTGAATTAAGTTCTTATAATCAATTATTTAGAAATTACAATATTTCAACATTCAATGCTACAACTCCTGAGGAGAAAAAAATAACTTCTATTCAGTTTTCACATCCTTTATTGACTAATGTTTTTGATAAAAAAATCAGCAATTTTCAATACCCAAAAACCAATAAAAGATATGTGTTTTCAGGACCTAGTGGTGCTTCAGTTTTAAACTTTGAAGACAGCACTCCTTTTTTAACCCAAAACGAAAATCTATACACTTTTACAGCGGCTTTAAATGAAGACAATTCAAACTTCAAAAATTCGCCTTTAATTGTTCCTGTGTTATATAATATTGGGAAGCAAAGTCTTAAACTGTCTCAATTATACTACACTATTGGAAAGGAAAATAAAATAGACATAAACACCAAGCTACAACAAGACGATATATTAAAACTAGGAAACGAAAACAACGCAAGTATTCCTTTACAACAAACCTTTACCAATAAAGTGGAGTTAATTACCAATGAATACCCTGAAAAAGCTGGTATTATTCCTGTAATGAACAAGAATGAAGTATTAAAACAATTAAGTTTTAATTACAATAGAACTGAAAGTGATTTATACTATCATGATTTAGAAAGCATTGAAAGTTTAAACGTAACTAAAAGTGTCGCTTCGGCAATTAACGACATAAAAAGTGCTACAAATGTTAATGAGCTATGGAAATGGTTTGTTATTTTTGCATTAGCTTTTTTAATCATTGAAATGCTCATCTTAAAATATTTTAAATGAACGTACTCCTAAAATCTGCGACAATAGTTGACCCAAAAAGCGATTTTCACAATCAAACTGTTGATATTTTAATTGAAAAAGGAGTCATTTCGCAGATTTCAAAACGTATTAGCAATCCAAAAAACTACAAAGAAATTAAGCTAGACAATCTTCATGTTTCAAAAGGTTGGTTTGATAGTAGTGTGAGTTTTGGAGAACCAGGTTATGAAGAACGCGAAACCATTGAAAACGGCTTAAAAACTGCTGCATTATCAGGATTTACATCTGTTGTATTAAATTCTAATACACATCCAGTAATTGATACTAATGCTGATGTTTCGTTTTTAAAAGCAAAAGCCAATGGAAATGCTGTAGACTTACATCCTTTAGGTGCTTTAACCAAAGAAAGTAAAGGTGTTGATTTAGCTGAACTGTTTGATATGAAAAGCGCTGGAGCTGTAGCCTTTTATGACTATCAAAAACCCATAAGCAACCCAAATCTTATAAAGATTGCTCTTCAATATGCTAGCAATTTTGATGGTTTAGTGATGTCTTTTCCTCAAGAATCTAAAATTTCTGGTCTTGGTGTCATGCACGAACATGTCACAAGTACGTCTTTAGGACTTAAAGGAAACCCTTCCTTAGCTGAAGAACTACAAATAGCAAGAGATTTGTTTATCTTAGAATATACTGAAGGAAAACTTCATATTCCAACAATTTCAACAGCAAAATCTGTTGAGCTTATACGAGCTGCAAAACAGAAAAAACTCAATGTTACCTGTAGTGTAGCTATACACAACCTAGTACTAACAGATAAGGATTTGGTAAATTTCAACACCAATTATAAAGTGTTACCTCCATTACGTTCGCAATCTGATATAGATGCATTAATAGAAGGCGTAAAAGATGGTACAATTGATATGGTTACTAGTGACCACAACCCTATTGATATTGAACACAAAAAAGTTGAGTTTGACCACGCAATGTATGGTACAATAGGTTTAGAAAGTGCTTTTGGTGCTTTACAAACTATTTTCACACTTAAGAAAACTATAGACTTACTTACAAAAGGAAAAGAGCGTTTTGATCTGCAATCCAACTCAATACAACAAGGCGAAAAAGCAAACATCACACTTTTTAACCCAAACCAAAGTTATACGTTTACAAAAGATAATATAGCTTCAAGCTCCAAAAACAGTTGCTTTGAAAACCATGACTTAAAAGGAATTGTTTACGGTATTTACGCTAACAACCAACTTGTTTTAAAATAATGACAGAAAATATTATAAAAGAAGGAAAAACCTTAGCTATAGTAAGCTACATGACCTTTATAGGTTTAATTATAGCCATTATTATGAATTTAGAAAAACGCAATCCGTTTACGTTTTTCCATATAAGGCAAATGTTAGGACTCATTATAATGCTATTGGTTTCTAACGTTTCAGAAAAATATATAAATAGCTGGTTTGGTACGGTTTTATGGATTATCACTTTTGTTTGCTGGCTATATGGTTTATACAATGCCTTTACAGGAGAAAAAAAGCCAATTCCTGTAGTTGGTGAATTGTTTCAAGATTGGTTTAGAAAAATTAACTAACAACTAATGGCTGAATTAAGTATACACCACATTACAAGACCTTCTACTATAAAAGAAAATGCACCTCTATTAATCATGCTTCATGGTTATGGTAGTGACGAAAACGATTTGTTTTCATTTGCATCTGAACTTCCTGAAGAATTGTTTATCATCTCATTGAGAGCACCATACCCAATGCAACCTTTTGGCAATGCTTGGTATGCTATTAATTTTGATGCGGAACACAACAAATGGAACGACAATGAACAAGCCACAGCATCAAGAGATTTAATTGCTCAATTTATTGACGAGGCTTGCAATACTTACCCTGTAAACAAGGACAATATTACATTATTAGGTTTTAGTCAAGGGAGTATTTTAAGTTATGCTGTTGCGCTTACCTACCCTAACAAGGTAAATAATATTATAGCACTTAGCGGTTATGTAAGTGAAGACATTTTGCCTGAAAACTTAAACCCTAATGATTACACCAAACTAGATTTTTACTGCTCTCATGGTAGTTTAGATCAAGTTATTCCTGTTGAATGGGCAAGGAAAACACCTAAGTTTTTAGAGGCTTTAAACATTAAACACAAGTATTCTGAATTTCCTGTAGGCCATGGTGTTGCACCACAAAATTTTTATGAGTTTAGAACTTGGTTAAACGACAAGCTCTAGTAACTAGGTCTGTATAAAAAATATTCTACCAGCTTAAACTTAAGTTCTTCCTGACCGACAATTTCATAAGTTAAGAACATTTGTCCCCAATGTTTTCCATCAGTAAAATCGGCTAAAATCCATTTGTGATTAAGCACTTTCACTGTGTTTATTGACATTTTAGAGTCTGTCATTGATGCATAAGGTACAATTGGATGGTCATCACCTTCATAAACGTTTAACTTATACAATTCATCTTTTATAAACGGAATTAAGGTTTCAGTATCATAACCTCTATCTTCAAAATAGGTAAGTGCATCATCATCGTTGTCGATATTAAAATGCATGAGTTCAGAATTTTTTTCTGTTAAACTTGATATTTCAGCTTCGTATTTATCAACCTTTTCCTTCAAGATATTTATATCCTTTTCATAAACATCAAGTATATTCTTTGAGTTTACATACTGAAAAATGATTAGTAGTACTGAAAAAATAAACAAGTACATAAATATTCTGCTCTTCATAATTTTAAAGTGTTATTTGTAGATTATCATAAGCCAAAAATACATGTTTTGGCAATTTTTGTTCAACTTCATCATGAAAACCTAATAAATGACTAATATGAGTAAGGTATGCTTTTTCAGGTTTTACTTTGTCAATAAATGCTAGGGCTTCCTCTAAATTTAAATGTGAGTGGTGAGGTTCTTCTCTTAAGGCATTTATAACCAAAACTTTTAAATGCTTTAGTTTTTCCATTTCCGCTTCTGCAATGGTTTTCATGTCTGTTAAATAAGCAAAATCATTAACTCTAAACCCAAACACCTGCAAGTTACCATGCATTAGGTTTATTGGTACTACAGTAGTATCTCCTAATTTAAAAGGTGTATTCTCAATCTCGCGTATATCAACTCCAGGAGCTCCTGGATATTTATTTTTAGTTTCAAAAACATACGCAAATCGCTGTTGCAAAGCTTTTACAACTCTTTTATGAGCATAAATAGGTATGTCACCTTGCCTAAAATTAAAAGGTCTAATATCGTCCAATCCTGCTGTATGATCTGCATGCTCATGAGTAAATAAAATACCATCAATTTTATTACAATTAGTAGTAAGCATTTGCTGTCTAAAATCAGGACCACAATCAATAACGTAAGCATAATTGTCCCATTCAATTAACACAGAAACTCTAAGTCGCTTATCTTTTGGATTATCACTTAAACATACTGGGTGTGTGCTTCCTATAACTGGAATTCCTTGCGATGTGCCTGTACCCAAAAATGTTATTTTCAATTCTAGAAGTTTGAAACAAAAATAATGTTATTTTTTTGTTTACCATGCTATTTTAATACCTTTGTGCAATACTAAAACCCGGATTTAAAAGATGGAAATAACCTTAAAGGGAGACAGAGAATTTGATGACGTACCTTCGTTAAAAACTAAGGCACTTCGAATTAACCTTAATGAAAATATCTACGGTACTTTTGCCGAAATTGGAGCTGGACAAGAAACTGTACGTCAGTTTTTTAGAGCTGGTGGTGCTTCGGGTACAATTGCAAAAGCAATGTCTGCTTATGACAAGGATTTTAGCGACGCTATTTATGGTATAGAAGATGACAAACGTTATGTTACTGAAGCGCGTTTAAGAAAAATGCTAAATCATGAGGTTAACTTAATTGAAAAAAGACTACCTAGAGACAAACATCCTAATAAATTGTTTTTCTCTTATGCTAATACTGTTGCTACAATAGATTTTGCTAAAAACTATAAAGGACATGGTTGGGTAGGTATTAAATACCAAATAGAACCAGACCAAGAGTATAACGACATCATTATTCATATTAGGTTTAAAGAAACTGATGCGCGTTTACAACAAGAAACACTTGGGGTTTTAGGTACAAATTTAATTTATGGTGCGTTTTATAAGTACAATGAACCTAAAAAATTATTGCGTTACTTATACGACCATTTAGATAAAGACCAGTTAGAAATCGATACGATTAACTTCTCTGGGCCTGTGTTTAAAGACATTGATAACCGTTTAATGAGCTTACAACTAGTTAAAAACGGTATGACTGATGCCGTAATGTTTGCTCCTGACGGAAACAACGTATTACCAGCAAGGGTTTTATACAAAAAGAATATACTAGCGTTACGTGGTAGTTTTAGACCTGTAACCAAAGTAAATATGGACATGTTTCAAAAGTCTTATGACATGTTCATTAAAGAAAATAAAGTTGATGTCGATAAAACTCAAGTCATCTTTGAAATTACCTTATCCAACCTTCGTGCTGAAGGTGAAATTGATGAGCAAGATTTCATGGATAGAGCAAAATTATTATGTTCTTTAGGGCAAACAGTTCTTATCTCTAACTTTCAGGAGTATTATAAACTTGTTGAATATTTTTCTCAATACTCTAAAAACAGAATGGGATTATCAATGGGTGTCAACAACTTAGTAGATATTTTTGATGAAAAATACTACAGACACTTAAGTGGAGGTATTCTAGAAGCTTTTGGTAAGTTGTTCTTTAAAGATTTAAGAGTTTACTTATATCCAATGCAAAATGAAGATGGTACGCTAACTAATAGTGAAAATCTTAAAGTACATCCTAGAATGAAAGAACTTTACAAGTTCTTCAAATACAACGGAAAAGTAGTAGACATTACCGATTTTGACCCTTCTACTTTAGCTATTTTTTCAAGAAAAGTACTTAAAATGATTGCCAAAGGGGAAGATGGATGGGAAACTATGCTACCTGAAGGTGTTTCTAAATTAATTAAAGAAAAAAGCCTCTTCGGATGTGAATCGGAAGAAATATTTCATAAAGAATAAAAAAGAAAAGCGACCAAATGGTCGCTTTTTTTATGGTTAAGAGGGTAAACTTTACTTAAAATGTAAACTCATATCCTATATTAACTGCAGAATAACTGTAGGTATCCATAACTTCTGTGTATGAAGCTACAATACCTGAACATTTTGAAACTTGCATACCAAGCCTAAGTCTATACAAGAAACCGCCTTCATCTAATCCATAAGCATAACCTGCGTCTCCACCTATGTGAAACTTATCATTATCAGTATGAAATCTAAACGTTCCTGCAAACGATACAAACTTCCCGTCACCTTCTTTTATAAGAGTGTTGCTAGAGTTGTTTTGAAATGCATACATTGCTCCAAGCGTTCCTCCTACTTTTAAATCCTTAGTTAAATTGTACAAATACGTAACGTCAAACGCTGCATTGGTTGAGAAAACTTCATTAGCATAGTCTCCTCCTACAGTACCTCCTACACTAAATGCAGCTCTAAATTCATAAGGATCTACAGTTTCTTCTTCTGGTTGTTCTTCTTGAGCATATGCTCCTAAACAACATGTTACTAAAAAAATAATTGTTAAAAAGTTCTTTATCATAATCTAAAGTATTAGTTAGTTATACAGCTAAAATAAACTTTTTGATCTAATTTTTAACATTTTCTTAAATAACCTATGTGTTTTTTATAAAAAATATTGTTATTCCAATATTTGCTCTGAGTGTATTTTAGCCTTAACCTTGTCTATAACTTTTTCGATTATACCGTCTTCATTAATAACAAAAGTTGCTCTATGAATACCATCAAATGTTCGTCCCATGAACTTTTTTGGTCCCCAAACACCAAACGCATTAATTACTTCTTTATCAACGTCTGCTAATAATGGATAAGGAAAACTAAACTTATTTTTAAAGTTAGTTTGTCGTTTTTCAGTATCAGCACTCACACCTAAAATTTCGTAGCCTTTATCAGTAAGCTCACTGTAATTATCTCTTAAATTACAAGCTTCTACAGTACAAGTAGGTGTATTGGCTTTAGGATAAAAGAAAATCACAAGCTTTTTCCCTTTATAGTCTGAAAGCGATACTGTGTTTCCTTGTTCGTCTTTTGCTGTAAAATCTGGAGCTTTATCTCCTGCTTTTAATTTAGTCATATTTATTAACTTTGAATTTTATGTAAAAATACAATTAATGACTAAGCAAGAAAAGGTAGATTTTGTTATAAATACCTTAAAATCTATTTATCCAACCATTCCTATTCCTTTAGACCATAAAGACCCTTATACATTGTTAATAGCTGTACTTATGTCTGCACAAAGTACAGATGTTAGGGTAAATCAAATTACACCTTTACTTTTTGAAAAAGCTGATAACCCTTATGACATGATAAAACTTACGGTTGAAGAAATTCGTGAAATTATTAAGCCTGTTGGACTATCACCTATGAAAAGTAAAGGTATACATGGGCTTTCAAAAATACTTATTGAGGAACACAACGGAGAAGTTCCTCAAACCTACGAAGACCTAGAAAAACTCCCTGCTGTTGGACATAAAACTGCAGCAGTTGTATTATCGCAAGCGTTTGGTATTCCTGCTTTTCCTGTAGATACACACATACATCGATTAATGTATCGTTGGGGTTTTAGTAATGGTAAAAATGTTGTACAAACCGAAAAAGATGCAAAACGATTATTTCCTGAAGAATTATGGAATGATCTTCATTTGCAAATCATTTGGTATGGTAGAGAATACTCTCCAGCTAGAGGTTGGAATTTAGAAAAAGACATCATTACCAAAACTATTGGTAGGGCATCTGTAATAAAAGACTATTATAAATCAAAAAAGTCCTGACGACTAACCGATCAGGACTTTTCAAAATTTAATTAAGAAGTGCTTCAAACTTCAATTTATTACAATGTATAACACTTAAAGCCTTAGAGTAATTTAAAAGAAAATCTACAGTTTCTTTTTTAGGGTTCAGGTTGTTTTTTGTTTGAGGATAATTAGAGTAAAGTTTTGCCATTATCGGAATTTTAAGTTAGTACAATTTCAATAACGCAGTAAAACTCTATTTATTATATCAATTTGTTAAAACTATATTATTTTTTTCGATTACCTTCCTCAAATTAATCAATGCATAACGCATTCTACCCAAGGCTGTATTGATGCTAACACCAGTACTATCGCTTATTTCCTTAAAGCTCATATCCTTGTACATACGCATTACTAAAACGTCTTTTTGGTCGTCTGGCAACTCTTCAATAAGTCGTCTTAAATCACATTCTACCTGTTCTTTGATAAGCTGTTTTTCAGCATTTAAGGCAGAATCTCCTAATACCGAAAAAATACTGAACTCACCAGAGTTGTCAAACTTTGGCATTCTGTTGCTTTTTCTAAAATGATCAATAACTAAATTATGCGCAATACGCATAACCCAAGGTAAAAATTTACCTTCTTCGTTGTATTTTCCAAGCTTAAGCGTTTTAATAACCTTAATAAAAGTGTCTTGGAAAATATCTTCAGTAATATCTTTATCAAATACTTTTGAATAGATAAAACTGTAAATCTTTTGTTTGTGTCTGTGGATTAAAACCGAAAGAGCGCTTTCGTCTCCTTGAATGTAGTTTTTTACTAAAACAGCGTCAGTGATAAGTTCGTGTTTCATAATCATTACTTTAAGGGCAAAGAATTTACTTCTTAGCTTGGGGTTAATTTCTAAAGTAATGTTATGCTATAGGCGAATGGTTTTTAACTGTTTATGTCTCAAATATAACAACAATCATTCCGAAATTCCAAAAAAACAGACTAAAATTTAACATTTTAATCAACAAAAATCCATTTTCAAGGCTGAGATAGTTGTAGTATCTTTGCGAATTCTAAAGCATAATTTTCAATATGAGCGTTAATATTTCTGAAGTTAATCAAAAGCAAAATATCATCATAAAAGGTGCTAAACTTCATAATTTAAAAAATATTGATGTTGTTATACCAAGAAACAAGCTTGTGGTTATAACTGGTTTATCAGGTTCTGGTAAATCTAGTTTAGCATTCGACACGCTTTATGCTGAAGGTCAGCGTCGTTACGTTGAAAGCCTATCTAGTTACGCGCGTCAGTTTTTAGGACGATTAAATAAACCAAAAGTAGATTTCATTAAAGGTATTGCTCCTGCTATTGCTATTGAGCAAAAAGTGAACTCAACTAATCCACGCTCTACCGTAGGTACAACTACCGAAATTTACGACTACTTAAAACTTCTTTTTGCGCGAATTGGTAAAACCTACTCTCCTATTTCTGGTGAATTGGTAAAAAAACACACCACAAAAGATGTACTAGAGTTGGTAAAACAATTTGAAGAGAAAGAAAAACTATTACTCCTTGCTCCTATTATTTTGGAAGAAGGACGTACTATGGCAGACAAACTTAAAGTGCTACTTCAGCAAGGGTATGCTAGAATAAAATCTGGTGATGATGTATTGCGTATTGATGATGCTATCGATAAAAAACTAGCCAAAGACGTCTTTTTAGTGGTGGATAGAATTGTGGTTAAACACGAAGAGGATTTTTACAACCGACTTGCTGATGCCATCGAAACTGCTTTTTTTGAAGGAAAAGGCGCTTGTATTATTGAATCGCTTTCTACAAAAAAACTACATGCTTTCAATAATAAGTTTGAATTGGATGGCATGTCTTTTTTAGAGCCTAATGTTCATCTTTTTAGTTTTAATAATCCGTATGGAGCTTGTCCTAAATGCGAAGGTTATGGAGATATTATAGGAATTGATGAAGACTTAGTCATCCCAAATACTAGTTTGTCTGTTTACGAAAATGCAATTTTCGCTTGGCGTGGAGAAAGTATGAGTTGGTATAGAGATATGCTAGTCAATAATTCGCATAAATTCGATTTCCCTATACACAAACCTTATTTTGAACTGTCTAATGAGCAAAAACAACTCATTTGGGATGGTAATGAGTATTTCGAAGGGTTAAACAGTTTTTTTGAAGAACTTGAAGCTAAAGCTTATAAAATTCAAAACCGAGTAATGCTTTCGCGTTACAGAGGAAAAACAAAATGTATTACTTGTAAAGGAAAACGCTTACGTCCTGAAGCTAACTATGTAAAAGTTGGACAAACTACAATAACCGATTTGGTTGAAATGCCTCTTAAAAAACTCACTCAGTTTTTTAAAGAGCTAGAGTTAAATGATTATGACACTCAAATCGCTAGCAGACTATTGAAAGAAATCAATAATCGTTTGTCGTTTTTATCAAATGTTGGCTTAGATTATTTAACGCTTAACCGTCGTTCAAACACCCTGTCTGGTGGTGAAAGTCAACGTATTAACCTAGCGACTTCACTAGGAAGCAGTTTAGTAGGCTCAATGTATATTTTAGACGAACCTAGTATTGGCTTACACCCTAAAGACACTCAAAAACTAATTAAAGTTTTAGAAGCATTACGCGATTTAGGTAACACAGTAATTGTAGTTGAGCATGACGAAGATATTATGCAAGCTGCTGATGAAATTATAGATATTGGTCCTGAAGCTGGTACTTTTGGAGGACATGTTGTAGCAACTGGTAGCTATGAAACTATTTTAGCTTCAGATTCGTTAACCGCTAAATACCTTAATGGAAATCTATCTATAGAAGTTCCTAAAAAAAGGCGCACTTCAAAATATCATATTGATGTTATTGGAGCTCGCGAAAACAACTTAAAAAACATTGACGTTACGTTTCCTTTGGAAATGTTAACCGTTATTACAGGAGTATCTGGAAGTGGAAAGAGTACTTTGGTTAAAAAAATACTGTTTCCTGCCATACAGAAAAAACTAACTGATTTTGGCGATAAACCTGGACAGTTTACTGAAATAAAAGGCAACTTTAGCAATATAAAGCATGTTGAGTTTGTTGACCAAAACCCAATTGGTCGTTCTTCGCGCTCAAACCCTGTGACTTACATTAAAGCCTATGACGATATAAGAGCTTTATTTGCTAATCAAAAGCTGAGTAAAATAAGAAACTACCAAGCAAAACATTTTTCGTTTAATGTGGATGGTGGACGTTGCGAAACTTGTAAAGGCGAAGGTGAAGTAACCATAGAAATGCAGTTTATGGCAGATGTTCATCTTACTTGCGAAACTTGTAATGGTAAACGCTTTAAAAAAGAAGTACTTGAAGTTACCTTTGAAGATAAGACTATTGATGACATTTTAAACCTTACTATTGATGATGCTATTGCGTTTTTTAGCAAGCATAACCAATCTAAAATTCAAGGCAAGTTACAACCGCTTCAAGATGTTGGTTTAGGCTACGTTACTTTAGGTCAAAGCTCTTCAACCTTGTCTGGTGGTGAAGCGCAACGTATTAAATTAGCATCGTTTTTAGGCAAAGGAAGTAAAAGTGATAATGCATTATTTATTTTTGATGAGCCTACAACAGGTTTACATTTTCATGATATTCAAAAACTACTAACCTCTTTTCAAGCTTTAATTGCTAAAGGACATTCTATAATTGTTATTGAACACAATTTAGAGCTTATCAAATGTGCCGATTACATTATTGATTTAGGTCCTGATGGTGGCGAACAAGGTGGACATCTTGTAGCTCATGGCACTCCCGAAGACATTGTAGCTGATAAAAACTCGGTTACTGGTAGATACTTAAAGGAAAAACTATAGTTGTGAAGCTCTCAGAAAACATAGGCAACAATAAGGATGAGCTTCATTCTATTGAGTCTATTGATTTTTCTACAAATACGCCAGAAAACGTTAATATAGCTGTTACACCTTTAAAACCTGGAGGTGCGAATTTTAAAACACACTCTTTAGTAAAAAAATCGTCTTCAAAATATGCCTATCAACCTTCAGTAGGTGGAGCTGCATTTTCTATTTTGTTCCTTAGTATTGGACTTATAATTACAATAGCTTGCCTACTTAATATTATTGGTGTTTTTTCAACAGTAAAACCTGTAAGTTGGTTCATGCTACTTATAGGAGTTATCTTTGCCACTGTTGGAGCTTTACTGACGTATTGGTCTTACATGCCTAGAGTTTTCGATAAACAACTTGGTCTTTACTATAAAGCTTATAAAGTTGATTTTAATAGAGATAAAAACACTTCAAAAAAACAAATTCCTTTAAAATCAATTATAGCTATTCAAATCATTGGAGAACGCATA
Source organism: Gaetbulibacter sp. NE (assembly GCF_025548475.1). Classification (NCBI taxonomy): domain Bacteria; kingdom Pseudomonadati; phylum Bacteroidota; class Flavobacteriia; order Flavobacteriales; family Flavobacteriaceae; genus Gaetbulibacter; species Gaetbulibacter sp. NE. The sequence goes on along the minus strand of NZ_JAOQHY010000003.1, from coordinate 2,701 downwards.
ACTAGTGATGATGGTTCTTATGGAAGTTTTGAGCTTAATCTAGTATTAAATGACTATTCTAGAAAAAATGTAGTGGATCACGGAAATCTAAAATCCATAATCAACGATGCACATATCTTAAGTGATTTTTTAAACATCCCAATATGGCATGCAAAAACACACAATGCTCAATAAGTCAACAACGCCATAAGTGCCATAATACCAGCAGCAAATGGTATTACAAACATTAAAAACACAAAGGTTGCCACACTACTTTTAAAGAAGCTTAAAAACCAACCTTGTCCATAAAATCGTTTTACAGCTATAAAGAGGTAAAAGAAAGTTGATAGCATCACCAATGTCATAATCCAACCTGGAAAATTATCCCAAATAAAATTACACAACATAAGCACGCTAAAAACAGTAAACAAAAACGAAAAGAAATAAAAGCTAAACACCAAATGATGTGCAAAACGTCCTTTTCTATAGTATAACAACTTTAAAATAAATGCAAATATTGGCAAGAGTATAAACATTGCTATTGGGATACTATCATAAAACGCTTGCAATATTGAACCTCCACTCCTATTCTTAAAAAACTTTAAGGCTTGTGCGTATAGTCTTCTGGTAAAATAGCCATCATCGTCATCCATTCCCATAGCCTTATAGATCTCATCCTCACTTGCTCCTGCATCAATTAAAGAATCAATCTCACTTCGGCTAAAACTAAAATTAGTATTCATTTTAGATTCTTTAGTAGCTTCTTGTTTTATAATAGAATCAAGCTCTTTAAACTCTTTATCTTTTAATCCTAGTTTCTCTTTATTTGCCTCAAGAGGCTGCATTATTTGAGCTATTTGAGCCGAATCTAAAGGTTTATTTCTCAAAGAGTCTATAACCGTTTTTGAACGTTCTAGTTCGCGTTTCATAGCCTCATCAACGCTTTGCGTAGTTTGTCTTGCTATAAAAGAGAATAAAAAGAAAAATACTACCGAAATAAACAGGTACATCTGAGCTGGATGCAAATACAACAAGCGTTTTCCTTCTACAAAACGTCTAGCCAAATAACCTGGTTGTATCATTAAGGGAATAAAGCTCTTAAAAAAACGAGCATCAAAAGAAAAGTAGTTGCTAATAGTGTTGTAAAACAACACACCAAGAGTAAGGTCGTCTTTTGCTTTTTGCCCACAGTGCGGACAAAATTGAAACCCTTCTTCAAATTGCTTTTCGCAGTTTGGACAGTTAACCTGAGTTTTTCCCATAATAATTGATTGGCTATATAAAAGTATAAAAAAAATTGAACGCTCATGTAAAGTGTTTTTCACAAACGTCCTTAACAATCAATAAAACATTAACAATGAAACACTTACATTTTTGGCACGCAAATTGAAAACTAACATAACAAATAGCGTAAGCCGAAAAGCTAAATGAGTAGGCATAATCTAAAACCCTATTATTATGAAAAAATTTGTATTCATATTAGCATCGATGTTACTAGGTTTAACATCTGCAACAGCAACAGCACAAGGTGAAGGTTTAAACAATACACGCTATCGTTATGCACAACCAATAATGTTTGTAGAGCGTGGTGTAGAGTTTATGATTTTTCCTGACGGAAGTTTCGACTTCAATACCAATTTTGAAAGCACTTACCATACAGGTGACGTGTACTACAGATCAACAACTACTCGTAGAAGCTCGGTAAATGTTACTTATGGAGCTCCAGGTACTGTTAGTAGAGTACACTATTCTACTCCAAGATCTAATCAAGGTGTATTTATTCAACATGATAGTGATGGTAAAATTAGAAGAATTGGTAATGTGTACTTAAATTATGACAGACAAGGCAGAATTAAAAGAGCTGGAACTGTATATATGAGTTACCAAAGAGGTAATGGAAGATTAAAACAAGTTGGTGGTTTACGTGTAAACTACAACGCTTGGGGAGAAATTGTTCATGCTTCTGGTGTAGTAAACCATAGCAATTCAGGTTATGTATACAGTAACAACACTTCGGGTAATTTTGGATATGGTTATTATAGTGATTTTGATGATGCTGATGATTACTATTACTACAGACAAGGTGGTGAGGTGAAAAAACAAAAAAAGATTAAAATAAAAGTATAAATAGATTTTTTTGATTGGTTAGTTAATTGATAATCCCGTTGTACGTCCCCAAGTACTTCGGGATTGTCTTTTTATAGAGCATCAATACTAACTATAAAAAGTTTATCCTTCTCTAAGTATCTTTTCCATTTTTCTACCTTTTGCTAACTCATCAACCAACTTATCTAAATATCTGGTCTGTTGGGTTAACGTGGTAGTAATATCTTCTATCCTGTAACCACATATTACACCCTTAATTAAGTGTGCATTTGGGTGAATGGTTGCTTGCTCAAAAAACGTTTTAAAAGTTACCTTATCGTCTATAAGTTGTTGCAACTTATTGTCGTCAAATCCTGTTAACCATTCAATAACTTGGTGTAACTCGGCTTTGGTACGATTCTTTTTCTCAACTTTAGTAACATAATGTGGATATACCGATGCAAAAGTCATTTTTGCAATACGTTCATCATGTTCTGGTGTGGTAATACTCATAGTGCTGAATGTGTTGTTAATTTTTGATATGTGAAGGTAACGGTCTCCTTTACTTTGATATTATTAAATTTAACAAGAGTAGAGAGGAGAACTCGAACGGTCTTTAGGTAATACCTATTACACG